>CAWBGW010000077.1:0-50871 GCA_963788345.1 uncultured Acidobacteriota bacterium | reverse complement strand
TGCGGAGCGTATGGTTTCTATATAATCGGAGAGTATTTTCTCAATTGCTTTGAGCCGCTCGACAATGGATGCGAGTTCGTTATCCATGACAAAGATACTGTAACACAAAATACTCTTGACAAGTGCTAATTATTGTAATACAGTTATTGCCATAGGGAGAGCGCAAATGGCAAACGTCCTACCGATCGACAAGCAAGTGGCAATCATCAGCGCACTGGCAGAAGGCTCTGGCATTCGGCAGATCGAGCGCATTACGGGCGTTCACCGCGACACGATCATGCGGCTTGGCGTGCGCGTCGGGCAAGGGCTGCGCGGCGCTGCTAGACCGCAAGATGCGGAATCTTTCCTGCCGGCAACTGCAGTTCGATGAAATATGGGGATTCATCGGCAAGAAAGAACGCCATGTGCGACCAGACGATGACCCGAGAACTGGGCGACGTTTGGACGTTCTGCGCGATTGACCCCGATACGAAGCTGGTTCCCTCGTTCAAAGTGCGGGAAGCGCGATCCAGCGACGGCAAATGCCTTTGTTACGGACGTTGCCTCGCGGCTCACGAATCGCGTTCAGATTTCGAGCGATGCTCTCCGAGCCTACGTGGACGCGATAGAGACAAGCCTTCGGAGCGGATGTGGACTTCGCGCAGATCGTCAAGACCTATATCACGGATCGATTCGATCGTCCCTGAGCGGAGATTCAGCGCCCCGGAGATTGTCATCACGGAAAAGAAGCGCGTCACTGGCTTCCCGGATATGGCTATGGCGTCTACCAGCCACGTCGAACGGTTGAACGGCACAACGCGCCTTCACATGCGCCGATTGACCCGGCTGACCTACGCATTCAGCAAGAAGCGCGAGAACTTCGAGGCAGCAGTCGCCTTCACTTCGCCTACTACAATTTCGTGAAGCGCCACAATACGCTGCGCTGCACTCCCGCGATGGCAGCGGGAATCGAGCGGGATTTCTGGACGGTTGGCGATTTAGTTGAGGCAGCGCGTGACCTACATCGAAGAATTGCGGGACGTGATTCGGCATCTACACGGTGTCGAATCGAAGCACGTTGAAAGCGTGCCTGTCAAAGAGACGTTTCAAGGCAAGACTGTTTGGGAAGGAATCGTTGAAGTATTCGAGCTAATCGGCCATCCGAAAGCTCCACGAGCCTATGCGTGGGCCTACGAAACCGATAACCCGAAGAAGCCTCGCCATGTCACAGTGCTTCACCTTGGGCCGATCACGTCACCATTACTCGCCGTGCGAGCGGCAATCGTTCAGGAGTTTAGAGACCGTGGAACAGCAAACGAAGAAACGTAAGGTGGGGCGTCCGAGATTCCCGAAGGGCACGGCAAAGGGGCGCATTGTGCCAGTGCGTTTCAGCGCGGAGGATTTCAAGCTGATAGTGGGAGCGGCGAAGGCCGCAAAACAAACGTTTCGGAGTGGATTCGGAGCACGTTGAATGCCGCAATCAATAAGTAAGAACTTCAAATTAGGACACTACCAGGTCGCGGGCAGACAGAATCACCGGCCGGCGGTGACCCTGATGGCGCACTCAGCGATTTACACCGGAAATCCCGGAGTCGCGGCAAACATTAGTCACGGACTCCGGCCCTTTCGGGGATGGTTTGGGACTTAGCGACTTTCAGCAACGTGGGAAGGACGTCGCCAAATCCACCGCGTCCATCTGTGGCACCTGCGGAGGGCTGGCCGAAATCGAAGTAGAGCCGCTTATACAGCGGGTAAAGTTGATCGTACACGCGCTGCGACTCAGGGTCGGGTTTGTAAACCGTGTGAGGCGGGCAAATCTGGCGCTGAGCCTCTTCAATCGTGCGGAATGTTCCCGCGGCGAGAAACGCGAAAATCGCGGAGCCCAGGCTCGTCACTTTGCGGCTCGGCACCAGCACCGGGCGGCCCAGGACGTTCGCGTAGATTTGATTCAGCGCGGTATTGGTCTGCGGAATGCCGCCGGCATTGATGACGCGCTCGATTTTCGTGCCGTGTTCGGCCATGCGATCCAGAATCACGCGCGTGTGGAACGCCGTGCCCTCGATCGCGGCGAACAGCTCGTCTTTCGCGGTGTGCTGCAAGTTCCAGCCGAGCGTCATGCCGCGCAGATTCGCGTTGACCAGCACGGTGCGATCGCCATTGTCCCACGTCATTCGCAGCAAACCGGTTTGGCCCGCGCGATAGGCTTCGAGGCCCTGGCTCAATTCGGAAACGGTGGTGTTCGCGCGCGTCGCGATCGCGTTGAAGATGTCGCCCGTCGCGGAAAGCCCCGCTTCGATGCCCGTGTAGCCCGGATGGACGCTTCCCTTCACCACGCCGCAGACGCCGGGCACGAGCTGCGTTTGCCGCGAGATTCCGATGATGCACGTGGAAGTGCCGATGACGTTGGCGATGTCTTTTTCCTGAGTGCCGGCGCCAATCGCATCCCAGTGCGCGTCAAACGCGCCGACCGGAATCGGAATCCCCGCCTTCAATCCAAGTTTTTCGGCCCAGAAAGGCGAAAGCGTTCCGGCGATCTTGTCGGAAGTTTCGTACGTGCCCTGAAGCTTCTCGCGCACACCCGCAAGAAGAGGATCCAGCTTGACGAGGAATTTCTCGGGCGGAAGGCCGCCGAGATCGGGATGCCACAGCCACTTGTGGCCCATCGCGCAGACGCTGCGCTTGGCCTTCGCCGGGTCCGTGACGCCGCAGAGCGTTGCCGCCACCATGTCGCAGTGCTCGAAGGCGCTGGCGAACTGCGCGCGCTTCGCCGGATTGTGGCGCAGCCAGTGCAGGAGCTTCGCCCATCCCCATTCCGACGAATAAATTCCGCCGCACCATTCGATCGCTTCCAGTTTTTCGCGGTGCGCGAGTTCCGTGATTTCAGCGGCTTCGGATTTTGCGCGGTGATCGCACCAGAGGTAGTACTCGTCGAGCGGAACCATTCCCGCGCCCACGGGAATCACCGACGAGCCGGTGGTATCGAGCGCGATCGCCTCGATCTTGTCGCCGGCTACGCCCGCGGACTTGAGGGCTTCGCGCGTCGCCGCCGCGAGCGCGCGCATGTGGTCGTCGTGCGACTGCGTGGCGTACTCGGGATCTTCGCGCTTGCGGTGCAGCGGGTACTCGGCGACGGCGGAGCCGAGCATTCCTTTTGCGCTGTCGACGATCGACACGCGCACGCTGAGGGTTCCGAAATCGACTCCGGCTACGATGGCCATCGAGGATTGCGCTCCGCGCTAGCAGGCTTCGTGATCGTGCCAGTACATGTCCCAGCCGAGATAGCGCACCGCGGCTTCGTGTACGGCGGGGGCAACCGTCGAGAAATTCGCGGCCACGTGATGTTCGAAACCGTTTTCGCAGATGTAGTGCAGCAGCTTCTGCATCCGCGGAATCTCCACCACTCCCGCGCCGCCAAACGTTTCCAGCGGATCATCGGTGAAATTGCCGCTGCCCACGTATCCGCGCATGTGCCCGGCCGTATCGTCGGTGGAGAATCGCACGTACGTCATCGCGCCGGCTTTCACCTGCCCCACGCACGTGCCGAACGTGTTTTCCTTGCCGACGGTTCCGGCGATGATCTCCTGAAAATCCATTTTCACGTTCTTGAAGAAATGCTTCGGCAGGTTGCTGCAGTGAAAGCAGACGGCCTTGTTGGGATTGTCGCCGTAGTTGTTGTTCCAATCGAGCAGCGCGCTCGGCGTTTCCGACGCGAGCCGCAACGCATGCATGCCGAGGACGCCGCAAATATCCACTTCGCACGCGCTCGACATCAGATCGTCGCTCATCATGCTCATCACCGTGCACGGCACCACGCCGAAGTTTTCTTCGAGCGACGTCCAGCACTGGATGGCGCTGATCGAGACCTCGGTCTGCTTCATCCATTGATCGATTACGGCGCCCAGCTTGGCCATCTTCAGCAGCGCCGATGCGGGAACGTCCGCGGTGGTCACGTACTTGTGAATGGCCTGGAGCTTGGCCTGCGCGGCGGGATCGTCGTCCTTCATGCGGCTGATGCGGCCCAGCACTTCCGAAAGATCCAGCGTCTCGACGGAAATTCCCTGCGATTCCAATATCTTTTCGCTGTAGCGCACGGTGTTGAAAGCCGTGGGACGCGCGCCGAGAGCGCCGATCCGAAGATTCTTCAGGCCCTTCACCACGCGGCACGTGGCCGCAAACGACAAAAGATCCTGCCTGAATTCCTCCGTGGCCGGACCAACGGTGTGCAACGTGGTTAGCGAATACGGGATGCCGTACTGACTCAGGTTGTTGCAGGCCGACATCTTGCCGCAAAAACTGTCGCGCCGGTGGCTGATCGTCATCTTCGAAGGAGTGTCGGGCGTCGCCTGAACCAGCACGGGCACGCGAAGATTCGCCAGGCGAATCGTGTCGGCGATGGCTCGCTCGTCGCCGAAATTCGGAAGCGTCACGATGATTCCGTCGATCTTATCGCCACTCGCGCGAAACAAGTCGGCGCAGCGCCTCGCCTCTTCGTGAGTTTCCACCGCCCCGTATTTGCTTTGATGGGGCTCGAGCGCGACTACGTCCATGCCGCACTGGTGCAGCGTCTGGATGATTTCTTTCCGGCCAACCTCCGCCAGATGCCCCGGGAAAAAACCGCGGTTCCCCACGACCAGGCCCATCGTCATCTTCTTCTTGTCGCTAGCCATTCATCGCCCCACTGACAAAGCCGAAGCGGCTCGTTCGCTACGTCCGCGTCCGGACGTCCTTACTTCTTCCCTGCTGTTTGCCCATAGTAGGCCTTGCTGCCGTGCTTGCGCAGAAAGTGCTTGTCGTGCAAAGGACGCGGCAAGCGGCCCTGCGTTCTCTTCGAGTCCGATCGTGTAAAACGCCATCCTGGCAACGGATTCGAGGATGACAGCGTTATGCGCCGCGGCCGCAACATCGGGGCCCCAGCAGAACGGTCCGTGTCCGCGGACGAGAACCGCCGGAATACTTTCGGCATCCACATTCTTAAAAGCCCGGCAGATCGCTTCGCCCGTATTCTTCTCGTAATCCGAGTCGATCTCGCTCGCGCTGAGATGTTCGGTGACGGGCACCGGCCCGTGAAAATAATCGGCGTGCGTTGTTCCCAAGCAAGGAATCGGTTTGCCGGCCTGCGCCCAGGAAGTAGCAAACTCCGAGTGCGTGTGAGCCACGCCGCCAATCGCCGGAAAATACCGGTACAGCAGAACGTGAGTGGCCAAGTCCGAAGACGGCCGCAGATCGCCATCGACAATCGCCCCTTCGAGGTCGGTGATAACCATGTCGCCGGGCTTTAGTTTCTCGTACGGGACGCCGCTCGGCTTGATCGCGACCAGTCCTTGCTCCCGGTCGATGCCGCTGGCGTTGCCAAACGTGTACAGCACCAGACCCTTGCGGACCAGTTCCAGGTTGGCTTCCAGAACCTCTTCGCGTAGTCGGGCCAATAACATGGTAAGCCTGTGGCACCACTGAAACGCATTTCGAGCAAACGTTTTCTCGAAAGCCAAAAACCCTACCCAAACTTAAAGTTCGCTGTCAATCAGAATTCCGGGTCGTCACACGCGCGATTAGCCGAGCTCTTTCGCCCTTTCACTTCGACGCCGCTCGTCTTCTCTCGCCCGCCGGCTTGCGGCGCCAGCGCGGTTGAATCGCGCAAGACGAGGACCGTCTTCAGGGTGTATTCGCTGCCGCGTAGGCGACGGCGTCTTGCGCTGCACTTCCGTCAGTAGGGCCCGAAAGCCAGCCGGGCGATTTCGATTTGCGACATTCTTACCGTGGTCAGCGGTGGAGTCACGAACTGGGCGAGCCGAATATCGTCGAAGCCGATCACGGAAAGTCCCGCGGAATGCGCACGCCCTGGTCATAACCTTGGCGCATCGCTCCGATTGCTGTCATGTCGTTCGAGCAGATGACGGCCGTCGGCCGCGCACGCAGGGCCAGCAGCGTTTTCCATGGCTGCGATTCCGCCCTCCATGGTGTGCGTACCTTCGATGACGTACTGCGGCTCCACAGCCAGTCCAATCTCCTCCATCGCTTGCCCGAAGGCGCGCCGGCGGGCCACAGCGGATTTCAGACTGAGAGGACCGGAGATAAACGCGATCCTGTCATGCCGCAGCGCTGCCACATGTTGCACCGCCTGGCGAATGCCGTGGAGGTAATCAATGCGAATGTTGCTGATTCTGGGAAGCGGCGGGCCTACGTCGATGAAAACGAGGGGAACATTCCGCGACTTCAAATCCTCGAAAAGAGCTTCCTCCATCCCGAACGTCACGATGGCGACCCCATCGACGCGCCGTTCGATCATGCGCCGCACGGAAAGTGCCATGCGTTTTGATTCGTGCACGGTCGAAGTCAGCAGCACCTCATAATTGTGCTGAACAGCCATGTCTTCAAACTCCTGCACGATCTCGGGAAAAAACGGGTTTGTAATCTCGGAAACGATCAAGCCGAAAATCCGGCTGCGGCCCGAAACCAGCGCTCGCGCTTGGGTATTCGGGTAATACCCTAGCTCTTCAATCACCTTCCACACGCGGCGTGAAAGCTGCGGAGTGACCGTGGGAACTCCATTGATCGTGCGTGAAACGGTGGCAATGGAAACCTTCGCGCGTTTGGCGACTTCATGGATGCTCAAGGTGGTTTCACCCCTCTCCTTCGGGGCGGATCAAGCGGAGGTCGAGCAGCAGCGGTTTTCAACCGTCACATAAAGCAAGCTGTCGAACAGGTGCTCGGGGAGATTGTGAAGACGCATGGGCGCGTTGTCAACCGAGCGCGCTGCGCTTACGGACGACACCCAAGCCACTGCTTACCGAGGCGCTCCTGGCAGGCTCGCAGCAGTGGATTGCAGGCCCTTGCGCTCGAGAGGTTTCCAAGCCATGTCACCGCGCATGTATTGCCAGAGGCCCTGCAGTCTCCACACCATATGGAGCTGGCGGTAGGGAAAATGTTCGAGGAAGCAGTAGCTGACGAGGCGGGCGATGTCCTGCCAATCGTTGTACCGCTTGTAGGTGATTTCTTCCTGCAGGACGGCTCCCATCGAAATCACGGTGGCGAAGGCGTACCCGAAAATCATGAACTGAATGAAAAATTCGCGGCTCAGCACGCCCAGGGCTGCCGCGAGAACGATGGTGAGAATCCCGCCGATCTCTATCACCGGAGCGAATAGCTCGAAAATCCAAAGGTACGGCAGAGCGATCCATCCGATGCGGCCGTAGCGCCGCCGGAAAAGCATGTCGATGTTGGGCCGAAGCGTATCCAGAAGGCCCTTCTGCCAGCGGGCGCGCTGCCGGCCAAGCGACTTCAAATCCGACGGCGCTTCCGTCCAGCAAACGGGATCGGGCACGAACTTGATCCGGTACTCCGCCTTCTTCTCGAGAAGATGCCGGTGCAACCGGGTCACCAGGTCGAAGTCCTCGCCGATAGCCTTCGCGCGATAGCCTCCCACAGCTCGCACGAGATCGGTTCGGAACAGGCCGAACGCGCCGGAGATGACCATCATCATGTTGCCTTGCGCCCACGCTTCGCGTCCGATCAGAAATGCGCGCAGGTACTCGATCACTTGAATCACTTCGATGCTCTTTCGCGGCAACCGGACGCGCGTTAGGTGCCCGCCCTGGATTTCCGATCCATTCAGAATGCGGATGATGCCCCCGACTCCGACGACGCGTTCGGGGTCCGCAAGGACGGGAATCATGATCCGCAGAAGAGCATCGCGTTCGAGAACGGAATCGGAATCCACGACGCAGACGTAGGGAGACGTGGCCGCGTTCAGACCCGCATTCACGGCGTCGGCCTTGCTGCCGCCCGCTTCTTTGTCGATCACCAGGAGGCGCGGGTCGTCGTCGCTGCGGTAGAGGCCGCGAACCGCGGCGCTGGGTACTTCCGGCACATACACGACACGGACGGGCCGCAGCTTGAATTCGTCCTGCAGCTCCGCGAGCGTGCGGTCCTCTGAGCCGTCATTGATCACGATTATTTCCACCTCCGGATAATCGAGCTCCAGCAGATTCCGTATCGAAATGCGGATGGACTTTTCTTCGTTGTGAGCGGGAGCGAGCAGAGTGATCGGCGGCGCGAGCGGCGATTCCGTAATCCAACCGAGACGGTAGCTGCCCACGCGGCGCTGGTGCGCGGCGCTGGTCTTCAAGGCGATAAGCAAAGCGATGAGGTATACCAGATTGCCGGCGAAGTAGTACCAAAACAGCGTGTAGTTGGCGAAATCTAGGACGTGGATCATTTCGGCGCCGCTGTTTGCAAGGGTTCCGGCGCCGGCGCGACCTGCATCCCGGGGAACTTGCCTACCCTCAAGATGGTGAGGAGTTCGTGAACCTCGGTACTCGAAAGCGATGGCGATTTTCGTATCTCCGCATCGAGCGTGTCCCGCAAGCCGGCATTCTCAAGCGCCGCCAGGAACGCATGCAGGCCGTAACGGTCCTGGGTCTTTGCCACTTGCACGAAGATAGACGCGAGCTCCGACTTGAAATCCACCAGGCCTTCCGCAGAGCGCATGCGGACCAGCCGATTCGAATCCGTGAGAGCGTTGAGCAAGTGAGACAGGGCCTTGGAATCGTAGAGGTTGCCCAAAGCCACCACCGCCCTCAGCCGCACGAACCACACGGTGTCGCGCGAGAGTTCGGCCAGAACTTCCACGGCATGGCCCGGTTGAGCATTCGACATCGCGCGCGCGGCGGCGGCGCGGAGTTCGGGCAATTCGTCATCGGCAAGGCCGATCAGGTCCGCTCCCAGCGACGAACTCGCCACTTCGCCCAGGACGCGCGCAAGCACTTCGCGCAGCTTGGGCGGGGCATGCTGCAAATAGGGCAGCAAAATCTGCGGTTTCTCACGGCAGCAGTTGATCAGCGCGTTTTGAAGCGGAAGAGCCGGTACGTTCAATCCTGATTCGGCCACCCAGTGCAGGATTTCTTCGGCGGCTTCGGGCGATCCGAGCCTGCCGAGTCCGCGCAGGGCCGCGTTGCGAGCTTCGGGATCGCGGTCTTGCAAAGCCTCGGAGAGTGCGGGAATGCCCTCGGGCGCCCGGGTTCGCCCCAGCGCCACGAGCGCGCTGCGGCGACGCCAGCCCTTTAGCGTCCGCGCTTCAAAGATTCTCTTTTCGATCAAGCCAGCCGCGCGCAAGAAGCGCAGCAAACGCGCGGACTCGTCGGCGGGCGCCGCCTCGAAGGCGTCAAGCGCCATGTCTTCGATGATGCGGCGGTCGAAGGGGTTCGTGCGCCACGTTTCGAACGGGATTTCGCCGGAGATCAGGGCGTCCCATTGCTGGCGCAGCTCAAAAACTCGGCGGTCGCGCTTCCGGAAGTAGCGCTTCCGATAGTTTCTCCGAAGGAGGATGAAGGCCAACAAGACGAAATCGGCCGCAATCGCCCAGATGATCGCCTTGAACACAAGGACGGAGGGCGCAAACTTACGGAAGAAATCAGAATCGAATGCCATAGGTAAATCCAAAGCTCGTCTCTGCGCGGTCCTGCGTCCTCTGCTGGAACGCAGCGTACCCGGTCACGTCCTGGCGCGGTGTGAAGCGGAAGCGAAGCCCGCCGCCGTACGTTTGCGATGCGAAGCTGCCGATCTGATCCACTTCCGCGAAATCTTCCGTGCCGACGGCGTAGAAGACATTTCCCGAAAGCTCTCGTTGAGACCGATGCGCGAGTGGAAACGCAAGCCGAGTCAAGCCGGAGGGCCTCCAGTCGACGCCGGTATCGGAGAAATGGCTGCGCGCCTGGGTGAGTCCGAAGGTCCAGGTCCAATCGCGCGGAAGGTAGACGATGGCTGTTTCATTCACGGCCAGGATTCTTGCCGTGGTGTACCAATACCAGTGCTGGCCGTAAGCCAGTTCAATGCCGCGAATTGGTCGGCTCTCGCTGATTTTGAAGCCGTGATCGAGTTCGAAGAACGCTTCCGTCTCGGGTATCACTCCGTTGTCGTGACCCGTTGCTCCGCCAATCGTGATCCCGCCCCATTTCGGCTGGCTCCTGGTTACGCTGCCGACGAAATTTCCGGCGTCGATGCCTCCTCGTTGGTAAAGACTCACAGCGGCGCTGGTCGTCCAGCGTCGAGTCCACTTGGAAACCAGGCTCACCCACTGATCGTTGTTGGCGGGCGCGAAAGAAAAGAGATCGCCGTCGAAGCCAAAACGCAGTTCCTGCTTTCCCTCGCCGCGAAGCGACGATAGGCCGGTGCGCGCGTCCTCGCTGCCGGGATCGAGCGCGAGGGCTTTCTGGAATTCCAGGCGGGCGTCGCTTATGTTTCCGTTGGCGCGAAATATCTGCGCCCGCGTAGCCCGCAGGTCGGCCCGCTTGGGATCGAGCTCCACGGCACGATCGGCGGCTTTGAGTGCCTCCTGCATGCGGCCCTGCTGCATGTAAACGGTGGCCAAGCCCATCCAGTTGTCGGGATCTTCTCTCTCGACTTTCAGAACCGCGTCGTACTCGTGCTCGGCCTCCGCGAGTCTGCCGGCCCAGGTGAGAACTCGAGCGCGCCACGCGCGGATATCCATGTCGTCGGGAGAACGCGCGAGCTCCTGATCGATGATGCGCAAGGCGTCAGCCCAATCGTGAGCGTCGGCGTCCTTCTGAACCTGCGCCTGCCATGCTTGTTCGGTTTGCTGCGCCGGGGCGGTCGAACCCGAGGAACGCGACCGAGGATGAGGAAAATGAGCATTCGGAGCGAGGCTCGACGAAGGCATCTCTCGCGACGAGAGAGCGCCCCCCAGATAGGTTTTGCGCGGACCATTCCAGTGGCAATGACTGCACGAAATGGGCCACGAATATTAGAAGGCTTTAACGTTGCGGTGACGATAAGTGCCGAGCAATCTGTCGCAGGTTGAAAATGATGAAGATGGTCTAAATGTCAGGCCGGAACATACGTATCAGACTGACACGTTTTGGTACTCGAACTTCAGAGGTGAAAATCCGCTGATCGGGCGATCGAGGCTGCGCAGTTTCAGTTTCAAAGTGAATCGCGCGAGGCCGCATTGTCTCTTTCGTTTTTCTAAGCGTGAGTACAATTGTTATCTGCCTCTGCGAAGAGCTACCGTTTCTCCATGCGATTGAAAAGGAGAGCAGGCCTTCTTGGCTTGGCGGCTCTTACGGCGTTTGGTTTGGCTTTTTGCCATCAAAGTGACCGTCAAAGTGACGAAGCCCAAATCAGAAATCTTCGCACCGCCGAAGTGCCAGTCCTGCCGCTTCACCACCTGATTGCCGATCCGGCGTCGACGTTTCCCGAATCGTTTCCGATGCAAGTTGCGGTTTTTTGGTCGAAGCCGGACGAGGGCATGCTCGGACTCGTCCACGCGCTGCGCGAAATGGGAATTCCGTTTTTCGTGACGCGCGACCTCGATCAGGCCTTGCGGCATCCTCTCGTGATCGTGTATCCATCGGCCGACGGACGCACTCTCAGCGACGATCAAGTGGCGAAACTGACTCGCCACGTGACCAACGGCGGCAGCTTGCTGTCGTTCAATGTTTCGGCGGGAGCTCTGCGACCGCTCTTAGGGTTTCGTGAAATGGTTCCCTCGCGTCGTCGTCATCGCGTGATTTTCGACGCGAGTCCCGATCCCATCGAGAAGTACCTGAATCGCCCGGAAGAACGCGAAGTGCAGCTGGGAAATCCGAAGTATGACGAAATTTTCTGGACCAACGGCTATATACCCGACGCCACGTCCGAAACGCTGGCGCACTTCGACGACGGAACCTCGGCCGTGCTGCGCAAGAAAACGGGTGAAGGAACGGCCTATGTCTTCGGCCTTAGCCTTCAAGACGTGGTGTTGCGGAACCAGGTGGATCGCGATTACGACGCTCAACGCCGCTACGTGAATGCTTTTGAGCCGGGCGCCGACGTTTGGATGCTGATGCTGCGCGCGTGGTACGAATCACGGCAGGCAGACGCGGTGCGCCTGGCGACAATTCCCGACGCGAAGGACTCGGTGTTGCTGCTCTCGCACGACGTCGATTGGGAGAACTCGTTCGCTCCGATGCTGGATTTCGCGGCCATGGAAGAGAAGCATCACACCAAGAGCACATTCTTCATTCAAACCAAGTATGTGAGCGACGCCAACAGCGTGGCGTTCTTTTTTGGCAAGGACCTCGACGATCTCCAGAAGCTCTACGCTCTGGGTTTTTCAATCGGCAGCCATTCCATCATCCACTCGCGTGCGTTCAACAAATTTGAATTAGGCACCGGAACCGAAACGCTGGCGACGTATAACCCGCGCGGCACCGGCTTCGAAGTGGCGACGGGCGCCACCGTTTTCGGCGAGATTCGCGTGAGCAAGCAGCTTCTCGACGGCCAATTGCCCGGCCAGCAGACCGTGTTTTTCCGTTCCGGGCATCTCCGGGTTCCTCCCACAATGCCCGAGGCGCTTCAGCGCTGCGGCTATCTCTTTGATTCCTCGTTCACCGCTCCGGATGTGCTTACCAACTTTCCATATTCGCTGCCTTTGGGGCTGGATTTCGACGAGGATAGTGGCCTCTTCGAGTTTCCGCTTACGTTTGAGGACGAGGAAGCTCCGCGGCTCGATCAGCGCGTGGCAAGCGCTTTGGAAGTGATTCGCGCGAACGCCGAAAATGGCGCCATCAGCGTCATACTGATTCACAGCAACGACGCGACGTACAAGCTGAAGGCGGAAGAAGACCTGCTCGACCACCTGCCTGATGGAGTCACTGCCACTGACATGCTCAGCTTTGCGCGCTTTTGGCGCGGGCGCGATCGCGTGAAATGGACGATCTCGGCCGGGAAAGCGGCATCCGACGTTCGCTTGAACGTCATCGCCGAAGAGCCCGTCGAAGGACTCACATTCGAGTTCCGGCGCCATGTGCAGAGCGTTCGGGGCGAGGCTACGCTGGCCGCGAGTGGCCGCCAGATCGTACTGCGCCCGCTGAAAGCGGGAGAAACCTTATCCCTCGAGATTCACTATGGTGAATAGGCCGCACACCAGACCGTAGCGATCCGAAGAGCGAGTTAAAACGGCAGCGAGTTGTGCTCATTTCTCCGTATCGGTATGCCAGCCGGGGTTGGTCCACTTCCCGTCGCGCAAGACAAAAACCTCGGTGACGCGCCCGGTGGTCACCGATCGCTTGCCGTCTACTTCGGTTTCGTACAGATACTGGCTGTAAGTGATCGCAACGTCGCCGAAGCGCTGAATCTCGGTGCGCGGGAACTCCAGGCGGATAAGCTTTCCACCCGCCGCGTGAAACTTGGCGGCGGACTCAAGAATGTCTGCCTGGTTCTTCCACTTCTCCTCCCCGGAACTAATCACGATCGTGTCCGGTGGGACCAACGTTTCGAGAGTTTTCGCATCGTTGGCGAACCAGGAGCGCCAAACTGCCTCGCGCGCCGTGAGGAGTTCCGCTCGGTCGTGCGGCCGTGCTGCCGAACCTGATGCGATCAGCACCGCCAGCGCGCCAGCCATCGCCAGAGTAATCCGAGTTACGCGTCGCATATTCGCTCCGATAAGGTCATCGATCCGCCGCGAGCGCCAACCGCCAGGATTCATGAATGGATTCATGAATTTGCTCCAGACTTGCGGGTCTGATACAACGCCAGCAACGCTGCTCCTGCGGACGCTGAAAATACCGAGTAGTCCAGCGGAGTCTTGATCCCAAAAGAAATGGCCATAGCCGTGCCAAACAGGAAAAGCAATGTTGCGGCGCCCATGGCCACCCAGCGCGGCCAGACGCCAAGAATCAGTCCGATGCCAAGCGACAGTTCGACCGCCGTTGCCGCCCACGCGAGGAATGGAATCATGAACGCCGGCATGAACGAATTCACTTGCCCCGTGTACTTGGTGAAGTTGGCGAAGTTTCCCCAGCCGCCATATTTTCCCCAAAAGCCGAAGCGGTCGGCCACAGCAGACAGAAACGTGGCACCAAGCGCAATCCGGGCGTAGAGAATTGCCAGCCGCTCCAGAGTCACAGCGCGTGTGTTTTTCGCAGTGCGGCCAGGGATCGTTTCTGAGACGGTGAACGGTGCGTTGCTCATGATCACTTGCCTCCTGTACCTTTGGCTTCCGGTGCCGCAACGCTAAGCGGTGTATCTCGGTCGCAGACGAAGTAGGCGAGAAACTTCATCGGCTTCTCGTCGCTCGCGTTGGCCGCGACCATATGAACGCCGTTGGGAGCTTCGTAAAAACTCTCACCGGCCTTGTAGATGGCTTCTGCTTCTCCCTTCACCTGTGTCCGTAGCGCCCCTTCGACGACGTACCCGATGACCGCGCAAGGATGACTATGCGGCGGAGAAGATTCGCCGGGTCCGTAGGTGACCTCGACAATCGTGGCGTTCAGGTGGCCGCCATCTAGCGGCGGCAAAGCATGCGAAAAGGCGATTCGAGCTTGTTCGGTTTTTGTCGGAGATGAATCGGCTGGGTGCTGAACGCCAACCCGTGCCGGGATGGCGCCACTCCCGGCCACCGCAGCACACAAAACTGCTGCGGCGAGTCCGGTTCGTTTCACAGCGGATAACTTTCCAGCCGATGACATCGTGTCCTCCTGATCTGGAGTTGATAATGAAACTAGAGTGGACCTGTCGCAAGGTCCATTTATGCTATTCTCCCTGTACCACTTTCATGGCAAAACGAGCCACGCCTTTCGAGCTGATGCTTCCGCTGCGAAACCCGGGAATGACGGCCTTCCGCTGGCTGTATGGCGCACTGCGCGCCGAGATTCTGGAGGGCCGCCTGCGCCCAGGAGCGCGGCTTCCCGCTACGCGTGATCTCGCCACCCAGTATGGATTGTCGCGGGGAACGATCGTCAACGCCTTTGAGCAGCTAAAATCCGAGGGCTATGTGGAAGGGAGCGTCGGATCTGGCACATACGTGACCAAGATCTTGCCCGACGATTTGCTTCAGGTAGCGACTGCGGCTGGTGCGCAGCCACTGACACGAAGGAAAACGCACCGTCGCGTGTCGGACTACGCAAGGCGCGTGAATCCCTTCCCTGTTCTCGAAGTCCGCCCTACTCGGGCTTTCCGCGCCAATCAGCCGGCGCTCGACCTGTTCCCCACGATCTTATGGGCGCAGATAACCTCTCGCTGTTTGCGGCGTGCCTCCGCGAATCTTCTGCTGGGATGCTCTCCGATGGGATACCGTCCGTTACGGGAAGCAGTGGCCGATTACTTGGGAACGTCGCGGGGGGTGAAGTGCGCCCCCGATCAGGTGGCAATTGTTTCCGGAGTGCAGGAAGCGCTAGATATGGCGGCGCGGCTGTTTCTGAACCCAGGGGACCGTGTGTGTATGGAGAATCCGGGATATCCCGGAGCCGCGATCGCGTTCGAGGCCGTCGGAGCGAATATTTCTGCTGTGAGCGTGGATGACGAAGGCATGGAACTACGGGGCGCCTGCTTGCGGGGATCGCGGCTGGTCTACGTGACTCCCGGGCATCAGTTTCCGCTGGGAATTACCATGAGCCTTCCCCGGCGTTTGGAGCTGCTGCAATGGGCTCGGAAATCTGGCGCGCTGATCTTCGAAGATGATTACGACAGCGAATTTCGCTATTCGGGGCGTCCGGTTCCGTCTTTGCAGGGACTTGATCGCGCCGGGCTCGTGCTGTTTGCCGGGAGCTTCAGTAAGGTGCTGTTCCCATCGCTTCGGCTGGGCTACCTGGTGATTCCGTCCGACTTGGTGGCTTACTTCGCGGCCACGAAATCGGTCACCAGCCGGCATGCGCCCGTGCTGGAACAGGCCGTGTTGTGCGACTTCATCACCCAGGGGCACTTCGGCCGCCACCTGCGCCGAATGCGGGAAATGTACGCGGAGCGATTGTCGGTTTTGCTTGAATGCGCCCGAGAAAAATTAGCCGGCTTGCTGGAGATCTCCGAAATCGAAGCCGGCCTGCAGACTGTCGGATGGCTGCGCGAAGGAATCGACGCCGAGTCGGCTACGAAGGCTGCAGCGGCCCGCGAAGTAGAAGTAATTCCGCTGAGCCGATACACTCGAGGCAGGATTCCGCGCGAGGGATTGCAACTGGGATTTGCCGCTGTGGACGCGCGTGAAATCCGGCGCGGCGTCCAAGATCTCGCGACCGCGCTCGAAGGGGAGTCAAAAGCCCTTCACGGCCGAAGTATCGCGAGGCTACCGAGACTGCAATAAGGCACTACTCTTGGCGCAGGGCCCTGACCGGGTCCACCCGGCTCGCGCGACGCGCTGGCACAAAACTCGCCAGCAGCGCAGCAGCCACCAGCACCGAAATCATGAGCGCGAATGTCGACGGCTCCGGGGGGCGCATTCCATCTACCAGGTGCACCAATGCGCGCCCCGCTGCGAACGCTGCCAACGTTCCTACAGCAACGCCCGCAAGAATCATTCCGAGGCTCTGCCGAAGCACCATTGCCATAACATCGCGGGCCGTGGCGCCCAGCGCCATGCGTACGCCAATTTCGGGAACGCGCTGGCTCGTCAAGTATGCCAGCACGCCATAGATCCCGATGCACGCGAGCAGCAAAGCCAACCCTGAGAATATCCCGAATAGCAAGAACAAGAACCGCTGCTGAGCGAGCGAAGCACTCACGAGTTGCTCCATGGTGTGAACCTCATAGAGAACCTGATCGCTGCTGGCACCCTTCAGTTCCCGCCGCAGCGATTCGAGTTCGCTCAACGGCGGAATGCTAGTGCGCACGACAATCGACGAGAGTTCCGACCAGCGCCGCAAAGCAGGTCCCGGCACCTGCGCAAATGGATAATAGAACTGTGCGCGCACTTCTGCCTGGTCGTCGCTCGCGAGCCCCCAATGCCGGACGTGGCCTACGACGCCCACCACCATGTACGGCTCCGTGCAGTCGACAGAAGTTTCCACCGTGCCACCCTTGGGACCTGGGCTGACTCGCGTGCAGGGCATATCGGGTATCCACAGGCGCTTCCCCACTGCATCCTGTCCTCCGAAGGCACTCTGTGCCATGACCTCATCAATGAGGACGACGGGCGGACTGCCCAGGCGATCCTCGTCAGTAAAAAATCGGCCGCTCCGCAAAGCTATACCCATCACCTTGAAATAATCGGGTGTGACGCTGGTCGCCAACGCCATCGGCTGCTTGTTCTTCGGCGGCACGTCAGGACTTGGCCAGTAGCCCACTCGATTGTTGCCTTCGCGCATCGGCACTGTGTCGACCGTCGCAACCGAGTCGACTCCAGGCACGCGGCGCGCGCGTTCCAGGACGTCTTGCCATGCGGGAAGGATCCGCCCGGGATCAGCGAGCACACCCGGCGAAAGCGCCATGCGAGTCACCAGCACATTGTGGACATTCAATCCCGGGTCCAAGGAAGAGAGACGCAGCAGCGTGCGCCCGAGCATTCCTGCCGAGACAAGCAGTACCACCGCCAAAGCGATTTCGGATATCACAAAGCTGCTATGTAGACGCCGAGAGTTTCCCGTCACGCCTCGTCCCCCGGAACGCAAAGCCCGGTCCAATCCGCGGGAGGGGGCGCGCAGAGCCGGGGCGAGCCCGAAAAGAACGCTGCTCAGGAGGGAGACGCCCAGCGCGAACGCCAGCACGCGCCAATCGAGATGCACCTGCTCGGCGCGCGGCAGCATGCCCGGCCAGAACGCCACAAACGGGCCGATGCCGATATTCGCGAGAAGAATGCCGAGCACGCCTCCGGAAAAGCCCAGCACCGCGCTCTCCGTGAGACATTGCCGCACTAATCGGCTGCGGCTGGCCCCGAGCGCCGCTCGCATCGCCAGTTCACGCTCGCGCGAAATGGCGCGCGCCAGCAGCAAGCTCGCCACGTTTACGCACGCAATCAGCAACACCAGACTCACCGCGCCCAGCAGCAACCAGAGCGTAGACCCCACTCCTCCCACATCCGGGCGAAGCGGTTGCACGATGAGGGTGCGGCCGCCATTTGTGTCCGCGTATTGCTCGGCCAGATGATGGCCGATCAGCCCCAGTTCAGTCTGAGCCTGAGCCAGTGTCGCACCGGGTCGCAGGCGCGCCATCACACCAAGTGGATGAGCCCCGCGATTCCGCAGGTAGCCGGCCGTGTCCTGGCCGAGCGGCGTGTACACGTCCGCTTCCTGCTCGTACAACTGAAAATTCTCTGGCGCTATGCCAACCACGGTGTAGCGCTTCTGGTCAAGAACCACCGACGTGCCAATCACATCAGGTTTGCCCGCGAAGTGCCGTTGCCAGAAGCTGTATCCCAGAATCATCGCGGGCGGCCCGCCGACAATGTCTTCTTCGGGCAAAAAGGCGCGGCCTCGGGCAAGGTTCACGCGCAGCACGGAGAAAAGATCGTACGAGATCTCGCGAAGGTCCACATATTCGGGCTCTCCCGGCTCGCTCAGCGTCCCTCCATTGAAGAGCGCCGCCACCATGTCGATCGAGCGGCTCTCGCGCTTGCAATCAAGAAAATCAGGGTACGCAACATTTTGTTCGCCAAAAGCTGCTGTGTTCCACGTGTCTGAATGGCCGTGGATCGCCACCAGCTTATCGGGCTCTGGAAATGGCACCGGCTTCAGCAGGACGCCGTCGATCACCGTGAACATCACCGTCGTCGCCCCGATCCCAAGAGCAAGCGTCAGCAAAGCCACCACCGTGAATCCCGGGTTCTTCCGCAGCATGCGAAGCGCGTAGCGAACGTCCACGACCAAGTCCTCGAGCCACCGCGTTCCGCGCTCGTCGCGGCACTGTTCCTTCACCTGCTCGGGACCGCCAATCGCGAGCCGCGCTTGCCGTCGCGCTTCCGCAGGCTCCACGCCGCGCGCCATCAGTTCGTTCACATGTTGCTCGAGATGGAATTGCAGTTCCTTGTCGAGCTGCTCCTCCATTTGCCCTCGGTGCCTCAGCCGCTGCCACCAGTTCATGCTCATTGCGAACCTCCCTCGGCCATTCCCAGAATCAGGCCAACAGCTTCGGTGAGTCGCTGCCAGCCTGCGGCTTCGGCCTCAAGTTGTTTCCGCCCTTTTGGCGTCAGCCGATAGAACTTGGCCTCGCGCCCCGTCTCGGTTTCATTCCAGTCCGCCGCCAGAAAGCCGCGGTTCTCCAGCCGGTGCAACGCCGGATACAGCGACCCCTGCGGCACCTGCACCACGTCTCGCGACACCTGTTGCAGCCGTTGCGCGATGGCGTATCCATGGATGGGGCCAAGCCCCACCACCTTCAGAATCAAAAAGTCCAGCGTGCCTTGCGGCAGGTCCGATTTAGCAGTCATTTTCAACGCCTCGACCTTCTACACATACCACATAGACGTGTAGAAGCGCAAGGGGTGAGCACGCCTGCGTCGAAAGGGGGGATACGGCCGTCCGCTGTGCCCTCTCCGGCCTGATTATCTTGAGCGAAGGCTATCCTGTGAGTCCTGTTCGCTTCTACGTTTCCTTCGGCTTCCGTGCCCACGCCCCCACCAGCGGGACGAAGCTCACCACCGCGTTCGACGCCTTCACCTCGGCGTGGACGCGGTCCGAGAGCGTATCGAGATCGCCCAGCGCGTCGAGCGGCACATCGTGCTGCCGAGCTAACGGCCGCAGGCTGTGGAAAAGGTCAGTCAGCAGGCTCGTGAAGTTTGCATCGCTCCCCATCGCTGTCTCCGTGTGCATGGCCGGTGCGGCCAGGCCAACTTCCTGAAACACGTGATAGAGAGCAGGGCCCATTTCCGGGTTTACGCCGGAGCGCACGAACGTTTCATGGATTGCGGCAAGAACTTTGGACCAGAGAGGAAGCCCTGCACTGGAGGCGAGCAGAGGAATCCATGTGGGCTCCTGAAACGCTAGAACGCCCCCTGGGCGGACCAACCGCGCCAAAGAGCGCAGCACGGAAGCCGGGTCGGGAAGAAACATCAGAATGAATCGGCCAACCGCAGCATCGAACGCCTTGTCGCTAACCACCCGGTTCACATCCGCTTGCGCGAAGCTCACGTTGCGCAGCCCAGCCTCAGCGACTCGAGCGTTCGCCCGGGCAATTGAGTTCGCGTCTTGGTCAATGCCGACGACCTCGCCCGATGGTCCAACAATCCCGGCAAGAAGCAGGGACACGTCGCCC
Source organism: uncultured Acidobacteriota bacterium (assembly GCA_963788345.1). Lineage (GTDB taxonomy): Bacteria > Acidobacteriota > Terriglobia > Acidiferrales > UBA7541 > Palsa-295. The sequence continues at coordinate 30,939 of CAWBGW010000077.1, read as the reverse complement.
AAGCCTGAGCCGAGATCGAGGACACGGTGGCCCGGGCCGATGCCCGCTTCTCGGAATAGCCGCTCGGTGTATGGAGCAATCCGCGTGGCTTGCCGAATGAGCCGATCGTGCTCTGAGTTCGTGTAGCCCAACGCGTAGTCGGAGCCGCTCCGACGCGCCCCGTCATTCATTATTTCTTCTCTTGCGTTCGGTCGGGGGACTTGCTGCGGGCGGTTGGCCAACCTTTGCTCGGCACCACTCCTGCGCCTTCTTGAATCGTCACAAGCTGATCGGCGGCGATTCCCTTCAGTTTTTCTTGCTGGCCGTTCGGCCAGTGGATTTCAATGTCGGCGCTCGTTTCCGCTCCCAAACCGAAATGCAGCCTCGGGTCGTTCGAGGAATAGAAGCTTGACTGGCTCGTCAGAGCCTGCGCCTGCGTTTTCTTCCCGTAACGCACCAGGACGCGCGCGCCGATCGCGCTGCGGTTCGATTTCGTTCCGATGAGTTTCACTTTCAGCCAGTGATGGCTGCCGCGCAAATCGTTCCGCAGCAGCGACGGCGGCTCATTCAAGTTCACAACCAAAACGTCCACGTCTCCGTCGTTGTCGAAATCCCCGAACGCGCAACCCCGGCTCGAGTGCGCAGCCGCCAGGGCGGGCCCGGCCTGCTCCGAAAGCTCCTCGAACGTGTCATTCCCCAAATTTCGAAAAAGCATTCTGGGACATTTATTCGGGTATTGCGGCAGCGTCCGCTCCAGTCCCGGATACACGCTTCCCGCGACCACAAAAATATCCGGCCAGCCGTCATTGTCCAGGTCAATAATCGCCGTGCCCCAGCACGTATAGCGAGCTTCGACGCCCAGCCGCGCGGCGTTCGTGACATCGTCAAAGTTTCCCTTCCCGTCGTTGCGGTACAGAACGTTGGTGTCGTCGGCGAAGTGCGTCTTGTACAAATCCAGATGCCCGCCCAGATTGTAGTCGCCGATTCCGACGCCCATCCCTGCCTGCTCCATGCCGTCTTCGTTGAGCGCCACTCCTCGCAGCACTCCTTCTTCGCGGAACGTGCCGTCGTGATTGTTCATGAAGAGCAGGCTCGGCGTCGAATCGCTGGCCACATAGATGTCGGGCCAGCCATCTTCGTCCAGATCCGCTGCAACCACGGTCATTCCGTAGTTGTTGCGCGCCGCCGATATTCCCGCCTCGCGGCTCACGTCTGTGAACGTTCCGTCGCCGTTATTCCGATACAGGAAGTGCATCGGGAAAGGCAGGCCCCGTGGCCCGCACTCCACCGGCACTCCTTTCCAATTGCAATTCACTCCCCCGCCCGGCTTGGGAACGTGCTCGAAATCGAATTGCACGTAGTTTGATACGAAAAGGTCCAGATGGCCGTCGCGGTTGTAGTCGACGAACGAGCAACCCGCTCCCCAGCGCGTCGCGCCGTCATTCCACAAGCCCGCCTGTTTCGTCACGTCGGTGAACGTGCCGTCGCCGTTATTTCGGTAAAGTGCGTTCTGGCCCCACGACGTGCAGAAAAGATCCTCGAATCCATCGTTGTTGTAGTCGCCCACGCACGCCGATGACGCCCATCCCACCTTGGTGAGACCGCTCTGCGCCGTTACGTCGGTGAACGTGCCGTCGCGGTTGTTTTTGTAGAGGCGGTTCGTCGCCTCGGGCGGAGCCCCGCTGATTCGCGTGCCGCTCAGGATAAAAATGTCCATCCAGCCGTCGTTGTCGTAGTCGATGAACGCACAGCCGCAGCCCGTAGCTTCGACGATGTAGTCGTTGTGATCCGGTTGTCCGTAGATTGTCGGCGCGGTAAGGCCTGCTTCGCGCGCCACGTCGGTGAAGTGCGCATCAAAAGGCCGGCCAGACGCCGGCGGCTTCGCTTGCGGTTTTACGTTGCGCGTCGCAACGCCCTGCGCCAGCACCTTCCATGCCCATGCGCCCGCCGGCAGCGCCAGAATGAATTCACGCCGCCCAATCTTGACGCGGTTCGCAGGCGCATCGCGCTCCATATCAAATGCGGTTGAACAAGAGCGGCGCGCCGATCTTCGAGGTGTAATTCGGCCGATAGCGTTCCACATTGTAGAGTTTCGCGATGTCCACCTGCCGCGCGCCCGTCGGCAAACCCTTTAGCGGAACCTGGCTGTAGCATCCGTTCTGCACGCCCACCAGCCGCCCGTGGACGCCATCGCGAATCAAGTCGGCGGCCACATTCGCGAATGTAATCGCCACCAGCTGATCGATCGCGTCGGGCTCGCCGCTGCGCAAGTCGTACGTCAGGTCGCTCTCCATCACTTCCTGTTTCGTGCGCTTCTTCACTTCTTCGCCCAGCGCGTGACCGATGTCGGCCTTCTTCCGGTGGCCGTACGCGTCCGCTTCGCCCACCTCGGCGATAGCTGCCTTCCTTCCACACGGCGCCTTCCGACACCACCACCAGCGCGTAGTTGCTCGGGTTGGCGCGCTTGTCCTCCATCAGCAGCTTGCAAATGTGATCCAGGTCAAACGGATACTCGGGAATCAAGCAGCGCGACGACGTCACGTACGCGGTGTAGAGCGCAGTGAAGCCCGCGTCGCGCCCAAACATGCGAAAAATTCCGATGCGTTCGTGCGACCCCAGCGTCGTCCGCTGCCGCGTGATCAATTCCTTCGCGCGCGTGATCGCTGTCGAAAAACCGATGCAGTACTCCGTCCCCTGCACGTCGTTGTCCATCGTCTTCGGCACGGCAATCACAGGAAAACCCTTCGCGTCGAGCACCGTCGCGAAACTCAGCGTGTCGTCGCCGCCGATCGCCACCAGGCAGTCGATGCCCAGGTGTTCCAGGTTCTTCAGCACGATCGAAGTGAAATCGTAATACTTGCCGTCGAACGGGAGCTGCTTCAGCTCCTCCTTCGAAATGTGCAGCGGCAGCTTCCCCTCCACCATTTTTCGCGGGTTCGTGCGCGACGTGTGCAGCACCGTGCCGCCCGTGCGGTCGATCGTGCGCGTGTTCTCGCGCGTCAGCGGCCGGACGTAGTTCGGGTCGTCTTCGAGCGCCGGGTTCATGTGCGTCAACCCTTCCCATCCGCGGCGAATGCCCACCACCTCGCGTCCAATTTCCTTCGAGCGGTACACCACGCTCTTGATGACGGGATTCAGCCCCGGCACGTCTCCACCGCCCGTCAAGATCCCGATTCGGTTCTTCGACGCCATCGCTCCCTTTCTCCTTATGGCATTTTAGGGGGTCGGAGCTTCAGCTCCGACATAAGCCGTTACTCTCCTCGCGGGCTTCAGCCCCTGAAGCACCGGCACAGCCCCCGAAACCCAACCCCTGAAGCCTTTCTCGTGCACCCCAAATTATCACCCAATTTCCCCGTGCAAAGAATAGCCGCAACGAAGTTCTCGGGGTTGAGGGCTGATGCGCTTCTGTTGCGATTCGGATTGGTCACAGAGGCACCGAGGGAAGCGGGGGAGCAGGGAGGAGCACTCAAGTTCAAACGCCTATTCCAACTTCGCGTACTCAGATTTGGCGGCTATTAGAATGGGGATGTCAGGGTCGGCGTCCTTCCAAAGATTGAGGAAGTCCTGATAGGCGGATCGCGCTTTTACCGGATCGCCCTGTAGAGCGTAGGCGCGAGCAAGTTGGAGATGAGCCAGCGCACCAAGCGGAAAATTAGCCACGCAACTGCGATGATCCAGGAACTTCTGGAACTCGCTCGCAGCACTGCTGGCCTGATTCAGACGCAAATAGGCCTGGCCGCGCTCGTAGACTGGGTAAAGGCTGCCTGGCCCCAAAGGCGGAGGCTGGCCCAGTTCATACGGGGCCGCACTTTGAAGTATGTCGATGGCCTGAGCGGGATGGATGCGATCAAGTCCGATAGCCGCGCGAATGGTCGGCAGCCAGTAGAAGTTGAGAGTAGTATTCGAGGCGTTGGCTTTGGCCAGTTCGTCGGCGAGGATCTGCGCACGCTCGGCAAAGCCGGCTCGCGCGAGCGCCAGAGCCGCCAATATCTTCACATTTTTTGAGTGCGCGAGTGCGAGTGCCGAATTCACTGCTTGCGCAGCGCGGCCGGAGTCACCGAATTCCGCCTCACGGAGAGCGGCGTTGGCCATGAAGATCGCTGCGATTTCGGTTTCGTTTTCGCGTCGAGCCGCGCTAACCGCCCTTTGAGAGAGGGCCCAAGCCTCTTTGCCGTGACCGAAGTAGGCTTCCGCGTCCGATTGCAAATCGAAGAACTGATTTTCCAGGGCAGGTTTTCCGGTGCCCCAAGCCACATCCGCCTGCATCCCGGAAGTGTTCCCCTCGAGAAAGTCGATCAAGTACAGTAGCCCGTACGCGCTCTCGGGATCCAGCTTGTGCGCCCGAGCCTCGTCAACAACAAGCCGCGCTTCGTGCACGCGTTCGAGGCCCAGGTCCGCTACCACCAGGTTTGTAAAATTGTAAAAACCGCCACCGGCAAGCCGCTTTTCCTCGAGTAGCAATTCCAAGGCCTGCGAGTACTGTCCGAGAAAGAGGTAGTTGTTGCCAAGACGATCGAGCGGGATGGGATCCTGAGGGTAGGTTTGTGCCCACAGTTGGTAAACTTCGTCCGCTTTCTGCAAGTCCCCCGTTGTGCCGTCATAATAAGAGGATGCAATGTAGAAGTCTTCCCTCTTGCTCACCCGGTCGCGAAGCGAAAAGGCTTTTTCGAAGTTTGGGGTCGCTTGGTCCGTTTCGCCAATGTCCCAGTACCGACTCGCTAGCTGCAGATATGCCATCGCGAAGCTGGGATCGAGCTGGATCGCGCGCTGGAAGTACGGAATCGAGGCGGTGTCGCCTTTCTGTTGGCGGGCCTTGATCCCAAGACTATAAGCATTCAGGGCGTCCAGCGAGGATGTGGTGACATCTTCCTGGGGTGCATCATATTTCTCCACGGAAGCCAGAGATTCGCCCAGCTTCTCACGCATCTTCGTGGCCGCGCCGCCGAGCGCTCTGAGCACCTGCTCCTTTCCATTCGCCGTCACCTGCTCATCAGCCAGGGAATCGCCATTGCGGCAGTTAACCGCCCTTAGCCCAAGCACGTACTGGCTGCCCATAGTCGAGATGGAACCTTCGATCGTCGCTACGCTGGCCGTCCTCTGGCAGACCTCCCTCGCCAGTTCGTATGTCAGCCGCGTGTTTTTGGGCTGGGTCATCAACTCCAGCGTTTGGGCAATATGCTCGTCCGAGAGCAGGTTCAGAAACGGCGATTGTTCCAGTTGTGCCGAAAGCCCTTGCCGCAGCGTGCCATCGAAAACCGGATCGCCGGTGGCGTTGGTGAATTCGGTAAGGACGACCGTGTCTTTACTCGCCAGCCTAAACGTTTGTCGCGTCTGCCGCCGGTACAGGCCGAAGCTCAGCGCTGCGAAGATAACGAGCACCGCTGCCGAGATGGCCCACAACCACGTTCGAGACGGAACGCTCGATGGAGCGCTCGTCACCAGGACAGCAGGAGTCGCATGGGCCGGGAATTCTTCGGTCTGGGCGACTGGTGGTCCGATGTACCGGTAGCCCAGCCGGGGCAGCGTCTCCACGAACCGCGGATTGTCAACGGAGTCATTCAGAACTCCCCGCAACACTTTCATGGAAGTGTTCAGTCCCTGCTCGAAATCCACGAAGGTTTCGGCGGACCAAAGCCGTTGGTGTAGCTCTTCGCGGGTGACGATGTCTCCGGCGTGCTCCACCAGTATCCTCAAGACCTCAAAGGGCTGCGGGCGCAGCTTGAGCTTTGTCCCTCGGTTGTAGAGTTCTCGGGTCCGCAGCCGCAATTCGTACGGACCAAACCGGTAAATGGTGGCTTCTCGGGGCATGCAGGTACCCGGAGGACGTATCGCAACTTTGAGTCATATTATCCCTCTTGGCAACATAAATTTCCTGCAATCAGACGTTTGGACGTTCAGCTTAATACCAGTCTTTTGTCAGCCGCCGTCCATTGACCCTCCTCGCCGATTTGAGATACACGGTCTGCAATCCTCGGGCTGTTGTGCATCGGAATACTTTCCGAAGGCTGCTAAGGCCGCCCCAGGCAGACTCTTTCTTGAAGGAGAGCTTCTTATGAATTCGAGAGCGAGATTTGTCACCTCGATTGGTTTGCTGGGCCTGCTGTGTCTCTTTCTGCCAGGTCCATTGCGGGCGGATACGAGGTACACATACACAGGTAGTGCCTATACCAGTTGCGAAGAAACGTATGCCATCCCAATGAGCTTCACGTGTGCGCAGCCATACGCCCTATCACTTACGTTTGATACGACATTGACGGGAGCTGCGGTGGAGAATTTGGTCCTCGGCACCACAGGGCTCATAAGTTCGACCGTCTCGTCGTTCGTCATAACGGACGGCCCAGGTACGACTATCACTCAGATGGACACGGACGCCGTCGTTGAGTTCGCTATCGACACCGCTGGCGACGGGAGCATAGTGTACTGGACCGTCGAAGTGTTCAGTGCTGCATCACTCCCATACGACATAATGTTTACGGATAACGGTATCGGTGGATCCAGCGACTCCACCCTTCTGTTGGGTCCTACCGGGATCGGGTTCGGCGAAGGCGGTGAGCTCAACGACCCTGGGTCCTGGGTATTCGAGACGGTCGCAACCCCCGAACCGACGACCCTGCTCCTGCTCGGCTCTGGACTATTGGGTCTCCTGGCGTTGGCAGCGCGAAGCAAACGCCTTCCAACGCCGGCCTCATGCTGATGGGGATCGCGTTGTCGGGTTGATGACGCAGGGCCCAGGTCGGAAACAAAGTTTGCAGAACACAAGAGCGAGATTGAAATCTACATTACGGAGAAACAATCATGCCTGCGAACAAGAAACGTAAATCGGCCAAGCATCTAAAAATGCGAAAGTCTTTGTGGATGTTACCCATGGCATTGCTCATGACAGCCTTGGGCAGTACAGCGGCTCACGCCGATACAGTAGTCCTATCGGGAGGGTACGTAACCGAAATCACGGGTTTAATTGTCGGCTTCGATCCCACCCTCTACAACGTGACATTCGGCTCCACAGACGACCTCACGTTCGCTTCAAACGGAGAGGCCTTTGAAGCGGGGGCGGCCATCGCGACGGCGTTGGGCACCGCCGGCATCGTTAATTCCACGACCGACGATGGCTTGTCCTTCTTCTGTCTTCTGTGTTGATGAGGGTGAGGGGTTGTGCGACTTATTCTTTACCATGAACGCCGGGGTCGACCCCTGGATCGCGGATGTGGCGCACCCCGCTATCATCTACGGCGAATTTGCAGCGGAAATTGGTGGCGCGGGTTATTTCGCTGAATTTTCGCCCGCTGTAGCTACAGCGGCACCCGAGCCGGGCACACTTACGCTCACCCTGACGGGGGTTGGGTTGGCTGGATTGATGGTGGCGATGCGAAAGCGCATTGCCCAGGGTCTCCCACCGGCCACTATGGCGCATTTGCATTTTTCCCCACAAATTTCGTATGGACGTATAGCCGGATAACCGGAAACTTGGGGGCAATTTTCCGGTTACCCCCGTTAATCAGGACTTAGCATACGTCGGTGATTCAAGCATTTCAAAGGAGATGTGCGATGGCGAAGAAAATCAGCAAGAAGTTGCGAACGGCGAAGTCGCTCGGGTCCCGGAAGTCGTTGAAGATAGCCGCAAACCACAACGAAGTCTTCCTGCGATACTAGTCGCAGGTCCGAAGCTAGCCTAAAGCGAGAAAAAGCAGTTTCGGATGGCCGGGCACAAGCTTCGCAAACTTTGGCAAAACATCAGCGGAACCGAGAAAGGGCTGCGGCGCTGCATTCGCGAGCGTCGCGACTCGTAGTCCTAGGAAACTACCCTGCGGCAACGGCTGCTTTTCGCCGCGCGCTTCGACTCGCCGACAGCCCGCGTCCTCCCGACCCGCTCCTTCTCGCGGCACTCCTGAACGATTTTGGAGTCCTGTGCAAATACACCGGACGGTTTGCCCTGGCAAGCCGGATGTATCGGCGTGCGCTGAGGTTGGTGCTGAGTCTGCGTGATTGCTCGAATCGCGGCGATTTCGTCGCGACGCTCGACCATAACCTCGGAGGAATTGCGCACGCACGCCAGCGCTACGCGCAAGGACTGCGTTTCGCGCAGCGCGGCATAGCGATACGGAGGAGAATCCGCCCACGCGATGCGGTTCCGCTGGCCGCGGACGAGGCGGCTCTTGCAGCGATCCTGACCGACTGTGGGCGAACCGCTGACGCGATGAAGATATACTTGCGCGTTCTGCGCAGGTTTCGCAGCAGTCTGGGCCCAAACCACTGCGAAGTAGGCGCCGTGCTGGCGAACCTGGGCGCGCTGTACGCGAAATCGGGCAAGCTTCACGCTGCAGAACGCGCTCTCCGCCGCGCCGTGTCGATTCTTGAAGAAACAATGGGGAAGAACCATCCGCGAACGGTGAGTGCCCTGAATAACTTGGCGGTTGTCTCTGCCGGGTGCCGCCTTCGGCGACGGCGCCTTCGCCTCCCTTTCTCTCCCCTCCCGAGAATCTAATAACGAAACCGCGATTAGAAACCGATGCAAATGACTGAAAACACTCACCAGCGACCACTTCTAATCTACCGTAGGGTAGAGGGGGTATCTTGCCCCGGCGAAACCCAGGCGAACACTCTCCAGCTCTCTCGCCACTCGTCACTGGCCACTCGCCACTGCCTTTGGAACTGTACAAAAGGGAGCATCGCCGGTCGCTCGGATTCTCTACGATGCGTTTGTTGAATCCTGGTCGCTTTGGGAGGCGCCATGTCATTCACACGCAAGACCCTTCCGTATTTCCTTGCAAGCATGATGATTGTTCTTGGCACATCCATCTCCGTCGCAGCCAAACGCCCGGCTCCGTCAGCTCGGTCAGTTGCGCCTACAGAGCTCGAAATGCAGGTCCTTCTCGATCGCGCCGACTTCTCGCCGGGTGAAATCGATGGGCAGGGCGGAAAGAACAGCCGCGAGGCGCTGGCGGCGTTCCAGGCCGCGCGCGGGCTTGCTCCAGGCACGCGGAGCCGCAAGGCGCTGCTCCTGGCGCTCGGCGCCGGTACGGTGAAACCGATCGTCCTCTATACGATCACCGCGGCAGACGTCGCAGGGCCGTTTAACAAGACGATTCCGCAAGACGCGACCGCGCAGGCGAAACTGCCGGGTCTCTACTACACATCCGTGCTGCAAGAGCTCAGCGCGAAATTCCACTCGGCGCCGGCTTTGCTCAAGCGCCTGAACCCCGGCGCCCGTTTCACGGCGGGACAGCATATCCGCGTTCCCAACGTGTTGGACACCGCGCCGGCCCGTGCTGAGGCGGCGAAGGTGGTTGTCTCGAAGAGCGCATCGAGCCTGTCGGTGTATGACCAGAAAGGCCAGGTCATTTTCTACGCCCCGGTGACCAGCGGCAGCGACCACGACCCGCTCCCCATCGGACATTGGGAGATCACTGAGGTGCGGCGAAATCCAATCTATAACTACAACCCAGACTTGTTCTGGGACGCCAATCCCGCAAATGCCACGGTGCAGATCGCTGCGGGTCCAAACAATCCGGTGGGCGTTGTATGGATGGGGATCAACGTAGCCGCACTACGGGATACACGGCACGCCTGACCCCGGGGAGATCGGCCATTCCAAGTCTCACGGGTGCGTGCGGATGACAAATTGGGACGCCAGCAGCGTCGCCGGCCTGGTGGCAGATGGGACGTCCAGTCGTGTTCGAGCAATGAGAAAACGAATAGGCTTGAAACTCTGGGTTGGTATTGCCGTGCTCTTCGCAGCGGTCCTTGCCGTTGCGGTTGGCCGGACCTCTACCATTCTCGAGATGACTCCGCCCATCAACGGACTCGCGCTCGCGAATCTGCAGGATACGTTCGGAGATTTTCACAACGGACATCGGCATGAGGCGATCGACATCATGGAGCCGAGAGGGACTCCCGTCCATGCGGTGGTGCCCGGAACGATCCGCAAACTGTTCTTCAGCGTCCGGGGCGGCATCACAATATACGAGTTCGATGAAACGGGAGCGTATTGCTACTACTATGCGCACTTGGAGCGGTACGCGGCAGGGTTGCGGGAAGGAATGCGGGTCGAGCGTGGGGACGTCATTGGTTTTGTGGGATCCACCGGAAACGCGGATGCGCACGCGCCGCATTTGCATTTTGCAATCTTCGAGTTGGGGCCGGAAAAGCTATGGTGGAAGGGCACGGCCGTTGACCCCTACGCTAGCCTGGTAGCCGCGGTGACAGCGGACGAAATAGCGAACGGCAAAATCGACAGGCCTTCAGGTGCGAAGGCCTGAGCTACATCGAGTGACCGGTTTTATCGGGACCGTTTTAAGCCTGGATCAGGCCTTCTTCGCTTTTGTGTATGCCACATCGCCGGCACCGAGCGCATCCTGTACGGTGTCCGTTGCCAATTCCACGATTTCTTGCGCTCGTTGCTTCAAATTTCTACCTGCGCTGCGAACTTGGTTGGCTCCATCGTTCACAGCATCTGCAATATCGCCTCGAAGTTCCTCTCCAGATTTGGGCGCGAGGAGTAAAGCGGCTGCGGCACCTACAGCGGCCCCCGCAGCAAACGCCAGGATCGTTCCTGCCGTAGAACCTCTGGCCGCTCCCGCCTTTTGATCTCCGTTCGTTCCTACCTTATGATCTCTGGTTCCTGCCTTATGATCTGCGGTCATCGTGAGTCTCCTATCCCGAGCAATTCCGAGGTGCGGTGATGCCCCTTCGCGGACAGGAGCACACTGCACAGCAACCACATTAGTCACGCGGAGGACCGAGGTATGTCCCGTTCGGCACACTTTCCATTTTAATTCCACATTCTGGGATGGCGCACTGCCGCCGTTCAAATCCGAAACCGCTGAGCGCTAAAGAGCCAGGGGCCGTGCCACGCTTCTGTCGTTGTCCCACCAGCAGCCGCCGGACAACATCGGTTACGGGGTCAACCCCACGCTGCGCAGTAATGCCTGAAAACGCGGGTCGCTGCGCAGCGCGTCGAACAGCGGGTCCACTTTGAGAGCGGTGAGAACAAAAGAATGTTCCAGATAGGCTTTCTGTAACCACGCGAAAGCTTCGTCCTTATTACCCATGCCAACGTACGCTACAACAAGAGTAGCCGGATCCACGTGGCGACGCGTGTTCAACTGCGCCAACTGTTGCAGCGCACGCCGAGCTTGCGCCTGTTGGCCTGAACGGCCGTAAATGTACGCCGTCAACGCCCAATGCCAGGCAGCGCGGATGCGGGAGGCGCTGTTTTTTCCCTCAACGGCCACTTGTCCGTGCTTAACGCCACGATCAGCGGCAACGATAGCTCGGGGTCCGGCGGCGGCGTTGTCTTGATCCAAACTGATCCAGACGCGTCCACGTTCTTTACGCTCAACAACACGATCATCTCCAACAACGGTTCCGACGAATGCGCCTTCGCCGGTTTTTCAATAACTGGCAGCGGCGCGGGCAATCTGATCGAGAATAACGATAACTGTCTTGGTGTGGTGGCAACCGCCGATCCGCAACTCGGGCCGCTGCAAGACAACGGCGGCTTCACGCCTACGATGGCAATTTCAACAGCCAGCTCGGCGTGGAACACCGCCGATTCCAGCTACCTCTTTGTTGGTGGATCAGCGCGGCCAAGTTCGGCCCGCAATGAACGGCCTCTTCGATATCGGCGCCTTTGAGTTGTGCGAAAAAATATTTCACCTCCTTGTCACGCCATGTCCTCCCATTAAGTTCGGCGTCCCGGAAACCGAGCCATTAACCATGCAAGTCTCGCCGCCCGCAGGCGGAAACACGACTCCTCCCGCAGGGTTAAATGACGAGCCGCTCGGCTCCGTGACCGCCCTGACGGCCACGCCGAATCCTGGCTACCAATTCGTCGACTGGACCGGAAATGTCGCCGACCCGACGAACGCCTCGACAACGGTGACCATGGACAACCCGCAGACCGTGACGGCGAACTTCGTCGCGTGCGGGTGTGCCGCGGACGTGAGCAACTCCGTTACCGTCACGCGCCTCGGCTTCGTGCTGAACTTGGCCACCGGCCGCTACTCGCAAACCGTCACCGTAACCAACAACTCGCCCAACACAATTACCGGCCCGATCTCGCTGGTGCTCGATAGTTTGAGTAGCGATGCAGCGCTCTTTAACGCGACGGGAACAACTGACTCGCTGGAGTCGCCGGCCGGCAGTCCGTACCTGAATGTAAACGTCAACCTCGCAACGGGACAGAAAGCTTCGTTCACGCTGCAGTTCACAGATCCCACTAGGGCCGCCATCACCTATAGCACGCGCGTGCTGGTTGGACCGGGCGCAAGGTAAACGGGAGGAATAGAAATGCGCATCAGGCTCGTGAGGCCCGTGTTGGACGCCGTTGTCCACTTCCAATCCCGTCGCGGCCAATGGGGAGCGCTGGCCACAATCCTGTTCTTCACTCTCGGTTTCGCGCAGCGCACCGCAGCCAACATCATCTACGTCACCACTCTTGACGACAAAATCAGCAGCACCGGCGGCTGCTCCCTCAAGGAAGCCATCTACTCGTCAAATCTTCACAACAACCAGGCAGTCACCGGTTACGACTTCACCGGAAATCCTCAATTCGTCACCACGCAATGCGTAGCCGGAAGCGGGAACGACCTCATCGTCCTTCCTGTCGGACAAGTCCTCCAATTGAACTTTCCCGCAGAAGATACCGGAAATTTCGCGGGACCGACCGCCACTCCCATCATCACTTCGAACCTAACGATTGACGGCTACGGGGCGACCTTAGAATGGCTGCCCCTGTGTCTCGGCCCGGGTCAAACAGAGTGCGTCCACCCGGCACGGCTTTTTGCCCTGGGGGGCAACGGCAGCCAACTGACTCTCGAGGACGTGTATGTGAAAGGATTCTTGGCTCAGGGAGGTAACGGAGCGGATGGTGGCGGCGGTGGCATGGGAGCAGGCGGCGCCATCTACAACTTTGGCGGTGCCGTGACAATCCAGAACAGTACGTTCGATGGCAACGGTTCAGTCGGCGGCAATGGAGGACCGGATTCCGACGGGGGCGGCGGCGGTGGGGGCATGGGAGGCAATGGCGGCGGAACGAATATAACCGACGTGTCCGGTCTGGTCTCCGGCGCTGGGGGCGGAGGCGGCGGCGCGAGTACTGACGGAGGATCAGGGGGCATTATAGGCGCGCCGTTCGGTTCATTTTTTTATTTCGGCGGCGGAGGTGGCGGAGGCGGAACCGTCACCCTGACTGGAGCCACGGTTTACTGCGGCGGCGAGGGTGGCCAGGGCGTCCGGTTTTTCCCTGATCTGGGCGAAATCACGGGCACCGGTACATCGGGCTTCAACGGATGTATGGGTGGAGGCGGCGGAGGTGGTGGTGAGGGGCTCTTACCCGGCCTTGCTTTGCCATTTGAGAATACGCCGGGTTTTATCCTCGACCTTCCGCAAAGCGATCTTATGGGCAACACTGGCGGATTAGGTGGGTACGGAGGCGGTGGCGGCGGTGGCAGCCAAAATGGTGGAAATGGAGGAGGAGGCGGATTCGGAGGTGGCGCCGGCTCAGGGTGGCACGGAACCACGCAGGGATCGACGGGCGGGAATGGCGGATTCGGAGGAGGTGGCGGCTCGGCCACTGGTGGAAGCACTTCAGGCTTGGGCCAACCGGGCCTCGGCGGCATGTTTGGTGGCAATGCGGACCTGTTTCACGGAGGCGGTGGCGCGGCTTTGGGTGGCGCCGTTTTCAATGACAGCGGCACAATAACAATCGAAAACACCACCTTCACGAACAACTACGTGACACGAGGCGTCTCCGGAGGCGGAACCGCGGACAACGGAGCGGACGCTGGCGGCGCGATCTTTTCCGCGAACGGCCAGCTCACGGTGATTGATGCCACCATCGCCAACAACCAGAGCACGGGCTCTGGCGGTGGCATCGTCTTGGTCCAGACGTCCGCAGATGCCCCGACATCCCTTGTCCTCGATAACACAATCATCTTCAACAATGGTTCCATGGACGCGGATGGGAACCTGACGGAAGCGGAAAACGAATGCTGGATCGCCAGCGGTTTCTCTGTCGGCGCTGATGGTGCCGGGAATCTGATTCAGAACAACAATAACTGCGAAGGCGTCGTCTCCACCGACGATCCGCAACTCGGGCCGCTGCAAAACAATGGCGGCTACACACCTACGATGGCCATTGCCGCAAACACTCCGGCATGGAATACCGCTGATCCGGGTACGTCTGTCGGGCGGGATCAGCGCGGCCAATTCCGTCCGGAGATGGGCGGTTTCGACATCGGCGCGTTTGAATTGTGCGTGAGTAGGGGCTTTATAGATACTTGCGGTAGTAATGAGGTCGTTATTCCAAACCCGAGGGCATTGGTCGTCCAGGTCTCGCCGGCGGCGGGCGGAACCGCCACACCCGCGCCTGGCGACTATACCTATCAGGTCGGCTCAATCGTTCCGCTTCAAGCGATACCGAATCCCGGCTACAGCTTCGTCAGTTGGTCTGGAAATGTGGGCAATCAGCAGGGCGCATCCACATCAATCGTGATGCTTGAGGCCCAGACTGTAACCGCGAACTTTGCCCTGTGCAACTGTGTGGTGGACGTCACCTCCTACATCACGGTGACGCGAAGCGGGTTCGTGCTGAATCTTGCCACCGGGCGTTACGCACAGAACGTGACGCTCACTGATAATGCGCCGTTCCCGATCATCGGGCCGGTTTCGCTGGTCCTCGACGGCTTGAGCGCCAACGCGGCACTCTCTAATTCGAGTGGCGTCACGGCGGGTCAAGGCGTGGCGGCGACAAGCTCCTTCGCTACATCGCCCGTGAGTCTCACAGCAGGACAAAGCGTCACGCTTGCACTGCAATTCACCGATCCGACCCACGCCGCCATCACTTACACCACGCGCGTGCTGGCCGGACCGGGCGCAAGGTAAAGGTAAAAGGGTAAAGACAAATAGGAGGAACAGAAATGCGCATCAACCGAATGCTTCAGATCGTCGCTCTGGTTGTGATATGTGTCACGCTGGCGGCAGCATCTGCCAGGGCCGACTCGTTCGACGTCTCGCTCAACACTTCGTCGCTGTCGGGAACGCAGGTTCTCGCCTTCCTGCTCACCGACGGCGACGGCGTCGTCGACAACTCCGCGACGCTCTCCGGATTCACGTTCGGCGGCGGCACCGCGCAGGGAACGCCCGACTATCTGGGGTCGACAGGCGTCAGCGGCGATTTGACAAGCGCCATCGCGATGGATGACAGCAGCCTCTCCACCGCGATCTTCACGCAGGATTTCACGCCGGGCTCGTCGCTCTCGTTCCTCCTGAATATCACGGACAATTTCCCCGGTGGGACGCCCGATACGTTCGCCATGGAAATCTGCAACTCGACGCTTACCCTTTGTTACTCCGACGATACGAGCACGGGAGCCATGTTGGTGCTGAATCTGACGGGCGGCGCGCTCGCGCCCTCCGATTTCATCCTCAACGGCGCCAGCGACCAGAACCTGGAACCTCCGGTCGTGACGACGTCATCCTCCGCCCCGGTTCCAGAACCAGCCAGTTTGCTTCTGCTCGGCCCTGGACTACTGGGGCTCCTGGCGTTGGCAGCGCGAAGCAAACGCCTTCCAATGCCGGCCTAATGCTGATGCGAATCGCGTTGTCAGCTCGGAAACAAAGTTTGTAGAACACTACCAAAGGCAGCTCGGGGCCGCTTTTTTAAGTGAAGGACTATAGTTGTTCTTACCTTTCGACTTTCGACTGCCAACTTTTGACTGTTTCTTACAGTACTGGGTCTTGACAACGTAGTAACTATATGATACCCTGCAGCCGGAAACTTGGACATGAACAACAAATCCCATCACCCGCCCCCATCGAGGGGCGCCGAAGCCTCGCGCGAAGGCACCTTCGCCTCCCTTTCTCCCCCTGCCGAGATTCTAGAAATCGAACCGGGATTAGAAATGGTCGCAAATGATTGAAAACACTCACCAGCGGCCCGATCTAATCTACCGTAGGGTAGAGGGGGGGTATATTCCCCAGGCGAAACCCAGGCGAACACTCTCTAGGTCTCTCGCCACTCGCCACTCACCACTACCTCTACATTTTCTCGGTGAAGGTTACCGAGGCGCGGGTCATATCCCAATCCATGCGCAACGTGCAGCCGCCGCTGGCCTGGTCGTAGGCGATCGTGAAGTTCTCCACCTGCGATGGAAGCGCCGAGACCTGCATGTCCGTGCGCAGCAAGTCGAATTGCTCGCCGGGATACGGAATGCCCCACTCGCCGGTTTTCTTGCTGATGATGAGCGTCCACGGCTTATCAGCATAAGGGATCGCGAAGATAGTGTAGTTGCCCGCAGGCACGACCTTGCCGCCAACGGTGAAGTCCGCGGTGGTGACGAAGGTAGTCGCTTCGTTCGCGCCCGCGCGCCATGGCTTGCCGTAAGGATCCTGGCCGCCGATTATCTTTCGCCCCTTGAGCCGCGGGCTGGAATAGTCCGTGGTGATGCTTTTGCCGTCCGGCAGCGTGCATACGGCTTTGGCCGGCGGGCTCGGACGTTTGCTCTTATCCTGCTGGCGAGACAAGCCGGGAAGTGTGAGTACCGCAACTGCTACAACAAGCGCTGCACAACAAGCGAGTTTCTTTCGCATTTAGATTTCTCCTCTCAGGGTTCCGAAAAAGTCGAAGTAACAGAATTGAGTAAACCGCATGGCCGGGAGCCCGATTCTACAACATCTGCTCCGCGGGTGCGCCTAGAAGCGCAAATCCCGCAGATAGTCGAAATCGATTCTCATGCTGGGCCAAGGGTCGGCAAGATCTTCCTGCTCGACGAAGTAGTGGCGGATGCCGGCCTGTTCCGAGTGCCTGAAAATCTCCTTGAAGTCGATGATGCCGCGCCCGACGTCCGATTGGCCGCGCGCGGGCGTGTGGTCCATGTCCTTCACGTGGACCATGGGAAAACGGCCGGGATAGCGCGCGAAATAATCGAGCGGCCGCTGATTGCCTTTCACGACCCAGTACAAATCCATTTCGAACTTCACAAGCTGCGGATCGGTCTCGGCGAGCAGAACGTCGTAGAACATCGTCGCGCCTACCGGCTCGAATTCGAAAGCGTGATTGTGGTACGCGAACTGGATGCCGGCCTTTTTGGTGTCGGCGCCCACTTTGTTGAAAAACTCCGCCACGCGCTTCGAGTCGTCAATCGTGCCGCGCCGGTTCGCGTCAACCGACGGGCAAACAACGTATTCATGGCCGATTGTGTGCGCGGCGTCGAGAATTGCCGGCAGACTTTTTTCGATCTGGTCGAAAGAGATGTGCGTGGAGGGCGCGCGCAGGCCGACGCGATCGAGGGCGGCCCGAACATCGCGCGGAGAGCGATCGAAATAGCCTGCGAATTCGACTTCCGTGTATCCGATCGCGGCTACCTTTTGAAGCGAGCCGTCGAAATCGCGCTTCATCTCATCGCGAACGGAATAGAGCTGCAGGCCGATCGCGGAAAGTTTTCGCTCGGCGCGCGCGAAAGCGCCGAACCGGGCGGCGAGAATTCCCGCGCCCGCCGATTCGAGAAAGTGGCGACGGTTCATCTTAGCTGGGTTCCGCGAGAAGTTCGGCGCGGACATTCTTCAGGACGTACGCGGCGCGTTCGACGCCGACTTCACCGGTGAGCGTCGGATCTTCATTTTCGATGCTGAGGATGCCCTCGTAGCCGACGTCCATGTAGGCGCGCACAATATCCTTCCACAATTGCGCGCCGTGGCCGTAACCGACGGCACGGAAGTTCGCGGAGGCTTCGGGCAAATCTTTCGTATCGAACGCGAAATTCAGCACGCCGTATTGCTCCACGTTGTGCTTGTAAAGGACCGTGTCCTTCATGTGCGCGTGGAAGATGGCGTTCTGTTTTCCGAGCAAGTGAATCACTTCGACAGGATCGCATTGCTGCCAGAAAAGGTGGCTCAAGTCGCAGTTCGCGCCGATTTCTTCGCCGACGGCTTCGCGGAGTTTCAGCAGCGTGCGGGGATTGTAGACGGTGAAATTCGGGTGCATCTCCAGCGCGAGCCTGTGGATTCCGTGCTGGCGCGCGAAGGCAGCCGCCTGCTGCCAATAAGGAATCACTTTCTCTTTCCATTGCCAGTCGAGCGCGTGCCCGTATTCGTCGGGCCAGCGGTAGGTGATCCAGTTGGGATTTTTGTCGGTGGGGTTCGCGCCGGGGCAGCCGGAAAATCCGACGATCACTTTGACGTCGAGCTTTTCCGCCAGCAGGACGGTGCGGCGAAACGTGTCGGCATCGCGCTGCGCGATGGCCGAGTCCGGATGTACGGGGTTGCCGTGGCAACTCAGCGTGGCGACGCGGATGTTGTGGTCGCTCGAATTTCTTCTTCCACGCATTGAGCTTGCCGGAGTCGGCGAGCAAGTCGTCGACCGGGCAGTGCGAATTGCTGGGGTAACCGCCGGTGCCGACCTCGATCGCCTCGAGGCCGAGAGCGCTGATTTTGTCGAGCATGGCGTCGAGCGAAAGGTCGCCGTAGACGGGATCGAAGATGCCGATCGGAATTTTGCGCGCGGGGCCGCGAGACTGCGAGTCGCCGCCCGTTTGCCGGGCCACCGCAGCGGAGGCGGCTGGGGCGCCAGAGCCCGTCACGGCTGCGGCAGCGACCGCGCCGCCGACTGTTTTCAGGAATGTTCTGCGGTCTGCGTGCTCAGAATCTGCTCCGGTGGGTGACCCCGTGCCTTGCACGATGCCGTCGGCCATATATCCTCCTTCTTGCGATGGCGAGCTTCCAATTGCGCCCCCACGCTCGCACAAATCGACTGTGAAATTCCAGCGCTACTTGCAGCAAAGCCGGTATGCGCAATACTCTACGTCAACGAAAGGTGGAAGCGATGCGAGCAGCGGTGATTGGAATTGGATTTGTGGGTCGGGCGCATGTGGAGGCGCTGCGGCGGTTGGGAATTGAACTAGCGGGAGTGCTTGGGCAGTTCGCCGGAGCGGACGCAGGAGCAGCGCAAAGCGCTGGGAATCGAGCGCGGGTACGGTTCGCTCGAAGAACTTGCGGGCGATACGAGTCTGGACGTGGTGCACATATGCACTCCGAACCATTTGCACTTTGGCGAAGCGGAGGCTGCGCTCAAAGCGAAGAAGCACGTGCTGTGCGAAAAACCGTTGGGGATGAATTCGCGCGAGACGGCGGCGCTGGTGGATCTCGCGCGAAGTGAACGGCGCGCCGGAGCCGTGGCGCACAATCTGCGCTACTACCCGATGTGCCAGGAAGCGCGCGCTCTGGTGCGGCGCGGAGCGATCGGCGAGCCGCGCATGGTGCATGGCTCGTACTTGCAGGATTGGCTGCTGTATCCCTCGGATTGGAACTGGCGGCTCGAGCCGGCGGTGAGCGGATCGATGCGAACGGCGCAGGCGCTACTTGGCTTCTGGCTTGTCACGAAAGCGAAAAAGAACCTCTGGAATTTTGTCGTTTTCCCTACTGGCATTGATTTCTGCTGGATCGTCTGCCCTGACGCCATACCAATTGGCGATGGCGTTCGCATACCACTCGGGCGGTTTGGAAAAAGTCCCGTATTCAGATTTTGTGTGCCGCGAATAACACTCCAAGAAACCTTCGACATAGCCCAAATTCCATGAGGTTGCTCCACGCCACTCATCGCCATCGTTATTTGCACCCCATTTCGCCGTATATTCCTTGGGTGTTTCATTAGGCGCGGGCCTATGAACAGGTTTTGCAAATGGTCGACCGGCGATATTGCGGAGCGTGGCTTCGGCTGGTTCCGGTTGTGATTCCGGATGTGCCTGCAGGTATCCGTTCAATCTCGTAGTGTAGGTCCGGTAGGACTCCTGGAACAGTTTAGGATCCACCAAATTCGAGTAGCAAACGACGAAACCATGCACAAAGCCATCTTGCTGTCGCTGGTCGACAGACAGCCACCATCGTCCGTCGTAGGTTGCCGCCTTGCTTGGGGCCGCAACCGTCAAGAACACCAGTCCAACGAAAAGAAGTGGCAAGCATTTCCTATCCATTTCCGCGGGCACCCCTAAGTCCGCCAAATCCGTGTTCGAAGGATTTTCCACATCGTTCCACGTGAAACATTCTCTATGGGCGGTGGGCCTGCGGGTTTAGAACCGATACCCGAAGCCCACGGAAAGGATCGGATAAAACCGGTAGGGGTAGATGTCGTTCTGGATTTTGTTCTGCTGCGCCTGAATGTTGGCCTGCACCGCGGGATCGCTGGCAATCGTGCGGCAATTAACTCCCGTCGGATCGCAAACGCTTCCGGTCATGTTCAGCACCACATTCGCTGGTCCCACATAGGCCGCGCCGATTTCGGCCATGTAGCCGAAGTGCCTTCCGTTTCGCGGCACCAGGGTGCCGATTCCCAGCATAATCGTCGGCGAAACTCTGACGAAATCGATGAGTCCGGAGCCGTTCACCGGATACGCCGCGCTGCTTTGATACGAGGTGCCCCCGAGCGAGAAGCTCTGCCCTCCTGGGACCACCGCGGTCGCGCTCATCGAGTTGCCGTTGTAGAGCAGGATGCCGGGGCTGACGTGCAAGGGGCCGAGGAAATAGTAATCCAGATGCGCCTCCACCGATTGAAACCGCAAAGACCCCTGGTACTGAATCCCGTCGTTGGTGATGGGCCGGCTGTAGCGGAACATGTTGAATCCGCCGCGCAGATTGAAGTGGTGGACCAGTGGCGTGTCCGCCTCGATTCCCACGCCCAGCGTGGAAAGCTGCACGCCGACGCCTACGCTCGAAAAAGCGCCGCCGTTTACCTCACCGCCATGCGCTTGAGCGAACGACACACCGCAGCAAGCGACCGCCAGAAACAACGCCAAAGGCGCCATGCGAAGCGCCAGCTTGATTCTCATTTCTTCCTCCCGTACGGAACTGAAACCGAATCCAGGCATCCTGCGAGATGATGGCTCGATGGATACCACCAGAGTACGGACGCCGGCGGCTCCCCCTCAACCTCCTAATGATCGGTATGGCGCTTGATTGGCATTAATGCCTAGGAAACCTGACCCTGCGGCCAGGTCGCTGTGGTCCGGCGAATGGAGGGCAGAGTTTTTCCGCCGCCGTTTCAGGGCGGAACTAACTCCAACTAGAAGGCTTCCCAGCTCCTACTGCAGATGAGCGATCTTGATGAAGCGGGGCGTTGCGAATTGCAGCAGCAGCCAGGAATTTATTCCAATGCGATACCAGCTAGTATACGATGTCGATCACGTTTTGGGCCGTCTGGGCGCGGATGCCAGGCATTTGCAGGGGGATCCAAAACATCAGAGGCTCAACTGCTCGCCAGGAATAAACCTTTAACCGCAGCGGAAGCAGCGAGTCCAGCCGGCGCGGAGAGCCTTGGTCTTTTCTCATCGGTGTGGACCATGGTGGCGGTAGCGCTAGCCATCCGCCTGCTGGTCATGCATTTTTCCTCTCCCAACCTGCTGGATCCGGCCCGCGATCACTACCTCCCCGGCATGGAAGGCGGCCACACCATCTTCGCGCGGGAATACGAGCGCATCGCCAGGTCCATTTTGACCGGCGGGGGATTTGCCGACCCATTTCCGGTTCCGACTGGACCCACTGCGATGGTGGGGCCGGTGTACGGCTATGTGCTGGCCGGCGTCTTCAAGCTGTTCGGAATCTTTACCGCCGCTTCCACCACGGCGGCACTGGTCCTGAATAATGTGATGGCGGCGCTGATCTGCCTGCCGGTGTTTTTCATCGCGCGGCGGCAGTTCGGGCCGCGCATCGCGGCCTGGTCCGGATGGGCCTGGGCGCTGTATCCGCACTCCATTGCTGGTTCGAACGCCTGGATTTGGGATACCGTTCTGGGAACGCTGCTGCTGACGCTGCTGGTTCTCTGCACGCTAAAACTGGAGCGCTCGTCCAACTATCCCGCCTGGACCGGCTATGGCTTGCTGTGGGCCGTGGCAGCGCTAACCAATGCCAACGATCTCTCGGTGCTGCCGTTTCTGGGAGGCTGGATCTTCGTGCGGCAGTGGCGTGCCGGCACACTGCGCCTCGGCCCGATCATTTTGTCGTCTTTGATTTTCTTCGCCGGAGTCACGCCCTGGGTCTGGCGCTGCTCGGCGATCTACGGGCGCTTTGTAGCCTTTCGCGGCAACTTCGGCCTGGAAGTGATGGTCGGGAACAGCAGCGACACCAGCCGCCCATCCAACTGGGATGAGACTCCCGGTTCCAATCTGGCGGAGTTGCAAGAGCTGCAGCGCGTCGGCGAGCCCGCCTACATGGCCGAGAAGCAGCGCGAGGCCGCGCGCGTAATCGAGGACCAGCCGCTCTTCTACATCGGGCAAAGTCTGCGGCGCGTTCTCTACACCTGGACCAACATGTGGGAGTTTCCCCCTCCCTGGAATTTCAGCGAATCGGGACTGCCCGATGTGCTTTTCTATTCGGCAATTTCCGTGCTGGCATTTATCGGGCTCGGCTGGGCGCTGCGCTACCGCCGGGAGCAGGCCATGCCGCTGGTGTTTCCCCTGGTCTTTTTTCCCATCGTTTACTACCTGACCCACCAGGACGACGGGCGTTTCCGCCATCCGATCGATCCGGTGGTCGTGATTTTTGCGGCTTGTGGCGCCTGTTGGCTAGTGTTAAACTTAGCTTCTAGAATGGGTTGGAGGGCGTCCCAAGAACAGTCCCCCTGAGCCGCCGCAACAGGGCCGCGCTCCAACATTGCCTTTTGCCGGAAGGCAAGGCACAATTCCGTTTCCACTTTGGCACGGGGGGAATAAGCTTCAGGGGTATGAAACTCAGCGTCATATCGCCGACACTGAACGAGGCGCAGAATATTCCCGCGCTCATCGAGCAACTGGAGCGCACCCTCGCCGGCCTCGACTTCGAGATCCTCATCGCAGACGACGACTCCCCCGATCTCACCTGGTCGGTGGCCGAAGAAATTTCCCGCAAAGATCCCCGCGTCCGCTTCCTCCGCCGCACGAAGAATCCCGGCCTGGGCTTGGCTGTAGTGGACGGTTTTGCCGCCGCTGAGGGCGACATCCTCGCCTGCATTGACGCCGATTTGCAGCACGATCCCTCCATTCTCCCGCGCATGGTCGAGGAACTGCAGAGCGGCGTGGACGTGGTGGTGGGCAGCCGGCACGTCAAGGGCGGAGGGTTCGCCAAATGGAGCCGCTGGCGCCGTTTCGAATCCTGGTGCGCCAACAAGAGCGCGCAAATTCTGCTGGGATTCGAAGTGAAGGACCTGATGTCCGGCTATTTTTTGGTCTGGCGCAAGGACTTCGACCGCGTGCAAGACCAGCTCGGCGAGAGCGGGTTCAAAATCCTGCTGGAAATCCTGGCCAAGCTGCGCTCGCCCAAGGTGAAGGAAGTTCCCTACATTTTCCGCCCGCGGGCGGTGGGAGAGTCCAAGCTTTCCTCCAACGTGATTTTCCTCTATTTCCGGCAGCTCTGGCGACTGTGCGGGGAAAGCCGCCGCGCGCCCGTCCGCCTGATCAAGGTGAGCGCCGACCAGATCGCCGGTGTGTTTGGCAACCTCGCGGTCCTGGGAATCGTCGTCAACGTAGCCGAACGCCTGCGCGAGTGGTCCCGCTTTAACCGCTAGCCTGCCCGCACTAACCCACATTTCTCACAGAAGCGACAGCGCCGGAGGCGCGGCAGACCGTAGCCCAGGACGTCAGTCCTGGGGAATGCGCCGTTAATTCGATGCCAGCCCCGGAGGGGGCGGCACCGGGCTCGTATGTCAGTGCGAAGTGCCGCCCCTCCGGGGCTGGCGCGGCGCCTGCGAAAAATCCCAGCGCTGACGCGCTGGGCTAGGATCTGCCGCCCTTGCGGGCTACTTTCGCCACCACCTTGCGGGCTATTTCCGCCGCCCTCTCGGGCTAAGTTCTGCTGAGAAATGCTGGCCAACCCCGCGAGGGAATTTTCTTTCCCACGCCTCTCCTGCCCGCGCGTCACTGTCCTTCTTCTGTCCGTTCGTGCAGTTGTCCGTTTCGCCCCTCAAATCTAATCTCCTTTGTAAGGTTTGACGAAGTAAGGTCTGGCGATTGCCGGCGCGGTATGGCGTCCGGCGGCCCCGCGGACCCAGCCCAGTGGGAGGACATCAACATGATCCAGGTGGAGGCGTTCCAGGAATTTCGCGCCGGCCTCGCGTACTTGCGCGGAGGCGATGCTAACCGGGCCCTACCTCATCTGCAGTGCGCCCTCGAGGAAGAACCCGCCAATCCTTTCTACATTTCCTACATGGGTGTGGCCATCGCGGCCACCGAGCAGAAATGGGCCGAGGCGGAAGAGCTGTGCCGCTCCGCCATTCGCATGAGCCGGCGCCAGGCGCAACTGTACATGAATCTCGCCGAAGTGTACGTCGCTGCCGACCGCAAGGAGGACGCTGCCGACACTTTGGTGCGCGGCCTGCGCTATGCGCCGCACGACCAGCGCCTGAAAATCGCCCTGAATCGCCTGGCCATTCGCCGGCCTCCCGTGCTGGGCTTTCTGCCCCGCACGCATTCCGTGAATCGCGGCCTCGGCAAGCTGCGGCACCGCGCATTGGAATTGCTGGCGTCGATTTAGGGCAGCAAGGTTGTCTTTTCCATAACCCAATGGGCCAATTCATTGCTACGGCAAGGGCGCAGCGCTATCATGCCTTGCCAATGAAACGCGTACTGGGCCTATTCGCGTACACCGAGGAGCGCAGTTGCCCTCTGTGCGGCAGCGATCACGTGCATCGCACCAAGCGCGGACGCCTTCTGGAATTCTGGGTCCTGCTGTTTCTGCCGTATCGCCCCTACCGCTGCGGCAAGTGCCGCACCCGCTTCTACGGCCCCAAGCGCATGCCCAAGCCGGATGAATACGACGAATTGGATGAAGCTTAGAATCCTGGCTCGGGTGCGTTGCCGGACTCTCTGTATAATGGCCGGCAATGCCATTCGATTTCAGGGCCGTCCTTAAATTTCTCAACCGCCTCTTCGAACCTGACTTTAGACTGCCCGGCTATCTCGCGGCTCGCTGGCTGTTCCTGCGCGCCCTCGGGTTAATTTTCTTTTCCGCGTTTTATTCCCTGGTGTACCAGATTCGCGGCCTGATCGGCCCGAACGGCATCCTGCCCGCGCGCAACTACCTGGCGGAGGTCGCGCGCGTCTTCGGAGTCTGGCGCTTCCGCTACGCGCCCACCGTATTTTGGTGGTCGTCGAGCGACCGCTTTCTGATGGCCGTGTGCATTGTGGGAATGATCGCGGCAGTGCTACTGGTTCTGAATATTGCCCCGCGCGCCATGCTGGCGGTTTGCATCGTTGCGTTTCTTTCCTTTATAGCCGCGGCGCAGGATTTCGCCAGCTACCAGTCCGACGGCATGCTGCTGGAAGCCGGATTCATCAGCCTGTTCTTCGTGCCTTCCGGATGGCGGCCGAAATGGGGAGCGGCCGATCCGCCCTCGCGCGCCAGCCGCTTTTTGCTAATCTGGCTGATGTTCCGCATCTACTTCGAGTCGGGAATCGCCAAAATCCTGGGACATGATCCGGAGTGGCGCAATTTCACGGCCATGGATGAGTATTATCAAAATGGCCCGCTGCCCACGTGGGTCTCCTGGTACGCGCACCAGTTGCCGCACGCGTTTCATGCCGCAACGGCGTTCATCACCCTGGCTCTGGAGTTGGTGCTGATCTTCGCTATTTTCCTGCCGCGCCCGTCGCGCATCGTCATGTTCTTCTTTCTCACCGCGTGGCAGATAGGCGTCGTCGTGACCAGCAACTACGCATTCCTCAATTACCTGGTTCTGGTGCTGGCCGTTCTTCTGCTCGACGACAAATTCCTGGCCGGGATGCTCCCGCAGAATCTGCGTCCCGCCGCTCGGGCCTCGGCTGCCGCGCCCGAACCGGCGCCGGATGCTGCGTCGAGCTGGCGATCCGGCTTGCGCCTGGGCGTGCAGGCTTTTTTCCTGACGTGGATCTTCTACGCCACCACCGCGCTGCTCATCCTCATGCTGGTTCCCGACGCGCCCCTTCCCGCCGGCCCGATTCGCACCCTGGAACCGTTTCGCTTCGCTAACGAATTCGGCCTCTTCGCCGTGATGACCCGCGGGCGCTACGAAATCGAATTCCAGGGCTCCAACGACGGCGGCAAAACCTGGACCGCCTATCCCTTCCGCAACAAGCCCCAGGACGTCCACGCTGCCCCTCGAATTTATGCCCCCTACCAGCCGCGCTTTGACTGGAACCTGTGGTTCGCCTCCCTGGGCGCCTGGCAGGAATACCGCTGGGTCGCCAGCGTCGAGTTGCGCCTGCTGGCCGGCGAGCCGGACGTGCTGGCCCTGTTCGCCAAGGACCCCTTTGGCGGGCATCCCCCTAGCCAGATTCGAGCGATCCTATGGCAATACTGGTTCACCAGCCGGGCCGAGCGTCGCGAGACGGGTGCCTGGTGGCGGCGCGAGCAGGTGGGACTTTACGCCCCTACTTTGGGCCACACGCCGGACGGCAAAATCGCCATTCAGGACATGCCGGACGTCCCCTTGAATACGCAGTAAGGCAGTAGAATCAATTGATTATGGGAACAACTGGAGATTGCCCAAAGCCGCCTTTCAGGGTGAAAACACCTTAGCCCGACAGTCCTAGGACTATTGTCCCAAGGCGCGAAAAACTGTCGTCCCAAGAGAATCGGGACTACCGCTCCATAGCCTTCGGCGGGGCCAAATCCTAACCTAGGCTCACGTCGCAGTAAGCCACCAGCCAGGCATCTGTGACGTACTGAGGATAGGTAAATGTTTCTCGCAGCCGCTTTACTTTTGCTACATCCGCAGCTCGCCAGCACGGTCTCGCTATCGGCCAAAAATGCAGCCGACAATCCGGCCACAGTGTCGGCCTCGGCCATCATGCTGGACACCGAGCTTCCCTTGCCCACGGTAACCGATTCCCTTGAGTCTGCTGCCGCCGCTGAGCCCGAAGCCGATCCGAGCGCCGAGCTTCCCGACGCCCCATTGCCGCTGGCGCCGGTCAATATTGCTCCCGAGTCTGCGCCTTTCATCAAGGCAGCCAACCCCTACACGGTATCGGTTCAGGATTTGCGCGCCGAGAATCGCCGCAAGGAATTGATGTGGCGAGGGCTGATCATCGCCTCCAGCGGCGCGGCCACGTTTGACGCTTGGTCCACGCGCTACACCATCACCCACGACGGCGCACAGGAAATGAATCCCCTGCTGAAGCCCTTCGCCGGCAATGGATCGCTGTATGTGGCGATCCAGGTGGCGCCCGTGGCCCTCGATTACGTTGGCCGCAAAATGATGTATAGCCGGCACAATTGGATGCGGCGCATGTGGTGGGCTCCGCAGAGCGCCAGCTTCGTTTCGTCGCTCTTCTGCGGCGCTCATAACCTGGCGTATCACTAGACTAGATAAGACGAGATCGCGCCCAAGCTCGAAACGAAATCGCACAGTTTCTTCCCTCTGGCAACTAGCGTGGCCGGGTTCCCCCTCCCGGCCACGCTTTTTTGTGAACACCCTCGCGGGAGCGCCGTTGCGGCGCCCGCTTTGCTGCTGTACTATCCCCGCCATTGGAGGACCCGGCCATCGCCACCGCGGAAACCATTGCTGCGCCCGTGCGAGTTTCGCCGGCATCCGCAGCTTCGGTGCGTCCCGGGCGGCTGGTCTCGCTGGATATATTTCGCGGCGTAACCATCGCCGCGATGATTCTGGTGAATGACCCCGGCTCTTGGGGCCATATCTATTGGCCGCTGGAGCACGCCGAATGGAACGGCTGGACTCCCACCGACCTGATCTTTCCCTTTTTTCTTTTCATCGTCGGCGTTTCCCTGACGCTTTCGTTTGCCTCGCGGGTGGCGCGCGGGATCACCCGCCGGGCGCTGGCGCTGCACGTCGTTCGTCGCAGCGCGCTGATTTTTGCCATTGGGCTATTCCTGAACGGCTTCCCGGATTTTGATCTCTCGACGATCCGCATCATGGGCGTGCTGCAGCGCATCGCGCTGTGCTATCTCGTCGCAGGACTGCTTTATTTGGCGACCTTCCACAGCGAGCCTGCCGCGGTGGATCGCCCCGCTCGTGTGCGCGCAAACATCCGCGTCACCGCTGGCGTCGCAATCGCGCTGCTGGTGGGCTACTGGGCGGTGATGACCTTTGTGCCCGTGCCGGGCTACGGCGCGGGACACCTTGGCAAGGAAGACAGCCTCGCCGCTTACGTGGACCGCGCGCTATTAGGCCATCACCTGTGGGCCGAATCGGTGACCTGGGATCCGGAAGGATTTCTCTCCACGCTGCCGGCCATCGCATCGCTGCTGATTGGAATTCTGGCCGGCGAATGGCTGCGCTCGGACCGCGCAGCGGGACGCAAGGCGCAGGGCCTGGCCGGCGCGGGCGTCGCGTTGATCATCGCCGGGGAGTTGGTCAATCCGTTCTTTCCCATCAACAAGAATCTGTGGACCAGTTCGTTCGTGCTGTTCACCGGCGGCTGCGCGCTGCTGGCGCTGGCGGCGTGTTACTGGTGGGTGGATGTACGCGGCTGGCGCAGGGGCGCGGAGCCGTGGCTGGTTTTCGGGATGAACGCAATTCTAGGCTATGCCCTCGCCGCTCTAGTCTCCGAAGTCAGCACCGATTTTGATTTCCTCCAGTTCAACGGCCACGACACCACGTTGCACGGCTGGATTTACGACAAATTCTTCGTCCCGCACTTCAGCGCGGTGAATGCTTCCCTGGCCTTCGGCCTCTTTTTTACCTTCGTAATTTTCCTGCTGCTGTGGCCGTTCTATCGCTGGAAGATCTTTTTCCGAGTTTGACCGGCAGGGTAACGAGAGACTCCTCTGGCCTTCACCGAGATCCTTGGGCATCGAGGGGGGAACCAAAAGCCCCGCTCTTGAAAAGGCGTTAAGGACGGGGACCCCAAGTTCAAAAGCCTAACTCACACTGGACGTACTGGCGTAGTATTAGACTCTGGAGCGGACAGGAATTTGTGGAATGCCAAAGGGCGGGCCACCCTTCCGCTCATATCCCCGGGGTATATCCAGGAACAGAACCATGATCACAGCCAAATCTAAAATTGAAACGTATCATCTGCTTGAGCCCTCACGGTTTAGCATTCTCAAGAAACTGGAGTTGGTTCAGACGAAAACTGGCTCAGATGATCGTTACGAATTGGGGTTGCCGTTAGAATTGGCCCCGTCTCCGGTTCCAGCGGGACGGAAGAAGTATTGACTTTATCTTTTGACGGAGTTCGTAAATTGTCGCTGAAGCAAGCAGACTGGAGTGTGGTTCAATTCCCCCTACTGGAGGTTAGGGACATTTCAGCCAGACAGTGGGAGAGTGCCTCGTACGAAGTCGTTGACAACGAGGCAGGCACATTGTCGCTAATCTGCCGCGACTTTTCGGCGTCCGTTCGATGAAATTGAGTTTGGGATGCCCCGTCCTTCGGTTTTGAAAGGCGAGGCCTTTTGCGAGCGTGGTTTTCCTGATCTGAACCTCTTGATTTCACTCTCCAGGAGGGGGCTAGGGGCCGCCGCGAGAGTCGTATTTGGCTCCATCGCTAAATAGCCCTGATAATTCGTGTCGCGTTACTCAAAGACATGCCCTGTGTGCGACTATATCTCCCGCGATTTCGCATGGAGACGGCTTTCCTTGTCCCTCTTGTGGCGAATGGCTGACATACGATCAACGCTACGCTCCGCTAATTTGGACGGTCAGCATTGTTGCGACAATCGCGACTACCCTACACTTGGGCTTTCTGCTCACCCGGACGTGAAAGCGAACACGGACATTCTCGTGACCTCCGACCACGGCTTCGCAACGATCAGCAGGCGGGAGATCAGCCGCACGGGTCGAAATACAGCGAGCGAGGCGGCGCAGCACACCTATTTCGATTCCACGGGAAACATAGACGCCGACCAAGGGACGCTTCCCGAAGGTTTCCTGGCCATTGACCTCGCAATCGGTATGCAAACAAATCTGTTCGACCCCAATCAGCGCGCGCCGGAGGGGGACCCGGACGCTTTCCGCAAGGTACCCATCTTCTCTCCTCAGAATCCGCTCGTGCCACTGCCTTATCAGCATCCTCAGATGGGGAACGGTCTGCTGGGCGCCGACGTGCGTCAAGCGGACGGATCGGACGCGAGAGCGATTGTCGCGGCGAACGCGGGTTCCGATCTGATTTACGTGCCGGATAAGAATCCGGACACGGTGAAGCAAATCGTCGGCTTGCTGACCACCTACGATTATGTGGGTGGAATTTTCGTTGACGACCAATATGGATTGATTCCGGGAACTCTGCCGCTGAGCGCGATCGGACTGTTGGGCTCATCCCGCCTGCCGCGGCCGGCCATTATTGTGGCGTTCAAAGTTTTTTATCTGAATCCCAACGACTTGCAAACCGCCATCCAGATCTCGGACACAGATCTCCAGGAAGGGCAAGGAAATCACGGCGGCTTCGGGCGGGAATGCACGTTCAACAATATGGCCGCGATCGGGCCGGACTTCAAAGCGGGATTTGCGGATAACGCGCCCGTGAGCAACGCGGACATTGCGCCGACGATTGCGCACATTCTGGGGTTGGAAATTCCGTCGCACGGAGTGCTAAAAGGCCGCGCGCTTCTGGAGGCTCTGCGTGGCGGCACGGACACAATTCCCACGACTGCGCGCACTATCCGAGTCAACGCCCGCGAACGGCAGGGTTACGCTGCTGCAATTTCAGGAAGCCGGCGGCGAACGGTACCCGGACCGCGCGTGTTACGTGGACGCCGCGAGCGCTACGGCGGCGAACCCGTGCCAATAGGCTGCCGCCCCGCGCGCCAACAATCGTTTCTCCGCAGTTTAGCTCTGCGGGCAGGTCGGCCGGCTGTCGTGCCATCCCAAGTGAACGTAGCTGTAGGCCTGGTCCGCCAGCGCGTCAAGCGTGTCCGGGCCATTGTTGAACGCGTATTGCCCGCTGCTCAGCGTGGCGATGAAGCCTTGGCCCCAGCCGGCGAGCTAGACCGAGCCGGTGAAATGATCGTTGCCGTCATTGTTCACGGTGAAGGTCATCGTGAAATTTTCCTGCACGCCGTTGGCAA
>CAWBGW010000076.1:0-9330 GCA_963788345.1 uncultured Acidobacteriota bacterium | reverse complement strand
TCTCAAATTCAACTTCAAAACCTGACGGACCGGAGGTGGGGCTCACGCGGCGAGTCAGTTCGATTGCGGCGGTATGACCTTTTGTTTTTCTAGTTCGGTGGTCACAAGTTTCGTGAGTTCCTTGATCCTCTTCATCACCGAGCTGCTGTCGAACGTGTTGGTGGTTCCCGTCCAGACGAGTTCGCCGTCCGTTTTCCCTGTGGCGTAGACATTTACTTCGACTTGCGCGGTTTTTTCGGTCTCCAAATACCCAGGGGAATAGACTACCGGGTACAGGGCGTCGTAGTAGCCGTAAAAGGTGTCGTAATAGGGAACTGGAATGTAGGTCGTCTCGCCGGGAACGTAGGTGGTTTTCGTATCGTTCTTCGTGAGGCGCGAAACCACGATTCCGTCAAATTTCTGTTTCCGCACGACCCACCTGAGGTCATCCGTCTTAATGGGCGTGGCGTCGGGCCGGGGGAGAAACTCGTAGCTTGGGGAGGCTTGGACGCCGGGACGCGAAATGGCGGCGACCAACTCGTCCTCGAACTCGGCGCGATTCGCTGCTTTCCCGTCCAGGGCGAGGACGAGAATATTTTTGAACCCGCCGCCCGTATAGGCTGGGTTCCTCCAGCTCAGCGCCAGCTTGGGTGAAGCTGCGAACAATAAGGCTTGGCCGATTAAGAGAGCGAGGATGAGCACTGATTTCTTTTTCAAGTCCATCACGATGCCTCCGGCGTCCGGTCTGGTTTAACGAGTATCCACCTGGTTAGTCCCAGCCGCCTAAAATCGTTCAGGGAGTCAAAGTATCAATCTTGAGTTGCCACTAAGATGGGCGGGAAGTGTGCCGGATCGCATCTTCCTGATCTGCTCGACAAAGACCGTTTCAAGCTGAGTGAGGGTCTCAGTCGGAGTTCCGCCGGTGAATTCTGCGAAATCGTGAACCAAGTGCATCTGGTCGTAATAGCCGAACTCGTGCGCGACGTCCGTCCAAGACTTCGTGACGAAGCGCGCCTTACTTTCCAGGGCCGCTTCAAACCTGGCGATCCTCGCGAAGAGCTTGGGAGGCATGCCCACCTGCTGGATGAATCTCCGTTCAAATTGGCGCATGCTCAGCCCTGCTCTGTTGGCAAGAGCAGGGATGCCCAAGCGGCCTCCCGCAAGAATGAGTCGATTCGCTGCGGCAGAAACGTCATCAAAGCCGGACGCTCGGAGGGACTGACGCAATAACATGTTATCGAGGAAACGCACACGCTCTCCGAACGATTTTGAATTGCCGAGACGTTGCCGGACCTGTGAAATGAAGCCTCCCAAGACCGAATGGCCGTCGAAGTCTTGGTTGGTTAGCTCGTGCATAGGGATGGAGAACAGCCGGTGAAGTCCATCTGGCTGAAACATAATCACGAATGACTCGAGGGCCCCCTGCAATTGGATCTCGAGCCTGCGATACGTCTGCGGACCCACGACAACGATGGCAGGGGATTCGCGCTGCGCTTGCTGCTTATGGTCGAGGACCTTGATCGGATCGCCGAAATTGAACTCGATCAACGGGGCGGCGCGGGCAGGCACGGGATGTACGACGGCGGTACCGCGAATACGAGCCTCACGCTGGACGTAGAAGCGAACGATGCGCTCGAGGCCCGGCGCAGGCCTGAAGAATCGGTCACGGTGCATGGCCCAACTCCTCGCGTGTGGACGGCCGAGGTTGTCGGCTTTTCTGCCAGAGAACCGCCATTATGTCATCAAAATGGCCCTCGCTGAGGCCTGTGCGCGATCAAGCAGTGAGCGCGGACAGACTATCGAGCGAGCCAGCTTGCGAAGTGGTGCCATGCCACGCTCGTACCGATAGGGCCTGCTTCGAGCGGCCCAGAGACAAGTCGGAAAATGGCAAGCCCCCACGTGAGTGGGTGAACTCGCCTTGCCACCAGCAAGTCTCTCGCGACCGCCGCAATCACGAAGATCGAGATAGGCACCATGACGATCGCTGCCGGCATCGACGCGAGCCATGGCGTGTGACCTATCAGATGTGCCAGCGGAGCGGGCATCAGCTCTATATTCGCGAATAGCATCAGGCGCTTGTGAAACTCGCGTCTGCGCCGGCAAGCGAGCGCTGCTGTGGCCAGTGCGGAGAAGATAAGCAGGTTGCTGAACGCAAAGACGGGTTCGTAGAGCGGGTCGCGGTCGATTTTGAGGTCGCCGCTTAAATCGAAGCCGCGGCGTGTCATTGCAATCGTGGTCGCATAGGCTAGCGGGATCATCAACGCGAGAACGAAGACGGCCGCCGAGCCGAGTCTACGGTGCCAAGCGACGTGCCGAGTTGCAATTAAGGTGCTCTGCGCCAGGAAAATGAGGAGCCACACGAAAAATACGATTCCGTGGGCTGCGGCGAGAACCGAAAGCGGTGCGCGCCGCTCCGCGGGGTGCACGAGCGACGGCATGAAGGCCGCCAAAGACGTGGCGATCATCGCCAGCGCAACCCCGGTGAAATACCAGCGTTGGACCGGAGCGTTCCGCGGCGGCTTCAATGCGGGTTGATAAAGTGCCGTTGCCAGATGCGATCCTTTCTGCTGTCCATGATTTCTTGGAGCAGACAATAATCGTGTCCGCTGATGCCGGATAGTAAAAATGCGACATTGGGGCTGAGACCGAGCTGGTCGCGACACAGACTTCGTCGCGGAGTCCTTAGCCGACGGATGCGTCGGGGGCGGTGAACCCGTGTGCCGCTTGGTCGACGGTGGGGAACATTTCGATTAGGGTGTCGACGCGGGTCAATTTCAGGCTGTGGGCGATTACGGTTTGAGCGCCGGCGATGCGGAGGGCGCCGCCGGCGGTTTTGAGCTTGGTGAGGCACTTGACGATGGCGCCGATGGCGGCGCTGTCGGCATAGGTGACGCCGGCCATGTCGAAAATCACGCGAGTCTCGTTGGCCGCGATCAGGCCGTCCACTTCCTGGACCAGGCGCGCGCATTCGGGACCGTGGTGGATGCTGCCTTTGATTTCGAGGGTGGCCGTGCCGGGATGCAAAGTTCGTTTTGTGAAGTGCAGAATCACTTGGCGGCGCTCCCCTCGCCCTCATACGGAAACTCGCGGATCATGCGCACGCAATCGCCCAGCGCCGTAAACAGCGAAGTTCCCCAGCCGCACGGCAGAAAGGGAGCTGTTTTCTGGTTCACGGTCTTGTCCGCTTCGGCGTAAAAGCGCATGCGCTGGCCCGGAGGCGGCACGGCAAACTCCTTGACGGTGATCGCGAACGTGACGCTGCCGCCTGCGTGCGCCTTCACCATCGAAAAGTGATGCAGCCGCGTTAACTGCTCAGCGGAATCTGCGTGGATGTATTCCCAATCGGTGTTCACCAATGCCTCGCTGTATGTGGGGTGTGCGGTGGGGATACTAGGCCAGGGGACAGGCGCAAGTCAACGGTGGCGGAGAGGAGGCAAGGAAGCAGGAAGCAAGGAAGCAAGGAGGCAAGGAGAAGTGCGGCCGGTAGGTCAGTTTGCGATTACGCGATTCACTCAGGACTGGTAGCTTGAAACCATCCAGAGCAGTCGACGTCAGCTTGGGCAGCGGTTTGCGTGCGATTACTGCAAGGCCTTGCCAGGTATGTTGCGCCCGCTCTTGAACACTGTCCAAGTTCGGCATTGCCTTCCATGCACTTGCCTGAGATTGTTGCAGGAGCCATCGAAGCACAGGTATGCATTCGTGATTTAGTGGCCTAGCTGCAGGTGTCCACAAAGTTGAGGGCAATTGGCACCTCTATGGACCGACGTCGCTGAGTGTCGCTGTCAGAAATGTCGCCAACACCTGTTCGTCCATCGGCGGACGATTCGAGACTCGAACTCGTTCCATGAAGGCCAGATATGCCATCGAGGCGCCATTGGCACTGGTAATCGACGACCAATCTTTCGCTGTTCTTGCAAATGAGACTCCGATCACGGAAGTCGAACACCCGCACGGCCACATCGCGTAGCGAATGTACCCGCTGCCGACTGCACGCCCTGATCGTCGAAGAACGAATTGTGAACTCTTTAAGGAGTGTGCGGAACTCGTTCAGATGTCTGATATCTCGCGAGATAAGATCCATAGTGCGCTCTAGAAGATTTGCAGCGGATGAGCGACAATCTGAGCATCATGCAGTGCTGTCCCAGCAGCGATTCGGCACGCGCCGCCGAGCGACGAGATGTAACGCCTTAATCAACTGGGGAGTCATCATCCGGCATCGCTGAATCGATGAGAGTCACTGCCGCTGGTTGCGCATTCGCCGCACTGCGCCGTACAAAGCGTCCATCACCGACCGGGGCGGCTTGCAAAGTTTTCTTCCACTGCTATACTGAGGCGTTCGAGTGCGCGAAAATATTTGGTGTTGTGTGACGTGCGTCACATCGCGACGTGATGCGAATCGGGAGAATGGCGCGAGTGGCGGCGTCCCGAAGTATCGGGATGGCCCCTAACGAAGAGGCAAGAAAAAGCGATCCCTCACCCCGCAGACGACGCGGGGATTCGGGATGACAAGCGTGGGAATCTGAAGCGGGCCGGCCGGCCTGAAGGCCGCCGCTAAAGAAGTGTAAGAAGTTTCGGAGTGGGCATGGAGTCCGTAGCGGCCGGGTCCAAGGCGGCCGAATCCAAAACGAGCTACTTTCTCGACAAACTGCAGTCCCTCAGCGGCGTAATTCCCATTGGAGCATTTCTTCTCGAGCATTTCTGGTCGAATAGCTACGCGCTGGTGAGCACGCAGAAGTACGACGACGTGTCGGTGGAGCTGCAGAGCATCCCGTGGCGGATATTCGTCGAGAGCGCGGTGCTGTGGGCGCCGATCCTGTTTCACGGGTTCTATGGGATGTGGATCTGGTGGCGCGGGAAATCGAATGCGATCGGGCATCCGTGGATGGCGAACTGGTTGTACGTGCTGCAGCGGTGGACGGGAATCGTCGCGTTCGTTTTCATCGGGTGGCATGTGTATACGGAGCGATTTCTGGGAGGCGGGCGGACGAATTATCACGATTTGGCGGAGGCGATGTCGCATCCGTGGTATCTGGCGTTTTATATCGTGGGCGTGACGGCGGCGTCGTTCCATCTGGGGAACGGGCTGTGGAATTTTGCGTGTAAGTGGGGAATTGCGGTGAGCGTGAAGGCGCAGCGGGCGGCGGGGTGGTTTGGGGCGGCGGTGACGGTGGTGATGACGTTTGTGGGGATCATGATTGCGGTGGGGTTTCATTATGGGTGGTTTCCGTTGAGTGGGTATGTGAAGTAGGGGCGATGGAAGAAGTCAAAACCTGAGATGGGAACCACAGATGAACACAGATAAACACAGATGGAAGAAAGTGCAAAACCTGAAATCGGAAAACCGGATTTACCGCAGAGGCGCAGAGGGCGCTGAGAAAAGACTCAACGCTGAGAACAACTGAAACACAGAGAAAAGCTGAAACACAGAGGGCACTGAGAACGGCTTGAGGACACAGAGGGAAGAAAAGCAGAAAAGCAGAAAAGCAGAGAAGCCAGAGAAGCAGAGAAGCAGATCCCTCACCCCGCAAAAGGCGCGGGGATTCGGGATGACAACTCCCGGCCGGTGACGGCGAAGCGAAATTAGGGCGATAGTGACATCGTGAGACATCCGAAGATTATTGTGGTGGGGGGCGGGCTGGCGGGCCTCATGGCGACGATTCGCGTGGCCGAATCGGGCGTGCCAGTCGGACCTGTTTTCGATTGTGCCGGTGAAGAGGTCGCACTCGGTGTGCGCGCAGGGCGGGATCAACGCGGCGAAAAATACGAAGGGCGAAGGCGATTCGACCTGGCAGCACTTCGACGACACGATTTATGGCGGCGATTTTCTGGCGAATCAGCCGCTGGTGAAGGGAATGTGCGAGGCGGCGCCGGCGATCGTCGATCTGCTGGATCGCATGGGCGTCATGTTCAATCGCACGTCGGAAGGCTTGCTGGATTTTCGGCGGTTTGGCGGAACGATGTTTCATCGCACGGCGTTTGCGGGCGCGACGACGGGGCAGCAGCTGTTGTACGCGCTGGACGAGCAGGTGCGGCGATTTGAGGCCGAAGACAAGGTCACAAAGTTCGAAGGCTGGACGTTTCTCTCCGCGGTGATCGACGAGGGCGGCGTTTCGCGCGGCATTTGCGCGATGAACTTGAAGACGATGGAGATCAAAACGTTTCCCGCCGACGCGGTGATTTACTGCACGGGCGGAAACGGAGCGATTTTTTATTATTCGACGAATTCGGTGGTGTGCACGGGGTCGGCGCAGTCGGCGCTGTTTCAGCAGGGCGTTTATTATGCGAACGGCGAGTTCATTCAGGTGCATCCGACGGCGATTCCCGGCGAAGACAAGTGCCGGTTGATGAGCGAATCGGCGCGCGGCGAGGGCGGGCGCGTGTGGGTGCCGAAAAAAGCGGGCGACACGCGGAGCGGCAAGGATGTTCCCGAGAACGAACGATTTTATTTTCTCGAGGAGTGGTATCCGAAGTACGGGAATTTGGTTCCGCGCGACGTGGCGACGCGGGCGATTCACAAAGTGGTGTACGAGCTGAAAATGGGATTGCCGGGCGAGCCGGCGGTTTACCTGGATGTGTCGCACCTTCCGGCGGAGGTGCTCGACCGGAAGCTCGAAGGGATTCTGGAGATTTACGAGAAGTTTGTGGGCGTCGATCCGCGGAAAGAGCCGATGAAGGTCTTTCCGGCGATGCATTACACGATGGGCGGGCTGTGGGTGAACAACACGGATCAGGCGACGAATGTTCCCGGGATCTACGCGGCGGGCGAATGCGACTATCAATATCATGGCGCGAACCGGTTGGGCGCGAATTCGCTGGTGTCGTGCATCTACGCGGGGATGCTGGCGGGGCCGGCGTCGGTGAAGTATTCGCGCGGGCTGGAAAGCGGATGCGAGAACACGTCGCCGAGCGTTTTCGAGCGCGAGCGCGTGCGGCAGCAGGACTTGAATGATGCGCTGCTGAATCGGCACCTGGGCAACGAGAATCCGATGACGATTTGGCGCGAGATGGGGCAGTTGATGACGGCGAATGTGACGGTGACGCGGTATAACGGGATCCTGGAGAAGACGCTGGGGCAGCTCGACGAGTTGAGCGAGCGGTACAAGCGCATCGATCTGTCCGATCGGACGCAATGGGCGAACCAGACTTTGAATTTCGTGCGCGAGCTGGGGAATATGATTGTGCTGGCGAAGGTGATCACGATGGGCGCGCTAGCGAGGAATGAAAGCCGCGGGGCGCACTGGAAGCCGGAGTTTCCAAATCGCGATGACAAGAATTGGCTGAAGACGACGAAGGCGAGTTATCAGGGCGGGGAGATCAAGCTTGAGTACGAGCCGGTGGATATTTCGTTGCTGCCGTTGAGAGAGAGGAAATATACGGCGAAGGCGTAAAGGCCACGACAAAAAGCGAAAACCTTGAAACCACAGATGAACACAGATAAACACAGATGAATGCGAAGGCGATTTGAAATTTGAGATTTGAAATTTGAAACGAGAGTTAAAGACGAAAGGCTTTTACCGCAGAGACGCAGAGGGCGCTGAGAAGACCGAACCAGAGAAAAGCTGAAACACAGAGGCCACAGAGAAAAGATTGAGGGCACGGAGAGCGCGTCGTTAGCGGGGTAGTGAATCGACATGGCTGAGCAGAAGCAGACATTTATCGTGAAGATCAAGCGGCAGCAGCGGCCGGACGAGTCTGTCCGGTGGGAGGAGTATGAGCTGCGGTACCGGCCGCACCTGAACGTGATTCAGTGCCTGCGCGACATCGCGGAAAAGCCGTTCACGCGCGAGGGCACGGAATCGACGCCGGTGAGCTACGACGCGAATTGCCTCGAAGAAGTGTGCGGGGCGTGCGCGATGCTGATCAACGGGAAGCCGCGGCAGGCGTGCTCGGCGCTGGTGGATCAACTGGAGAAGCCGATTCGGCTGGAGCCGCTGACGAAGTTTCCGCTGGTGCGCGACCTGCAGGTGGACCGGTCGAAAATGTTCGAGGACCTGAAGCGGACGAAATGCTGGATCCCGATCGACGGAACGTACGACCTGGGGCCGGGGCCGCGCATGGCTCCGGAGATGCAGGAAGTGGGTTATCCGCTATCGCGGTGCATCACGTGCGGAAATTGCCTGGAGATTTGCCCCAAGGTGAACGAGCACACGCAATTCGTCGGCGCGGCGATCGTCAGCCAGGTGCGGCTGTTCAATTTGCATCCGACGGGAGCGATGCACGCGGGGCCGCGGCTCGAGGCGTTGATGGGGCCGGGCGGGATCGAGGATTGCGACAACGCGCAGAACTGCGTGAAGGTTTGCCCGAAGGGAATTCCGCTGACGGAGTCGCTGGCCGCGGTGAACGGGCAGGTGCTGGTGCATGCGGTGAAGTCGTGGTTCCGCGGGCACTAGCGGGCGACGGCAAGAAGCCAATTTCAAATTTCAAATTTCAGATTTCAGATTCGAACCAAACCCTCACCGCTGAGACGCAGAGAAGATCTCGCGAGAGAACTGCTGGAAGAAGCCGCAAAAGCTCACCGCAGAGGACGCTGAGAAGGGCAACAGGAGGACACAGAGCAAGACAGTCCGGCTTTGGAATTCGGGTAGAAGTGTAGGAGAATCTTTCGTTCGTCTGAGGGAAAGAATGAGCCGTAGTCTGCTGCCGGTGGTTTGCTGCGCTCTCGGGCTTCTGCTTCCGTTGATGGCGCTGACGTCGTCTGCCCCGACCGATATTTCACAGAAGGCGCACGATCTGCATTTCCGGTCGATCGTGATCGATACGCATGACGACACGACGCAGCGGCTGCTCGATCCGAAGTTCGATCTGGGCGTGCGGCACCCCGACGGAAACGTCGATATTCCGCGAATGCGCGAAGGCGGGCTGGGCGGGATTTTCTTCTCCATCTACATTCCCGGCTCGATTACCGGACCCGAGGCCGTGAAGCGGGCGCTCGACCAGATCGACGCGGTGCGGCAAACGATTGCGAAGCATCCGAACGACCTGGTGCTGGCGGACACGGCGGACGAGGTGCGGCGCGCGCATCGCGACGGGAAGATCGCGGCGTTGATGGGCGTCGAGGGCGGGCACATGATCGCGAACGACCTCGGCGTGTTGCGGATTTATGCCGCGCTGGGCGTGCGGTACATGACGCTGACGCACATGGTGAATACGGACTGGGCCGATTCGTCGACGGACAAGCCCGCGCACAACGGCCTGACCGATTTCGGCAAGCAAGTGGTGCGCGAGATGAACCGGCAGGGCATGATGGTGGACATTTCGCACGTGGCGGACAAGACGTTTTACGACGCGCTGGAAGTGAGCCAGGCGCCGCTGATCGCGTCGCATTCGTCGTGCCGCGCGCTGTGCAACGCG
>CAWBGW010000075.1:0-36478 GCA_963788345.1 uncultured Acidobacteriota bacterium | reverse complement strand
TAATGTCGATGGACGCCTGGATCATGTTCTTCGTGCTCTGCACTGCCGACGCGTTCAACTGATAGGCCCGCGCGGCGCCCATCAGGTTCACGATTTCCTCCACCGGGTTGATGGCCGGGTAAGATACGTAGCCTTCGGCGTCGGCATCGGGATGCCCTGGCTCGAAGCGGCGTACCGGCGGCGCGCCATCCGGAACAACGCGGTCAACTCGAACGCCTTCCGCATTCATGTCCGTGAACGACGCCAGCGTCCCCGCGAAGCCGTTCGTGTGCATCGGATGCGCCCCGAACACCACGTGCATGCGCTTGTACGGGCCGCCGTCTGCCGCATGCGTGGTCTCGGCGTTGGCCAGGTTGCTTGTGACCACTTCGGCGCGCTGGCGCTCCGCCAGAAGAGCCGTACCGCTGATATCCAAAACTTTGAAGAGGTTCATATCGCACCATTCCCTTCATTGATGGCTAGGTTCAACGTCTTGAACTCGGACTTGATCAACTGCTCCGCCGTGCTGAACTGCAACTGCACTTCCGATAGCAGCAAGCTTTCACGGTCGACGCTCACATTGTTTCCGTCGGGGCGCGCAATCAGGCCCGGCACCTCGTGCACGATCGGTTCGGTCGTGCTCGCCGAATCGTCTTGAGCCGCCCTTTGCAACTCGCCGTGAAAATCGATGTCACGGGTCCGGTAACCGGGCGTGTCTACGTTGGCGATGTTGCCCGTGATCAGCGCCTGCCGCATCGCCGACAGGTCCAGGTATCGCTCCAGAAGATGAATTTGCGCTGAGCTGAACCAGCTCATACCGCCTCCTTTGGAACCAGTCCGTAGGCGCGAATCTTGTTCCGGACCGTGCGCAGGCTGACGCCCATCATCGCCGCCGTCCGCGTGCGATTTCCGTTCGTCGCCTCCAGCGTCGCCTCCAACAGGTGCCGTTCCATGTCGTGCAGAGTCACGCCTGGTCGCGGCCTTGTTTCCTGCGCGGCAGTCTGTGCCGGAGCTTGAGCTGCGGCCGATGTCGCAGCCTGGGACGGGTGGCGGAGCTGAACAGATCGGCGCCCAGTGACGTGCTCTGCGTGAGAACCAGAGCTCGCCGAATAAAATTTTCCAACTCGCGAACGTTTCCCGGCCAATCGTATTCCCGCAGAGCGATGGCCAGATCGGTGGAGATGCGGAATTGGCCGCGCTTCGACTTGGATTCGTGCTTGCGCAGGAAATGCTCGGCGAGCTCCAGAATGTCTCCGCGCCTTTCGCGCAGCGGGGGAATCGAGAACGGAATCACGTTCAGGCGATAAAAAAGATCGGCGCGGAATACGCCGGCATCGATCTGCGAGGAAAGCGAGCGGTTCGTCGTGGCGATGACGCGCACGTCCACAGGCACGGGCCGTGTGTCGCCCAGGCGGTCTACTTCGCGTTCCTGCAGCACGCGCAGCAGCTTGGGTTGAAGACTCAGCGGCATTTCGCCGATCTCGTCGAGCAGCAGCGTCCCGCCGTTGGCCACTTGAAACTTTCCGGGCTTGGACGCAGTCGCGCCGGTAAAAGCGCCGCGCACGTGGCCGAACAGCTCGCTCTCCAGCAAATTCTCGGGGAACGCGGAGCAGTTCACGGCGACGAACGGCTTCCCGGCGCGAGGACTCGCGCGATGGATCAGCCGCGACAGCAACTCCTTACCCGTGCCGCTTTCCGCTTCGATCAAAATATCCTCGTCCGTTTGCGCCACGTGCCGGGCTTTCGCCACCAGCGAACGGAACATTGCCGACTCGCCCACGAACGCCGGCTCCTGGCGGTCCTGCTCATCGGAGGTATTGCCCAGAATCCGCTGTGCCGTTTCCTCGAGCTGGTCGAAAGAGACCGGCTTCATCAGGTAATCGCAAGCGCCCTCTCTCATGGCCATTACGGCTTCGGGAACGCTGCCGTAGGCTGTCAGGAAAATCACGGCCGTTTCGGGCGCCACCTGGCGGACTCCCTGCATCACAGCGAGTCCGTCTCCATCGCCCATGCGCATGTCGGTCACCACCAGACCGCACGGCGCGTGCCGGAACTTGGCCAGAGCTTCCTCCACTCCGCTCGCCGTCATCACCTGCCATCCGCTGCGGCGAAAATTGGCGTCCAGCGCGCTGCGCATTGCCGCTTCGTCGTCTACCACGAGCACATGGCTCATTCAGTTCCTCCGGACACGGGTAGAAATATCGAAAACGTGGTCCCCAGCTGTCGGTGGCTTTCCACGCAAATGCTGCCGCCATGTTGCTCGATCACTTTCTTGCAAACGGAAAGACCCAAACCCGGGCTCCCCGCCTTGGTAGTGAATCCGGGCTCGAAGATCTTTTCGAGCTGCGAAGCTTCAATCCCGTTTCCCTCGTCCTCGAAGTCGATCTGCACGCTGTCGCGTGCAGTCCGCCGCCCACTGGAGCTGGATATTCAAAGCTCCGCCGTGCTTCATTGCTTGAAACGCGTTGAGAGCAAGATTGAAGAACACCTGCTGCAATCTGTGGGCGTCCGCAGCCACCATCACTCGTCCGATCGGATTGCGGATTTTGATTTCGAGACCCCGCTGCCGCGCGAGTGGGCCGAGAAAATCGGCTGTTTCGCGCAACAGCCGGTCGACGTTGGTGGAAATCAGTTCTCCGCAGGGCTGGCTGTGAAATTGCAAAACGTTGTTGACCGTCGCGGCAAGCGACCGCAGGCCGGCCTGCAGGTGCGTCACCCACTCGCCCGCTTCCGGCATTTGGCTTGTGGCACCGGCCAGCAGTCCCGCGAACAATTCCATGCTGGCGAGCGGATTGCGAATCTCATGCGCGAGCACCGTGGCAATCTCGGCCAGCGCAGCTGCGCGGCGCGCTGTCTCTCGTTCGGCGGCTATGCGCTTCTGATCGCTGATGTCGCGGAGTATCCAGATCGTTTCGGTTTCGTCGCCGGGTGACTCCTCAACCTTTGCGCCCGAAATGCCGATAGTTCGATTGCACAGGGGAGAATCTGGAAATCCATTCCTGTTCGTAAGAAGAACTGCCGGGCGTGGCTGCGGAGAGAAGAGCGCTCAGTGCGGGAGGGCATTCGGCAGTCTCTATCTGGGATCCACTGCGTGTCCAGATCAAGAAGGCGTCGCGCTTCGGGATTCACCATGCGCGGCTGGCCGTGCGAATCCGTCACCACCACGCCGCAGGGGAGGCCTGCGAGGATTCGAGTCAAGAAACGCGCGGCCCCGGATGTTTTCCTCGACGCTGCGTGAGAGTTCCGCGTTGGCGGACGCGAGCTCTCCCCGAAGACGCCCTACCTCGCCTTGGAGTTGAGCGTAGGACTTCTCGAGTGATCCGGCCGCCTGCGTAAACGTGCGGAACGCGTGAGCGAGCGACTTGCGCTCGACAGTGTGATCTGCGATCCGCTTTGCACGTAGCGGATTTTGCCGGGCTGTAGGCAATTTTGGCATCCCTGCGCGTACAGTGCACGGGGGATGCCAAGCGCTGAGCCGATATCTTAGAGTTCTCTAAACTGTGCGGGATCGTCAGCGGCTGAAGTGTTCGACGTGAAGCTGACCTTCCTCACGAGCCAGAATGAATGCGCGCTCCACGGCGTGTTGAAGTTCGCGCACGTTTCCGGGCCACTGAGCCTGGCGCAAGAAAGCAATCGGACGAGGCCGAAAGCCTCTTGGCAGGCAACACCGGCTTCGCGGCAGAAATCGGCCAGGAAACGCTCTGCCAGTGCTCCCACGTCCTCCGTGCGTTCGCGCAGCGGCGGGAGTTCAATCGGAAACACGGCGATCCGGTAGTAAAGATCCTGACGAAAAAGCTTTTGCTTCACGTAGTCGAGCAGCTTCACGTTCGTCGCGCATATCACGCGGACATCCACTCGGAAGACTTCGGAACTGCCAAGCCGTTGCACTTCGCCATCCTGCAGAAAGCGCAGCAGTTTCGCTTGCATGCTCAAAGGCAAGTCGCCGATTTCGTCCAGGAAGAGCGTTCCTCCGTGAGCCATGTGAATGCGTCCCACTCGCGTTTGCACCGCTCCCGTGAAAGCTCCTCTCGAGTGCCCGAACAATTCAGCTTCGAGGAGTGATTCGGGAATTGCGGCGGAATTCACGACAACAAATGGATTCGCAGCCCGCGCGCTAAGCTCGTGAATCGCGCGCGCGATGATTTCTTTGCCCGTCCCGGTCTCTCCGGTGACGAGCACCGTAGTGTCGCGTGGCGCGACGAGCCTCGCCAACCGATAGACTTGCTGCATGCCTCGTGCTCTTCCCACCATTCCCGGGAGCGGGCTCGGATCGTCGTCAGCTTCCGGTTGTTCCGTCTTTGTTGCAGCGGGCGGCGCTGGCATCGTCGTGCCTGTGGAAGCGCGCAGTTCAGCGGAGATTTTTTCCGCTCCGGCTCGCGAGTCGACAAGCCGGACTTCCAGACCTGCATAGCGGCGCCGAGCCAACTCCGCCACCTCTTGCGAGTCCAGGTCCGGCAGATGGCGATCGAGCACAAGTACATCGACTGCGATGGACTCCAATCTGGAAAGAGCATGAGCGCCGCTTACCGCTTCCTCCACAATTTCGTGCGCGTCAATCGACTCTTTCTT
Organism: uncultured Acidobacteriota bacterium; assembly: GCA_963788345.1. GTDB lineage: Bacteria > Acidobacteriota > Terriglobia > Acidiferrales > UBA7541 > Palsa-295. The sequence goes on along the minus strand of CAWBGW010000075.1, from coordinate 31,930 downwards.
GAACAGCTTTCGGAAAAGAGGATCAGCACTAGCGACCAGGAGTCGGATCTGGTTTCGTCGTGCGGCTGGGACCGCAGCGGTGGACATTTTCGTTTCCCCCAAGATTGCGCCGCGTTTTTCATTCGCGTTGCGGCATGCTTGTCTATCACAAAAACTCTCGCATGTACGCGATGCTCGTCACTATCTTCGTGAAGGTGTCGCGAAGGAGTTAATGCGCATCGGAATCCAGAAGCTTCTTCTGCCGCGCTGAAGCGCTCGCCGAATTCTCCATGTTAGCGTTCGCTAAGATTAGCTCTGTCTAATCTGCTTTGTGCACCAAGCAGTGCGGCGAAATGGGCATGCATGAATGCACTTCGCGATTCTGCGAAATGCTGAGCCCGGAGTTGGTTTTTTCGAATTCCGCTTGGAAATCCGAGCAGCGGGCTGAATAAATTATCCGCGGACGCGATGCAAGGCAGACTACCTTTGTGGTGGTTTCGCTACACGGGGCGGCGGGCTCTCGGTTGGATTCTAAGAAATTGCCAATGGGGGTAGGCGTGCGCATATTGATGGTCGAGGATGATTCCAACCTGGCCCAATTCGTTTGCCGGCGCTTGCAAACGGATGGTTTGGAGGTGGAGATCGCGTCGGACTCTGCAGAAGGGCGCCGCTTGTTGGGCGCTCACGGCTACGAACTTGTGATCCTCGATCTGGGTCTCGAGAGCTCCGGCGGAATGGAAGTTCTTCACCAGGTGCGCGCGACGAAGCCCAGCCTCCTGACCATGGTTTTGAGCGGCAGCTCCGGCGTGGAAGAACGCATTCGTTGTCTGGAAGCCGGAGCCGACGACTTCATGACGAAACCCTTCTCCGTGGCGGAATTGTCCGCTCGAATCCGCGCGCTCTTTCGCCGCATCAACGGTCCCACGAAAGCTGTGTTGAAGGTGGAGGATCTTGAGCTCGATCGGATCGAGCGTACCGTGCGGCGTGGCGGTTACTTGATCGACCTTTCGCACAAGGAATTTGCGCTGCTCGATTTTCTGATGCAGCACCCTCTCCAACCAGTTTCCCGCAACGTGATCGTCGAGCAAGCTTGGAAGTTGAGTTCTGATTCGATGACAAATGTCGTCGACGTCTACATCAATTACTTGCGCAAGAAGATCGATTCCGGCTTTGACCGTCCCCTCATCCACACCATTCGCGGCGTCGGCTACCAGACTCGGCGGCGGATGAGGTCGTACCCTTCGCATTTCTTTCGGCCTGGCAAGGCAGCCTGCCCTGGCTTTCCCGCTTGATCGCAAGTTGATAGGACCGGCTTACTCGCTGAAAACCCGCGCTTTATGCTCGTCCTCAAGGTTAATTGGAATCTGCCGATAGAGCATCTGTTACAGGTTCCTACTTCGAACGGTAGACCGCGGCCCTCAGCCGCTCGATTCTGCCTTTCATCAATCGTCGAGCGCACGCTCGCGGGGAGTACCAGTGGACGCAACCAGAGTCTCAAGTCTTGCCGGGCCCGCATCGAACGACACTTCCATCCAGCCGTGGCAGAATCATCACGAGTGGAGCCGCCACTCCCGCGTGGACGCGGACCACGATGGCGACCACGGCCAGGGAGACCGATTTACTTCCTCACGTCAGGCGGGATCGGGACAGGACGCGGAGGACGCAGGCCTGTTCACCGTTAGCAGCGTCGCTTTCTTTTCGGCGGCCGCTACCTTCTTCTTGGCGCAGACATCTCCGTCGTCCGGTCAAGCGAGTACAGCCACAGCTTCCGCTACAAGCGCGAGTCCGAATTCGACCGCGTCGACGGGCGCGCCAGTGACGCCCGTAGTGCAGTCGACGACAGCCGCTCCCGCAACAGGCGCGAGCTCCGATGCGACGCCAACCAGTACCCAAGTGACTCCTACGCAGGTAACTCCTGTAACGCAGCCAGTGACCGTAGTCGCCGTCCCCTCGACGCCAACTGTCAGCGGTTCGACGGCAGTGCCGGCCACGGATTCCAACAATCAGAATCCGCTGCAAGCCCTGAACAATTCGCTGGCGGCTTTGGGCTTGAGCCAGCAGGAGATTCAAGCGTTCGACCAGATTGCCAGTTTCATTCAGGCCGTCAGCCCAGCGGCGTTCGCGGATCTCGTGAGCGGATTGCAGGCGCTGGCGCAACAGGTAACGCAGGCGGCTACCGCAGCAGCGCCGACCACCCAGTCTGCCAACACGGCCGCTACCCCAAGCTCCACCGGAAGCGCAAGCGATAGCGCGACCAGCAGCACCAGCGCGGTTCCTGCCGCAAGCACCGGCACAACGTCCACGGGAGCTGCAACCGCGGGCTCTGCCTCGAACACCAGCGCAGCTCCGGCGGCGAGTGCAACTCCGCCCTCCAGCAGCGGCGTGCAGCTTGAGGAACTCGTCGTTCAGTTCTCCGAAGTGCAAGTTCCAGGGCACCGTGAGCAGTCCGGCCACTGGGAGTCAGGGAACCAACGCGACTTCCGGGACGCAGGGAACAGCTGCAAGTAACAGCTTCGAATTCGACGCGTTCAAGCTACAAGTCGAAGAAGTGACCTTGACCGTCCCGGCCAGCACCAGCCAGCCGGCACAGGCACAGACTCCGAATCAAACAGCTAGCGCCAGCAGTACATCAGGCGTAAGCCAGCCGACGACGACATCCAGCACCGTGGAGGCGTAGTTTTCCGACGGTTTTAGCTGAAGGGGGCGGGAGTTCCACCGGAATTGCGCCGCAGTCAGGAGTCGAGGCGCAACACCGACAGAAAGGTGAATCACATGAATCATCTGCGAAGAGTTGCGCTGCCCCTCCTGCTGTTGCTTCCGTTTCTGCCCGCGCGAGCCCAGGAGAGCGCGGCGGCATCGAGTGTCTTGGCGCCATGGCTCATGAATGCCAAGTCCGCGTCGGGAGCGCGAGGTCGGATACAAACTTCCCGTGGCGGCTTTTGGTTCCTTTGTCGAGCGTCCCGTCGATAATCTTCGCGAGCAAGCAAATGAATCACTTGCGCCCACGACGCCGGAATGGCGTGAACCTCAGGTGTCGCGCAATTCCGAGATCGAAACCGCCACGCCGCATCTGGGCAAATCGTTCTGGGTTCCCTGGGTGGCTGCAGTGGGTCTCTCAATCGCATCCACAGAACTGACCGTCCACTGCGAAACCACGTACGGATGCTCCCGGCCGGATCCCATGTGGGGATCAAGTCCGTCCCGGCTCGAGTTGTATGGCATCAAAGGCAGCGTCGACGCGCTGGGTTTTTATTTTTCCCGAAAATTGAAGCGCGAAGGGCGCTCGAGCTGGAAATATATCGCTTACGGCTTCCTGGCTGGGCACGCGGCCGAAACCGGTTCGAGTGCGGAGGCTCTTGCCACCCACTCCAGCGCGGCCAACACCGGCGCCGATTTGTAAGTCTTGAGCCTGCGAGCCGTCGAATCGCTCACTCCTGGGAGTCGGCGTCATCATCGGCGCTGACTCCGTCGTCCTTCGGCGCGGGCGGGAGCTTTCGCCCGGCGCCGAGATGGTCGTAGTTCAGCGCGGCGTTCAGCACCAGCATGAAGCTGCCGTGCGTTTCCTGGCGCCACATGGGATTATTCGCGAACAGGACCACGTGGCCGCGACCGACCGGCACGTCGATTACGGCGGGCGCATTCGCCAGCTCGCTCCCTCCCGCAAGCATGCCGCTCACCCACAGGTTTGGCTCGTCCGCAAAGCGCAGCACTACGCGAGGCCACGTTTGCGGCGGCGGAATCATTCCGCGAAGAGCGTCGCGAACGTCCGGTGAGATGTAAACTTCCTGCTCGGCCCGCGTGCGTTTGGGCGGCGCGGGCTGTGGATTCCAGGGTCGCCCTTGTGGAATGTCTGGATCGGTCGTTGAGCCGCGGCCGCTTGGCCTGCCTTCGTTTTCGCCACCACCTTCGCCTCCGAAGAATCCGCCCGGACCAATCGAAACCCGAAACACGGGCGCCTGGCTGAAATAGATGGCCAGCGTGTCGTCGTAACCGTAAGCGATGGGACTTCCTTTGTCCTCCACCTTCGCGTTGAAGATAGAACCGCGTGCCTGCAACTGTCGAGTGGGTGTAATCGACACGCCGGACGTGATGCCAAGATCGATCGGAAGCACCGTGCTCGAACTCACGGGAATAAAAAGCCCGCCGTCCTGCACAAACTTCTGCAGGTGAGCGGCTCCTTCCAGGCCCATGCCGCCGCGGATATCGTCCGTGTGATCCAGCAGACCCAGGTTCGGCGTCAGGTCCGTCGTTTTCCAGGGAATGGCGCCGCCGAAATCGGACCCGTCGGGAAGCATCCTCTTCGGCAGGCCATTGATCAGGCTGGAAACGCTGTTCCCCGCCGGCGGAAAGATGATGACGTCATATTTTTCCTTCAGGTTCGCAGTGTCGCGCACCACCTGATCGGAAATGTAGGCGTACGGAATTCGAGTTTCATCCAGCGCCAGGCGGAACCATCCTTCCACCTGCGTGCTGGTCCACGTATGAAGCAGCGCAATTCTCGGCACGGTGATTTCGTGGCGGGCAGCCTTTGGGTCTGCGGCGCTGGCGCGAATCCTGAGCCCCAGGTCCTTGGCAGACGATTCGAGCTGCTGCTTTAGATCGCTGGGATTGTTCTCCGCAGGAATGATGAACGTTCCCGCCGCAAATTTCTGTCCTTCAGCGTCGAAGCTCTCCTCGGCCGCGAACATTTTCACGTCCTTCAACTGAAAACGGAACGTCGCGAGCGCCGGTTCGGCGCTGGCATTTACCAGGTAGAATTTCGCGGCGCCGCTGCCCGCTGTGAGTTCGCCTCCGTACGGCGCGGGATTTGCCACCAGGGTCATCGGCGCCTTCAAGATCGCCGTGTCCGTTATGCGCACCGTCTTCACGTTGACCAGCGGTCCCATCGTCCAGCCCGTGTCGTCGTAGGGAGTAGGATCCTTGATGTTGAAATACTGCGTGTCGAGCAGCATGTCGGCCATGCGGCTGTAAGGCTGGTCCATGCGAATCACGTAGCTGCCGGCCGGAATTGTTACTGGCTTCGGAGGTTCTGGCTTTCCCGCCTCGGACTTACCCTCTCCTGCCTTGGCATCGGATTTTATCCCTGCGGCCGTTCCTTCCGATTTGTTCTCTCCGGACGCCTCTTCGGCCATCGTCCGCGACTTGCTCCTCTCCCCCGCGCCGGTGGAAGTCGCCGCCTTGGCCTCGAACTCATGATCCACGCGATTCACTTCCACGCCTTGCTGTTGGAGCAGACGCACTAATCGCACTTGGAGCGCCGGCCGACGGCCGTCGTTGACGATCACCCACGCCGCCGGCCCTTCCGTCGTCGCCTTTGCGATCGACCTCTTGCTCTTCAGGTAGAAATTGGAGAGAAATGCCTGCTCGTGGTCCGCCGTGTATCCCAGCGCGAAAAGCACGCCGCTCTCCTCCATGTTCGTGTTGTCGCGCATCGACCACGTGATTTTCGGCAGCGGCGGATTCTGCCGGAACCATTCCCGCGAAGTATCCTCCGGCCCCAGCGTCCGCACGCGTGTGTCAGCGCCGCCATTGCCGAACGTCTCGTAGAACCGGCCGATCGAATTGTGCCCTGTTGCAACGTACAGCATGTAATTCGGCGCCCATCCGTCGTAGAAGCCGTGCGTCCACACGCCGGGCACGCCGCGTTTCGTGAATTGCTCGATTTCGTAATGGGCCATCTCTTGAAATTCGCTGAAGACGATGGGATCGAGCCAGGCGTTGTAGGGTCCGGTTCCGGTCATCGTATAAAGGTAGGGGACCGACTCGTGCAGGTCGTGCAGCACCTGCGGATGCCATTCGAGGAAATTCTTCATCTGCGATTTCGACAGCTCGAGACCCATCCCGATGTTGTCGCGGTTGTTGTCGTGCGCCACGTAATGTCCCCAATAGATCAGGTTTGGCGCGGGCTTGTCGGGATTGGCCTTGCGGTAGTTGTAGATATCCACCATGCGGTCGCGGCCGTCCACTTCGAGCACCGGCGTGATCAGAAAAACCACGTTCTTCCGGATATTCGAAATGTACGGCGTGTCCTCCACCGCCAGCCGGTAGGCCAGTTCCATCAGCATTTCCGGCGAGCCGGTCTCGGGCGAGTGGATCGAGCCGGAGGCCCAGTAGAAGGGCTTTCCCGTCTCGATCAGTTGCTGCGCTTCGGCATCGGTGATCTTGCGGGGATCGGCGAGCTTCGCCGTGATTTCCTTCAAGTGATCGAGTTGCGCGATGTTCGCCTCATCGCTCACCGCCACCAGCATGAAATCGCGTCCTTCTTCGCTTTTCCCCGCGTTGAAAATCTTCACGCGAGGGCTGGCGGCGGCCAGCGCGCGGTAATAGCGGTAGATGTCTTTCGTATACGTCAGCTTGTTGGGAGTGCCGATCACGTACCCCAGGATCTTGTCCGGAGAAGGGACCGTATCCGACGTCGGAAGATGATCCACCAGTTCGGTGAGCAGATCCGGCTCCGTGGTGTACTCCTTTATTTTGGCTCCATACGCGGCATCGTTGCCGGGTGCGGGCTCTGTCACCGACGCGAGTGCAGGCCGTGCCTGCTCCTGCGCGAACGCTGCAGACAACACACCCGTGAAAGCCAAGACGAGAACTCCGCTCAACAACGTCACACCCAGATTGCTTCGTGTCGCCCCACACTTAGCCACGCGCATTCTTATTCTCCTCGAAGGAATTCCTGAAGTATGATTCGATCCCCCAGATGCTCCTAAGGGACGCACACTATCACGGTCACGTTTCATCCGCGCCACTTCTTACGTGCGTTGCATTCTTAGAATTGGGCTTCGACGTTGATTCCAGGACGACGCAACGTCTGCGGTAGAATCTTCTATCGGGTGTCTCCTACATGAAGTTGTCTCGATCATCCGTCCTGATTCTGGGCGCTTGGGTATTCTTTGTCGGTGGGTATACAGCAGCCTCGCTGCTGCTTCCGCACGGCTCCAGGCTGACCACTCTCAGCGATCTGACCGAAGCTTTTGTCGCGCTATTCGCGAACACCTGCCTCTTATGGAACGCGGCGTCCCCTTATCGCCGCCGTAACGCCTTCTGGATGCTGCTGGCGTTCGGCTGCACGCTCTGGCTGGCGGGTCAGCTCTTCTGGACCTACCAGGAACTCGTGCTGCACCGGCCGATGCAGAGCCCTTTCCCCGGCGATCTCCTCTTTTTCGTTCACACCGTGCCGTTCATGGCGGCGCTGGCGCTGATGCCGCATGCCAGAAAGATGCGCGAAACGCTTCGCTTCGGCTTTCTCGACCTGCTGCTGCTCTCGATCGTCTGGCTCTACCTTTATATTTTCGCCGCCATGCCTTGGAAAACGATTTGGCCCGACCAGGAGCTCTTCCGGGCGCGCGACCTTGAAATCTACATGGTTGAAAACGCGGTCGTGTTGATCGGCTTCGCTGTTCTATTTCTTCGCGCGCACGGCCCTTGGCGAATCATTTACGGCAATTTATTCGGCGCGACGAGTCTTTATATGGTTGGCTACCTGATCGCCCATCGGGCCGTCAGCGAAGGCCAAACCTATGCCGGCAGCCTTTACGTGCTGCCGTTCATCGGCACATTCGTTTGGCTTGCCACCACGGGCATCGTCGCGCGAACGCTCACGCTCGAGCCTGAGGCTTTGGGCGCGGGCTTGCGGCGCGACACGCAATGGCCGTCGCGCCTCGCCATGATCGGCGTTCTCTCTGCGCCGCTGCTGGCCTATTGGGCCGTCTTCGGGAGCGACGCTCCCGAACCCGTGAGGATGTTCCGGTTGATCGTGACGCTCGTCACTGTGCTCGTCGCGGCGTCGATCGTTTTCCTGCGGCAGCACCTTGTTTATCGCGAGCGTACGCAACTCGTCCACGATTTGTGGGAATCGCTCGAAAACGTGAAGCGCTTGCAGACTCATTTCGTGCAATCGGAAAAACTGGCCTCGCTCGGACAGTTGGCCGCCGGCGCCGCGCACGAAATCAATAATCCTCTCACGGCGATTCTGGGCTTTGCCGACGTGCTCACGAGCGAGAACCCTCCGAACACGAGGCCACACACCATCGGCGAGAAGATCCGCGACCAGGCCCGCCGAACCAAGGAGCTCGTCAACAATCTCCTGAGTTTCGCGCGCCAGGTCCCGGTCGAAAAACAATTGCTCGACCTGAATACCGTTCTCACCGGTGCGGTGCAGCTCCGCAATCTTGATCTGCGCGAAAAAAACATTCGCATCGAGCTCGAAAGCCGCAGCGTTCTGCCCGCCGTGCGCGGCGACCCGAACCAGTTGCTGCAGGTTTTCTATCACCTCATCAGCAACGCGGTCGACGCGATGGAAACGGCCGGCGGCGGAGTGCTGCTCATTCGCACGTTGCGCGAAAGTGGAAATCTCGTCATCGAATTTTCCGACACCGGTCCCGGATTGAAGGAGCCTGAAAAAGTTTTCGACCCGTTTTACACGACGAAGCCCGTCGGCAAAGGCACCGGCCTCGGCCTGAGCATCTGCTACGGCGTGATGCAGGAGCACGGCGGCCGCATCACCGGCTTCAATCGCGCCGAAGGTGGTTGCACGTTCCGCCTGGAATTGCCCGCCGTCCTCGCCGTCTTTCCGAAGGTGCCGGCGCCACCCACCGCGCCCACAAACGCGCGCTCGAGCTGATCCAGAAAGCCGTTTTCACGCCACCACACTTGCTGTGTTAGAGTCGAAAATTCATGGACGCCCCGGCAATCATCACCGAACATCTCACGCGCAACTTCGGCCAGCTCGTGGCCGTGAATGACGTCAATCTTCGCGTCGCCCCGGGCCAGTTCTTTGGCTTTCTCGGTCCCAACGGCGCCGGAAAATCCACCACGATCAAGATGCTCACGGGCTTGCTGGCGCCTTCATCCGGTCGTATGGAAATCCTGGGAGTCGATCTAACGGCGAATCCAGTCGAAGTGAAACGCCAAATCGGCGTCGTGCCGGAAGGAATGGCGCTGTTCGGCCGACTCACCGGCGCGGAATACTTGAACTTTGTCGGGCGCATGTACGGCCTCGACCGCCTCACCGCCGCCAAACGCACCGCGGAGCTCCTCGAATTCATGCAGCTTGCCGACCAGCCGAAAAAGCTCGTCACCGACTACTCGCATGGAATGCAAAAGAAACTCGCGATGGCTGCCGCCGTCATTCACGGCCCGAAAATTCTCTTTCTCGACGAGCCGTTCGAAGGCGTCGACGCGATTGCGTCCGGCACGCTGAAAGCCATGCTCCAGCGCATGATTTCGCGCGGCGCCACCATCTTCCTTACTTCCCACGTCCTTGAAATTGTTGAACGCCTGTGCAGCCACGTGGCGATCATCCATCGCGGCACGCTCGTTGCGCAGGGTTCCCTCGAAGAGCTTCGCGCCGGAGTCGAGGCGCAAGCCGCTGCGGCCCTCGAAGAAGGTGGAACGCCCGGCGCCCTGCCGCCCGCCGGCGAAAAGCTCACGCTCGAAGAGATTTTTCTGCGCATTGTGGGCGGCTCGCGTCTTGCCGAACAGGAACTTTCGTGGCTGGCCTGATTTCTTCCGAAGCGCGCGGCCAGTTCGCCGCAATCGCGCAGGTCCGCTGGCAACTCTTCGTCAATTCGCTTCGCACGATGCGCGGCCGCCTCGAAATGGTCTCGCGCGTTTTCATCGGCTTCGGCTTTACGATGGGAGGCCTCGGCGGCGCGTTCGGCGTTGCCGCGGCGTCGTGGTATTTCACGTCGCACGACCAGACAGAGTGGCTCGCGCTTTTACTCTGGCTCATCTTTCTTTTCTGGCAGCTTTTCCCCGTGGTGGCCACCGCGTTCACCGAGACATTCGACTCGTCGAACCTTCTGCGCTTTCCGTTGAGCTATCCCGTCATACTTCATGGTGCGCCTCGTCTACGGCTCGCTGGATCCGGGGACGGCGCTGGGCGGCCTGTGGCTGTTCGGGATTTGGATGGGCGTCACGGTGGCCGACCACCGATTGTTCGTCCCGGGCGGCGCTGGCGCTTGCTCGTCTTTGCGCTCGCGAACATTCTGCTCGCGCGCATGGTCTTCGCCTGGGTGGAACGCTGGCTCGCGCAGCGCCGCACGCGCGAAATCATGGGCATTCTGTTTTTCTTTCTCATCATCAGCTTCCAGTTCATTGGTCCGCTGATGGCCCGGTTCGGCGGGAAAAAGCATCCGGACGTGTCGCGCCTCAGCGTGCTTCTTCTGCCGCTCGAGCGTCTCCTGCCGCCCGGGCTCGCTGCTTCGGCGCTCGCCGCATTTTTCGCAGGCGGACTTCGCCGCCGGGTTCGCGTCGTTCGGGCTTCTTTGCGTTTATGCCGTCGCGTTTTTCTGGTTTTTGAACGTGCGCATGCTCGCGCAGTATCGCGGAGAAAATCTAAGCGAAGCGGCCGCCGCGGCGGCTCCGCGCAGGCTTGCAAAGCCTGGGTCCAAAGAGAAGCTGGCGGTGCGCGCCGGATGGAACGTGCCCGGGGTTTCGGGGCCCGTCGCCGCCATTTTCGAGAAGGAGTTTCGCTATCTCTCGCGCAGCGGCCCGATGCTCTTCACGCTGATCATGCCGCTCGTCATCCTTTTGATCTTTCGTCTCTCGCCCGGAAAGTCCGGTCCGGGCGGCGAAGGTTTCTTCGTTCACGCGCCCGACTTCGCGTTTCCCGATGGGCGCCGCCTACGCGCTGCTGATGCTCACGAACCTGATCTACAACAATTTCGGCGCCGACGGCGCCGGCGTTCAATTCTATTTCGTCTCTCCCGTGCGCTTCCGCGAAATCGTGCTCGCGAAAAATCTGGTGCACGCGACGATCCTGGCGTTCGAAATGATTCTCATCTGGATCGTAGTCTGCTTCCTCTATCGGCCGCCTTCTCTCTACTACACGCTCACCACGATCGCCGGCGTGCTTCTGGCGGCATTCGCGAACATGGCGGTCGGCAACCTGCTCTCGCATCTACACGCCGAAAAAATTCGATTTCGGCACATTCGGCAAACAGCGCGCCGCGAGCACCACCGCCTTCGCCAGCCTGGGAGTGCAAGCCGCCGTATTCGGCATCGGCGCGGCTGTCTTCGCGCTCGCCTTTTTTCTCCACAAGCTCTGGCTCGCGACGGTGCTGTCTGCTGGCGCTCGCGGCTATCGCGTTTGTCTGCTACGGCATCGTCCTTAACCGCGTCGACCGCATCGCCCTCAACCGCCGCGAAACCCTCATCGGCGAACTTTCCCGTTCGTAGCACAATTGCGTCGCGCTCCGCTGGACTCAGATTTCCTCTTTCGCCACACCCATTCCTCAAGCTTCTCCAGGCTCGTGTTTGAACGTGTATCCTGTTCCCAAGCTGACTTTGCTCGGTCCTTTGATCCGCTTGGGGAGGACTTTCATGGGGCGAACGTCCTTGAGGCTCGACCGGCCATCCTTTTTTGCAATTGTCGTCGCTTTGTTTCTGACTGCGGGCATCGTCGCGGTCACCACCGTTTCTTCGAGCGCGCAGGATAAGCGTGCGGCGGCTACTGTGGACAAAACAAAGATGGGCCCGTACCGCGCCCTCGCTCATCTCGCCTATGCATCCTTCCAGAAGGGCGACACTGCCACCGCCGCCGAGCTCGGCCAGATCCTCGAACGCGTCTGGGACAAGTCCGAAGACTACGGCGGCGAAACCGCCCTCTCGAAGACAAATCCCAACCTCTTCAAGGAAATCGACAAAGCCATGGACGACTTCATCACGCCGCTGGCGGACGCAGCCAAAACTCCGCCCGACGCCGCCCGCATAAAAGCCGCCTACACCGCCTACCTGGAAAAACTCAAACTCGCCGATTGAAGCACGGACCAAAGCGAGAGGTGAGGGGCGTGGGGCGAGGTGGCGGCGCTGAGAGTGTTCGCTGCGCTTTCGCCGGGGGGAAAATACCCCCCTACCCCTACCGTATATTAGAAAGCGTCGCTGGTGAATGTTTTCAGTCATTTGCATCGGTTTCTAATCCCGGTAACAAAATCGGACTTGCGGCTGGGGGCGAAGGTCGGGCGAATCGGATTGGCCACAGAGGCACAGAGCCCACAGAGATGAAGAAACTCATAGAGTGCCGTCTCCTCCTTGCTTCGGCTCGTTATATTGGCGCCTGTAAGTACAGGCGACCTGTCAATTTGGCAGCTCATAAAAACGGGCCATGGTAGCATGGAATTCGTCGGATGGGTAGTAACAAAGTTACTATAGTAGTTCTATAACTCCCAGACCCAGAAGGCCACAGTCGCGAGGTAATTCAAAAGCACCGACCCTTCGAAAATCACCGAGGATCGGGGCACCCCGAAATTCAAAGGCACAACACAGGCCCGGAAGGATGTCGCGCCCGGCGACGAACTTTTCATCTAGGGCGTCATTAGCAAATCAACCTCGCCAAAGCGAGGATCGCCGTTACCAAACAATCTTGTTTGTGTCTTCCCTTGGACGGGTCGGTCCAGTTGTCTTAACGAATGCTTCGGGAATGCCTTCTTCAGCGCCTCTCGTGTGATTGCTAAGGTGGCCTTGCGGCGATCGGTTCTAACATAGACGATAGCGTCGCGCCTCATTACCTGCGACGCTCGTTCGAACACACTCAGCAAAAGCCGACTGTAAATCATGCGATTTGCAAATTTGCCTTTATGCTTCCCATTATATTGGTTGTAAGTTCGGCGGTCGGTCGGAGGTCCTCCCAGCATCCAGAGGCGCAGCCACTGATCATAGTGATAGTTTGTGATACCAAAGTATGGTGGTGATGTGAGCAGCAAAGACGGGCGGTGAAGGTCGCGACTGCAAAGATTTCCGGCCAAGTCTGACAGGATGCCAACGCTATCGCCCAGATACACTTTGCCGTGTGTTGTCTTCGGTTTACCTTTGGCGTATCGCCATTTCAGCTTTTTGCGGAGAAACTCGACCGGATCGATTTGGGGCGGTTTGGCGTTTCTGTCTTTCCACCATGCTATCGCATAATTCGGTGACATGGCCTTGGTCTGTCGCATCTGATTTGAGAATGAGTCCGATACTTTTCCATGCAAATGGATAAGAAGGAAAGCCATGAGCGTGCGGTCAACATTGTTCTGTCGCCAGTTCAGAACGTCTCTTGCGCACAAAAGGAACTGTCTCACGTCCGTAGTGAAGCAGTGTCTGAAGAATTTCGGCAATTCTCGTGCTGCTTTTGAATAGTGGTGGGCATCGGCCTGAAGCTGTAAAATTCTGCCGTCAACCTCGTCCTTCTCGGCGGGCGATAATTTGGTTCGACTATAGATCCAGCCGACCGGATTGACTTCCATTCCAAGCGCGTGTCTGCCTGCCGTCACTGCGCTGTACAGCGCGGTCCCTCTTCCGGCGAATGGATCTAGAACCGTGTCTCCTTTGGAGGAATATCTGCGTATGACAGAGTCGCAGAATGCCGAGGGGAACATCGCATAGTAAGGGCCAACGCCGGCCCAACGTCTTGCGGCGGTGCTAAATCGTCCAACTGGCGCGGCCATCGGGTCAGTCGCCCTTCATCAAAGCCCTAGCCAATTGCTCAAGAACTTTGGTGCCGAGTGTTAAGGGAATAGCTGCGTGAGAGTGCGCGGACACTATCGGACCGACTGCATTTGGGAATCTAGACGACACGAGCTTATCTAGAAGGCTGCATATACGTCCAAAGCTTGGATAGATCGCAACATCGTCTTTTGAAATATCATCTTGTGCGTCATCCAGAATTGGCAGTGTTGCTACGATTCGCGCTCCCGATTTTGCTTTGTAGAAAAACTTCCGACCGAAATACGTGTCTTTGCCGTAGGGCTTGTCGCTGACGGAGAATACGATTCGCTGCTTGATGTATTCGTCTGTTAGTAGGGCGTAGGAACGATTCGGGAAATATGGCTCTCCCGATGCGGTCTTATCAATCTCTTCAAAATGGCTAACGAATGCTCCGGTCTTTTCGACACCGATAATTAGCAGATCGTTTTTCGTGCCATCTCGCACAAGCTTGTTAAGCCTCTTCAGCTCTGCTTTGATGAGCGGGCTCAGCCAAGCGGGATGGCCGAACATGGCAAGTGGACCGTCTACCACGAACGCTATCTTAGAAACGCGGTCAAGAACTTTCCGCCGCTCGAACCAGCGAAGCAGATGAAGTAGAAGCACACGCTCCCAAACCTGGACCACTTCACCGAACGCCTCACCGTTGGTCGTGTTGTCATGGAACCGTTCGTGAATTCGGAGAGCATCGGTGGAATAAATCGAATAGCGGTATTCACAATCACACGATCCAACGCCAGTCCCAACTGAGATATGTTTGTCGCATCCAGACCGCGCCGAATATGGACAGGCTATGGCCGCGGAATGTCTCGTTCCCATGAGTTCTTCGTAAGTATCCAAGAGGGACTTTCCGTCCTCAGCATCGACGATCACATCGTGGAAGTTTTCATACAGAGCTTCCCTGAAAGAATCGATTGCGGAAGTATGCGTTCGCGTAACGACGTTACAGCCGGGCATGGCGGCATCGAGAGTTGATGCTTCCTCTGTTTTCCTGAATTCCCGTGGATCGACCGGGCGGGAAGCATCCAATTGCTCGACCTTGAGAAGGTCGAGAAGAACGCTGGCGACCGTGCAGTAACCAACCTTGGCGCCAGGATATCCATTTCGAACGTCAACTTCGGCCCAGCTTCCGTCGATTGCGACTGCGAAGATCGGGAGCGGCGTGGAGATATCGGGAGGTACTTTCGGAACGAGGGCTGGTGTGCCCGCCGCGCTCGGCAAACATACTCGAGACTTCTTCAGCAGGCTCTTTACGCGTTCTGTCTCGGCGATCCGTTGTAGGGGCTTGTACCCTGCAAACTCCCCCTCATAAGGCATTACGATGCCTCGGGAGTGATCGAGAACTTTTCTATCTGCACCGGGACGACGTACGGATTGGACAGTGTCTTAACGCGAATAAAGCCTTTGTCCTGCGCCTTCAGAATGCTGTTCTCGAAGTCAGCGAAGTCGTAAAACTTCCGCAGTTCCTTGGTCTCGTCAGTGTTGTTCAAGTGTCCGATAAACCAATTTGCGGTATTTCGTAGAATATTACGCTGGATCGAACTGACTTCCTGCGTGGCGTAGACCATGCCAATTCGATATTTCGCGCCTTCTTTCGCGGTGCGTACCCAGATATCCTTCAGGTCGAGATTTCGTCGACGTCGGGCAGTAGGTTATGTGCCTCCTCGACGTAAACTAGGATTTCTGGTGGCGTCTTGCGCCGCCCGAAACTCGCGCCCGATTGTTGTTCAAAGATCCGCCACATTACTCGATCCGCTGATGCCTGGTTCAACTTCCGGATCTCCACTCGATTGGTCCACGATAACAAGTCGTCCTGCGGCCAGGTGCTCGTAAATGTCGTCCGCATAGTCCGCCCCAGTCGTGTGCGTATGCTGTTCCTTTACGCGGCCGATCAGTCGTGACCCGTTGGGATAATGGAACATTTCCAGGATTTTGCTGAAGATCGTCGTCGGCCCATGAACCCGAGCTGCTCGTTTGAACATAGTTTTGGTCGAATGTGGAAAAGCCCGAGTCTCTGTCCATCACGAAGTCCCGAAGCGCTCTACACGCGTAGTCAATTTCGGCCCACGTGGGATTGCCTTTGGCAAGACCGTTGCGCAGTTCGCATATGCACCCGGGTCAGCTCCGACTCCGTTACGCATGGCGTCCAAGAGATCCCTGTTGAACAGTCCGTGCGTGTGAGGCTTGGAGGTTTGCGGGCGGATGCAGACCCGCCTTGAAGAGAAGCGCCCGATACGCAAGACTCGTCGATTGTGGCGCGTCGTGGCTGACCTGTCGTTTCGTCCTCCGGCGGTTCGAGCGTCACGTCGCTGAAATTGAGACGTATTTGGACGAGTCACTCTCCAGCGCGGTGTCGATAATCTGTTTGCCGATCTGGAGATTGGCGTCCAGGTGAAAGTTGAGCAACATCAGGTGGCGCTCTGGATCGTTTGGGTGCGGTAAGATGCCGTAGGTCACTACGTCCTGTCGAGCTTGAGCTTGTTGCTCTTCGGGAGCGCACGCCCACACATTCTTTATGGCGTTGGGGTTTCGACGTGCTGTCCTTGATCCTGGGTGTTTTCATTCGCATATTCACCATTTGGGTCGAAGACAATCTGTCCAACTCGGAGCGGCGTCGTGTTCCAGCGCAGGGCGAACACGGATTTCAAAATGATCTTGGTCGTGTTGGATTTGCCGGTTCGCGTCATACCGAACAGTGCTGTCTTCTGCGCGAGCAAATCGGTTGGCGTTAGGCTGACCGGAACGCCAGAAATCTGTTGGAATGGACGATTGGTGGACGCATATCGAACGTCCCCGATCTTGACGAGTCGATCCTTGTCTTCCGGATTGCGCAGCCTTGGGTCCCTGTAATTCATGATTCGGCGGAGGACTTCGCCGCGGGCTTTGAATACCTTAAGCCCCCTGTTCGGGTAATAGTTGCTAAGGTCTGATCCGAAAACAATCTCGAACTTTGATTCGGCTCTCGGAAGAGAGCTTGTCCAAGTAAAAGGTTCCAATGACTCTGCATCGCACGCCCGCATAGCTGAGCAGATTGTTCGTCGTCGGATCCATAACATCCCGATGGTCGAACGTCTTGTCTAGCTCACCGCTCACGCGCTGTGCGTTTTCGACGCGGACGCGCAGAGCCTCCTGAGAATTTGGGAGGTCAGCATGATCCAGGACACGTAACAAGACAATCGATGAGTCTTCCTTCCGCACGTCGGGAGTGGTGCCAGGGATAACCCGTGTTGCAATCAAAAACGAAAGTGCGGGAATTCCGCCGACCTGTTGTCGGTTGTAATCATGAATTTGTACGAGTGCTTCGTCGTAGCCAATCGAATAAACTTCGCCGACATAAGCATCACCCTCGACAAATGCCGCGAGGTCAGCGCCAGCGACTTGCAACTCCTCTGGAAGTGGTGTCTTATCTAACTGCTGAGCGACGGTAGAAAAGAGATTAGACATTCTCTCGGTCTCCCAAGCCTCGGTGGGCCAAAGCATATCGCAGTCGCTGCGCTTTGGACGAAACAATTGTTACCCAGATGAGTAGTACAGGTAGTGGGTACATTTCAAATTCTGATACTGGTTCTCCGGCTCCGGCGATTGAAATCGGCGCGCCAGGGGGGCCGGGACGGACATTAAAGAGAAAGCAGAAAAAGGAAAAGCAGAAAAAGGAAAAGCAGAAAAAGGAAAAGCAGATCCCTTCCCGCAGGACCGACCAGGACGCAAGAAGCGCGGTCGGCGGAAGGCGCCTCGCTCGGGATGACAGGCGGGGGGCGGGGATCTTCTCGGAGCGCTGAAGGAGCGCTTCATGTGTCGCGCCTACGGCGCTTGGCGCATTTGCGTTATCGTGTACCCAACGCTCACGCGCTGGGCTAACTTGTGTCGCGCCTACGGCGCTCGTTTCGCTGGGCCGGACCCTGACTTCTATTCGCCCGCGAGTTTGCCGCGAAGGGCGACGATGGAAGCTTTGGGGAGCTGGTAGAGCGTGTCCGGGCCATCGATGGCGAGAATGCAGTTCCGAATGATTGACACTGAACGCCTCCGCGCAGAAACGTGCTTTTATTAAAATTTATTGAAGCGATGTAATCCGACAACGTGCCCGATGTCAAGCGAAACCAACCGGACGAAAATCGGTGCGCACCTTTGCGAAGCCGCGGGACATCAAACAGTGGCAGTTGGGGCCGGAAACGCGGAGGCTTTGAGGGTAGCCCGAGACCTGGATTCGAAGGTGGAAGCTCTGCTAACATCATCAGCGGCCTAGCGAGCCCTCTCCCATTTCGTCAATTCTTCAACACCTAGCCTCAACAAACCGAAACACGTAGCTTTATAAAGCGCCGACGATAACCTTCAACACGAATTCCGCAAGAAAAGGAGAGTCTCTATGCCACACGTTACTGTAGGTAAGGAAAATTCAGGCAACATCGATCTCTATTATGAGGACCACGGTTCAGGACAGCCGGTCGTTTTGATCCACGGATATCCGCTGAACGGCGCCTCATGGGAGAAACAGTTATCGGCACTCTTGAGCGCAGGATACCGCGTCATCACCTATGACCGCAGAGGGTTCGGCAAGTCCAGCCAGCCAACAACGGGCTACAACTACGACACGTTCGCGGAGGACCTGCACAAACTCATAACACATCTCGACCTGCGCGATTTTTCTCTCGTCGGTTTCTCCATGGGTGGCGGCGAAGTGGCGCGCTACTTCGGGAAATACGGATCGAAGGGCGTGAGCAAGGCAGTCATCATTTCGGGAGTCCCACCGTACCTTCTGAAGACGCCGGACAATCCGGAGGGGGTCGATGGCAGTGTTTTCGAGGGGATTGAGAAAGCCGTCACGGCGGATCGCTATGCGTTCTTCACGGGGTTTTTCAAGAACTTCTACAATACCGATGTTTATCTGGGCAAGCGAGTCAGCGAAGAGGTTGTCCGGGCGAGCTGGAACGTAGCAGCCGATTGTTCAGCGACGGCGAGTCTCGCTTGCGTGCCCACTTGGCATGAGGATTTCCGCAAGGATCTGGAACGCATTGACGTGCCCGCACTGGTGATGCACGGCGATGCCGACCGCATTCTTCCGATCGCCTCCGCGGGCCTCCGAACTGGCAAGCTCATCAAGGGAGCGCGCCTGATCGTGGTAAAGGATGGGCCGCACTGCATAACCTGGACGCACGCGGATGAAGTGAATCCGGCGTTGGTGAACTTTCTCGGCGAGGGAAAGTCAGCCAAGAAGTCTGCCGGCGCTTCAAGGTAAGAGCAAATCGGCGCACTAGGGCAGGCAGCAGCGCATGCTGCCTGCCTTGGCGTCCGGTCCGCAGTGTTGGGCGGCGAGAAAGGCAGCGAAATGAATGCGCCGGCGGGAACGAAGCAGACGGGTCAGCTTAGCGATTATCTCGCCGCTGAGCGAACTCTGCTCGCATGGATTCGCACGGGCTTGGCGTTGATGGGATTCGGATTCGTCGTGGCGCGCTTTGGACTTTTCCTGCAAGAGCTCGCGGCGGTCCGGTAGCGTTTCCTCAACGCAGTCGTACGGGCTGTCGCTGTGGTTCGGCACCGTGCTCATCGCAGTGGGAGTGCGTAGTGAATCTGTTCGCGGGATGGCAGCACGCTCGATTGGTCCGGGATCTCGATCGCGGCGGACCCATCCATTACCGTCCGGCGGCGCCGGCTGTGGCGATTGCTTTGTTTCTGGCGTTTGTCGGGCTTGCGATGACGATCTATCTGATTTCGCTTCGCGGTTCGGCGCATTCAAGCGGCGGAAGCAGTTCACGAAACAACGAGGAGACACCTATGTCACAGACTGCACCGGCTACAGACAACGGAATCATCAGCAAGCCCAGCAATCACTCGGTGGACCAAACGGTGGAGAACCTCAAAGCCATTCTGCAGGCGAAAGGCGTCACGCTGTTCGCGTTGGTCGACCACAGCGGAGAAGCGGCAAAGGTCGGATTGAAAATGCCTCCCACGAAGCTGCTCATCTTCGGCAGCCCGAAGGCCGGGACGCCCCTGATGCTGGCCGCTCCCACCATCGCCATCGATCTGCCTCTAAAAATTCTCGTCTCGGAAGACGCCCAGGGAAAAGTCTGGGTTTCCTACAATAGCCCGGCGTACTTACAGCAGCGCCACGGCGTGCCCCAGGAGTTGCTGCAGAACATAGCCGTTGTGGGGACGCTGGCCGACAAGGCCGCGGAGTAGTTCCGGCCGAAACCGAGGTGCCCATACGGTTCCCGGCAGCCAGCTTCGCCTTGCGCACTCGTCCCCCAAGAGGGCCTACGTGGTCTAACAGAACTAGTCTCGTAGCACTATTGTGCAATCACTTGCACACTCGGCGGTCGCGACTGGGGTCTGAAACGCCACGCCCTTTATGTTTGGTCCGTAAACGCAACAAATTAATACAGCTTATATTTCTGGCGCACACTCGGTCCTGGATGCGAAACTGGAAGCCCAAGTGCAGGAACCATACGCCCAGCCGTACTTCTCGGAGGACACATCCAAAATGCGAAGCTCTACCTCTCTTGCGCTCTTGTTCACCCTGTCCGTAGCGTCTCTCTTGGTTGTGTCCCTGGCGAGTGCCAATTCAGTCCCGACCCGCACGCAGTCATCCTACGGTGACGGGCCCTCTTACATCCAATCGACCTCGTCGAGCGCGTCGGGAGGCGTCACGATCAACGAAGAGAGTTTCTGCTCTTTCAGCCACAGCTTTGACACAAGTTGTGCCCTGTCCTATGCCTACCAGATTGTCAGTCCTCTTCCGGCGGGAGTGACAGGCCTCACCATCAGCATCGCCGTTCCGGCGGGAGCCGTGCTCGATACAAACGGCTCATCCATCGGAATGGGCATCCTGACCGACGACAGCTTCGGTTTTACGGGAACCCCCAATGTTTTCTACACTGCGGGCGTATCGGCGGGTGACTTGGCAGCTTTGCCCTCTAGCGAAACCTCGTACGGAGTGGATGGATCAGGCGATTCGTATATCACGATCAACGACCCCTCATTTCTCGCGGCCCATGGTGACGGCCTGGCATTCGTCTTGGATGTCGCCACCGACACGAGTGGTGACCCATTCACCTGCGGCAGTTCCGGCACAACGCCCTGCTCGAGTGACCAGATACCTGGCGACCCCGTCGCCGGACCTGACGATCACAACGTCTACGACCCCTACGCCGGAGCCGGGCACTCTCTTGAGTCTCTTCCCCGCGCTCGGCCTGCTAGGCCTGTATCGCCGGCGCTCGAAGAGCTAACCAGAATTCCCGATTCGTGCAGCTACGAAGACGGAGCATTGCCCTGTCTTCGCCAATTCGCCGGCTTTGCGAGCGATTAACCGAAATCCCGCCGCGCTCGCGTCCGCCTGTACGCTCTTCATCTCCGCCTGCGCGGAAGATTTGCGTCCGGACTCCCACTCAATCGCTGCCTTCGCCAGTCGAATCTCGAACTCCTGTTTTTTCAGCCTCATTTGTTTCGCTTTTTGCACCGACGCGTCAAGGCTCTGCAACGCCTGCGTCGTCTGGCCTTCCAGCGCCTGCAGCCGCGCGCCCGTTGTCGCGAAAGCCAAGCGAATCGCTTGATCCTGCGCCGGCAGTGCGTTGCCGCGATCGAGCGCCTTGCGCGCTTCGGGCAAATTGTTCTCGGCGATGAGTGCGCGAACCAGCGTGTTCAACGCGTCCACTTCGGAATCGGCATTCTTCTGGCTATGGAATGCGTCCGCCGCCTGACGCGCAAGCTTTTCCGCCTTCTGCGACTCTTTCTTCTCGATGGCCAGGTTTGCAAGCGAAGCGTCATCCTGCGCCAAACCGGACGGTTCCTTGAGCTGCTCGTTCAAACGGCGCGATTCCTCGTACGTCTTCTCCGCCGCGTCGAGCTGATCTTCCGCCAATTCGACGTCGCCCAGCGAACACAGCCAGGCGGCGTAGTCCGCGTCCATGTGGGCCTCGTGTGCGGCGTTGAGCGAATCCTGGATGTACTTCCGCGCGCTGCGCAAATCTCCCAGTCTGAAACGACAACCACCCCGAGGCTGTTGAGCGCGAATGCGGCATTCTTCTCGTCGGGGATCTCGCGGGCGGTCTTGAGCATGTCTTCGTAAATCGGCTGTGCGGCGCCGTAGTCGCCCGACGCATAAAGATCGGCGGCCAATCCTCCCTCCGCGTCCACGATTCCTTGCTTATTGTTGATTAGTCGCGAGGTGGCGAGCGACTCCTGGTAGTAGCCGTGAGCGCCTTTGAGGTCGCCGCTTGCATACGTAAGGCTTGCGATATTCAGCAGCGCCCCGGCAATATCTCGCTGCGCGCCAATTTTCCGGACGAGTTGCAGCGCTTGCTTGTGATACTCCAGAGCCTGCGTGATGTCGCCCGCGTTGCCGACGGCGTTTCCCAATCCCGTCAAGCTTCGCGCCTCGAGAAGCGGATCCTGCACCGCCTTCGCCGAGTCCCTCGCTTTCTCGCACGCGGATTTCGCGGCCGCAGCGTCACCCAAATTCACCTGCGCCGTGCATCGGTGCCAATCGGCGTCGGCCGCGACGCGTCGCATGCCCTGCGCGGTCGCCTTTTCGGCCGCTCGCGACGCTGCCGCATCCTGCCGCTTGAAATCGCCCAGCATCTCGGCTGCATCCGCTTCGCTGAGGTCGATCCTTGGATCCTGTCCGGCCGGGCCGGGAGTCGCGCGCAATTCCGAAAGGGTTGTCAGCGCATCCTGAGGTTTTCCGCCTCGAATCTGCGCATTCGCTTGGCGCAGCCAGTAGTCGATGTCCCCTGGGTATAGCGTTCGCAGCGACAGGTAGTGAGTGTTCGCCTTATCCCACTGCGAGGAGAACTCGTACAGCCGCCCCTGGATCATTCCCGGTCTTCGGCGGAAAGCGATTTCGCCAGCGGCAACGCTATCGCGTCCTCGTCCTTCGCGCGTTGATCGTATCCGAGCGCCGACCACGCCTCCGCCAGCGCGGAATGCGCCAGCGCGTACCCTGGGTCCTCTTTGATCGCTTTTTGCAGCGGATCCACGGCGCCCATGGCGTCGAACGCGCGCAATTTGTCGATGCCCTCCGCGTACAACCGCGCCGCCGCGGAGCTCGAAGGCATCGACGCCTTCAGCGACGCCTCCGCCGCGGGAGGCTTCCCCTCGACTCCCAGTTTTTCGCGCAGTTGCTCGCCCGCGCTGGTCACCACGTCCGCGAGGTCTTCCACTTGTCCGCTTTTGCCTGTGACGCTGACCGGAGCAATCGTTTCGCCCGAGCGCGCGTCCTGCAGACGCAAATCCAGCCGCAACTCGCCGTTCCCCGGCGCGAGGTAAGAGCCGGTGACCACGTCATCCGCGCCCAGAACTTTCTGAATTCGCTCCAGAGTCTCGCGGCCATAATCTCGCTCCGTCCGGCAGCGCCAGATCCGACTTCATTCGCGCCACGTCTTCGCCCGAAATCACGCGCACATTTCCTCCGGCGCCGAGTTCCGTCGCCAGCATTTCCTGCAAAGCAGTCGAGAGCCACGCCTGGTCCGGCTGTTTCGATGAATTCACCAGCGACAACACGGCCACCGCGCGCCGCCCCGTCGGAACTGTCTCCCCCGCACCTGAAGTCGATCCCGCGCCCGCACCCGCCGAATGAAATATCTTCGAGCGCGCGCCGCCGATGTCGAACCCCAGCACAATCCCTGCCGCCAAAATCGCGAGAATTACGATTCCGCCGCCCACCATGACGGATCGCGTCACATTGCTGCGGGATCACAATCGTCGTGGTCCGCGGAGCGTCCTGCGCGCCCGCCGCCACCTTCGACACGTGCACCTGCTCGGCCGCCGACCGCGAGCTCACGAAATTGCCCGTCGTCAGGGTCTCGAGCGCCGCCCGAAACTCTCGCGCGGTCTGGTACCTCGAGGCCGGAGATTTATCGAGCGCCTTCAGAATCGCGCCCTCCACGCCCGGCTGAATTCGTTCGTTCAGCGTTCGAGGGGGAGGAGGCTCGGCATGCAGAATCGCGCCGATCAGCGAAGCAGTCTGATGCTGCGGAAACGGGCGCGTTCCCGTCGCCATCTCGTACAGAACCGTCCCGGCCGCGTAGATGTCGCTTCGCGGATCGGTGGGTTCTCCGCGAAGCTGCTCGGGAGACATGTACGGCAGCGTGCCTGCCATCGGGCCGCTTTCCGCCGTGATGGTCTTGAGTGAGGTCATTGTCGTCGCCCGACTTCAGCAGCCTTGCGAGCCCGAAATCGAGAATCTTTAGCCGGTTGTCGCCGGTGATGAAGATGTTCGCGGGCTTCAAGTCGCTGTGGACCACACCGCATTCGTGCGCCGCCGTAAGGCCGTCGGCCAATTGCATGCCCAGCCGCATGACGTCGCGTTCGGAGAGCGGCCCGCTCTTTAGCTTCTCGTTCAGCGGAACTCCGGAAATCAGCTCCATCACCAGGAAATCCACTCCGTCCTGGCTTCCGAACTGATGAACCGTTTCGATGTTGGGATGATTCAGCTTCGCGAGCGCGAGGGCTTCCTGGCGAAACCGTTTGCGCGTGCCTTCGTCGGCCAGCACGCCCGCGGGAAGAACCTTCACGGCCACGTACCGGTCAAGCTGCTCGTCGTGGGCGCGGTACACCACTCCCATTCCGCCGGCGCCTAATTGATCGAGAATTTTATAGTGGCCGAGAACTTGGCCGATCATTGAGGAGCGACCCTGGCGTGGATGTTAGGACGCGCAGTCACCCCAAGTCAACGCACACGTGGGATAGCGTATACTCAAAGCATTCAGGAAACTGAAGATAGCGGCCCGTGCACTCTCACAAGGAGCGGCTCGTGCGACGATATGTCACTCGAGGAATAATCGCGTTTCTGGTTTGCGCTGGCGCGAGTGGACTCGCGCAGAGTCAAGAGACTCGCTCACCAGCGGCGGCGTCACAAGCTCCAGATGCCGCGCCAGCGCACGGTCAGATGGCCCTCCGGCCTCTGCAGCTGACTCACCAAGTAACCCCAGCTTATCCTCCCGAAGCTGTCAGCAAACGTATCGAAGGAAATGTACTGCTAAACGCTGTGATTGGCTCAAACGGTTCGATCAAAGCACTCGAGTGCGTCGGCGGGCCCGCTGAGCTCAAGGACGCCGCCATGGACGCCGTGCGGCAATGGCAATACACACCCTTCCAGGTGAATGGCACTCCCATGGAAGTCCATATTGAGATCGGGGTCCTGTTTTCTCTCACGAAGAACGACTACAAGGCAGTGGCCGAGAGCAATTATCCAGTTTCACTAGGGGTATTCGCGTCATCCGCAGAAGTCCCGCCGCCAAACCATCCCGCTCCAGACAGAAACGGCGCGTCCTCTATCCCCGACACTATCGAAGGAATCCAGAGGCAGACCGCGGAAGTTTTTGATGCTCGGAGCAAGCGGGACCAACGAAGATTTGAAGAGCTGCTGAACGGATTCGCGTTCGAAGATCCGACGGCCTGGCTAACAACCACTTTCGGCCCGCAAAGCGGTCCCGCAGTGGTACGGGACTATGAAATTAGTTTTGAGAAATTCAAGCGGCACATGACTCGCGTCGCTGAGTACTCGACGGATTTGACTGATTTGCACGTCGAATCGTCAATCGTGCCAAGCCCGCCCGAAGAAGCTGGCCAGCCCGACGGACCGCCCGTCCCCCTCGAGCCACTGAAGATCGAAAACTTTCGTTTCTTTGTCGTTACCGGACCCGGAGACTGGGTATTTTCATTTGTGTACGCGGATGACGCATTTCACATCGTTGGCGGCACGCACACATTCTGGAACGAAGATTGGCGACGCGAGAAAGACGCACACATCACCTCAATGACCATGGTCCCTATCAAGTAATGGCGCTTCGTTCAAGCCCGAACAAACGCTGGCTTCGCAGTCCTGATAACCTAGCTTGAAGAACGCGCCGGTCGAATGGAATCAAGAAAAGAAATTACGCGCCACCGATATCGGCCCACAGCGGAGGAAATATGTCACCCGGTGACCTGAACGCAAGACGATCGACGGTAACTCTTCACGTGGTTTCAAGCCTTGATGGCATCATCGCCAAGAAGGACAACAGTGTCTCCTGGTTAGAGAGCACTGGAAGTGTCTACGAAGCTGGAGTTTCTGTTTCGGAGGAAGAAGCAGCGAACTTCGTCAAAGCAAGTGACTGTTATGTGCTCGGTTCTCGCACATACGAGCACGCTCTCCAACTCGGCTGGCCATACGGCGACACTCCCACCGTCGTGATCACAAACAGAAAGCTGTCGTCCACGAGGAAGAGCCTTGAGTTCTATTCAGGTGATCTCAAGAGGTTGGTCGATGAGATTCTGGCGCCGCGGTACGGGAACATCTGGCTCGTGGGAGGGGCGATGCTGTGCCAGAGTTTTCTCAGGCTCGGCTTGGTGGATGAAATCCGATTGATGATAGCGCCGGTCGTATTGGGTGACGGACTGCGCCTATTCGGCGATTCCGGTATCGAGCAGAAGTGGCATCTGAAGGACGTAGTCGCTTACAAGAACGGCTTTGTTGAGTTGTCGTATCGCAGCGCCGTCACCCGAGCCAACGCACACCGGAGTCCGGCACTCTGCTGAACCAGCCGGTAAACCGCCGATGGGGATCGCACATCGTACAATCATGTGACGTTCGGGAGGGCTCCGTGCGTACCAAGGTCGCATTTCTATTAATTTGTGTGTTTGCGCATACCACTTTAGGCCAGGATTCCGTGCCCTCTCAAACCGCGTCGGACCTCGAACCGATTGCGGTCGCCACGATCCACGTCGACAAGCACAGTTTCAAATCGGGCGAACACATCGAATTGACCATTCTTCTTGAGGCTGGCCGTGGCGGCGTTACATCCCGAAGTGGTGGGGAGAAATGGGCGGTGGGATACCGGGTTTCTCGGTTAATCTGACGACATTATCTGGCAAAGGAGCCGAAACATGCGGAAGTGCAGCCGACGCGTTGCCGATACATGAACCGGATGCCACGGTAGTGTTGAGTCGGGATTTCATCTACCTTCCGGCCCAACACATTATTGGTCTAAGAACCGCCGTAGAATGCCCGACGAAACGACCAGGCAAGTACCTTATCAGCGCTTTCTACTCGCCATCCCACATTGACGCAGACGAGGTCGCACGATTGCCGCAGACGCACGGGCTGGTTTTGCGAAAAAGCGTGCAGGCTAAGCCCGTTGCCATTTCAATTTACTAATTGACATTGGAACCGCCTGACGCCAATGCCTGATTAACGCCTAGAATGACTCATGCGACGATGTGAGCCATAGTGCGAGTGGTTCACGAACATCTCGGATTTCCACAAGTGGTGAGTTTTCAACAAGCATTAATGCCTTGACAGTTGGACTCGCCATCTATATCATTGGGGTTTGTCCGTAGTCCTTCCAGCTGGCCTGGGAGTACCTGCTCTTTGACAATCGAATGAAACAAGCCAGAACCCGTTTGGTTTCTGTCGTAGCCCCTCTGTAAGTTTAGGGTTTGTAAGTACAAACCCTGAAACCCGGTGGGCTGCGGCGGATTATTCCGTTAGTGCCCTTCGGGGCATGGGCGGATATTTTGAGATTAACCCTTTGGTTCCGAGTCATATCGGGGCTTTGGGGTAAACCTTCGGTCCCGATTGTACCGGGACTGAGGGTGAAACCGAGCGATTTAACAGTTCGTTCCAATCGTGAAGGCGAAAGCAATCACGGTTGAAACACCGGATTCAAACGAGAGTTTGATCCTGGCTCAGAGCGAACGCTGGCGGCGTGCTTAACACATGCAAGTCGAACGCGCGGTTTGTAGCAATACAAACTGGCGCGTGGCGAACGGGTGCGTAACACGTGGATAACCTTCCTTCTGGTGGGGAATAACCCAGTGAAAATTGGGCTAATACCGCATAACATTACGAGGGCACATGCTCTTGTATTCAAAGGCGCAAGTCGCCGGAAGAGGGATCCGCGGCCGATTAGCTTGTTGGCGAGGTAATGGCTCACCAAGGCTTTGATCGGTAGCCGGACTGAGAGGTTGGCCGGCCACACTGGAACTGAGACACGGTCCAGACTCCTACGGGAGGCAGCAGTGGGGAATCTTGCGCAATGGACGAAAGTCTGACGCAGCAACGCCGCGTGGGGGATGAAGCTTCTCGGAGTGTAAACCCCTTTCGACCCGGACGAATGCCCGCAAGGGTTTGACGGTACGGGTATAAGAAGCCCCGGCTAACTACGTGCCAGCAGCCGCGGTAAAACGTAGGGGGCCAGCGTTGCTCGGAATTACTGGGCGTAAAGGGTCCGTAGGCGGTGTGACAAGTCGGTAGTGAAATCTCTGGGCTTAACCCAGAGGCTGCTGCCGAAACTGTTGTGCTAGAGTGTGAGAGAGGCGAGTGGAATTACGGGTGTAGCGGTGAAATGCGTAGATATCCGTAGGAACATCCGAGGCGAAGGCGGCTCGCTGGATCACAACTGACGCTGAGGGACGAAAGCTAGGGGAGCAAACAGGATTAGATACCCTGGTAGTCCTAGCCCTAAACCATCAGGACTTGGGGTTTGCCCTGTACGGGGCAAGTCCCGTAGCTAACGCGTTAAGTCCTGCGCCTGGGGAGTACGGTCGCAAGGCTGAAACTCAAAGGAATTGACGGGGGCCCGCACAAGCGGTGGAACATGTGGTTCAATTCGACGCAACGCGAAGAACCTTACCTGGGCTTGAACCGCACAGGACCAGCTTTAGAAATAGAGCCTTCCCGCAAGGGACCTGTGTAGAGGTGCTGCATGGCTGTCGTCAGCTCGTGCCGTGAGGTGTTGGGTTAAGTCCCGCAACGAGCGCAACCCCTACTTGTAGTTGCTACCCGCAAGGGAGAACTCTACGAGGACTGCTCCGGATAACGGAGAGGAAGGTGGGGATGAGGTCAAGTCAGCATGGCCTTTATGTCCAGGGCTACACACGTGTTACAATGCGCGCTACAAAGTGTCGCGAACCCGCGAGGGGGAGCTAATCGCAAAAAAGCGCGCTCAGTTCGGATTGCAGTCTGCAACTCGACTGCATGAAGCTGGAATCGCTAGTAATGGCG
The DNA here is from genome assembly GCA_963788345.1 of uncultured Acidobacteriota bacterium. GTDB lineage: Bacteria > Acidobacteriota > Terriglobia > Acidiferrales > UBA7541 > Palsa-295. The sequence continues at coordinate 3,510 of CAWBGW010000075.1, read as the reverse complement.
CATCAGATCGGCGCCGTGAATACGTTCCCGGGCCTTGTACACACCGCCCGTCACATCACGAAAGTGGGTTGTACTAGAAATCGCCGTGCCAACCGCAAGGAGGCAGGCGCTCAAGGTATGACTCATGATTGGGGTGAAGTCGTAACAAGGTAGCCGTAGGAGAACCTGCGGCTGGATCACCTCCTTTCTAAAAGAAAAGGGAGCACGACCCGTCTTTGGCGGGTACGGCCCTCCATCCCGGTCCTCACGACCGGGCGTTTGGTTTACCCGGAAGCTGCGCAAGCGGCGGAAGGGTGTCTCGATCCTTCGGGTTCTGGCCTGTCTCATTCGATGTCATAAGAGCAATTACAAATGAAGCCCCGGTTCGATGAAAATCGAGCCGGGGCTTTTTTATTTCCTGCCGCGATTTCCTTCCAAAGGTATTGTGTCCCCGATGTAACGAACCAAGCAGCCCAACGGTAAGAGTAAGTAGAACAGCGAATGAGAGTGGAAGAGCGATTCGCGCAGGGCGACCTGGGAGCCTTCGAAGAGCTGTTCCGCGCGTATCAGCGCAACGTGTATCGCTGGGTGGCGCGAATCGTTCGCGACCACGGAATCGCGGAGGATCTGACGGTGGAAGCATTTTTGCGAATGTATCGGGCGCACGCGCGATTCGATCCCAATGGAATTTCGGCGGTTGGGCCAGGCGAATCGCGACGAATCTCGCGCTCGACCACTTGCGCAAGAGCCGGCGGGAAGCGCCGCTGACGATCGATCCGGAGGATTCGCGGGCCGGCACCCGACCGGGCACCGACGCGGCCGAGCGGCGGGAGATTCGAGACGCGGTGGCGCGTGCGATGAGCGAGTTGCCGCCGAAACTGCGGGTCGTGGCCACGCTGGCGCTTGTGGAGGAAGTTCCCTATCGCGAGATCGGCGAAGCGCTGGGAATCTCCGAAGCGGCGGCGCGAGTGCGCGGATTTCGCGCCGGCCGACTGCTGAGGGAAAAACTGAAAGAATTGGGAGCCGCACTATGAACGAACGGAACGAAGAAAACGATCGCGATTTGCGGGAATTCCTGAAGCGTGGCCTGGCACCGATGGAGGCCGAGCCGCGCCGCGACCTGTGGCCTCAGGTGCTCGAGCGACTGGACGAGCGAACCGGGCGCGTGCCGTGGCTGGACTGGGCTTTGCTCGGGACGCTGGCGCTATGGCTGCTGCTGAATCCCCGGGCGATTCCGATGCTGTTGTACCACTTGTAATCGAGGAGGAGACAATGAACACGCATCCATATTTGCGGGCGTATATGGCGGGAACCGCGCTGCCGACGATGGTTATGTTGCTGGTGCTGGCAGGGTTTGTGCTGGGGCGTTTTGTGTTCGGTATTCCGGCGCCGATCGAGCGAATGATCGTGTTTCCGATGGCGGTGGTTCCGAATGTTTTTGGAGCCTGGAACATGCTGTATCTGAGCCTGAAGGGCAAGCCGCATTTGCCCATCGGATTGCATGGGGCGGTGCTGCCGTTTCTACTCGCGCCGGCGGGATACGCGGTGGCGAGCGGGCTGGGATTCCTGAAGCTGACGCACGACGGCCTCGTTTGGTTCGATTCCGTGCGCCTGAATTATGGGGAGTTTGCGATCGGCTTCTGCGTGGCGCTGGGCGTGTATTACCTCGTGTGGAAGTACGTGGTGAATTTCTTCAACGAGACGCTAGGAATCGCGTGACGCGGACGAGAAAGAGCAAAGACTTTAGCTAAGCGAATCGTGCGAAACAAACCGGGAACCCTTCGCACAGGAACGAAAAAGGAATTGTCCGATTACGGCTGCCAGCTCAGATGGTCGACGCAACACCATCCAATGCGTTGATTCGACAATGCTTTCCTGAGAGAAGCGGTCTGTTTGGGTGAACTCGGTCAAAACCTAGCCAGGGCAGTGTTCCGGCTGATCTAATCCTAGCCAGCGATTTACCCTTTGTTTTCAATGCAAGCGGGTTTCGACATGAGCGTTGCATCGACCTATTGGATGCACCGCGTTACTCAGGCATTTGCGGGCTGTGGGTAGCCAATTTGGGTAACTTCCGGATTGCCAACGACTCGCCCAGTGACAATCGATTCTGGGACTGTGAGTTTTATCGCGATGTTACAATAGCTACGCGTTTCCTCTCCGCGTGCGTGTAACTTAGAGCTATAATCGCCGGTAAATGAGAAGGGTCTTTTTGTACATCCCGCGGTTTCTCATTCTCCCATTGCTGGTTTCTGTTCTTGCCTACCTGCTGCCCGGCGCACTGGCCGCGCAGACCGGCGACGTCGCCGTGCCCAGTAGCCGCCCGTTAGACGTCGGCGTGCGCCGCGCGGCCAACGGGCCGGGGCAAGGACGCCTCCACCGCCCGCGCCGGGCGGCCAGCGCGCAGACCTCGTCCAATTTGGATATCGAAAGCGTGCTGTACAACTTTTGCTCGCAAGGCGGCGTTTACTGTACTGACGGGATCCAGCCTTTTGCCGGCCTGATCGAAGACGCTTCCGGCAACCTCTATGGAACAACCAACGGGGGGGGCAGCACCAATAGTTCCGATTGTAATGTGGGTTCTTGCGGTTACGGCACGGTATTCAAGCTTACACCGAGTGGCAGCGGCTACACCAAGACCGTGCTGTACAACTTCTGCTCCCAAACCAACTGCACGGACGGTGCCAACCCTTACGCCGGCCTGATCGAAGATGCCGCCGGCATCCTCTATGGAACGACCTACAATGGCGGTGCCAATGGCGGAGGCGCGGTCTTCAAGCTTACTCCGAGTGGCAACGGTTACATCGAGAGCGTGCTATACAACTTCTGCTCTCAATCCCAGGGCAGCGCCCTCTGCACGGACGGTGCCAACCCTTATGCTGGCCTGATCGAGGACGCTTCCGGCAACCTCTATGGAACAACCAATTTGGGCGGCACCGGCGTTACCTTGGTCAATGGAGTTTATGCCTATGGCACGGTTTTCATGCTTGCGCCGAGCGGCAGCGGCTACAACTACACTGTGCTTTACAACTTTTGCCCACCCAGTTCCACAGCGTTCTGCACCGACGGCGCTGCCCCCGTTGGCGCTCTGATCGAAGACGCTTCCGGCAACCTCTACGGGACGACCGCACTTGGCGGAGCTGGCGCTCTCGATTGTATTGGGATTGGTTGCGGCACGGTCTTCAAGCTTTCGCCAAACGGCAGCGGCTACGTCGAGACCGTGCTGTACAGCTTTTGTTCGCAAGGTGGCAGCAACTGCACGGATGGCGGATATCCTTATGCGGGTTTGATGGAAGACGCTTCCGGTAACCTCTATGGAACGACATCCGATGGCGGCGTCAACAGCTGTGATACTCCCGGTTGCGGCACGGTGTTCAAGCTGGCGCCAAATGGCGACGGTAGCTTCACCGAGAGCGTCCTGCACAGCTTTGACTACACCGACGGCGACAATCCCGATGCGGGACTGATCGAAGACGCTTCCGGCAACCTCTACGGAACGACCTCAAGCGGCGGTACCGGACTTTCCTGGGAGTG
>CAWBGW010000074.1:0-8835 GCA_963788345.1 uncultured Acidobacteriota bacterium | reverse complement strand
AGCCCCCGACTCGGGTTTCCAGGGTTTGTACTTGCAAACCCTGAGCCTAGGCTTCGCGATTCAGCAATAGCCCCAGCCGGCGATGCAAATCGTCCACCGCGCTAAAGAGTTGCGCAAGTCCTTCCGTCTCGACCCCAACGTCACCCGACTGAAGATCCAGCACCAAATCGTTGGTGAGTTGCGTCGCGCGCCGCACGCGCTCTGCCGACAGTTTCGGCAACACCGCGTATGGATCGCCGGATTCTTTCAGTCCCACCCACTGCTGCACGGCCCACGCCGTCCCACGAATGTGATCCACCGCGTTTCGAAACTCGCTCAGCACTCGAGAATCCAGCTCGCCTGATTTGACGAGCTCCCCGAGTTCCTGCAACTCGGACGTGGCCGCTTGCAGACGCGAAGTGATCGTGCCTTCTTGCTCGGGCCCAGAACTGTTCATCGTGCCCCTCCATGAACGCCCGGCTGGCCTGTTTGGAGACATTAAAACGCTGGCGGCCCTTGCACACAAGCCCATTCAACAAATCCGCCAACACCGAAAGCCTCGGCCCTGTTTGTGACGAAGGAAGGGTAGCCACGACATAAGCACCGAAAATCAGGTCGCCTTTTTACCCTGAGGTACCGAAGGGTAGCCGCTGAAGCTCTGATTTTTCGCTTGCTGCAGAACGTGGCGCCGCTGATGCGCATAAAGCCGCGCGACTTCTTTCGGCCTAATGGGTTTCACTTAGGGGAGTTGGGACAATCCGGTATGGCTTGCTGATTGAACTCAACGCTATAATTTTCGGCCTAGGCAAAGGAGGAACTTCCAAATGCGCCGATACCTCACTTCATTGTTGCTGGTCGCAACACTGGTTTCCCCTGTGGTTTTTTCAGGCTGTGCGGCACGAGTCCGCTACTACGACGCCGATCACCACGATTATCATTATTGGGACAACACCGAAATCGGATACTACCAGCGCTGGGAAGTCGAGACGCATCGAGATCACAGAGACTTTGCCAAGCGAAACGACGACGAGAAAAAAGAATACTGGAACTGGCGCCACTCTCACTAAGCTCTTCTTCACCCGTTCGCATCGAAACCCGCCGGCGCTCTTCACCCGGCGGGTTTTCTTTTGCACGTCTGCGATTTTGGGTCGGAAGCCCGGGCCTTTTACCCTGACGCAGGAAGGGTCAGGCCCGGGGAAGATTCGCCAGGATGGCACGGGCTTTAGCCCTGGGAATTCGGGCGGCCGTGCGGCAACTCGGTTCCGTGTCAGCCCCGGACTCGGGTTCAGGCTTGTCGTGCGCCTTTTGCTTCATCTGTGTTTATCTGTGTTCATCTGTGGTTCCAAGGTTTCACGGCCCTTGTCGCTCAACCCTAGCTCTCAGTCGCTCTCCCACCATTTCAAATTGCACGCCTCACCCACCTGCGGTACATTCGCCGCTTCTACTCAATCTGATTCCAGCGAGGCACGCCAATGAACCGCCGCCGTCTTGCCCTTTTCCCATTTCTCTTTTCCATTTTCCTGCTCGCCCATTCTGCCGCCGCGCAGACCGATAAGCCCGGACTGGCGGTCTCTGGAAGACGATCTTAAGGAACTTGTCGCCACGCCCGCCGTCAGCGGCTACGAAAGCCAGCTCGCCGAGAAGATTCGCGCGAAAATCGCGAGCCTCCATCCCACGGTCGACAATCTCGGCAACGTCATCGTCACCATGGGCACCGGCTCGCCGCATCGCCTCATCGTCACGCCGATCGACGAGCCTGGCTTCGTCACGAGCGGCATCACCGACGACGGCTATCTCCGCGTCCAGCGCCTCCCGCAAAACGGCCTGCCGCCGATTTTCAACGAACTCTACGGCGCGCAGCCCGTAAAAGTCGAAACCACCACCGGCAAATGGATCGACGGCGTCGTCGCCGGCCTCTCGGTCCATCTCCAGCCTGGCCGCCAGAATCCACCCCGCCTCACCGACCTCGAAAACATTTACGTCGACATCGGCGCCTCGTCCGCCGCCGAAGCACGCAAAGCCGGCGTCGACAATCTCAGCCCCATCGCGCTCAACCGTCGCCTCTTCGATCTCGCCGGCCAGAAACTCGCGGGCGCATCGATTGGCGATCGTTTCGGTGCCGCGGCACTTCTTGAGGTCTTGACGACATGTGATTCATCGAAGATCAAAGGCACGCTCACCGTCGCGTTCGTCGTTCAGCAATGGACCGGCGCGCGCGGCCTCCAGCGCATCCTCACCACGAATCAATTCGACGAAATGCTCTACGTCGGCCGCTTGCTTCCCGGCGGACCCATTCCCGGCGCCGAAAACGTTCACCGCGCTCCGCGCCGCGAGCCCGGCGGCGGCGTCTTGATCGGCCTCGCTCAAACTGACGGCCAGCTCGAAGGCCTCGCAAGCGACCTGAAACAAGTGGCCGACGCAAACAAGATTCCTATCGCGACCGACTATTCCTCCGGCATCGTCCCGCCAACCTATCTCGCACTCCCATCATTTCCCGCAAAGTGGGCGCACATCGGCATCGCAACCGCGTGGCCCGATACTCCTGCGGAGCTAATTGATTCAAACGATCTCAGCCATTTGACCGCCCTCTTGGATTATTTCGCGGAGGGCTCGCCATCTGGTGGTTCAGGCGCCAGCAGTACTCGCGACTATGGCAGTTTAGGTATGCACGAGCGACTCCCGCTCACCCAGGTTCTCCGCGAACTCGTCGAAGTCTACTCGGTCAGCAACCACGAAGGGCCGATGCGCGGTGCCGTCACGCGGCTATTGCCGCCGTGGGCCAAGCCCGAAACCGACGACGCCGGCAACCTGATCCTGCGCGTCGGCACCGCACCCGTCAGCGCGCACACGCCCAGCATCCTCATCGTCGCCCACATGGACGAAATCGGCTACGAGGTGAAATCCATCTCGAAGGACGGCCGCCTCGAAGTCACCTCCGACGGTGGCGGCGAGCTCAGCTTCTTCCTCGGTCATCCCGCGCTCGTCCACACGGCCACCGGCGACCACGACGCCATCATGGAATTGCCCAATGGCTGGGACGAACAGAAATTCGAATGGCCCCGCGGACGCGACGCAGCCGCCGCGATTCGCGTCGATGTCGGCGCGCGCACTCCCGAAGAAGTCGATAAGCTCGGCATCAAAGTCGGCGACACAATCACCATTCCCAAAGCCTATCGCCCGCTTCTCGGCACGCGCGCCAACGGCCGCAGCTTCGACGACCGCGTCGGCGACACCGCGCTGAATCTCCGCCGCGTGGGCGCTCGGCGGCCCGCTCAAGGACCGCAACGTCACCTTCGTTTTCTCCACCGCCGAAGAAATCGGCCTCGACGGCGCCGCCGCCACCGCAAAACGCCTCGGCGTCGAAAATCATCCCGATTACGTTTTCGCGGTCGACACTTTCGTCAGCTCCGATTCGCCGCTCGAATCGAAACGCTTCGGCAGACGCGCCCATCGGCAAAGGCTTCGTCATCCGCGCCGTCGACAACTCGAATATCGTCCGTCCCGACCTCGTCGAAAAAGTCATCAAGCTCGCGCGCGCCAACCAAATTCCCGTGCAGTACGGCGTCACTGGCGGCGGCAACGACGGCTCCACGTTCCTCCGTTACGGCTCCGTCGACATCGCGCTCGGCTGGCCCCTTCGCTATTCGCACTCGCCCGCCGAAGTGATCGACACGCGCGACGTCGACTCCCTAGCCCGCATCATCACCGCCATCTCCAAATCCTGGTGACGCAGTTCGCGGCTTCAGGAGTGCTCGCTCCCGGCGGCCGTCATTGCTCGTCCTGCACTCGCGTGATATTGTCCCGCCACGCACAAACGCGAGAAGCGCCCGCTTACGCGGTATGCGTTAGATCGTTGTCGTTTTCGCCCCTGTGACGGCGGCACAAGAAGGGAAAATCGCCGTGATCGCAAAGTGCCTGCGAGAAATCGTCGTGAGAACCTTTGGCGTGCTCTTTGGAATTACCGTTCTGACCGCTCTGCCGACGATAGCTTCGGACATCTCGGGACATTGGACCGGAAGCGTGACGCTGAGCAACGGCGCAATTCTGCCTGCTGAATTGCGCCTGCGGACGCAGGGTAATCAGGTCACCGGAACGGCGCAGCTTTTTGATCCGAGCCCGTTGTTATCTGTTCAGGACGGAAAGCTCCAAAACAATACGGTTAGTTTCCGCGTAGCGATGTCTTCGGGCGGGATGAACGACCACGTCGAACTCGTTCAGATTCAACTCACTATCGAGGGCGACACTCTTCGCGGCACCCTCAGTTCCCCAAATGCGGACCTGCAAGGCGTGATGCTTCTCCGCCTCGTCAAGCCTTCGACTGGCGAGAACCTAAGCCCCTATCTCTTCGTCTGGGCCAGCACCACCGATCCCCAAAAGACGGACTTTCTCGCCGTCATCGACGCTCTGCCTCAGTCCCACCAATACGGCCGCGTTGTGGCCACTCTTCCGGTCGATGTCAGGGGCGGTGTCGCTCATCACACCGAACATCAAATGACTCCGGCCGGCACACTCTTCGCCAATCTCTTCGCGGCCGGACGCACCTACTTGCTCGACTTGCATCAGCCGTTGGCTCCCCGGCTGCTCACGTCCTTCGATAATTTCGGCGCGTTCTCGCATCCGCATAGTTTTGTGCGCGAGCCCAACGGCAACATTCTCGCCACCTTCCAGCAGGGTGGCGAACACAACTCGGCCCCGGGTGGTCTCGTCGAATTGAGCCCTCAGGGAAAGCTGATTCGCACTTCGTCCGCTGAGGACCCCAACTATCGCGGCTTTCTCCGTCCCTACAGCCTGGCAGTAGTGCCTCAACTAAATCGCGTGATCACCACCTGCAGCGATATGGAGGAAACGCAACAGACGCGTGCGATCCAGATTTGGCGGCTCTCTGACCTTCGCCTGCTCAAAACCATTGAGTTGCCGCAAGGCCCCCGAGGCGTCGAAGGGCTGGACTCCGCCGAACCACGAGTGCTTGCCGACGGCATCACAGTCCTCGTTTCGACCTTCGAATGCGGCCTGTATCGGATCCAGGGCCTCGATGGTGACTCGCCAAGGGCAGAACTCGTCTACGATTTCGAAAGTGCCCGATGCGCAGTGCCGCTCCAGATCGATCACTTTTGGATCCAGCCGGTGCCGCCCAGCTCGATCGTTGCGATCGACATTGCCGACCCGGCGAAGCCCAAGGAAGTATCTCGACTCGCACTGGGCCCTTGGGACTGGCCCCACTGGATGTCCCTCGAACCAAACGGCCGCAGGTTCGTGCTCACCGGCTACTCGGGTCTCTCGGACCGCGTCCTCGTAGGAATGATCGATGCCCAAGGCAATCTCTCGCTCGATGATCGCTTTGGCAAAAGTGACTCGGGCGAACCCGGACTGCTACTCGACAGGGCCAAACCGCACGGCGCCGTCTTCAGTATTCCCTAGCCTCTCGCTGCACCGACGCAAAGGTAACAACCGGGTATTGCCGGTGGCATTGCTACTCGTGCTGTGCAGCACCTCGGTCCGGCGCGATCGCTTCGGTTACGCGAAACACAGCCGAGAGCACTTCAAGAATGATCCGGCAATAAATAATCCACAGGAAATACGCAATCAGCGCGGCAATGAGCGCCACCAAACCCTGCGCCGGCGTTTGCTGAAACGCCAGCACGACCCACGCAACCGCCGCGATCAACCCTCCCAGAAGGTGCAGCCCGTAGAGAAACTTCACCATCCGCGGCGTCGCGTACGTACGGAACGAAAAATCCATCAGGCCTTCCCACATCCCCTTCGCCACAGCCATTTACGCCTCCTTGAGATGCGCACGACCCCCGAAAAACTTTCGAAGAAAGTATAGACCAGAGGTCATATCGGGCCACAGCCGAAGCGCTCAAAAGCCGCGAATTCTACACCGTCTTCGCGCGTCGAGATTGTCCGGGCCCCCCAAGTTGTTCGGCAGATTTCCGGGAAAAGTTCGCAAAGATAGCGCGGGGTTTAGCCCCGGGAATTTCCGCGCTTCTTCAACTTGCCGCTCGCGGCCAGGACCGTCGCCAAGAGCAGCCCCCCAACCTGAAACTGGAGGCGACGAAGGAACAGCAGTACAATCGCCGCCAGCGCGAGGCGTGAGGTGCGACCATGTCGCTACAGGATCTGAAGTTCGCGGGACGAAACCTTCGGAAGAGCCCCTTGTTTACGCTCACGGCCGCGCTCACGATTGCGTTGGGGGTTGGCGCGAGCACGGCCATCTTCAGCGTGACGAATTCAGTCCTCTTGAAACCGCTGCCGTATAAAAATCCCGACCGACTGGTGGTCGCGTGCAGCGACTTCAAGGTTCGTCACGTTCGCGACTTCCCATTTTCGAATGAAGATTTCATCGATCTGCGCGACGGCACAAAGAACGTTTTCCAGGACATGGCGGGCGTTTTCACGTTCAAGCAAATCCTGCCGCGGGATGATGGAACGCCCGAACAGGTTCGCGCCGCAGTGGTCACGACGAATTTCTTTAACGTGATGGGAGCGAAGATTGCCTTCGGCCGGGATTTCGCTCAGGAGGACGGACTGCCGCAACCTCCTCGACCGCAGCCGGGGACGGCGCAATCGGGAACGCCGCCACCTCGTTTGCCGGTGATGGCCATCCTTGGCTACGAATATTTCCAGCAACGCTATGGCGGCGACACCTCAGTGATCGGACGCACGATCACAACACAGGGGCCTTTGAGCCCGGTGGTTGTGGGGGTGCTGGCGCCGCACTTCCGATTGTACTTGCCGCCGGAAGCACAGACCGAAGCCGATCCCGAAGTTTGGATCGCGAATCGGTTGAATTACGATAACCAAAATCGTAATCAGGTTTCGATCCACGCAGTGGGCAGACTGAAAGATGGTGTGTCGCTCGTCGCGGCGCAGGGGGCAGCGGATAACGTGGCCGCGGAGGCGCGAAGAATTTTCTGATCGAGCGGACGGCCGGCTATGCAATCCGGCTGGAACCGATGAGGCAGCATCTTGTGTCGGAGGTGCAGCCGACGATTCTGGCGCTAATGGGCGCGGTGATTTTTCTGCTGCTCATCGCGTGCGCCAACGTCGCCAACTTGCTGCTGGTGCGCGCCTCCCTGCGGGAACGCGAACTTGCGGTGCGCGCGGCAATGGGTGCGAGCCGGTGGCGTCTCGCCCGGCAGATGCTGGCCGAGGCGTTTTTCCTGGCTGGTCTGGGCGCGGTGGCCGGGCTTGCGCTCGCGTGGGTTGGAATTCACGAATTGCTTGCGGTGATTCCGCCGAATCTTCCGCGGATGGATACGATCACGATCGATGCTCCTGTACTGGTGTTCACGGTGCTTGCGGCCCTGGTGGCTGCCGCGATTTTCGGATTGGTGTCGGCGTGGCGCGCTTCGCGGCCCAACGTCGCAAGCGTGCTGGGAGGAAGCAGCCGAAATGAGGGGCTGACGAGCGGAGGATTATTGCGGAAGCTGGTGGTGGTGATCGAAGTGGCGCTGTGTTTTGTGCTGCTGGTAGGGTCTGGGTTGATGTTCCGCAGCTTCCGCGAGCTGAGCCGGATCGATCCCGGCTTCGATCCGCACGGGCTGCTGGAATTTCAAATCCTGGGGGATATAGGCGGACAAACGCCGGAATCGCGCGCCGCCGCCATTAGACAAATCCAGGAGAAGTTGCAAGCCATCCCCGGCGTCCAGAGCGTCACGGCTGCGGATCCTTTTCCTCTGGCCGGAAACTTCACTCCGATCCGCTGGGGAAACCTGGACGCGGGCGCGGATGCCGGCAAATTTCAGGCGACGGATTTTGAATTCGTGTTGCCGGGGTATTTCGAGACCATGCACACGCCATTGCTGGAGGGCCGTACGTTCACGGATGTGGACAACACGCCCCTCCCGCCCGGACCTCCGCCGCCCCAATCGCCGGGGGGTGCCATGCCTGGCCGTAATGTCGTGGTCATTGACCAGGAGCTGGCGAAGAAGGCCTTTCCTAACGGATCGGCGGTTGGCAAGCAGATCCTGATACGCGTGCGCACGCCGAATGCGGAGCCGGTCGAAGTGATTGGCGTGGTGGCGCACACACGCGATGAGTCGCTCAGCGTTCCGGGACGCGAGCAGGTCTACTTTGCGGACGCGTTCGTCGGGTCGGGCGCGGTGCAGGAGTGGGCCATTCGAACGAGCGGCAACGCAGCGAAATACGGGAACGACATTCGCGCGACAATCAAAGCGTTGAACTCAAAACTCTTGGTCGCGGAGATGCAGCCCGCCGAGGCGTTGGTCGATCGCGCGCAAGCCGGCACGCGGTTTGCTCTTCTGCTCATCGGAGTTTTCGCGGTGATCGCGGCGCTCCTGGCGGGCGTGGGGCTTTACGGCGTTCTTTCCACGGTGGTGCGGCAACGCACCGCGGAGATCGGCGTACGCATGGCTTTGGGCTCGCAGCCGGGCGGGATTTTCAACCTTGTCGTGGGGCAGGGACTTCGCCTCACTGCCGTTGGCATCGCCGCCGGCTTGGTCGCGGCTTTCGTGCTGACTCGCCTGATGGCCACAATGCTGGTGGGGGTCAAGCCAACGGACCCGGCCACTTTCGTGACCATGGCAATCTTATTTTTCCTGATTGCCGCCGTGGCATCCTGGCTGCCTGCATGGCGCGCAGCCAGCGTCGATCCAAACGCGGCCCTTCGTCAGCAATGACACGAGGTCCTGAATACTCACTACGAAGAGCGCCCTCTCTTCTTCTGCATCTCTTTGCATCGGTCCGCCGTTTGCCAAATTGATTCGGGGTAAGCTGGTTTGCTAAGGTCGTCGTCATGTCCGAGCGTTCCACCGAGCAAATACGCCAATTGCTCGACTCCCTTTATCGCGCCGATTCGAGACGAATCCTGGCAACTCTGATCCGCTTGCTCGG
>CAWBGW010000073.1:0-24296 GCA_963788345.1 uncultured Acidobacteriota bacterium | reverse complement strand
AAAAGTGTGTCAACCGCATGCATTGAAACGGCTTAATTCGAGGTCGAACGGTTCCCCGGACGCCTGGAAATGCAATTTCCCGACATTGAACGGCAGGACGTGACTAACTCGGTTTGCCCTTCGAGGGAACCTTCTTGGTATATCAAGGGACTTGAGCTAGCGCTCCAGTCATACGTAGACCGGTGCTACGCCGGGGAAGCTGTCCTAACTCTTTCCGTTGTCTCCGTTGCGGCGATAGAGCAGGAAGGCGCGGATGAAGGGATCGATGTCGCCGTCGAGGACTTTCTGCACATCGCCCCGCTCGACCTTCGTGCGCAGGTCCTTCACCATCTGGTACGGCTGCAAGACGTACGACCGAATCTGGCTGCCGAAGCTGATTTCGGGTTTCGACGCGTCGAGCTTGCGCAGCTCTTCCTGGCGCTTCTCGAGTTCCGCTTCGTAGAGGTGCGACTTGAGCAGCTTCATCGCGATCTCGCGATTCTTGTGCTGGCTGCGCTCGGCCTGGCACTGGACAACGATGCCGGTCGGGATGTGGGTGATGCGCACGGCCGTTTCGACCTTGTTGACGTTCTGGCCGCCATGTCCGCCCGCGCGAAAGGTGTCAACGCGAATATCATCCGGCTTGACCACCACTTCGATTTGGTCGTCGATTTCCGGCACTGCAAAAACAGACGCGAACGAAGTGTGGCGACGCGCGGCCTGGTCGAACGGCGAAATTCGCACCAGACGGTGCACGCCGTTCTCGCCCGACAGCATCCCGTACGCGTTCTCGCCCTCGATCTGCACTGTCGCGGACTTGATGCCCGCCTCTTCCCCGGGCGTCGAATCGAGGACGTTTGCGCGAAAACCCTTTGTCTCCGCCCATCGCAAATACATCCGCAGAAGCATCTCGGCCCAGTCCTGCGATTCCGTGCCGCCTGCGCCGGGCTTGATCGTGAGGATTGCATTCAGGCGGTCGCTTTCGCCCGCGAGAAGAGTTTTCGTTTCCAGGTCGGAAACATAGGCGTCGGCGGAAGCAATTTCCTTGGCGACGTCTTCAAGAAGAGAGGCGCGCTGCGCGTCGTCCTTCTCTTCTTCGGCGAGATGGAAATAGGTGTCGATGTCGCTGATCTTGCCGGCGAGGTTTTTTTCGGCGTTGATGCGGTCCTCGAGCAGCTTGCGCTGCTGCATGACGGCCTGCGCCTTGGCCTGGTCCTGCCAGAAATCGGGAGCATTCAGTTTTTCCTGGAGTGCAGCGAGCTGTTTGCTGGCGGAGCCTTCGTCAAAGATAGCTCCGCACGAGCTCGAGGCGCTTCTTGAGCTCGGCGTAGCGTCGCTGGAGATCCTCGATATGTTCAGCCATGGCTAAATTCTACACACGAAACGCGAAATCCGCCACGGCATGAGTGAAGATGGAAAAGAGAAAAGGGAAAATAACGTCCCGCAATCTTCGATAGGGCGTCGCTGCGGGCCCGGTTTCTGTACCGATTGACGCGGGTGCCGACCGTTTGTTTTGTTGGAGTTACGGCGATTTCCGTTTGCAAAGTGTACCGATTGACCTGAAAGCCGTGTCGCGATTACTTCACCTCAACCAGAATCAGCTCGTACTTCTTCGCGCCGGTGTTCGTAGCCGCGTGCGTCACCGGGCCGGCGGCCCAGAACGCGTCGCCTGCTGACTTGTGGAGCGTGACCGTGGTGCCGTCCGCCGACTTTCACGCTTGCGTCGAGATCCGTCAGGCACACCACCGCTCGACCCACGCCCGTGTGTTCGTGGATCTTTTCCGTCTCGCCGGGCTCGCGCAAGCTTCGAAGGACGCGCACCTGATCGTTTTCGAATAGCGAGGATGTTCTTGTTCGGCTCGAGGACCACGGGATCGAGTTCCGGCTTGCGCATCGGCGGCGTGGCTGGTCCCGGCTTCTTCAGCATGATTTCCACGATGTGCATGGGCTGCGATCCCACGTCCTCGCTCGTGTGGTAGTCGCCCGCGGGACTCCAAGCCACCTGCCCGGGCTTCCAGTGCTGTTCGTCCTTGTGCCCATCGTCATACACGAGGGTCATGTCGCCGCCATCGAGATAAATCATCACGCGATTCATTGCGTGGCGATGGCGCGCGTTCAAATGGTGGGGCGTGTCAACAGCCAACTCGATCCGCACAACGTCGTTGTCGACCATCGTGGTGTCGTCGGCCGCGAGCGGGCTCGCGCAGCCGAGAAGCAAGCAGAAGCAGGAAAGCAACCGCATCGTAGGTGTCATAGTTTCCGCAGCATACCCTAATTTCGCAGACGTTCGTAGTCCGTAGACAGAACGGCGAATCCTGGTGTCCGAATTGGAAAGCTACGGCTTCGGAGTCGGACCAACTTTGGTCTCAAAAGCAAAGGTCAGGCGCGCTTCGATCTGCACCGGCGCGCCTTCTGAGGTTGCTGGACGCAACTGCCATTTACGGACCATCTCTCGGAGGGGAGTCTGCAACCCCGTGTTGTCGCATCCGCCCGGCCACACTTCACGGATCCGGCCAGTCCTGTCAGCGAAAGCATAAACGGCGCATCCGCCTTTAGCCAAGCCGCCGCCAACCAGCGGCCAGGCGATTTCGGTGCTCGACAACGACAGCTGACGAAAAGCTGCCTCATCAACATGCACAGTCTTGATCCGATCGACAGGCGGTGTGGGTTGATCGATGGCGAACATTCGCTCGTCGGGAGCATTCAGTTCGGTCAGTTGCGTAATCGTGGTTTGAATTTTTGTGCCGGGCTCCGGATCGAAAGCAATCTGGCGGGGAACCTGTTTCTCGGCAAATTCCTTGAAGTCCTTGAAGTCAGCATCATAGTCCGTGCTTAAGTCAAAAACGGAGGTGAGCAAAACGCGGTGTGGCTCGAAACAGAAGTGCCAACGATGGCTCGGAGTTTCGACGCTTGTGCAAACGCTCGACAACCTCGGATCAACGTTCTTGAACGGATCTGATCGAATCACACTCGGCATGACAAGCCCGGGGATGGGATCAAATAATGCGGTTATTGCGTGGTTCAGCCAAGACGGGAAATAATCGCCCTGGTCCTTCTCCAATGTGTTTCCGGAGTTCACTACAAGAGTCTGCGAGAAAGCAGGGCTTTCAACGGTGCGGCGCCATTTGTCAGGGGAGATCCAATATTCCTCAATCTTGGCGCGGTAATCGGAATCCGGCTCACCCACCTCAATAACCTCGGCCGTGAGGTGAAACGGCCTTGAGCCTGGAAGAGTCAGCTGTGACTTTTGAAGAGCACGTGCCGCGGTCTCAAGCCATCCGTTGCCTTGAGTCTGGGCAGGGGAGCGAGAAGCGAGAGCGGATCCCACGATTGCCGCCAGCATTAGAACCCGGCATCTCATAAGCCACTTACTAATACACGCGGATCTCTTGGCGGTCAACTTGTGCGACGGAAGGAACCGGCGAGCAGGACGAGCGAGGCACCGACGCAGAGCCACGAAAACCAGTCGCCGAAGCGGGCGTATGGCGTGAGGTCGCTGCGGAAGGCGTAGGGGGCATCGAGTTCCGCGCGCACGTCAGTGGGCAGGCTGGCGACGATGCGGCCGTAGGGATCGATGGCGGCGGTGAAACCGTTGTTCGTGTCGCGCAGCAACCAGCGGCGGCTTTCGACGGCACGCACGCGCGCCATCATCAAATGTTGCGCGGGCGCCGACGAGCGGCCGAACCATCCGTCGTTGGAAATATTGATGAGCAGTTCAGCGCCATTCGCCGTGAACTGGCGCACCTCGCCGGGGAAAATTGCCTCGTAGCAGATAAATGTTCCGAACTTGCCGTCGGGCAATTGGCCGACGCGATAATCAGTTCCTGGTGTGAAGTCGGAAATGTCGGCGGTCAGGCGCCCTGCGAACTTAATCCAGTTGCGCAGCGGAACGTATTCGCCGAACGGAACCAGGTGAATTTTGTCGTACGTGAACACGCGCTGCCCTGCCGGATCGAGAAGCACGGCGCTGTTCGACGCAATCCATTTCTTGTCTCTGTCGGGTTTCCAGTCGACGACACCCACCAGAAAGTAGTTCTGCCCTTCGCGCGCGATTCGCACAGCGCGCTGCTCGAATTGCGGCTCCTGCAAACTGAACGGCGCGGGAACCTCAGGCCATACGATTAGCCCGGGCGATCTCTGCGCGGCGTCAATGCTGATGCGTTCGAGCTGCTCCATTTCGCCCGCGTGAATCTCGAGCCAATCCGCCGGGTAATGCTCCGATTGCGGGAAATTCGTCTGGACGAGATGCGCCACATGGTCGGGCACCGCCTTGGGCACCAAGTAGCCTCCGCCTGCGGCAATCAGAATCAGCACAGCCGTGACGACGAGCAGCACCTTCCACGCCCGCTGCGTTCCGGCGAGGATCGCGTACGCCAGCAGCGAACCGTACGCCGCAATCACAAACGTAAGGCCGTAGATTCCGGTGAGCGGCGTCAGTTGCACGAGCGCCAGACTGCCGCTCGCGGCGTAGCCCGTAAGATTCCAGGGAAAGCCGATGATCGGCAGATGCGTTCGGCCAAACTCGAGCGTCACCCAAAGAAACGGCGCGAGGGCGCACGCCAGCGAGTTGCTTTTCCGGGACGCCAGAGCAACGCCGACAGAAAACACCGAGCAGACGATTCCGCCCGCGATTCCCATCAGCCCCAAAATGCCAGCCGATGTCCACGGATCGATGCCCCCGTACTGCTGCATGACCTGATCAATCCATGGAAGGCCAATCGGATAGAAAACGAGGCCGTGGAGAAACCCGTAGAGCGGCGATGCGAGCGGCCGTGCACCGCACGAGGCCAGCACAAGCATCCCCACCGAAACCCACGCAAGCAGCGAAAGATTGTAGTTTGGAAATGAAAGCGCGAGAGCGGCGCCGCTACCGAGAGCGAGCAGCGCTCGCGTATGCCAGCTGAGATTCATTCAGCGCCCATTCAGCGCTTGATGATAGCTTGCTTGAAACCCTCACGGTCAAGCGCGCGCTTGGCCGCTTCGGCATCGGCCTCGCTGGAGTAGGGACCCACCTGGACCCGGTAGAACGCATCCGTCGTGGGCGCCATAACGAAGGAAGGAAACTTTTTTTGCTGCAGCTCGTCAGCCAACGCCATCGCATCGCTTTGGCTTCGCGTCGCCGTAACCTGAACCACGATCGAGCTCTTCACCATCTTCGGCGGCTGGTAATGAACCGGCAGCTTTAGCGGCGCGGATTTCTCGGCCATGACCGTAGAGCCACCGCCAGTCCCAGAGACCGCAGGAGCCGAAACGGCAGGCCCGGAAGGCTTCGTCGCAGGTTCGAGATGCGTCTGGTCCTTCTTCGTGTAGAAGTCCCATTCGCTGGGGGCGGGAGCGGGAGGATTCACAGCGTCAGCGGGCTTGGAGGAAGTTTTCGGCGATGGCTCAGGCCGCGTGACTGGCGACTCCGTCGCGGCCGCATGAACGGCGGCGGTGGGGCTGTAATCGTTGCGCCCAATCGTGTAGCCGAGCGTGAAGAAAACGCCGCAGAGCAGCACCACGCCGAGAAAAAACCCGACGAGATGCCGGCTCTCCAGTATCCTGTCTCCTCCGCCGCGATTCGAGTTTCCCCGTCCCATTCGCTACTTCTTCCCCCCGGATATATTCATCCACTGCGAAATGATGTCCACCGGCAACGGAAACACGATCGTCGTGTTCTTCTCGACGCCGATCTCCGTCAACGTCTGCAAATAGCGAAGCTGGATGGCCGCCGGCTGCTTCTCCAGAACCTCCGCCGCTTCCGCCAGTTTCGTCGAGGCTTCGAATTCGCCCTCGGCGTGAATAATCTTGGCCCGGCGCTCGCGCTCTGCCTCCGCCTGTTTGGCGATGGCGCGCTGCATGTTCTCCGGAATATCGACTTGTTTGACCTCAACCTTCGTTACCTTGATACCCCAAGGCTCGGTATCCTGGTCAAGGATTTGTTGCAGCTTCGCGTTTACCTTTTCGCGCTCCGACAGGATGGCGTCCAGCTCGAACTGGCCGACCAGGCTGCGCAGGGTCGTCTGCGCGAGCTGCGAGGTGGCGTACAGATAGTTCTGCACCTGCGAAAGCGCCAGGTTGGCGTCCACCACGCGGAAATAGCAGACCGCGTTCACCTTCACCGAAACGTTGTCGCGGTGATGACGTCCTGCGGCGGCACGTCGAGCGTTTCGATTCGCAGCGACATGCGCGTCAGCTTGTCGATGGGATACAAGAACCAGCTGCAATCCCGCGCCCTTGGCCTCCGGCAGCATCCGGCCGAGGCGCAGCACCACGCCGCGCTCCCATTCCTTGATCACGTAGATCGAATTGAAAATCCAGATGAGAAAAATCAGCGCAACACCCAGCGTCAAGACCGTCGCGAGATCCAAATTCATTGCTGCCTCCCCCAATCCTGCTTACGAAGACGCCCTGCCTACGAAGACACGTTCTGGTGCGATGCCACGAGTTCCACGTGCAGGGTGAGTCCGTCCACTCTTTTCACGCGCACCCACGCGCCTTTCGGAATACTCTGGCCGTTCGGCGCCGCGGCGCGCCATAGTTCGCCGTGTACCCGAATCATGCCCGTGTCAGGATCCGCCGGCCCGACCGGCTCGACAACCTCGCCCTCTTCGCCGAGAAGCTCTTCCTTGCCCGTCGCTTGCTTCCACGAACGCGACCGCAGGACCGCCCGCATCAAGATAATAACGATCACCGCGAATGGCAGCGCCACAGCCAGCGCGGCGCTCAGGCTCACGCCCATCCCCGTCAGCGGCGAACGAATCAGCAGCAGCGCGCCCAAAACCATGGACACAACTCCTCCTACGCCGAGCACACCATGCGTCGGGTATTTCGCCTCCAGAACGAACAGAGCCACCGAGAGCGCGATCAGCGCAAGTCCAGTCGCGTTCACGGGCAGCATGTGCATCGAGAACAGCGCCAGCACAAACGCGATTCCGCCGATCACGCCGGGCGCAAACAGCCCCGGATGCGTGAACTCCGTGTACAGGCCGAGCACGCCGACAATCAGAAGAATGAAGAAGACGTCCGGCTGAACGATGCGGTAGAGGAACTTTTCTCGCGCGGTCATGTCTTTCACGACCACCACAGGACTTGCGAGCGCGAGTTGCGTGGTCGAGCCGTCAAAACGCGTGATCGTGCGTCCGTTCAGCTTCGAGAGCAAATCTTCCGGCGATGATGCGATCACGTCGATCAACTTGCCGTCCAGCGCTTCCTTCTCGGTGAACGCTTTCGCGTCGGTCACGGCCGTCGCAGCCAGATCGGTGTTGCGGCCGCGCTTGGAGACGTAGCTGCGCAGATACGCCGTCGCTTCATTGACGATCTTCTTGTGCAGCGTTTCGTCGATCTGAACAGTCTGGCCGCCGATCATCATGATCGGGGAAGCCGCGCCCGTATCGGTTCCGGGAGACATCGCGGCAATATCGGCGGACAGCAGAATGAAGAATCCGGCGGAGGCAGCGCGCGAGCCGGTGGGGTAAACGTACGTCGCCACCGGCACTTTCGATTGCAGGATCGACTGAATGATTTCGCGCATCGACGTGTCGAGCCCGCCGGGCGTGTTGATCGTGATCAGGATCAGGCTGGCGTGGTCGCGGTTCGCTTGATCGATTCCGTTGACGATGTATTCGGCCAGCACCGGCTCGATTTCGGAATCGATGTGAAGCTGAACAACGGTCGCGGGTGACGAAGAAGGCGCCGGGGAGCCGCCGCGCGCGTGGCCAGCGCAGCCAACGCCGCGAGCGCGACGCATACACTCAACAGAGCGCCACGCCATGATTTCCGAGTTTCAGGGTTTGCACTTGCAAACCCTGAGCGTAAGAAGTGCATTGCGCCAGTATTATAGAAGATAAAGCGGTCGTGCGGCGAAGCGTTCTTTTCCGTTGCTGGCTCCGCTATTCGACGGGGATGTGGGAACCTTGCTGGCCAGTGTGCGAAAGGCGCTCGATGCGCTGGTCGATTGCGGCGCGGACAGCCTTCAGAAACTCGATGCGCGAATTCGCCAGGTGCTGGCGCACCGCAGGCGAAACCTCGAAGAGCTTCTCGAAATGGTGCAACACTTCGTTGCATACACAGCGCTCGCCCCCGACGTTCGCGCCCGTGGCATTCGGTGTAGCCTGTTGCTCGTTCATTGTGCCTCCTTCATTTCCACTGTGAGAACTTTGTCTTCGAGTCTGGCGCGACCCGGCTGCATCGAAGCCATCGATCGCGGCAGCCCAATGTGCCGGCGCAGCGTGCCTATCTCAACTACGAGCTCGTCGCCCTTCTTGAACAGGCCGATTTCGCCCTTTGCGGCGAAGGGCAGAAGAAGCCGAATCTCGTAGGAGCCGTTTGACTTGCCGAACGTGTAAGGCTTCTCGGTGCGAGTCACGGCCGACGGGTCTTCGCCCTTATGATACAGCACCTCGGCAAGGTCGTGCAGCCGCTGTTTCCCGAGGACTTCGTGCGCGAACAAGGGGACGCGGCGGACCGGCACCGGCGCGAAATATTCCTCGATCTCGGCAAGGACTTTCTCCTGCGAGACATGCCACTCGCTGAACCAGGAATCCTTCACGTCGGCGGGGAGCAGCCGGTTGACGATCACAGCGTCCACCGTGAGGCCATGCAGCGAGAAATACACGAACGCTCGCTGCGTCTCGCGCAGCACCATTTTTTCCGGGTTGGTCACCAATCGCACGCTGGTGGTGTACGGGTCCTCCATCAGGTCGTCCACGCCTTCCAGTTTTTCGAAGAGGTTGCGGATGTTAACGAAGTAACTGTCGGTAGGAAGCTCGAACGGCGCCACGCGATTGGCAATCGGCCGCACGGCCTTCAGCAGGTTTCGCTGAAACGGGAAAATATGCTTCATGTACCAGTCCAGCGTCGTCGGCATGCTGATGAACCGCAGAGACTCGGCTGTAGGCGCCGCGTCGAGCACGATGACGTCGTAACGCTGCTCGCGGCGATACAGATTGATGTACATCATGGCGCTGAGCTCTTCCATGCCGGGCAGAATCGCGAGTTCTTCGGCTTCGACGCCGCTGATTCCCGTCGTGCGCAGCACGGAAGTGACGTAGGACGAAATTTCTGCCCAGTGACGCTTAATCTCTTTTTGGATGTTCAGCTCGAAGATGGAAAGGCGGTCGTCGATGGAAAGCGGATCCGACGTTTGGGCATGGAACAGGTCGGTGCCAAGGTCGAAGGAGTCCGCCAAGCTGTGAGCGGGATCAATACTCATCACCAAGGTGCGGTGGCCCATCTCTGCAAGCTTCACCCCGGTGGCGGCAGCGAGGCTGGTCTTCCCAACCCCGCCCTTGCCGCTGAACAGTAGAATCCTCAAGGCAAAATCCTCACACAGCCATTATAGAACGTGCGGAGAATTGGAGCACGCGACGGGTGTTCCTTGGCACAAGCGGCCGGGGAGTCGACCTCCCCAGTAGGCGGCAAATCAAGGTCGAGGGGCGCAGTGGCGAGCGGTTGTATGGCGGGCGGTCTTGCGCCACGGGCTTAGGACTGTGTAGCGAGGTATCGCAGTGGCGTTTTCTTTGTTGGCGGCTACGAGCTTCCTTTTCACCAGCCAGCTGACCGCAGCCTGTACGGAACTCTTCGAAACGCCGATGGTCTCCGCAAGTTCCTGATAGCTCACCTGAACTGGCGCATTCCTGCGCTCGTGTTCAACGGCAAGCCACAGATATACGAGGAAGCTGACCGGCCTTCGGTCGTGGCCGACGAGATCGTGCATCAACACGTCGACGATGTAGGAATCCAGTGAAGGCAGCGGTCGCATGACTATACCGACCGTTAATATAGCAAATACCGGCTGATTGCAACTTCCCTTCTGCACCGGATATGCTGCGCGCGTGATCGAGCGCACGTCGGTGCGCTTTCAAAAAGGGAGGCTAAAAATGATTCGTGGAATCGACCTGGTGAGTATTCCGGTTCGGAATCAGGATGCTTCACTGAAGTTTTTTACGGAGAAACTCGGATTCAAGGTCCACACCGATCAGCCCTTCAGCGAAAAGCAGCGGTGGATCGAGCTCTTGATTCCCGGCGCAGAGAGCAAGATCGCGCTCTTCACTCCGGACGGCCATGAGAATCGCATCGGCGACTTTCAACCGATGACGTTCGCATGCGACGACGTTTTTGCGACAGCGAAGACGTTAAAGTCCAAAGGCGTGGAGTTTACCGTCGAGCCCAAAAAAGAAATATGGGGAACGATGGCGATCTTCAAGGACGTGGACGGAAATCAGTTCCTGCTTGCGAGCAAAGGAAAATCGTGACTGCGAGCGGTGACTCGTGAACTCGTGTCTCGCCCTGAATTACCAGCCCGTCGCAAAAAGGCGCTGGGCGGAGCGGATGCCGCAATGCTGATACTTGTCGTAGGCTCGTGCGGCCCGATCGCGGATCGTTTCACCGTTTTCGTTGAGGAGCCAGCCGTCGAGGGCGGCTTTTAACGTGTACGCTTCCGGGGCCATCAGCCCGGTCGTCCATAGCAACGGCGTAGCACCAGTTTCGTTCAAATAGGGAGAGAAATACGGCTTGCTAGCGCAGGCCAGAACAATGGCGGCTCTGGCTGGGTTCCTGGCTCGCCCTGGGATTTTCGGAATCTGGAAGTCCATGAACGCGTCGTGTCCCACATAGACGACTAGATCCGAATTGCCGCCCGCCGGAACTGCCACGTCCATGGCGCCGGTCTTCAGCGACAGCGTCTGTGAGTTCAAGCCCGCTGCCGACGAAAGGAAATCCGTGACGGCGTTGCGAATTTCGCTTCCCTGGTAGGCGTCGGCGATCAAGTAAACATCGGATTTCTTGTGCTTGAAGACACAGCGTTCGAGTATTGACGATTTCGGGCCTCGTCCTGACCACACGAGACTCCAGTCGTCGCTCGCTTTGAAGTACGTCTTCACACCGAAGGCCGCGCCCCAGTAAAGGTTGCGAGCGGGATCTGCACCGTTCCCGAGTTTCTCCGGAACAGGGACGATCCCCTGATGTTGGTTGTCCGCCAAAGCTACGAAGACGTGAACCGATCGAACGTGATCTTGCGAGAAGGCGCATTGAGAGACGGCCAGCCAGACTAACAGCGGCCACGAAACTCGAAGCGGCCTCTTCGATAGCGAGCGTGTATGCAAGACACAGACCCAGGAATGCCAAAAAATTTGGTGGAGCCGATGGGATTCGAACCCACGGCCTCCTCGATGCCATCGAGGCGCGCTCCCAACTGCGCCACGGCCCCACCGATGGAATTGGTATTTTCCTTTTATAGCACCGCGGATTGGGAGCGTCAAACGACGCTGATCGGTTCTGGCCGAGGAGTCACTTTCGGGACTTGAACCAGCTGTAGCCGACGCTGAAAAGCAGCGTGACGTTGTAGCCGGGGTTGTGGGCGCCCAGGCTGGCGCTCGAGAGATGTCCCAGCGAGCCTTCGAAGAAAAACGCGCGGCGGCGTTTCGTGAAGACGTGCGTGCCGACGACGAACTGCGGAGTGAAGTTCACCCAGGAAGTATCGCCGGGCGGAACATTGTTCGTGCTGAAGACGATGCCTCCCGCCGCCGCCACGTACGGCGCGATTTTCTTGCCGCGCGTGAAATTCCACTGCCAGATCACGGGCTTGAAGCTGCCGCCGTACACCGCGCCATTGGTTGTGAACACCGTGTACACCGGCATCAGGTCGACGGCCCATTCGAAATTTCCTCGCAGCAGCCACGGGAGATGCTCGCCGGTGAGGACTAGCCCGGCGCGCGCTCCGGCGTAAAGGAATTGGGTGTCGTCCGATTTGCCGAGGCCGGTGCCGCCCCCGACAAGCGGCCCGAGTTCCCAGGTGCCGCGCGTGAGCGAAGCGGAGGGCAAATCCTGCGCCGCGGCGGCGGACGCCAGGAACAGCGCCAAAACTGTAGCTGCGAGAACTTTCATCCGGCCTCGCTTGAACTTCAGAGCGGGCAGAGCGTAAGCCAGCAACGCGGTTCGGTCAAGGCTCGAGCGATGACCAAGAGAACGCGTATTGAATACCAACTTCTTAGCACAGAGGACACTGAGAACCGCATGAGGACACAGAGAAGCAGCGCTGCCTCGCGTTTCTATGTCGGTTCGTTCTAGAATGTCGGCCCTATGGCTAAAATCACTTTTCTCGGCGCGGCGGGCACGGTAACTGGTTCGAAGTATCTGCTGGAGGCAAACAGCAAGCGGCTGCTGATTGATTGCGGATTGTTCGAAGGATCGAAAGACCTGAACCAGAGGAACTGGAACAAGCTTTCGGTGGATCCAGCGACGATTGATTGGGTGCTGCTGACGCACGCGCACATCGACCACACCGGTTATCTGCCCAAGGTGGTGCAGAACGGGTTTCGCGGTCCGATTTATGCGAATCAGGCGACGCACGAACTCTGCAATCTGTTGCTGCCGGATTCGGCTCACCTGCAGGAAGAAGACGCGCAATTCGCCGCGAAGAAGAAATATTCCAGCCACAATCCTCCGTTGCCGCTGTACACCGTGGCGGAATCGCAGCAGGCGCTGAAACAGTTCCACGAAATACCGCGCGCGGACGCATTCACGATCAGTCCGGAATTTTCGGTTCGCCCGCACGATCCGGGACACATTCTGGGTTCGACGTGGCTTGAGATGACGATCACGGAAAACGGCAGGCAGACGCTCGTCGTCTTTTCGGGTGACGTGGGTCGCTACGATCAGCCGATCCTGAAAGATCCTGAATCGCCGACGCACGCGGATTTTCTGCTATGCGAATCCACCTATGGCGACCGGGATCATCCGAGCGGATCGGTGGCCGATGTTCTCGCCGATGCGATCACTGGAACCGTGAAACGCGGCGGCGTTGTGGTGATTCCCGCGTTCGCGGTCGATCGCACGCAGCTTTTGATGTACTACCTGAAACTGCTGGAAGATCAGCAGCGGATTCCACATTTGCCCGTTTACATCGACAGCCCGATGGCGATCAGCGTCACCGGACTTTACGAAAAGCATCACGAAGATCACAAACCATCTTTTCAGCAAGACGAGGACACCGGCAGCCACGATCCGCTGAATCTTCAGGGCGTTCACCTGACGCGCAGCGTGGAAGATTCAAAGAAGATCAATGACGTCGTCTCACCGTGCATCATTATTTCCGCCAGCGGAATGGCGACGGGCGGACGCGTGTTGCACCACCTGGCTCAGCGGCTGCCTGATTCGCGCAGCACCGTCTTGCTTGTGGGTTATCAGGCCGACGGTACGCGGGGACGGCAGTTGCAGGACGGCGCGAAATACGTGAACATTTTCGGCCAGCAAGTGCCGGTGCGCGCGCAGGTGATGGCGATCGGTCAGCTATCGGCTCACGCGGGACGGAGCGAACTGCTGCGTTGGCTTTCAGGAATGAAGACGGCGCCTCGGCAGACGTTTCTAGTTCACGGCGAGCCAAACGCGCTCAGCAGTTTTCACGACGCGGTCGCGAATCAGTTTCACTGGAATGTGACGGTTCCGGCGTATCTGCAATCGTTTGACCTGAACGCCTGAGTGGAATCAGATCTGCCGCGCTCGAACGCTGGATGAGCGAGCCATTGCTGCATCTAGGATGCCCTTTTCGGCCGGCATAAGCGAGCGCGACTTCCCTTTCGGCAAATCGCCCAGAGGGAGCGGGCCGATTGCCACGCGAATTAGGCGAAGCACTTCGATCCTCAGCGATTCGAAAATGCGCCGAATCTGGCGGTTCTTCCCTTCGTCCAGGACGACGACCAACCAGGAGTTTTTCTCGCCGTGTCGCAGGATTTCGGCGCCCTTCGCGCGAAGTAGATCGCCGTCTGCCGCGCGAATGCCCTTTCTGATTTTCTCGAGAAGCGCCTCGTCCGGCACTGCCGCAATCTGTACGTGATAGGTTTTGTCGAGGTGGCTTTCTGGCGACGTGATCATCGCGGCCCATTCGGAATCGTTTGTTAGGAGAAGTAACCCTTCGCTCGCTTTGTCGAGCCGGCCCACTGGCGCGAGCCACGGTAATTCCTTTGGGACATGTGCGTAGACCGTTTCGCGCCCTTTTTCATCGGACGCGGTCGTGACCACGCCGCGCGGCTTGTTGAGCATCCAGTAGATTTTCGCGGCGGTGCCGATAGCTTGACCGTCCACGGTAATCCGGTCGCGAGGGAGCGAAACGGGCGCTTCAGGATCGCGTTGGGTCTTGCCGTTGAGTTCCACGCGGCCCGCGAGGATCAGGTCGGCTGCCCGCGACCGCGAACAATAGCCCAGTTTTGATAAGGCTCGGGCGAGGCCTACCCGGTGAGCTTTGCGTACTGGAATCGAGATGCGGCTCATATTTCCACAAAGCGCCGGCCGAGCAGCACCGCGCGCTAACGAACCGCGTTCCACCTAATTCGTGACGTGAGCCTTCGCCAACTCATCCAGATAATCCGGCTTGGCTTCGTCACGGACGAGATGCGGATAGCGCTGACCGCCGTGGTAATCGACGTTGCACGTCTTGTAGTAATCGTCGATCACAACGAGCAGCGAGATAGGCTCCGAGCTCTCCTTCGCCGCCTTGATCGCGTCCTCGAGCAGGTCATGCGTATAAACGCGCCCGTTGACGCCCACGATTTTCATTCCCGAAGTGATGCCCGCGTTGAACGCCGGACCTCCAACGATCGAATCGCCTACGTTGCCGTCCTCGCCGACTTGCAAACCGACGGAATACTCGTCGCCACCACCTCCGCCGCGGCGTCGTTCGGCTCGCGGTGCTTCGTCATTAAGAACAAATTTCCATCCACCGTTTTCGATTCCGCCCACCGGAGGATTGGGTGAGGTAGTTGTTAGCTTCTCTTTCAGATAATTCGCCCAATCGTAGGGCGCCACTGAGTTCAATGCGTGAACGATGTCATCGAACGTGTATGGCTTCACTTCCGGACCGTTGTTCGGTCCGCCGTAGAACAGATGCGTGAAATCTTCCAGGCTCTTCTGCCCCTTGGTTTGCTGATGGATGATCGTGGCGACTTCAAGCCACATCAGATCGCCTTCGTCGTAGTAATCGACGCCGCGGCGCCAATTGGTCCACCCTCTTGCAAATCCGAGGCCTTGGCCGGTCGCGGTGTCGACAAGAGGGCGCCACGTTCGGCCGGGACGGCCCGCGCCGAGAGATGCGGAAATATTCGCGAGATTGTCGCGATACTGCTCGGGCGTCCAAAGACCGCTGCGGGCCGCAAGCAATGGGCCGGCAAACTCCGTGAAGCCCTCATAGTCCCAGAGCATGTCCGTTTCCATCGGGACTTCGTAATCCGGCGTCGTCAAATCCGCAGGTCGGCGGAATTTTCCGCTCCAGGAGTGAGCGTACTCGTGCGCGAGCAAGCCTCCGAGGGACAGGCCAGCCGTGGGCGAGAGAAGCACGCGTTCGGGCAGCCGGCTGTCGTTGCACTCGTTGTGTTCGAGGCCGAAGTGAGCGACGTGGTCGCTGAGCGTGAGCAGAAAATGATATTCGCGATAGTGGCGAGAGCCGAACAGCTTCCCCGCTTCCGCCACAAGGTTCGTCATTCCCTTCTGCGCTTCGGGGCTCAAGTTGAGAGCAATTTCGCTGTCGGCAACGATATCGAGTTCGTGATGAATCGGCTCGCCGGGCGGAGTGATGTCGATCGCACGATAATACTGGCCTATGATCACCGGCGAGTCGACCAGGCGTTCGAGCGAGATCGTCGCGAAAGAAACCTGATTGCCAGACTGACTTTCGGCATGCTGCGGCGTGCCGAATTTCCAGCCATCGGGCAGAATGAGCGTCGGCTTGAACATGATCTGATCGGCGCGAGGCCCGGCGGGATACAAAACATTCTGGTTCCATTCGATCACGAGCAGCTTATCGGTGGCCGAGGCTGCCGAGGTTGCGAATCCGCCGCTGCCGGGTTCGATGTAGTCGAACGCGACGTCAAGATGGTCGGCGCCTGCGGGGACGTCGACGTGAAACGTGAAGTTGTCGAGCAAGTCGCGCGTCCAGGGAATCGTTTTCCCATTCGCGGTGAATTTCAGGCCCGTCAGATTCGCGATGGGGCCGTCTGGCCCATGCTCTCCGGGAATCCATTTCGGGTAGTACACCGTGAACGGCCCCGGCTTCACGGGAATGCTTTCACGCGTGCGCACGATTTTTTCGGGAGTCAACGCCGCGTCCACGGTGAGTGAAATCGGGCCGGACTGCGCAGAAACAGCGGAAGAATCCAGCATCAGAAACATCGCCACGACAACGAGCAGTATCCAGCAATTGCGATTCATCTTTCACTCCTCAAAGCTGATCACTCGGCTAGGAATCCGCGCAGCATTGTACACGGGTCAGAGCTGGTTAGGATTAGCGCGAGGCCTCAGACGCAGCTCGCTCGCAACGCGGCACCAACCAACTTCACCTACTGCTTCGACACGTTGACGTAGTACAGGTCCGTCGCGACATCGAAGTCATCCTTCTTGAGCGGCGTCTTCATCGTCTGCCAATCCGTCGTCGCGTTGATGATTTGCCAGTCGTCTTTCTTCCCCACGCGAACCGGCATGGCGAAGCCCGGCTCGTCGGCTTTCCAGCGGTAGGCGACGGTGCCAGCGGCTTCGTCGAATTTCAGCTCGAGCGTCGGGATACCCGTGTGGCGAAGGTACTGATTGAAAATCGGCGTCAGGTCTTTTCCGGTTTTCCGATTGAAGAAGGCGACGATGTCTTCGGTCATGATGTTTTTATATTTGAAATGCTGAAAAAGCTCGTGGAGCAGCTTGAACCATTCCGGATCGTTGTTGATGACGCTGCGCAAGGTATTGATGAACAGCACGCCTTTGAAGTACTGGTCGGCAGGTGGATCGGCGTTGACACCGCGCTCGGCGATGATGGGCCGCTCGTTTTTGACCTTCGGCTCGTAGCCGTTGAGATACTTGATGGCGTCGTCTTTGCCCCATCTGTATTCGACATAGAGGGATTCGAGATAGGTGGTCCAGCCTTCGTGGATCCACATGTCCGAGCGATCGGCGGCCGTGATCGCGTTGCCGAACCATTCATGCCCGCTTTCATGGATGATGATGAAATCGAATTTCGGGCTGATGCCGACGCCTGTCCAGTCGCGCTCGAGGTAGCCGTTCGCGAAGTGATTGCCGTAGGTGACGGCGCTCTGGTGCTCCATGCCGGAATAGGGGACCTCGACGAGCTTGTAACCATCCTTCTTGAACGGATACTCGCCGAAATAGTGCTGGTAGGCTTCAAGCATGCCCTTGGCCTGGGCAAACTGCGCTTTCGCCTTGTCGAGATCCTCCGGCAAGACGTAGAAATCGAGCGGCAAATCACCCAGGCGGTCGGAGAAATGCACGTAGTTGCCGATGTTCAGCGAAACATCGTAGTTATTGATGGGGTAGTGGACGTGCCAGTCCCAGCGCGTGTAGCCGTCACCCAGATCGGTCTTGCCCACAAACTCTCCGTTCGAAACATCGACGAGGTTATTCGGGATCGCGACGCTGATGTCCATATTCTCCACTTCGTCGCGCCACTGGTCTTTGTCAGGCCACCAGATGCTCGCGCCTTCTCCCTCACACGCGGTGAAGATCCAGGTGCGGCCTGCAGGGTCTTTGCCAAAAGTGAAGCCGCCGAACCGGCCGGTCTGGAGAGGAATCCCCGAGTAGTAGAAGTCGATCGAGTACACTTTGCCCTTCTCCAGCGTCTGCGGAAAATCGATGAAAAGGGAGCGGAACTGGCGTTCATATTTTAGCGGCGTGGCGCCAAAGAGGATTTTGTCGACGTTGAGGTCCGGATGCAGATCGATTTGAATGCGCGTATCGTCTTTCAGCATGCGAAAGCGGATCGTGTTCTTGCCGCTGATAGTCTTCTTCTCGGGATCGACGCGAACATCGAGGTGGTAGTAAAGCAGGTCGTTGTTGGCGCGGTAAGGTCCGTAGGCACCCAGGAGAATTTGTTCCTGCGTCGGAGCCCGGGGAGTCTGCGGCGCTGGGGCCGACGCGGGTTGTTGAGAAGCCGCCGGGGTAGCTTGAGCGGCAGTTTGAGCTGAAATTTGTGACGCGAGGTGAGTAGCGGCGAGCAACAGAAGAGCGAGCACGCGGAATAGACGATGGGCAAGAGACATCGCGCCTCGGCTTTTATACTTTATGCGAAATCCAGCGGAACCTTAACACTCTTAGGATCAATATGCTAGACGCTTTGGCGCCTGGGACGTTAGCGCGAGCGACTCGATCAACCGAGGGCGTACGTCCGAGTCGTCCCAAAGAATCTTGCAACCGCCGCGCCGACGTTGACAAAGAGCGGGCCGATATGAGAGTAACTGCCCCATGAGCGCGTCGTATGTTCTCCTTCTTGCTTTTCTGATCGGCCTTTTTTCGGGGCTGCGTTCGCTCACTCCGACCGCGGTCACGGCGTGGGCCGCACGCCTGGGTTGGCTCAAGTTAGGAAGCGGCCTCACATGGCTGGGTACAACGCTGGCCGCCGTTATTTTCACGGTCCTCGCGGTCGTTGAACTCGTCAACGACAAGCTGCCGAAAACTCCCAGCCGCACTGCGCCGGTGGGGTTGACTGCGCGGATCGTGACGGGCGGTTTCACGGGCGCGTGCGTGGCGACGGCGGGCGACCATGGACTCGCGCTGGGCGCAATCCTTGGGATCGTCGGCGCACTGGTGGGCACGTTCGGCGGCTACCAGGTTCGGACCCGATTGGTGAAGGCGCTCGGCGCGCCTGACTACGTGATTGCCGTGCTGGAAGACCTGGTAACCATTGGCGGCTCGTTGTTTGTAGTTTCGCGGTTCTAATCTCCCTCCTTACGCGCTAAATTGCTTCTGCCGCTCTGGCTCTTTGGCGAGGTGCGCACGGCTTCTGCGCAAAACTACGATGCGATGTAGTCGGCGCAGGACAAGCGGGCACGCCGCTCTGCCAGGCACTTGCCGCCGCGGGAACGCGGACGGCGACGGAAATCTTGCGCGCGAGGCACATCCCTCGTAGCATGCCGCGCAATGGAAGCGGCGAAGGAACCCTTGACCGAAAGGCGGCGGCAATGACAACACAAAGTTCGCGACGGGATTTTCTCGGAATCTCAGCTCTGGGACTGGCAGCAGCAATCGCTCCTAAAGACGCGCTCGAGCGAGCCCCTGGAACCGACAAGCCCGAGAAACGAGTCTCCGAATGTCGGCACCGAAATCTCCATTTGGGTCACGTCCGGCGACGAACGGTTTGCTGCTGCGCCGCGCGTCAAATGGAGTCCAGCCTCAAGCACCCCCGGGGCCGATCACATCCAATTGGATCCGAGCAAGAAGTTCCAGGACATTTTGGGATTCGGCGGCGCCTTTACCGACGCTGCCTGCTATACCTTCAATCAGCTAGCACCTTCGGCGCGGGAGCAACTGCTCCATGAGATGTTCCATCCGTCGGAGATGGGCCTGAGCGTTTGCCGCACGTGCATCGGGGCGAGCGACTACTCGGCAAAGCTTTACAGCTTCGATGACGGCGACGCCCGACCCGGACCTCGCGCGATTCTCGATCGAGCACGACCGCGAATACATTCTCCCCGTGCTGCGCGAGGCGCGAAAGGCGAACCCCGATCTGTTCCTCTTTTCCTCTCCGTGGAGCCCGCCCGGCTGGATGAAGTTCAACGGCACGATGCTGGGCGGCTCGATGCGCAATCACTACTTGCCGGTTTACGCGAAATACCTCCTCAAGTTTCTACAGGGATATGCCGCCGAGGGCGTCCCGGTGCAGGCGTTGACATCGCAGAACGAAGTGGATACAGATCAGGACGGCAAAATGCCAGCATGCATCTGGCCGCAGGAGTACGAAATCCAGTTTGTACGCGACCATCTTGGCCCGCTCTTGGAACGCAGCGGTGTGGCAACCAAGATCTGGATTCTGGACCACAACTACAATTTGTGGGGACGCGTTGTGGACGAATTAGAGGACGATCGGCTTCGCAAATACACCAACGCCGTCGCCTGGCACGGCTACGTCGGCACTGCCGACATGATGAGCAAGGTCCACGAGGCCTATCCCGACGTGGAGATGTATTGGACCGAAGGCGGCCCGGACTACACGGAGCCCGGCTATCTGACCGATTGGTGCAAGTGGAGCGCGACTTTCACCGATGTCCTGCGCAACTGGTGCCGTTCGATCACCGCGTGGAATCTGGCCCTCGATGAGCATGGCCGGCCGAATATCGGACCGTTCTCATGCGGAGGCGTGGTGACGATCAACTCGCAGACCAGGGAGATCACGCGCAGCGGACAATACTGGGCCTTCGCTCATTATTCTCGCGTCATACGTCGCGGCGCTCGCCGCTTTCACTCGCAGAGCGCGGCCAGCGATTTGCAGCATGTCGGCCTCGAGAATCCGGACGGCCAGCAAGTGCTTGTCGTCACCAACGCGGGACCCGCGAGGACGATCGAACTGCGGCTTGCGAATGTGGCGGCCGAGATTCCAGTGAAGGCGAATTCGCTAACGACTTTAGCTTGGCAATAACGACGCTACCAATTCGGCGCGTCGCGATGAAATCTCATTCGGATATGGCGAGGCTTTTCCGGCTGCATTACGTAGCCGTGTTCCGGACATTCCAATCGTTGAGGAAACTTCAGCGCGCCCGGAACCGGTTTCAGAACGAGCTCGGCTCCACATTTAGGACAGCGCAACACGTTCGATGAAGCCATCGTTTAGCGAGCACTGTCAGAGGATTTTTTTTTCGTCCGAAACTTACAGAATATTTTGGCGGATGAGTCTGTAAGCCGGATTCTGTGCGCTGCGTGTCCACGGCGCTGACTTGCGTCAGCGCCACTTCGGCCTCGCAGCGCGGCGATCATTCCTCTAGGTCCCGAATCGCTTCGGGACTCAAGCAGCCTACCCGAGGGTCGCAGCGTTTCATTTTTGCAAATGAAACGCATCCGGGCCGGGCCAGCCCTCCCCTCCTATTTGGCCTTGCTCCACGCGGGGTTTTCCGTGCTCCCGGTATTACTACCGGGACGGTGGGCTCTTACCCCACCTTTTCACCCTTGCCAAATGCGCTCGACCGAAAGAGGCGAGTCCCCGGTTTTTCCGAAGACTTGCCGCCGAGGTGCAAGCTCACCGGCGGTTTATTTTCTGTGGCACTTTCCGTGGCCGCGCCGCAAAGCTCGCTTGCGCGCGCTTCGAAGCGCAACCCCCTGGCGTTACCAGGCGCGTTGCCCTGCCGTGGCCGACTCCCCTTCTTAGGCTCAGGGAGTTCACCACGACCTGGAGTCCGGACTTGCCTCCCGCGACCCTGCATCCGGACTTCCTCGGCCGATTCCGCTTGCGCGGAACCGACCGGCGATCACCCGACTCACCCGCCGTTATGAGTATAACTCGAAGGCTTGGGTTTCACGTGTGAGGTTTCAGGTGTCGGGTTTTGATGGCTGCGACCTGTAAAATACCCCCTCTACCGTACCGTATATTAGAACCACCCTCCGGTGATTGTTTTCAGCAGCTTGCGTCGATTTCTAATCCCGGTGACACATTGACTAGTGGCGAGTGACGAGTGACTAGAAACGGCCTCGGGACTCTCTCTAAATTTCATACATTTGATTCTGGCTCCTTGCTTCGGCTCCTTATATTGGCGCCTGTAAGTACAGGCAGCCCGTCGACCCGTGCCGTCAATTTCGCAGCTCATAAAAACGGGTCATGGTAGCACGGAATTCGCCGGATGGGTAGTCACAAAGTTACGGTAGTAGTTCTATAACTCACAGAACAAGGGGCTGGCCCGTCCGCCGATGTTCAAGAACCAGTACTGGGGAGAATGCGGTTTAGAGTTGACAGTTTACAGTTGAAAGTGAAACCCGGGAATCGCGCGAGCGCGAGGGGAAAGCTCCCGCCACGGCGGCGCTCGAACCATTGCAGCGGACCCGTCGCTTCGATGCCCACACGAACCGGCTTCGGCAAACCGCGCCAAGTTTCGGGTAACGGCGTTACTCAGGAGTTTGCCTTGCTGCGGGTAGCCAATCGATAACTTCCGGATTGCCTACAATTCGGGAGTGGACCGATCTCCCTCTCCTGTCGGCTACCTGCTCTGTCGAGGCGGCAGCCAGGCGCGCCTAGAGTCAGTCCGCCCGCAGAGCCTGCATGGGATCAATGGACGCAGCCCGTCGAGCGGGTAGCAACGAAGCTGCTAAAGCCAGCATCAGCACGAAGACCGCGCCCAGCGTCAACACCAGCGGATCAAAGGGGCTCACACCGAACAGAAACGAGCGCAGCAGGTACGACACGGCGGAGGCACCCACCAATCCCACGGCGCAGCCGACGATGGCGAGCTTGACCGCGGAGGTAAAGACCAGTGCTAAAATCCCCGACCGCTGCGAGCCCAAGGCCAGACGTATGGCCAACTCGTGGGAGCGCAGAGCAGCCGAGAAGGCGATGACGCTGTAGATACCGAGCGCCGCCAACAGCGCCGCCGCGATGGCAAAAGCGGAGATGAGTGCGGTGTTGAAGCGTCGAGGCGCCTCGCTGTCGGAAACGGCCTGCTCCATGCTCTGAACGTCGCTGAGAGCCAGCTGTGGATCGATGGAACGAACGGTGGCGCTAAGCAAATTGGCCATTTGCTGGGGCGGCGTTTCCGACCGCAGGGCGATGTAGCCCCAGTTGCCGTTGAGATCGGTGGGCACAGCCCAGCCGCCGTTGGCTTTTTCGACCTGATCAACCGGCAGATAGAACTGTTCCATGCTGGGAACGTCCGGCGGTCCATCTTTCAGGTCGGCGACTACGCCCACAATGGTCATCCACGGCGCTTTGTTGGTCACCTGCGTGTCCATGCGGATGCGCTTTCCTACGGGGTCCGCACCGTGCCAGTAATGCTCGGCGAGCTTGTGGGTCACTATCACGACCAGCGGCGCGTTCGCCGAATCCGCTGGGGTAAAGAAGCGACCGCAAAGCAATGGAACGCCCATAGCCTGCAAGGAATCGCCCCGCACCATTACCTCGATGCCCAGGGGTTGATCGACGCCTTGGGGCGGGACGTAGCCTTCGGCCACGAACACACTCCTGCTGTACGTGCCCGTATCTGGCAGAAAGGATGTGAGTCCGGCATATTTGACGCCGGGCAACTGCTGCAGACGACGAGTCAATTCGTCACCCAGTTGATTAACCGCGGCTTGCGTTCCGTAGGGTTGCTCCGGCAGGGCGTAATTGGCAGTGAGGGTATGGTCGGGGCGGAAACCGAGATCGACGGTGCGCACCTTCTCGAAACTCCGCAACAGCAAGCCGCAGGCGACAAGGAGCACCATGGCGACAGCGATTTCGCCCACGACCAGTGCGGAGCGAAGCCGTGCGTGGCCGCCGCCCGCTGCGCCTGTGCGTCCTCCTTCCTTGAGAACCTCGTTGACGCTGGTGCGCAGGGCGGCAAAGGCTGGCGCAAGTCCACATACCAAGCCCGTTGCGATGGCGAGGAGCAGGGCGAACGCTGCGACGCGCCAGTCGAGGCCGATCTCGTTAATACGAGGCAAGGTCTCGGGCAGGCGGCTGAGGGCCAGACTTAAGACGTTGCTGGCTAGAAGCAAACCGAGAAGCCCGCCGGTGACACTGAGCAGAAGGCTTTCCAGAATGGCATTCCGCAGAAGCGCGGAGGCGGGCGCGCCCAATGCCAACCGCAGGGCTGCTTCACGGCGACGCCGAATGGCGCGGACCAGGAGTAGTCCGGCAAAATTGGCACAGACGATCAGCATTACGACAAAGACGGCCAGAAACAAAATGCGCACCAAGTGGCGCGCACGTTCCACGGTTTCCTCGTGCAGTGAGCGCACCACCGCGTGCCAGCTGAAACCCGTCATGGAGGGCGGATGGGTACGCATGGTCTCCTGAGCTACGCGCTCGGCGTCGCTTTGCGCCTGCGCCGGCGTGATGCCCGGTTTGAGTCGTCCGACCATGTCGAAGCCCCAAACAGCTCCCTGGTCGAAGGAGAGTTCTGCCGGGGTCAGGCTGGCGGGAACCCACAACGCGCTGTGGTTCAGATGTCCCGGCAGCAGTGGGAACTCAAACCCCTGCGGCATTATGCCGATCACCACATAGGGCTGGCGATCCAGAAGAAACTTGGTTCCGAGTACGCCGGCATCGCCGTGGAGGTGTGCCTGCCAGAATGAGTAACCGAGCACCACGACGCGCTCTTTCTGTTCGTCTTCGCGCTGAGTGAAAAATCGACCGAGGAGGGGCGCGACCTGAAGAGCCGGGAACACGCCGCCGGAGAGCCGTGAGGCGCTTACTTGCCTGGGCTCGCCCATGCCCGACAGTTCATAAGTGGTTTGCTGATAGCCGCCCAGACTCTCGAAACTGTGGGTACTGCGGGTGTAGGCTTGAACGTCAAAGCCCGTCACTCCGGACTCGCCACTTCCCCTCAGATTCAGGCTTTCCGCAACATCCGTGACCACCACCAACTTTTCCGGGTGTGGAAACGGCAGCG
>CAWBGW010000072.1:0-4632 GCA_963788345.1 uncultured Acidobacteriota bacterium | reverse complement strand
GGAAATCGTATCCGTCCTTCAATTCATCTAAAGGGTGCATCCCTAGCGGAAGCGCTACACGGCGTCGCATTGAACGGCCCGGCGGAAACAAGAATTTAGCGGAGGATTGGTTTGGCCAAATATGATCTTGTGATCATTGGTAGCGGGCCCGGAGGCTACGTCGCCGCGATTCGCGCCGGGCAGTGGGGGCTGAAGACGGCGGTCGTCGAGAAGGATCCGTTTCTCGGCGGCACCTGTTTGCACGTCGGTTGCATCCCGACGAAAGTCTTCTTGCACCACGCGGATATATACGATTATTTCAAACGGGCCGAGGAGTTCGGCTTTGAAGTGAAAGACGTGGGCATCAACTGGCCCGCGATACTCGCGCGCAAGGACAAAATCGTAAAGAAGCACTCGCTGGGGATCGCATCCCTCTTCAAGAAGAACAAAGTGGAGACGATCACCGGATGGGGGCGAATCGCGGGCCCGGGTCGCGTTTCGGTGGAGAAAGACGGCAAGACAACGGAGATCGAGACGACGTACACCATGGTTGCGACTGGCTCCGAAGCCCGAACGCTCCCCGGCGTCGAGAAGGACGGCAAGACGATCCTGACCAATCGCGAAATTCTCACAATGCAGGCGATTCCCAAATCCATGGTTGTGGTCGGTTGCGGGGCGGTCGGCGTCGAATTTGCTTCGATTTTTCGTACGTTCGGCACGGAAGTAACTCTTCTCGAAGCGATGCCGCGCCTTGTGCCGCTCGAGGATGAGGACATTTCGTCGGAGCTCGAGAAAGCTTTCAAGAAAAAGGGAATGCGAGTCGAGACGGGGGCGAAGGTCACCTCGGTGAAAAAGGACGCCAACGGCGCGAGTGTTTCTTTCACCGACAAAGAGGGGAAGCCCCAAAAGGTTAGCGCGGAGAAGGTGTTGATCGCCGTCGGCCGCCGTCCGCTCACCGAAAATATCGGACTCGAAAAAACGAAGGCGAAGGTCGAGCGCGGCTACGTCCACACGAACGCGTTTCTGGAAACAGATGAGCCGAAGCTCTACGCCATCGGCGACATTGTCGCGGGACTGCCTCAGCTGGCACATGCGGCCTCGATGGAAGGGATCATCGCGGTCGGGCGTATGGCGGGCAAAGAGGTGCAGCCGTTTGACCGC
The DNA here is from genome assembly GCA_963788345.1 of uncultured Acidobacteriota bacterium. Lineage (GTDB taxonomy): Bacteria > Acidobacteriota > Terriglobia > Acidiferrales > UBA7541 > Palsa-295. The sequence continues at coordinate 3,492 of CAWBGW010000072.1, read as the reverse complement.
AAGCGCTGTCCCAACGCGACATATTGCGAGCCGCAGATCGGCTCGGTCGGCCTCACCGAAAAGCAAGCCCGCGAGGCTGGCTTCAATGTGAAGACGGGCAAATTCCCGTTTATTGCAAACAGCAAGGCGACGATTCTCGGCATGCACGAGGGATTCATCAAGGTGGTGGCCGAGGCGAAGTACGGCGAGATTCTGGGAGTGCACGCGATCGGGCCGCTGGCCACGGAGATTCTGGCGGAGCCCACGACGGCGCTGAATCTCGAGGCGACGCTCGACGACATGGGCGCCGTCATTCACGCGCATCCCACGGTTTGGGAAGCGATGGGCGATGCGTTCAACGCGGTGCGCGGCCTGGCGATCAATTTTTAGATTTGGCAGCGGCACCAATTCCGAGATGTGGGGTTCGGGTGGCGTGGGAGTGAATCAATTGCAGCGAGAGTGCTGGATCGTCGACGCGGGGCTCATTGGCTACACAGCCTCGCTCGACTTGCAGCGCCTGCTGGTGGATGCGCGCAAGAGCGGCGCTGTGCCGGACCTGCTGCTTTTTTGCGAACATCCGCACGTAATCACTTTGGGCCGCAACGGCAAAATCGAGCATCTGCGCGCGGGTGATCGCCTCCTCGCGCAAATGAACGTGGAATTTCAGCCAACGGACCGCGGCGGCGATATCACGTATCATGGCCCGGGGCAGATCGTCGGATATCCGATTCTCGATTTGACCCAGCATCGTCGCGATGTCCGCTGGTACGTCGAGCAACTCGAGGAAACGATGATTCGTGCGACGGCGGACTTCGGCGTTCGCGCGAGGCGGGCGGAAGGGCGGCATGGCATTTGGGTGGAGTCGAGTGCGGGCGAAGAGAAACTCGCGGCGCTGGGAGTACATCTGAGCCGGTGGATCACGTCTCATGGTTTTGCATATAACGTGTCGACGGACCTTCGCTATTTTGATTTGATCGTGCCCTGCGGGATCGCGGATCGGCGCGCCACATCGCTGGAACGGATTCTGGGGCAGGCGGTTCGATGCGAAGAGGTTCGCCGGCGCCTCGCGTTCCACTTTGGAGAAGTGTTCGAACGAGAGGTGATCTCCATGACTCCTCGCCAGTTGGAAGAAGCGGTAGCGGGAGGCAATCTCCCGTCGGAACTATTTGAGAACCCACACGCACACGCGCACGCGGAAGCTGTGAAGGAGACCCGGGCATGAGCCATCCGCTGACGCGGGAGCAGCAAATCGAGCTGTATTACTTCATGCAGCTCAACCGGCAGCTCGAAGAGCGCATGGTGCGGCTCTTCCGGCAGAACAAGATCGTGGGCGGTCTGTATTCGAGCCTGGGGCAGGAAGCGGTTTCGGTTGGCAGCGCGTACGCGCTGGAGCCGCGCGATTGGCTGGCGCCGATGATCCGCAATATCGGCGCGCTGCTCGTGAAGGGGTTCAAGCCGCGCGACATCTTCACGCAGCACATGGCGAAGTACACGTCGCCCACTCTTGGCAAGGACGGCACAAGCCACTTTGGCGATTTGAAAGTGCGGCACACGGTTTCGCCGATATCCATGCTCGGCGATTTGATTCCGGTGATGACCGGAGTCGCGATGGCCGGAAGATATCTCGGCCAGAATATCGTGACGCTCACCTGGATTGGCGACGGCGGCAGCTCGACCGGCGCTTTTCACGAAGGCCTGAATTTTGCGGCGGCTCAGCGCGCGCCGTTCGTCTTGATTCTCGAAAACAATCAGTGGGCATATTCGACCCCGGTATCGCGGCAGGTTCCGCTGAAGAATCTGGCGGATCGCGGGCGCGCGTACGGGATCACCAGCAAGACGGTGGACGGAAACGACGTGCTCGCCGTCTACAACGCGACCAAGGACGCCGTGGACGATTGCCGCGCGGGGAACGGTCCGGTGCTCATCGAAGTGAAAACGATGCGCATGAAGGGGCACGCGCAACACGACCCTGCGGAATACGTGCCGAAGGAAATGTTCGAGCACTGGAAGGCGCGCGACCCCATCACTCTCTACGAGAAATACCTGACCGAAAACAAAGTCTGGGACGCGAAGAAAAAGTCGGAAATCGACGCGCGGATCGAACGCGAACTCGACGTGGAGCAGAAATTCGCCGAGGAATCTCCGTCGCCTCCGCCTGAACTCGCCGAGCGGGGAGTGTACTGCGATGGGTGTCACACGATCGAAGCCGACTGGAAGCGCCCCAAGGAAGAAGTGATGCCGCCGAAGTCCAGCATCGAAGCAGCGTGGACGGTGGAAGGCTTCGGCGGGCTCGAGGGCGAAATTCCCGGCGCCAAGGAAGTGGCGGCGGCCGGCAACGGAGGCAAGCGCGCGGCACCGCTCGAAAAGCAGGCTGCGAAACCGGTGGTGAAGCCAGCCGTCGTGAAGCCTGAGCCGAAAACCGACGTCGAAGAAGCGGCCGCGCTGCGCGTTCCGTTTGGCCGCGGTCCGAAGGACAAGGCTTTCGTGCGCGAAGCCAGGGACAACCCACGGAGCAATCCTCGGGATAAGCGGAGAAGACGCTAGTGGCCACGATCACCATGCTCGAGGCCATCCGCCAGGCGCTTTTCGAGGAGATGGACCGCGACCCCACCGTTGTGGCGCTGGGCGAGGACATCGGCGTTTACGGCGGCGCATTCAAGGTGACCGAAGGGCTGCTGGCAAAATTCGGGCGCGAGCGCGTGATCGACGCGCCCATCAGCGAAACCGCCATTGTGGGCGCGGCCTGCGGCATGAGCTACCTGGGCCTGCGGCCCGTTGTCGAGATGCAGTTCATCGACTTCATCGCATGCTGTTTCAACCAGGTGACGAACTTCCTGGCGAAGTCGCACTACCGCTGGGGCGCGCCGGTGCCGATGGTGCTGCGCGGGCCGTCGGGCGGCGGAGTTCACGGCGGGCCGTTTCATTCGGCCAATCCCGAGATGTATTTCGTCCACACGCCGGGGCTGAAGGTGGTTTACCCCTCGACTGCGTACGACGCAAAGGGCTTGCTCAAGTCCGCGATCCGCGACAACAATCCCGTGCTTTTTTTCGAGCACAAGTTTCTCTACCGCCGCATCAAGGAAGAAATTCCCGCGGGCGACTACTCGGTTCCTCTCGGCAAGGCCGCGGTGCGGCGGGAAGGCCGGGATTTGACGATCATCAGCTACGCGGCCATGGCGCATACGTCGCTCGAAGCTGCCGAGCAGCTCGCGAAGGAAGGCATCGACGCCGAAGTGGTGGATTTGCGCACGCTCCTCCCCCTCGATCGCGATACCATTCTGGGTTCCGTGAAAAAGACCAACAAGCTGCTGATCGTGCACGAGGACACGCGCACCGGCGGCATCGCGGGCGAGATCGCGGCCATCGTTTGCGAGGGCGCTTTCGAGGATCTCGACGGCCCGATCGTCCGGGTAACGGCGCTCGATACGCCGGTCCCGTACGCTCCGCCGCTCGAGGACAGGTTCTTGCCGAATACGGAAAAGGTTGTCGCGGCCGCTCGGGAATTGGCAAAAT
>CAWBGW010000071.1:0-44126 GCA_963788345.1 uncultured Acidobacteriota bacterium | reverse complement strand
GCCTCCGACTTCCCGAACCACTTCCCCCTGAGAGGGCGACAGCATATCGCAGTGCCGCAACGAACAAAAAGTGAAAATGTGCGCGATTGAAGTCCGCCGAGTTACTACGTTTCCAATTTCCGGTCGGTGTTATCCTTCACTCCCATGATCGAACTGCGTGTCGCCAAGAGCGATCGCATCACTTCTGGCGCGATCGATTCGCGTCACTCCGCTTCCCGGCTGTTAGTTCTGCTCCTTTGCGTCTGGTCTTTTTCTGCGCGCCCGTCGTCGCGCAACAACCGATCACGATTCGCGTGGATGCGGCGAGTCCCGTCGGCCGGCTCAATCCGATCTGGTCGTATTTCGGCTACGACGAGCCAAATTACACGTACGCTGCTCACGGGCGCGAACTGATTTCCGAACTCGTCGCGCTAAGCCCCGTGCCGGTCTACATCCGCACGCACAATCTGCTTACGACCGGCGACGGAACTCCCGCGCTGAAATGGGGCTCGACCAACGCCTACACCGAAGATGCTTCCGGCAAGCCCGTCTACGACTGGAAGATCGTCGACCGCATTCTCGACACGTACGTTCACTCCGGCGCGAAGCCGTTCGTCGAAATCGGCTTCATGCCGGAAGCGCTCTCCGTGAAGCCGCAGCCTTACCAGCACACTTGGCCGAAGGGTCCGCTCGACACGGGTTGGTCGTATCCGCCGAAAGATTACGCAAAGTGGGCCGAACTGGTCCGCCAACTCGTGCTGCACTGCGTCGAGCGATATGGCGAGGCTGACGTAGCGTCGTGGTATTTCGAAGTGTGGAACGAACCGGACATCTTCTACTGGCACGGAACGCCTGAAGAGTACGACAAGCTCTACGATTTCTCCGCCGACGCCGTGAAGCGCGCGATGCCGACTGCTCGGATCGGCGGGCCGGCCACCACCGGACCCGCATCGCCGAAGGCCGCCGCATTCCTTCAGCAGTTTCTGGAACACTGCGCGCGCGGAACGAATTTCGCCACGGGCAAGACCGGCGCGCCGCTCGACTTCATCAGCTTCCACGCCAAAGGCTCGCCGAAGCTGGTGGACGGCCACGTGCAGATGGGCCTCTCGACAAACTTGAAGAGCGTGGACCGCGGATTCGAAATCGTCAAGTCGTTTCCGCAGTTTTCGAAGCTGCCGATTGTGCTGAGCGAATCGGATCCGGAAGGCTGCGCCGCGTGCGCGTCGCGAGACCATCCGCAGAACGCTTACCGCAACGGAACGCTCTACCCCGCGTACACCGCCGCGGCGATGAGCGGAATCCTGGAACTCGCGCGCCAACACGGCGTCAATCTTGCGGGCATGCTCACGTGGGCCTTCGAATTCGAGGATCAGCCCTACTTCGAAGGCTTCCGCACGCTGGCGACAAACGGAATCGACAAGCCGGAGTTGAACTTCTTTCGCATGGCGGGCTTGATGGCCGGCAAGCAACTGAAGATCGGAGAGCGATGGCGCCACGCCCCTCGCGACGATTCTCGATTCCGGCGTGCGCGGCAAACCCGACGTCGATGCAATTGCCGCCCGCGCGGACCGAACCATCACAGTCATGGTGTGGAACTACCACGACGATGACACGGCCGGGCCTGACGCTCAGGTGGCGCTGAGTCTTGCCGGAATTCCCGCGTCACTGCGCCGGGTGCTGCTTCGCCACTATCGCATCGACCACGATCGCAGCAACGCGTACACCGCCTGGCTCGCGATGAATTCGCCGCAAAACCCCACGCCGGAGCAGTACACCCAGCTCAAGGCTGCAGGCCAATTGCAAATGCTCGATTCGCCGCGCTGGATTGAAAATCACCACGGAAGCGCGGAAATCGATTTCGCCCTCCCGAGCCAATCAATTTCGCTGTTGGAAATAAGCTGGTAGGAGTTTCTCCGGGAGATCGCTAATGCGAGACGCCGGCCGCTACCGCGGAAGATTGCGAACTGCGATTGGGATCGGCGTCCACGAAGTAATTCCGCTGGTAGAGTCCGCGATAGATGCGCCCGGCGATTTCCGAAGCGTGCGGGCCGCTGGTGATGCGTCCTCCGCCGTGCAGCAAAACCACGATCACGATTTTCGGGTGCGCGCGGTCCGCGTAGGACACGAACCATCCGAGCCGGCCACCGACGTTTTCGTCGTTGCACGTCCCGGTCTTGCCGAGCGCCTGCTCGCCGTAGGGATCGTAGCTGCGCTTCGCCGTTCCGTACAGCACCGCAGCCAGCATGCCGTCCTGCAAATCCGGAAGCAGATTTGCGATATCGAGCTGCTGGCGAACGCGCGGCACGAAATTCTGTTTCTCGTCCGCGGTGCGAGGATACTGCAGGTAGTACATCGTTCCGCCGTTGGCAAACGCTGAAATCAACGACGCCAGTTGAAACGGCGTGATGCGAATGCCCTCGCCGAAACTCGACATCCTCGCGACACCGCCGAAAAGCGGCGGCTTCACTGGAAGCGAACCCGGCTGTTCCTCCGGAATGTTGTAGCCGACGCGCTCGCCGAGTCCGATAAGGCTCGCGTACTTGTGCACGGTGTCGAACCCGAGTTGTGTGCCCACCTCTTCGAAATACTTGTTGTTCGAGTGGGCCATCGCCTCGGTGAGGTCCATGTAGCGGCGGCGGCCCACTTTGATCATGGTGTCGCGGGTGATCGCGCCTTCCTGCAACCCGGCCATCGCAATCACGGGCTTGATCGTCGAGCACGGCTCGAAGCCGGCACCGAAGGCCATCTTCTGATCGACGATGGTCAGAATCCGTCCGTTCGTCGGATCGACGGCGACAACGGACCCTTGCTCATGCCCCAGCGCCGCGATCGCAAGCTCGCGAATCTGCGGCTCGTCGTACTCCACCGAATCATCCTTGGCGGGATCGAAGTTGCTCACCACATGCCGCGAGCGGTACGCTCGGTGCGCCGGCGCCGCGCCGAACGCGACCGCGCCGCACAGAACAAGGCATAGAAGAGCTATGGCGTTTATGAAGGCTGGACTTTGTTTCATTTGTGAGTCTGTTGGCCCTTGGAGACGGATTTCCCCGATCGCCGAACTCAGTGTAAGTAACTGCTGCACCTTCGCGCAATCGGAAATGCAGTCTCATTTTCCAGGGTGGCAAAAGAATGCGCAACTGTCCGGACGGCCAGTTCAGGGCGGGGCGTCTGGCAGGGACGCAGACAGATCTTACACTGCTCTTACACTGCGGAGGCGCGCGGGAAACCGGGCTCCGCCATCACTTCAGCGGCCTGGGCCAAGTGCCGCTCGCAGTGAGCCGGAATCAAGAGCAGCCACTGGTAGCAGTTGAGTTCGCCGAAAATCGGATGCGGAAAGCCGTGTTGCCGCAGGTCCGCTTTCGTACTGCCGGCGAATTCGAGGGAGCGCCGGCGGACCGCCTCGAACTCCTCCGGCAGCCGATGCTCCGGCCATCGGCCAGTGGGCATCAACACGTCCGGCCCTTTGAGGTGATCAACGCGAGTTACGACTCGGCAAACGAGAGACTCGTCCTCGAAGGCGTTTTTCAAAGCATTCGGAGCTTGCTGAACCGTTTTCTCGATCAACCCGAGGACCCGGCCTTCGACAATGATGATGTGCTCGAGGGCCTCCGCAACGGACCAGCGGTCCGGCGCCGGCTTGTAATGGAGCTGGTCACGCGAAAGGCTGCACGCGGTGTGCAAGTAGCTTTCGCGAGTCTTTTCGAGGTACTTCGTCGCGTGGTCGCGTTCGGCAGGCGTCATTTGTTCTTCGCTGATTCGGCTACGGCTTTTGCGACGGCGCGCTCTATGCAGGTTGCGGCGTGAGTCGACAAGCTGTCGCTTGCGCTCTCGCCGAAGGTTTTGAGGGCGAGCAGAAGGCTCTCATTGCCCCTTTCAATCAAATTCAGCATATCGACGCCGGGAGCGGCATGCCGTTCTGCGATAGACACGACCAGGAAAAGATTTGCTTCAATCAGGCGCTTGGCTGCAGATTCCGCCTCGGGCTCGCGCTGAGTCCGGAACTGGTGCAACAAATCTGCCTCTTCGTCCTTCGTCAAAGGACGAACCTTGCTAACCTCACGCAGATAGAACGTCAAGGGGTCATCGTTGTGCAAACTCGTCATGCCTGTGAGTGTCCTACTACCGCCCGACGCGGCCCTTCGCAGCAGCGGCTGCCATCGAAACGGTCTTCGACGACTCCGCTGCGGCCGGCTTGGTCTCTTCGTCGCGGCCAATGGTGGGCAGGCCAAGCGCCTTCCGCAGGTCGTGCTCGATCTTGTCGCGGATGTCGGTGTTTTCCTTCAGGAAAAGCCGCGCATTCTCGCGGCCCTGACCGATGCGCTCGCCCTTGTACGACAGCCACGTGCCGGACTTTTCGAGGACGCCCTTCGTCACGCCCAGGTCCAGCAGGTCGCCTTCGCGCGAAACGCCTTCCCCGTAAATAATGTCGAATTCAGCTTCGCGGAACGGCGCCGCCACTTTGTTCTTCACCACCTTGGCCCGCGTGCGGGACCCCACCACGCGATCGCCTTCTTTGATCGATTGTATGCGCCGGATGTCGATGCGAATGGAAGAATAGAATTTCAGCGCGCGGCCGCCGGTGGTGGTCTCGGGATTGCCGAACATCACGCCGATCTTCTCGCGAATCTGGTTGATGAAAATCAGGCAGGTCTTCGACTTCGAAACGATTCCGGTGAGCTTGCGCAACGCCTGCGACATCAGCCGCGCCTGCAAACCCATCTGCGGGTCGCCCATGTCGCCCTCGAGTTCGGCCTTTGGCACCAGGGCGGCCACCGAATCCACTACGACGATGTCGACGGCGTTCGAACGGATCAGTTCCTGCGCGATTTCCAGGGCCTGCTCGCCGTTGTCCGGCTGCGATACCAGCAGGTTATCCACGTCCACGCCAAGCTTGCGGGCGTACACCGGGTCGAGCGCGTGCTCGGCGTCGATGAACGCGGCCTGCCCTCCCATTTTTTGCGCTTCCGCGATGACGTGAAGCGTCAGCGTCGTCTTGCCGCCCGATTCAGGCCCGTAGACCTCAATCACGCGGCCGCGCGGAAAACCTCCCACGCCTAGTGCCGCATCAATCGAGATCGAGCCGGTGGGAATCACACTCACGGGAACAAGCACGTCCCGGTTCCCCAGGCGCATGATCGAGCCCTTGCCGTAAGCCTTTTCAATTTGAGAGATTGCTAGGTCCAGATTTTTTGTTTTTTCGTCGGTCATTGGAGCCACCTCGAGTGGGCGTTTATCGTATTTCGTTTAGTTCCCGCCGCAGCGGGCGGCCCGATTCTACCAGAGTGCGCCAGGCCGCATCCCCGCATTTCTGGTTGGGCATAATAGCATGGGGCGAACAAAAAGCAAAAGGTATTTTTGAGCCTTTTTCGGCTATCGGGATACAATGCATTCGGGAGAAGTTTCGTTGATGAGAACCGCTTGCCGCCCTTCTTTTGCGGCCCTGACTATTCTTGCGCTGTGGCCGTTTGCCACCGCTTCGGTCGCGCGGGCCCAGAAGGACACCAGGCCCGAAGATGCTCGTTCACCCGCGCCTACGCATTACGTTCGCGCGCTCGGTCCGTTCCCGATCGACGGCCGCAATTTCACCGTGAAACTAAACGTGAACTGCTATAAGGAATCGGCGCACATGGGCATGTGCAATGAGGACGACCAGGAAGCGGTGAAATCCATGAAGATCGAGGATGAGGCGGGCAAGACGCGCTTCAGCCAGTCTTTTCCGATCGGCTTCATGCACCAACTCGAACGGCATGCGGTCGATGCGACGCTACTCGAAGGCCAGGGCCACCAGGCGCTCGAAATCGCGTACTCGAAGTTGCCGTCCCATGCGAATACCGGAGTCACCATCCAACTCTTCGGACTTCACGATGGAACTCTGCAACCACTGAATGAGGACCCACTCGAGTTTTACGGCCAGCTCGGAGAATTGCCGGCGGGCGAATCGAGGAATTCGAAAAAACTGCTCGCCGGCGACATGCTGCCGATTTACGTCCTCACGAGCTATTTCTACATCGTGTCTCCCGTCCGCGTGAACTGGAAAAGCTTTCGCCTGGAACAGCAGGAGTCCGGCGAATTCGACGTCTTGCACCAGCCGCCGTACGAAAGGAAACCCGACGTCCTGGCAGACGGTTTCATCCACCTGTATCCGTCGCCGGACACGAGCGGGACTCCGGCAGGAGTGGACGTGACGCCCCGATCCCACGTTCAAGTCTTGAAGGCGAAGTTCCGCAAAGGCCCGCCCGAAGAACACGACCGCCCAAGCGAGATGTGGCTCGAGATTTCAGTCGACGGCAAAGTGGGATGGATTGTGGGCCTCGACGACTACACCGCCGTAGGACTTAGCGCCGCGCAGTGAGCGAGTGCAGTTCCTAGGGCTACAGAGTCCATGTGAGAACTAGGGTTGAGCGACGAGGGGCGTGAAACCTTGGAACGACAGATGAACACAGATGAAGCAAGAAGCGCACGGCAAGCCTGAACCCGGGTCCGGGGGTTCCCTGGAACCCGAGTCCGGGGCTGACGCAAAACATCCGCACGTTCTCAGAACGACCCAGAAAGCAGCCTAGGGCTTCACGGTCACCATCACGACGCCGTGGCTTGGCACGGTAGCTTTGAAGCTGCCCGTAAACTTGCCCAGGTCCTTGCCGGCCCACAGGTCGCGCACAGACGCCGAGAAATGATCGGGATATCCGAGGTCTTCCCACGCGACGGAGATTTCGGCGTCGCTTGCGCCGCGATTCAGCAGCACCACGGCGCGCGTTCCGCCCTTCAACTCCTTGGCCCACACATCTGAATCGCCATCTTTCCGAACGCGCCGCCCTTCCATTCCAAGCGGGTCCTGATTGACGGCAATCACCTCGCGATTCGTCAGAATCGCTTTGATCTCCGGCGTCATATTCGCCAGGTCGTTTCCGGCAATCAACGGCGCGGCCAGCACGCACCACAAACTGAAATGCGACCGGTACTCGGTGGTCGTCATGCCGCCGTTGCCCACTTCGAGCATGTCCGGATCGTTCCAGTGCCCCGGCCCGGCAAACGATTCGAGCCCCACCTGCTGATCCAGGATGTCCAGGACGCCGTTCGAGCAGCAACTGCCGTCGGGCCATTTATTGTGTCCCGCCCAATGATCCTGAATGTCATCCGTGGTGCGCCACAAATTTCCGCCGGCCGTCGCGCCCCACAGCCACGGCTTGTGCGAACCCCACTCGCACAGGCTGAAGACGATCGGCCGTCCAGTCGCCTTGAGCGCGTCGGCCATGGTCGTGTAAGCGGCCTGCGCATCTGCCGTTCCCGTGTTGCACCAATCGTATTTGAGATAGTCCACGCCCCACGCCGCGTACTGAAGCGCATCCTGATATTCGTGCCCCCGGCTTCCCGGACGGCCCGCGCACGTTTTCGTGCCCAGCGTCCGAATAGATGCCGAACTTCAATCCCTTCGAATGAACGTAATCGGCCAGCGCCTTGATGCCCGACGGAAACTGTCTTCGCGTCCGCGACGATGTTCCCGGCGGCGTCGCGGCTCACCTGCCAGCAATCGTCGATGACCACGTACTGGTAGCCCGCGTCCTTCATACCGCTGCTCACCATGGCGTCCGCCGCCGACTTGACCACATCCTCGTTCACGTTGCACGCGAACTTGTTCCAACTGTTCCATCCCATCGGCGGCGTCTGCGCCACGCCGTTATCGGAAGCATTAGCGCGAATCGCGAGCGGAGCGCTCGCGCACACGAGCAAGAAGATCGAAGCGAGTCCGAGACACAACTTTGTCATGTGGTTCATTTGCGTCCAGATCCTTTCCGGTGTGTTTGACGGCAGGAGCTTACTACAATCAATCGGTGGCGTTAATGCGTCTGGATGCGTTCAGTTCAGCGGGCGGCGCCAGATTTGCTTCGACTGCACCAATCGCGTGCACGCGATCCAGTTGCCGTCGGGGGAAACCTTGGGGTGCAGCAGATTGGCAGAATCGCGGCTCAGTAATCGCGGCGCGCCTCCAATGTGCGAGACGTCGAACAACTGCATCCGCCCGTCTGCAAGCGCGCTATATACGATCGACTTGCCGTCCGGCATCCAGTCCAGGCCGTCGTGCGTGGTGCCCTTGTAATCCAGCAGCTTTTCCGCGTGCGAGCCGTCCAGGTGCATGGTCCAGAGCGAGCGATCCTCACCGCCGCGATCATCTTCAACCGCGATTTCGTCGCCGCTCCGGCGACCACGCCGCCCACGCGGGGCTCCGAATTTCGCTCGGCAGCGACAGTTTCTCCACCTTCACCGCGATGGCCGGTGTCCGGCTGTAGCGTGATCACAAAGAGCTTGCCGATGTCGGGCTGGCCGTTGCGGTCCCACGAGCGGAAAATCAGCTTCGTTCCGTCCGGCGACCAATACGCCGGCCCCGTTTCCCAGCCGAAATCCGTAAGCCGCATTTCCGGAGCATGAACGTCATCCGCACGCCGCAAGTAAATATCGTCCGTGCTGTCGCCCGCCCCGTATTCGGGGACAGGACTTCGCGAACGGTGTGAATGAAACGCGATCCATTTCCCGTCCGGCGACCACGCCGGCGGAAAGTCCTCGCCATACCCGGAAACAATAATGGAAGGCTGCGACGCGACATTGCCCTGCTCGTCCACTCCCACAACCGCATCGTCCCAATTCAGGGCCCAGTCCGCGAGTCGCATTCCGCCGAAGAAGTAGCTGATTCGCTTGCTATCCGGACTCCACATCGGCAGTTGCCCGCCCGTCACGATTTCCTTTGCATCGCCACCCACCGCGGGCAGCAGCACAATCGACGCGTGATAGACCGTGCGCGTCCAGTACAGATTGTTTCCTACAATTGTGGGCGCGTTGTTGTCCTGGCCCGGCGTGTCCACCACTCGACGCCGCGCGCCGGTGGCCGGATCGAGTTCGTAGATTTTCAGCCAGCGGTCCGCATCCGGCTGGTGACGCGCTTCGTTGTTCGCCGCGCCGTCGCTCGCCAGCGAAAGGTATATCTTCCGTCCATCCGGCGAAATCGCGAGCAACTCGCCGTGTGGGTTTGCGTCGAGATGGTTCGCAATCGATTTCGCAGCGCCCGTATTCACGTTGATCCGTACGAGCGATGATTGGCCGCTTGGCTCAAACAAGAGATCGTAGAAGGTATCGCCGTCGGGCGAAAATCCCATGCCGATCACTCGCCCGGAAACGCCGTAGCCTCGCACTCGTCCATTGAGATTGATGAATACTTCCTGATCGGAGGCGCCGAAGCGGAAATAGGCCACTTCCCTTTCGTCCTTGCCGCAAACGGGAAACGCGTCCGCGGGCAAAGACGATAGCAGCACGTCGTCGTCGTGCGGCAGAAACCAGCCGTCTTCCGCGATGCGCTCACCCACAAGAGCAATGCCGTGCGGGCCGCAAAATGCGGCATTGTCCACGCGGTTCAGGTCGGACATCAGAGTGAAGCGATCGTCCTTGCCGGTTTTCAACGAATAAAGCTGCAGGGCAGGCAACGATCCGGTCCGATTCACGAGCAACCACCGGCCGTCGGGCGAAATTCTGACGCGCTCCAGCGGCCCCTCCCACCACTGGTTGTTCGGCAACTCCAAAACGAGGGTGTCTTTCGCGTCCGCCGGAGGTTTGGCGGACGCATCTTGTGCCTGCGGCGCTTGTGCGGCGGACGTATCCGTCGTCGCAGAACTCTGCGCCCAAGCCAGCGGCAAAATGGTCAGCGCAAGAATGGCAGCGCCGAAGATGATCCATGGCTTCGCCAAGCAGAGAGAATCTGTCATTCCGAGAAGCGCAGCGACGAGGAATCTCTCTGCTCTTCGTTTGGGAAAACACTTCCCACCCCAAGAACCCCATACGGAAGATTTTACTCGGAAACTTCAGGCGTACTTGTAGAAGCCGCGGCCGGATTTCCTTCCCAGCCACCCCGCCGCCACATACTTTCTCAGCAGAGGACACGCGCGATATTTCGAATCGCCGAAGCCTTTGAAGAGCACGTCGAGAATATCCACGCACACATCGAGGCCGATGAAATCGGCCAGTTCGAGCGGCCCCATCGGATGGTTCATTCCCGTTTTCATCACCGCGTCCACCGCTTCGGGCGTCGCAACGCCTTCCATCACGCAGAAGGCGGCTTCGTTGATCATCGGCATCAGGACGCGATTCGAGACGAAGCCCGGCGCGTCGTTCACCGCCACCGGTTTCTTCTCGAGCTTTTCGCACAGCGCCATCGTGGTCTGAAACGTCTCATCGCTCGTCGCGAGGCCGCGAATCACTTCCACCAGCGCCATCACCGGCACCGGATTCATGAAGTGCATGCCGATGAACCGCTCCGGGCCGGCTCGTCTGCGCCGCAAGTTGCGTGATCGAGATCGAAGACGTATTGCTCGCCAGAATCGCGCCCGGCCGCAGCACCGCATCGGCCTCCTTCAGCACGCGGACCTTCAGATCGAGCTGTTCCGGCACCGCCTCGACGACGAAATCAGCGGCAGCCAGCTTCGCCGTGTCGGTGGTCGCATCAATCCGCGCGAGAATCGCGGGCTTGTCCGCTTCGGTGATTCGCCCCTTCTTCACTTCGCGGTCAAGATTCTTGCCGATCGTTTCCATCCCGCGATCGAGAAACCGTTTCTCGACGTCGCGCAGAATCACCTTGTATCCCGCGCGCGCGAAAACGTGCGCGATCCCGTTCCCCATCGTCCCCGCGCCCAGCACTCCCACCGTCTTGATCGTATCCGCCGACATACCCTCTTTAAGTCGAACTAGGTCATTGAGCGACGTCCCCGACATTTGCGAACGATCGACCGGGCGCGAGCTTCACGAGCGGGCACGCTCGAGCCGCGCGGTCACTGCTGACATCGTGCACTCCGATACGCAGGAAGTACTCACCCTTGGACGGCACGTCTATATTCTGATGGAATTTCAAGCCGCTCCACGCCCTCGACTCATATTCCGCCGCAGGCAGCTTGGCCTTCGCGATTTCTTTGATCGCGTTCATCAAATGGCCATTCGAGTTATATAGCAGGATCTCAAACTCAAGTGACCCGCGATGAATGCCGCCGGGTGTGCCTGTAAACGCGACATTCCTGAGGTCGATGTCATACCAGACGGTGTAGCGTCGGTAGGGCGGCTTCATCTTCTTTACATTCGGCTGATTGGTTGGGGAAGCGTATTTGCCGTTCCGGCAGTGGGCACGACCTTCGCCATGAACGGAATCTGTGTTGGGTTGGGTTCACCGAGCAGCATGGCCGAGTCCATCACGCTCATCGGCAGCGTCTGTGCCCCGTGCGGGCGGGGGGCATTGGGGTCATACGCGAAGTATCCTTGACGGTAAAAGAGACGCACTCCGGATTCCGCCACAGTCACGCGAATGCTGCGGTAACGGCCATCCCATTTTCGATTAGTGGGAGCGTAGGCGAGCGTGTAGTAGTTGGAGCCATGGTTGATGGCGTCTTGCACGGCCTCCTTCAAGCCGTTGGTGTCGTAGAAGGCCTTGCCGCCGGTCCTCTCGGCCAGCATATTCATGGTAATCTTGTTGTCCGCGCGCTGCGCTAAGAAATTTACCTCCGAGTTCGGCCCCGGGGGAGTGCCAACAGCCGCACTCCATTCCGGATTGCTGAACAGGCCGCGTGCATCGATGGGATACACCGCGACCCGGTCCCGCGTCAGCAGGTTGGCGATCCACTTCTCATCGTCCGCGAAGTTCGCCATCGCGCCAAAGCGATTCTCGCGGTCGCCGTCCGACATCGCGCCGAGGGGAAATGATCCGGCGAACCAGATGAGATTCTTGCGCCCAGGCAGGCCGGAGAGATATCGCGCTAGATTTTCTACCGCCGCGCGCGTGTACGCGCCTCGGAAGGCCAGGTTCTTTTCGAAGAGACCGTGCGTCCCGATCGTGCCCATGTCGGCCCCCCCAGGGAGGGAGACTTTCTCGGCCCTGAACATCTGCACGTCGGCCTTTAGTATTGCCGGATCCGTGGTGAAGTTCTGTAGCATGTACAAACGGTTGGACAAGCCGAATATGGCTATGCGTGTGCCTTGGGGCACCTTCTTGACATACTCCAGCATCTGCTCGCGCACGTACATTTGGTCAGCCATTGCCGTGTTCAGTGCATCCATTAGCAGGACGTTCAGCGGTCCATCGCTGCGCGTATCGGGGATGTTGGTGAAGACATTCGGGACGAGAGCCTGTTCGGCCGGCGGGGGCGCTGGGGGCGGAGCCTGATCAACGCGGTACTCCTCGAAGCTCTGCAGCGTCATTTTCTCGTCTTTTTCGAACACGGTGAAGTCGGACGACTTCAGTCCATGCACGGGTTGGACTTTTTTGTCCGTCACCACAACATCAAGGACAACCAGGGGCGATTCCGACTTCAACACTTTCTCGCCGGCAGGCTCCTGAGCGGAATTGACTTGGCTTTCAAATACGCCGACACAAACGAGCACTGCACCCAACAGACAACCTGCGATGATCGTCAAGTTCCGCAGGCCGGCAGTCATTCGCCACCTCCGACGAAAGACTTAGTCTCAATAGATGGGACGCAAATAGGCAGGAATAGTTACGTGCCGAATAGACAAGAGAAAGAGAGCTACGGTCTTTCGACGGCCAGCGCGACGGCGTTGCCGCCGCCGAGGCACAGCGCCGCGATTCCGCGCTTCAGACCGCGCCGCTGCAATTCGTAGAGCAGCGTCACCAGAACGCGCGCGCCCGACGCGCCGATCGGATGCCCGAGCGCCACCGCGCCGCCGTTCACGTTCACCTTTTCGGGATTCAGCTTCAGCTCGCGCGTCACGGCAATCGCCGCCACCGCAAACGCCTCATTCAATTCATACAGGTCGACGTCCTTGTCGCGGTCCCAGCCCGTTTTCGCGAGCAGCTTTTCCACGGCCTCCACCGGCGCCATCATCACCCATTTCGGTTCGACGCCGCTCACGGCCTGCGCGACGATTCGCGCCATCGGCTTCTTGCCCAGGCGCGCGGCGTTCGCTTCGCTCGTCACCACCACCGCCGCCGCGCCGTCATTCGTTCCCGGCGCGTTCCCGGCCGTCACGGTGCCGTCCTTCTTGAACGCCGGCTTCAGCTTCGCCGAGCGCCTCCATCGACGTATCCTCGCGCGGCGATTCGTCCGTCTTGATCACCACCGGCTCGCCCTTCTTCTGCGGAATTTCCACCGGCACAATCTGCTCGCCGAAAAAGCACGACTTGATCGCGCGCACCGCTTTCTGATGGCTCGTCACCGCAAACTGATCCTGCTCCTGCCGCGAAATTCCGTATTTTTCGGCGACGAGTTCCGCCGGTCTGGCCCATGTGATAATTTTCGTACGCGTCCCACAAGCCATCCACGATCATCGAATCGTAGATTTCCTGGTTGCCCAGCCGGAAGCCCGTCCGCGCGCCCTTCAGCAGATACGGGCAATTCGACATCGACTCCATCCCGCCCGCCACCACCATTTCCGATTCGCCCAGCGTCACCGCTTGCGCCGCCAGCGCCCACGGCCTTCAGCCCCGAGCCGCAAACTTTGTTGATCGTCATCGCCGCCACGCGCGGATCGAGCCCGCCGCGCAACGCCGCCTGCCGCGCCGGATTCTGCCCCAGCCCCGCCTGCACCACGTTGCCCATGATCGCTTCGTCCACCAGCTTCGGCTCAATCCCCGCGCGCCGCACAACTTCGGCCACCACTTTCGCGCCGAGCTCCGTCGCCGAAAGCGGCGAAAGCCCGCCCATGAATTTCCCAATCGGCGTGCGCACCGCACTCAATATGACAGGCTGCTGCATGGAAGTTTCCTCCGAGGCAAACGAACTGCTGGAAAGCTCAGTATAGGCGCGCCCGTGGAAGCCGGTCAATTCGCCGTACCAAGCAAAAGCCCGGACTGCGCCTCGCTTGCGCTAGTATTGCGGCCTGGCGGATCGACCATGGACTTGATCTATCGCGCTGTCCTTCTCTGTGTCTTGGTATTCGCGGGAGCACTGCTACTCACCCCGTACGAGGCCTTTCTCGAAGGGGCGATCGCCATAATCATTGTCACGGCCGTGGCGGTGGGCTTTCTGATGTTTCCGCGCAAGGACGTGTTCTACGTTCGCACCACCGTTAGATCCATCGTCGCGAGCGGACCCATCGCAGAACATGACTACGTAGCTGTGAAGGTCGAGCTTGCGAGGCTTTGGCTGCTCTTCCTACCCGCCTTCTTAGCCGTCGCTTTCTTGGTGATTCCTGCCGCCCAGGGAGTCCTGTGGAAATTCAGTTTAATGAATTGGACGTTTGCAACAGGATATGGTCCCTTCTTGGTCCAGCTGTGGCGCGTGCCCGCCCTGATCGTTCTTGTCATGCTTCCGGCTTGGATCACTGAAAGGTGGGTATTGAGAGATGCCGCCGCGTGTACCGCGAGGTCGTTTTCTATCTATGGCCGGCGAGTCTCCTTCGGCGAGTGGGTCTCGTTAGGCCGAGTCTCGTACTCCTTCATGGGAGAATACGGCGAGTACTTCGGCGGCGACGACATCCACTTTGGCCTCGTTCAGCCGCGGGAACTGAAAACGATCGTCTTCTACAATGCGCGAAAACCCGAATGGAACAAGATCGCCATGGGTCTCCTGTTCCACCGGTTGATCATCCTGGGCCGCGGCGTAACCGATTTGGACGAGCAGACCGTAGCCGCGCAGACTGCGCTGGCCGAAACGACGTCGTGAATCGCATGCGCGCCTCGGGGTTCGCAGCCGTGATAACCTCGCTGCATGATGTTCACCAAGCGCCTTCGCGAAGGAGTTCGCCGCGGCGAAATCACTTGCAGCGTCCGAATCTGGACGCGTCCCCACGTCAAAGTAGGCGGGCGATACCCCATGGGAGAAGGTTCGATCGAGGTGGATTCGATCGAGCCGATCGGTTTCCCGGACATCACGCCCGAGCTCGCGCGCGAGTCGGGGTTCCTTGGCGTCCTGGATCTCCTCAAGGTGGCGAAGCACGGTAAAGGCGACAACATTTACCTGATTCGGTTCCACTACGTGCGGCCTCGCGCCAAGCGAGCAGCCCGGCGCAAGTCTCCTCGCCGCCAATAAATTCCTCCGTAGCAAGCCGCTGTCTCGAAATAGCCGCAAGCGTTAGAATGCTGCCGCATGCAACTCTGGTTCGCTCACCAAAGCGCGGTCACTCTGCGCGAACAGCTCGTAACGCAAATTATTCTCGGAATCCTGAGCGACGATTTGCGCCCCGGCCAGCGCCTGCCCAGCACACGCGACCTGGCGCGGCGTTTCCATCTTCATCCCAATACGGTCAGCGCGGGATACCGCCAGCTCGAGCGGGAGCGCTGGGTGGAATTTCGCCGCGGGAGCGGCGTCTACGTTCGCGATACCAGACCAGAAAGCGCGCACTCGCCGGCATTTGCGCTCGATCAGCTTGTGGCCGAGCTTCTTCGTTCCGCGCGCCGGCTCGGCGTTCCTTTGTCCACCGTGCGCGCGCGTCTGCGCCACTGGTTCGAATTGCAGCCTCCCGATCACTTCCTACTGATCGAGCCCGACGACGAACTGCGGCGCATCCTGGCGCTCGAGATGCAGCGCGCTGCCACTCTCCCGGTGAAAGACTCGAGCCTCGCAAACCTTTCGCTTCCCCAGATTCTCGATGGCGCTATTCCGGTGACGCTCGCGGGCCGGGAGAAAATCGTGCGGCAACACCTGCCCGAGGGAACCGAGTTGCTCGTCCTGCAGGCTCGGTCCGTGCCAACCTCTCTGGCGGGCTGGTTACCCGCTCCTTCGGGTCTTCTTCTGGGCATCGCATCGCGATGGCCGGGCTTTCTGAAATTGGCCCGCACGATGCTCGTTGCCGCGGGCTTTCATTCGGATAGCCTCGTATTCCGCGATGCGCGAAAGTCCAATTGGCAACGCGGCCTGAAGGAGGCCGCAGCGGTCGTCTGCGACTCGGTCATCGCAGCCGACCTGCCGAAGACCTTTCCGTGCACTGCCATTCCCTCTCGTTTCCGAAGCCTCCTTGTCCGAACTGCGCCGTTACGAGCAGTTCATCCGCAGCCCGTTCGCCCGTTAGCAATTCCTGGAAAACAGGAGGGGCAAGGTTTCTCTTCCTCATGCTTTCTCTGTGGCTCTGTGACTCTGTGGCAAATCCTTCGCTGTGACACCCAAGAAAGTGTCACACCACGCGCATTGCAGTGGCCAGCGCAACTCTAGACTCCTGGCCAGTCCAAAAGGAGTCACGCCATGCGCCGCACACTTACCGCACTGTTGATCATCCTGTTGCTCGCCCCTGAGTTGCCCGCCCGAAGCAACCGCGACTGGGGAAACGTGAAAAAACTCAAGGCGGGCACTTCCGTAGAGATCTTGCTTTGGAGCGGAGAGAACGTCAGCGGAGAGATCGATGGTGTCAACGATACGGGACTACGCCTCCTTGCGCGCGATCGCATGAGTCCCCAGGCAAGTTCGATCCGCACAGTCGACCGCACAAGCATCCAGAGAATTGTGCGCTTCCGGCAGCCCAACTTGCCCGATTCCCGCCGGTGGATGATCACCGGCGCCGTGGCCGGCGGCGCAATCGGCGTGACGGCGGGAACCATCTCGGATATAAGGCACGGCGGCGATTATCATTGGTTCGAAGGCGCTCTCGGCGGTGCGGGCATGGGTTTCCTTGTCTCGTGCGCGGCCCTCGCAGCCGTCGGGGTCTTTGACGTCGCTCGCATGCCCGGACACAGGAAGGTTGTGTACGAGGACCCCGGCCCCCACCCGCCGCCCCAATCACATTGACCCTGCGCCACGGCTCGAGGATTTCGACCATTCCCGGGAAGCCTGCGGCGAAAATGTCTCCGTGTCCTGCGGCTTTTCTCTGTGAACTCTGTGTTCAGCCTTTCTGCAAGCTTGTGTGGGCACTATAATGGACGCTCACCAACGGGGAGGTGTTCGGATGTACGACATGAAGAATTTGGGGAAGCTCAAAACAATTGAAGTCAACGCGCCGGATGCCCTCAAAGCATTCTGGGCGTTCGACAAGGCCGCGATGGCCGCCGGCGCAATCCCGGTGAAATACAAGGAACTGATGGCGCTCGCCGTCGCTTTCACCACTCAATGCCCATATTGCATTGAGATTCACGCGAAGAAGGCTCGGGAAGCCGGCTGTTCGGACCAGGAGATATCGGAAGTCGTCGCGATCTCGGCGGCTCTCCGTGCCGGCGCCGCCATCACGCACGGCACCCACGCCTTCTAGGCCGCTGAGCCTCGCGCTAGTCCTTGGGAGGCCTGCCGGAGCGGGCCAGGCCTTCTCGTCTCGTGCTCCACCCTCGCTGCGCGCGGAGTGGACCTATTCGTTTTGGTTTTGCCCTTCTCGCTTCACTTCGCCACCGACGCGTACTCAATCCCCAACTGATCGAACAAAAACGCAAAGACGTCGGCGGTTTGCTCGATTTCTTCATCCAGGGCTGTGCCGATGCCATGGCCGGCGTTCGAGGTAGTGCGCAGCAGGATTGGACGATCGGAGCTGTTGGCTGCCTGCAGGCGCGCCGTCATCTTGCGCGACTCCATGGGGTTCACGCGGTGATCGTTCTCTCCCGTGAGGAAAAGAATTCCGGGATAAGCCGCGCCGTCCCTTACGTGATGATACGGGGAGTAGGCATACAGCGCCTTGAACTGGTCGGGATCTTTGACGCTGCCGAACTCGGTGACGTTGAAAGCGCCGTTGGGGTCAAGCTCAACCCGCAGCATGTCGTAGATGCCCACGTAGGAAACGACTGCGCGGAAAAGATCCGGCCGTTGAGTAAAGGCTGCGCCCATCAGCAGGCCGCCGTTGCTGCCGCCGAGGATCGCCAGGTGAGCGGGCGAGGTGTATTTCCGGTCGATCAGATACTGAGCCGATGCGAGGAAGTCGTCGAAGACGTTCTGCTTGTGAGTGAGGTTGCCGGCCTTGTGCCATTCTTCGCCGTACTCGCTGCCGCCGCGAAGATTCACGTCAACGTAAACCCCTCCCTGGTCCAGCCAAAGCCGGGCGAATGAACCGACGAAATAGGGTTCCTCGCTGATGCCGTAGCCGCCGTATCCGGTCAGAAGCGTGGGATTCGTGCCATCCAGTTTCGTGCCTTTGCGGCGGATGATGTTGAGCGGAACGCGCGTGCCGTCTTTGGAGATAGCGAAGTCGCGGACCACTTCGGTGTCGACGAACTTCACGGGCGAAGTTTCGAAGAGCGCGGTGCGGGTGGCTTTTCCGCTGGCGGCGTCAAAGCGATACCAGGCAGGAGGCTCGAGGTAGGTGGAGGTGAAGAAAAGAACTTCGCCACCGCCGATCGAAACTACGTTGCCGACGGTTGCAATCGGAGGGAGAGGCGGAGCAGGCAGCTCACGGCCCTGCTCGTCGAAGACACGCACGCGGGATGGACCTCCGATGATATCGGTCACATACAAGTGGCCAGGAGTAGGCGCGAAATCTTCAATCGAAGCGCGGGAACTATCCTCGGAGCCGGACCCTGAGCTTTGCGGAACGACAATTGTCGCCTTCGAGAGGTCGAGTTGCGAAAGCGGCAGGCGCAGAATCTGGCCGCGTGGTGCGTTTTTGTGCGAGAGCAAGTACAACGAGCCGTCGGCTCCCACCTTCGCCGAGACGATTCCGTCCTCGAAGTGCGTCACCTGCGTCCAGTGTCCGCTGTCGTTCATCACGTAGTGCGCGAACTCGCCGCCATCACCGTTCGCTACGGCCGCCACTAGCCACCGGCCGTCTCTGCTTGTGTGCAGCTGGATTTCGGCGATGCGCGGAAAATCCTTGCCGATGACGTAGGTGTCCTGGCGAGCGTCGGTGCCGAGCTTGTGAAAATAAACCTGCTGGTAGAAATTGGCGTCCTCGGGCGGACGTTCATTACCCTGCGGAAGGCGCGTGTAATAGAAGCCGGAGCTGTCGGCTTTCCAGTCGATGCTGCCCCCGGCGGTGGCGAAGTTGACTCGCGGGACGACGTCTGGAAGATCCTTGCTGGTGGCGACTTCGAAAATGTGGGCGGAGCTGTCCTCCGACCCGTTCTCGGAGAGCGCGGCGGCTACGTATTTGCCGTCCAGTGAAGGAACGTAAAAATCCACTGCCACCGAACCTTTCGCGTTCGCCGCGTTAGGATCGAAGATCACCTTCGCGCTTGCCGGGTCGTCCGCCGAACGCATCGCCACAAGCATAGGCTGTTCATGGGGTGGTTCCCATTTCATGGCGAACAGAGTTCCGCCCCGGAACTGCAAGTCGTAGTAGCTGGCGGAAGCGGCGTTGGTCAACTGTTGGAATCGCTCTTTGATAGCAGACCGCGCCGGTAAATGGTCGAGGTACGCACGCGTGCGTGCATTCTGCGCAGCGCTCCATTGCTTCACTTCGGGATCATCCCAGTTTTCGAGCCAGCGGTAATCGTCCGTCACTTTTATGCCGTGATATTCGTCAGTGACCGGACGCTTGGGGGCAGCGGGCGGCGCAGGGATCGACGGCGCCTGGGCAATAGAAGTCAGGGTCAACAAGAAAATCGCAAGGGAAGCACATAGAGAGTTTTTCATTGCAGCGCGTTCCTTTCGCGGCATTGGCGAGCGAGGCGAAGCCCCGTGCGTCCGTTGGTTTTGCATGGTAATCCCAGAATCATCAGGCTGTACAGCAAGTAACTCGCGCGTGATGCTCCCTGGCTTCAGAAACGCCGTCTCCGCAAAAGTATTCGCCTTATATTCGCCCCAAGGAAGTCTGCTACAATGAGCGTTTCCTTATCCCGATGGCTTCCACCTTCAAATCGCCGGAATCCGCAGGCCAGGGCTTCCCGCTCAACGCCGAGCAACGCGCCGCCGTCGAGCACGGCGAAGGCCCGCTCCTCGTCGTCGCCGGCGCTGGCACCGGCAAGACGCGCGTCATCACCGAGCGCATCCGCCATCTTCTCGAATCCGACCCGAATCTCGCGGGCGAAAACATCCTCGCCCTGACGTTCACCGACAAAGCCGCCAACGAGATGAAATATCGCGTGGTGAAGTCGATTGGCGAGCGCGCCGAAAACGTCTGGCTCAGCACCTTCCACAAATTCTGCCTCGAGAAAATTCTGCGCGCCGCCAACACCGAGATTCAGCCCCTCGAAGACCTCGATCATAAGATCCTGCTGCGCCGGAACATCGGCCGCCTCGAATTGAAGCATTTCAAGCGTCTCCAGGAACCCAGCGAATTCCTCGCCGACTTCGTCACTTTTTTCTCGCGCTGCCAGGACGAGCTCGTCACGTCCGAGGACTACCGGCGCTACGTCGAAGGTCGCCGCCGCGAATTCGAGCAGAGCAAGAATTCGCTCGAGCCGGACGCGCGCGACATCGCAGCGCGAAGAAGTCGAAAAGCAGGAAGAGCTCGCGCGCGCTTTCGGCGTCAGCGAACAACTGCTGCGCGAGCGAAGTCTGACCACATTCGGCGCGCAGCTTGCCGATGCCGTCGAACTCCTGCGAACCGACGCCGCGCTCCTCGCGCAAATTCGCAGCCAGTATCGCTACATCCTCGTCGACGAATTTCAGGACACGAACATCGCGCAGCTCGAACTTCTTTGGCTTCTGGCCGGCGATCGCCGCAACATCATGGCCGTCGGCGACCACAACCAGGCGATCTACCGCTTCCGCGGCGCGTCCTACGGAAGTTTCACGATTTTCCTGAAGCGTTTCTGCGGCGCTGCGCGCGCCGAAGCTTGGCTCCGGTGCGCCCAAGTTTGTGGTGAGCCTTTCACAGAACTATCGCTCCACGCAGCGCATTCTCAACGTGGCCGACGCCGTCATCCGCAACAACGAGCAGTCGCCGCTGCTGCCCGAGAACAAACTCACAACGCAGAATCGCGAGGGAGAGAAAATCCGCGTCGTCGAATTCGGCGGCCCTCACGAGGAAGCGCACTGGGTGGCCTCCGAAATCGACCGTCTCCACGAGGCCGGAGCGCGCTGGAGCAGCATGGCCGTGCTGTACCGCATGCACACGCACCGCGAGCCCCCTGATGGGCGCGCTGCAGCGGCGCGGCATCCCGTTCGTCATCCGGAGATTGTCGATCCTGTCGAGCACGCTCGTGCGCGACCTGCTCGCGTGGCTTCGCCTGATCGGCCAGCCCGCAGACAACATCGCATGCGCGCGCGTCCTGGCCGCGCCGCACTGGGGGCTGGAGCCGCGCGACCTGGTGCGGCTCGCGGAGCGCGCCGACAAAAATCACCGGCGCCCGCTTTCCGAAGAAATTGAATCGGCGCAAAACGAACCATCTTTCGCGCGGCTGAAAGACCTCGTCGCGCTGGTGCATCGGCTGCGCAAAAGCTCCTACCAAAAGAACACCAGCGAGTTGCTCGACGAGACTCATTGCCGCTCTCCAGATTGCGCCTTTGCCCTCCGAAGCCGATCGCTACTACCTCGACCGGTTCGCCGCCTTCGTGCGCGATTGGGAACGGAAACGACTTTCTGGGGCTGTCTCGAGTCTTGGGGATGCGGATCCTGGGCATGCAGAGGTTTCAGGATCTTCATCGCGCCGCGCGAAAAGATCCGGGGCTCAGAGGGCGTTCGGGTTTGCGTCCGGCGACCTTGGGCCGAGTTCCGAACGGAGGAGTCGAAGCGCCTCCGCGATTTTCTCGAGTATCTCTACTACTTCAACGAGGCGCGCGGCGAAATCACCCTCGAAGATCAGCCTTCGGACGATGCAGTCGAGTTGATGACAGTGCATTCCGCGAAAGGTCTCGAGTTTCCCCACGTCTTCGTTCTCCGCCTTTCGAAGCAGGACTTCCCTTGTTACGCCAGAAAGCTAGTCTTCGAATTTCCTCCCGAGCTGATGAAAGAGGAAAAGCCGGAAGGCGATTTTCACATTCAAGAGGAGCGGCGCCTTTTCTATGTCGCTCTCACCCGCGCGCGCCAGCGCCTCACGTTGTCGACCGTAATCAACAAACGCAAGAAGCAGTCGCAATTCTCTGGAAGATTTTCTGGAGGACGCGAAGGTAAAGACGCTCGACGCGCAGCAACTCTCGCCGAAAGTCGTCGTGCCGCCAGCCGACGAAGCCGCCGGGCCGGCTCCCGATTCGGCTGACCCGTCATACTTGTTCAGCGGCCTGCGAGACGAGACTCGCGCCTATTCCCGCGTGGCCCTGTGGGCAAAAGCGTTTCATCCGCCGAGGCCCGAACCCCTGCAATTGAGCCCGTCCTCCATCGCCGCCTACTCGCACTGCCCGATGAAATACATGTTCCAGTATCTCTGGAACATTCGCGGGGGGCCGCACGCGCAGGCAACCTTCGGCAGCGTGATGCACACAACCATCAAGGAATTTGTCGCCCTGATGCGCGACGGCCGCAAGGTTTCCTTCGACGATGTAATCACAATCTACAATCGCGAATGGTCCGCGGCCGGATTCCCGGACGCGTACCACGAAGAGGAATACCGCAACGCGGGACGCGACCAACTCGAAGTATTCTATCGCAGCTACACGGCCGCTCCCCCGGAAGTGGTGCATCAGGAAAAAAGATTCGAGCTTCCGCTCGAACACGGAATTGTCGTCACCGGCCGAATCGATCAGGTGAATCGCATCGGGAAAAACGAATTCGAGATCGTCGACTACAAGACTGGCAGGCCGAAGGACCCGAAGAAAGCGGCCGACGATATTCAGCTCAGCATCTACGCGCTCGCGGCGCGCGAAGTGCTGGAGATGGAGCCGTCGCGTTTGGTGTTCTACAACCTGATGACGAACGAAGCGGTGGCGACGACGCGCGACGCGAAAGCGCTCGCCGCGACGAAGCAACAAATCAACGAAGTGGCCGATTCCATCCGAGCGCGTGACTTCGCCGCGAAGCCCGGCTACGGCTGTGCGAGCTGCGACTACAAGCCGCTCTGCCCCGCGCATGAACAGTTGATTTCGATTCGGCCTGCGAAGAAAACGGCGGGCGCTCTCGCTTGAATTGCCGGCGGAACTCGATATCGCAAAAAAAAACGAGGCGCCTTTTGGGGCGCCCCGTTTTCCTGAAAGGCTTGAGCCTGACTCAAACCTCAATCGGCTTCGCGCATGAACTACGGTGAAGCTTCTCCCGCGAGAAAATTGCGAATCAATTTCGAAACGCGCTTTACTCGCTTGGTCCATCTATAAATGTCACGGCGAATGAAGTCAAGAAGAAAAACTTTTGCGGCGATTGCTTACGCGAAACTTTTTCCGCCGCATTTCAGCGCGCTACGCCGAGCGCGCTTTGGTAGTAGCCCTCGCGCGCGGAAACGTCGAGGCCCGGGCGCCGCACGCGAACTTCGATCGTGTGGTAGTCCTTTGTCTTCTCGGCTCCGCGTGGCGAGAACGTGAGCGTGTACTGATTGCGCGCCTCTTCCGTCACTTCCGAGTACAGCCGGTCGAGATCCTCTTCCTTCCCCGCAAAGAACGTGTCGCCGCCCGTCTTCACGGCGTATTTGTCGGCCTGTCCGAGTCCGTGCTGGATAAGCCCCTTGCCGGGAATCGAGTGCGTCACGGAAATCGAGTACACCGAAACGTCCGCGACCAGAAGCGACCGCAGCGTTTCGTCGTACGTGTGCTGATTGTGGCGCGAGTTGCTTCCGTCGGAAACGAGGAAAATAATCTTGCGCCGGTCTCGGCCTCGGCTCTTCAGCATCTGCCCCGCGACGAAAATCGCGTCGTCGAGCGCCGTATTGTTCGCCGGGCGCGCCGAGCCGTGAACCGGCACTCCCTGCCCGTTTGGCAGCGACTGTCCGTTGATGATCGGGCCAGCCGTGGTTGCGTCAGCCGTTATGGCGTTCGAATGAGAGCCGATTTGAAGCCGCTTGAGTTTGGTGAATAGGTCGTCGTTGCTCGATGAAAACTCCGCCACTGTGTCCTGATACTCCTCGTAGGTCACCACAGCCGCTTCGTCAAGTGGCCCAAATCCCGCGGAGATCGATACCAGGCTCTTCTGCACCTGGTCGGCTTGCTTCGTCGCGAGATTGTTGTCGATGAGTATTACGGCCGAAAGGGGAAACGGATTGGAATCGAACAAAATGATCTGCTGCTCGACGCCGTCCTCAAAAACGCGGAATTCATTCTGCTCGAGATCCGGCACAAGCTGACCCCGGCCGTCCTTCACCGTTACCGGAACGATCACGAGTTCGGTCCGCGATACGATCCGGGTGCGCGTGTCTGTTTGCGCCGGCGCCGCGGCCTTCTGTTGCGCTGCCGCACCCGGAGTGGCATGCTCAGGACTCGAGGACTGTGCGCCCCCGGAAATGACCAAAAGCAGGAGCGTCCCTAATACAAGGAAGATTCGCGTCATGATGACCTTTGGCCGCCTCTCGGCGCGTGCTTTCCGGCCGCCGCGTTTCGCCTTACTCGGCGGAACATCCACGGCGCCATTCCGCGCATCGTATCAATTGGAACCGGCTCCCAGGAGAATTATACAATGCGATTGACCCCCGTTGCGGCAAGCATGCTTACTTTGGGCCTCGCGGGCTATGTGGCGCTGAGCGCGTTCACGCCTCGAACGGCCGCCGCTCCCCCGCAATCCACGGCGGGCCCGATGCGGCCCCCGGGAAGCGCCGCTCAATCGCAGGACGCGCCGAAACCCACCCAGGACCAACAACCGCCGCAGTCGTCGCAAACTCTAAAAGTTCAGACCAATCTCGTCAACGTTTTCGTCACCGTGCGCGACAAGCACAACGGCATCATTTCCGACCTGGGAAAAGACGATTTCAAGGTCTTGGAGGATGGCCAGGAACAGAAAGTTGCCTACTTCGCCAAAGAATCGGACATGCCGATCACCCTCGGAATCCTGATCGACACCAGCGGCAGCATGCAGAATATCCTGGACGCTGAGCAAGACACCGCATCGCGTTTCGTGCATCAGATCATGCGCAAGAAAGACGAAGCGATGATCATCAGCTTCGACTTCGACATAAACCTCCTGGCTGACTTCACTGAGGATCCGTCCGTTCTGGAACGCGCGATTCGCCGCACCCAGATCAACGCGGTTTCGAGTGGCGGCGTGGTGACGCCGAGCACGGTTCCCACTGGAAGCAACGGAGGCACGGACCTATACGACGCCGTTTACCTTGCGTGCCACGATCAGTTTGGCAGCGAGGCCGGGCGCAAAGCGATCATCCTGCTCACTGACGCGGAGGACACGGGCAGCAAGTTGACCTTGCAGCAGGCGATCGAGTCAGCGCAGCGGTCCGACGCCGTGATACACGTCCTCCGGCTTTCCGATGAACCGTTCTACATGAGTCTCGGTGTGGGTTACAGTGGCGCAGCCGTCGCGCGAAAAATGGCGGAAGATACCGGCGGACGCGAGGTGGAAGTCCGCGGCGAGAAGTCGCTCGAGAAAGCCTTCGACGAGATTTCCGAAGAGCTGCGCTCTCAATACGTGATCGGCTACTACCCCACGAACGACAAGCACGACGGCACGTTCCGCAAGATCAAGGTCGACGTCAATCGTTCTGACATGCGTGTGCTCGCGCGCAAAGGCTACTACGCGCCCAGATAACAGCGGAGCCTCTACTCTTTCACCACTTTCGCTCCGCGGCCTGCCTGCAACTTTTCGCTCGCTGAAGTTCGGTCCACTCCGAATCCCCGTTGCCTTATTTTTCGTTCGCGCTTGACGCCGTGGCCCACGCGATGTATCTCCAAGAGTCCAATTCGGAGTCCAACTCAGATTACGAGAGGTGAGCAAATGGAACCGCAACCGCATTACGCGGCGCGACTGGCTGGTTGGAACCGGAATGTCTCTTGCCACGCTGGCCGCAAATCCGGCGGCGATCGGCGGCATTGTCCAACCACAGAACCCTGAGCCGCAAGAATCCGACGCCGTCAAAGCCGACCGCATGCGGCGGATGCAGTGGTGGCACGAAGCGCGGTTCGGAATGTTCATCCACTTCGGCCTGTACAGCGTGCTCGGGCGCCACGAATGGGCGATGGAAGATGAAGGCATTCCGGTGCACGAATACGAGCAACTCGCGAAGCAGTTTAATCCCGCTCCGAATGCGGCGCGCGCGTGGGCCAAGCTCGCAAAGCAAGCCGGCCAGAAGTACATGGTCATGACCAGCAAGCACCACGAAGGCTTCTGCAACTTCGATACGAAGCTGACGAACTACTGCGCCGCAAAGCAAGCGGCCGGGCGCGACCTGCTGCGCGAATACGTGGAAGCGGCGCGCGCGGAAGGCTTGCGATTCGGTTTCTACTATTCGCTGATGGATTGGCACCATCCGGATGGGGCGCGCTGCGCCACCGACGAAGACGCGCGGAAACGCTTCGTCGAGTACACGCACGGCCTCGTGCGCGAGATCATGACGAACTACGGCAAGGTGGACGTGCTGTGGTACGACGTCGATTGGCCGCTCGACGCGAAGGGATGGGAATCGGAGCGCATGAACAAGATGGTGTTCGAGCTGCAGCCGGACATCATCGTCAACAACCGCAACGGGCTTCCCGGCGACTTCTCCACCCCGGAGCAGGAGATTGTAGCCGCCAAGAGCGGGCGCGCGTGGGAAAGCTGCATGACCATGAACGACAGTTGGGGATTCCAGCGCGCGGACGACAACTGGAAAAGCCCCAAAACCGTGGTGCGCAACCTAATCGAGTGTTCTCATGGCGGGGGAAATTACCTGCTCAACATCGGCCCGCGGCCCGACGGCTCCATCCCGGATGATTCGGTGCGGATCATGACCGACGTGGGGAAATGGATGACGCGGAATTCGGAGACGATCTACGCGGCGGATGTTTGCCAAGTGGGCAGCTCAAACTTCGCGGGATTCACGCGCAAGGGGAATACGCTCTACATGCACGTCTACTTCTGGCCTGGCGACACGGTGGCTCTGGGGGGACTGACCACCGGCGTGAAATCGGCGCGCCTCTTCGCCACGAACCAGCCCGTGCGATTCGAGCAAGAGCGCTTCCGCGTCCGCTTCATGGGTCTGCCGAAGGAAGCGCCGGATCAGCCGGTGACCACTATCGCGATCGAATGCGAATCGGAACCGATGCAAGACACGGGAGCCGTTCGCCGCGAAAGGCCGCGGGCGGACGTGGGAATCTAGAGTTCCAGCCTGTCGGTTTTTTCGTTTCGGTTCGTCTTTGCGCGACTGTCTCTTACTTACTGGAAGGTGACGAAGAAGCCGGGGCGGTGGCGTAGTAGCCCTTTTTTGTGCGAACGATCAGGCCCTTGCGGCCGGCATCGACTTCAATTTTTCGATATTGTCCGTTTGACAGAGGATTCGTGGGCGAATACGCGATGAAGTACTGGCTGCGCAATTCGGTTCCGATATCGACAAATGACTGCGCGAGATCGTCCACTTTGTAGGGAAAGAAGGTGCGGCCGCCGCTGGCGTCGGTGAACTGCTGAAGGACTTTGTCGCCGGGATCGTAATGATACTTGGTCGGCCTGTCGGGATTGTCGATCGCAATCCAATCGGTATTCGTGCTGATGGCGTAAATCGCCACTTCGGCGCGCATCGCACCTTCCAGCGCCTCGCTGAGCGCGTGATCGCTCAGATTGTCGTCACCATCGCTGATGACCACGAGCACGCGGCGAACTTCCACATTCTGTCCCGCCGGGGAGGGTGGATTGATAAGCTTTTCCGACGCTCTGTAAATCGCGTCGTTCAGCGCCGTTCCCCCGCCGGCGCGCTGCTTCCGAATCGCGTTCGTCAGCTCCGAAACGTCGCCGGTGTAGTCCTGAATCACTTCCGGCTCGTTATCGAACGTCATCAGGAACGCCTGGTCTTTGTTGCGGCGCAGGACGCTGCTTAGGAAGTCGATCGCGGCATCCTGCTCGAACTCGAGCCGCGGACGAATGCTGTTTGACGTGTCGAGCAGAAGGCCGATGCGAAGCGGCAGGTCCGTGTCGCGCCCGAAGAATCGAATCTCCTGCGGCGCTCCATCCTCCATTACCTTGAAATCGCTTTGCTCCAGATCGGTGATGAAGTTGTGATGCCGGTCCATCACAGTGGCCACCAGGTGGACGAGGCCCGTGGTCGATACGATTTTAGGCGGCTCTTTTTGCTGGGCCGGTGAATTAGGATTCTGCTGGTTTTGCTGGGGCTGGCCGGGCGGAGGCGGCGGCGTGATCTGCTGCGCGCGCGCGCTAGTCCCCGAAATCGCCAGAGACACGGCGAAAGCGAGAACCATACGCGCGAGCTTCACAACGTCAATTATAGGAACTCCTTTAACGCAGCGTCAACCGCAGCCGAAGCCGTTCCGGTTGCGCGCCCCACGTCTCGCATGATAACTCTGAAGCTCCGGTGGCAACGGCGCCCGAAATGCGACGTGCTTGCCAGTAGTAGGATGCACAAAACCCACTCGGGCGGCATGAAGAAAATTTCTTTCCAGGGCCGGCAACACTACCGGGCCAACGCGCTCCTCGCGCGGCGCGCCGTACAGCGTGTCGCCCACCACGGGGCATCCCGAGCGTCGAGAAATGCACGCGAATCTGATGGGTTCGCCCGGTGTGCAGGTTCGCCTCAACGAAAGTGAATCCGCCGAGTCGTAGTCGGACGCGCCAGTCGGTGCGCGCTTCGCGGCCTTCGCGGCGGCGCGCCGTCATTCGAGAGCGGTTGCGCAGGTCGCGCGCGATGGGCATGTCGATTCGCCCGGCTTCGCCCTTCACCTTTCCGTGCAGCAGCGCGACGTAAATTTTCTCCACTTCGCGATCCCGAAATTCCTCCACCAGTTTCTTGTGCGCCGCGTCGGTGCGCGCAATCACGAGCGCGCCGGACGTCCCCTTGTCGAGCCGATGGACGATTCCCGGCCGCAGAGGTCCGCCAACAGTGGAGAGCCCATCAACGGTGCCAAAGCGATGCAGCAGTGCCGCCACCATCGTCCCCGCGTCGGCGCCCGCTCCGGGATGAACGATCATGTTCGCGGGCTTGTTGATCACGGCGATGTCTTCATCTTCGTAGAGCACGTCGAGAGGGATTGCTTCGGGCTCCACGCCCGGCGGAGGCGTCGGCGGAATCTCGACAGCCACCATCTCGTCCAGCTCGACGCGATAGGACGGCTTCAGCGCTGCCCCGTTCACGCGCACGCGGCCCTCGTCCATCAGCGCCTGAATGCGGGTGCGGCTCAAGTCAGGGAGCTGCGCTGCCAGAAAGCGGTCCAGGCGCATGCCGGCATGTTCGGCGGCAACAGCGAACTCGAGTTGCTCAGCAACGGTTTTCACCGATTGCCCTCGCGCACAGTGCTGTTCCTATTGCGATTAGGAAGACTCGAAGAGATTCACGAATCCACCGTAGCAACATCGCTGGTGGATTTCAATCACCGACTCCCGTAAGGAAATTTCTCTTAATTGTTGATTCCATTGAAGCGCAGTGTCGTTGGGGCAGACTATTGGCGAGCGGGAACTGCCGCGGGTTGGATTGGCGAGGCGCCGCGGAGGCCGCGGTACCACAGGAATGAGCCGATGAGGATCAGCGCAACGCTCACGAGTTGCATCAGCGACACCGAGTTGTGGAACAGCATCGTGCGGCCCGGATCGCCACGGAAGAATTCGATGGTGCCTCGCTCCGCGCCGTAGAGCAGGCAATAGGTGCCGAACATCTGCCCCTTGAATCGCTGCCGCTTGCCCAGCCAAACGAGAATCGCAAAATTCAGGAATTCGGCGCCGGATTCGTAGAGCTGCGTTGGATGCAGGTGAACGTCCAGCGGTGTGCCGGCGATTTGCGCCGCCGTGGGATTCGTGAACGTGACGCCCCACGGAACCGTCGTTGGCTTGCCGTAGCAGCAGCCGGCGGCGAAGCAGCCCAGGCGTCCGATGGCGTGTCCGAGCGGCAACGCGGCCGCAAAAGTGTCGAGCATGGAGAGAAGCGGCATCTTCTGGAAGTGAGCGTAGAGAAGAAACGTCAAGAAGGCGCCCAAAACACCGCCATAGAAAGTCCCGCCGGATTGGAACGTCGCGACGCTCAAGATCTCGCGCGGATGGGCCATGTAATAGTTCCAATCGCTGAAAACCAGCCAAACTTTCGCAAGAAGCAGCGCCATCAAGATCGAATAGATGCCCACGTTCCAGATTTTTTCGGGATCCAGGCCCGCGCGCGGAGCCTGGCGGCGCGCATACAGCAAGGCGACGACGACACCCGTCGCGATGAGGACGCCGTAGGTGTAAACGGTGATGGAACCGAAGTGGAAGAGGATTGGATGCATTGAGTCTCGTGCGACCGTTAGGCGCGTTCCTGGCTTGGGTGCCGCCAGTCGCGGAAGAGCTCGAGGACGACGAGCGCAGCGCCGAAAACGATTGCGGAGTCGGCCAGGTTAAACGTGTACCAGTGATGTTCGCCGACGTGAAAATCGATGAAGTCGGTGACGCTGCGGCGCAGAACGCGGTCCAGAACATTGCCCGCCGCGCCGCCGAGAATCAGCGCGAGACCCCATTGGCCTAGCGCGCCCCCCGCGCGATTCGTCGCGAGCAGCCAGACGAGCAGCATAATCACGGCCACCGAGAACAGAATCAGCACCGGCCCCATCCACGGCGCCGTGGAATCCGCGCCGAGTCCGAACGCAACACCCGGCATTGCTGGTGCGCACCAGGTTTACGAGTCCCGGGACGATCTCGTGGCGCGCGCCGAGGTGGATCGACTTCTCGACGACGTACTTGCTCACCTGGTCAGCCACGAGGGCGCCCAGCGCGATGAAGGCCAGCGAATACCAGCCGTTGCGGGAAGCAATGTCAGACATCAGGATTTAGCGCCTCCCGCCAGTATACCGCCGTCGCGTTCGATTTCTTCCAGCGCGGCAACGCAGCGTTCGCAAAAAGTGGGGTAATCGGCGTTCTCGCCCACGTGAATCGAATAGTTCCAGCAGCGCTCGCACTTCTTCCCCTGGGCCCGCTCGGCGCGAACCTCCAATCCTTCGATTCCCGCGGACGCCGCGCCGTTGCCAGTGCCGGTCTCGAGTTCAACCTGAGACACGATAAACAGCGCGGGCAGGTACGCGCGATATTTCTGCAATAGCGCCGCCAGATCTCCCGATCGCAACCAGCGTTACGCGCGCTTCGAGATTGGCCGAAATCGTCTTCGCGGCGCGCAGCGGCTCCAGAGCTTTCAGCACTTCTTCTCGAACAGCGAGCAGGCGGTCCCAGTTGTTCGCGCGATCACGGATCCAGCGCTTGCTCGAATTCCTCGGCGGCGGGAAACAGCGCCATGTGGACGCTTTCGGGATCGCCGGCAACGTGCGGGAGAAACTTCCAGACTTCCTCCGACGTGAAGACGAGAATGGGCGCGATGAGACGCAGCAGCGCGCTCGCGATGCGATACACCGCCGTCTGCGCGGAGCGGCGGCCCGCGATTGTTCGGCGCGAACGTGTAGAGGCGGTCCTTCAGCACGTCGAAATAAAACGCGCTCAAATCGACGCTGCAAAAATCGTGCAGCCGGTGATAGACGCGATGGAAATCGAAATTGTCGTACCACTCGCGGCATTCGCGAATCGCAGCGCCGGTGCGGCGCAGCATCCACGCGTCCATTTCCCATAGCTCGGAATCGGGAACGGAATCGCGCGCCGGATCGAAATCGAAGAGATTCGAGAGCGCGAAGCGGAACGTGTTGCGAATCTTGCGATACGCCTCGGCGAGCTGCTGCATCATCGCCTCGGACAAGCCGGACGTCGGTCGTGTAATCCTGCGACGCCACCCAAACGCGCAGCAAATCGGCGCCCCACTTCGCGACGATTTCGTTGGGCTCCATCACGTTGCCGAGCGACTTCGACATCGGCTGGCCCTTTTCGTCGAGCGTCCAGCCGTGCGTGACCACCTCGCGATACGGCGCGCGTCCCTTGATCCCCATCGCCACCAGCAGCGAGCTGTGGAACCAGCCGCGATACTGGTCGGGCCCTTCGAGGTACACGTCGGCGGGCCACGTGCCGTCCTTCTCGCTGAGCACGGCGAGATTCGTCGAGCCGGAATCGAACCACACGTCGAGCATGTCGTTTTCCTTCTTCCACTTCGACGCGCCACACGCGCATTTCGTGCCCGGCGGAAGCAATTCTTCGGCGGAATGCGTGTACCAGGCGTCCGCGCCTTCGCGCTCGAAAAAGGGCAGGACGTGGCGCAGCGCCTGAAAATCCTTCAGCTGCTTGCCGCACGCCTCGCAGTAGAAAACGATCAGCGGCACGCCCCAGAACCGCTGGCGCGAAATGCACCAGTCGGGACGCTCGGCCACCATGTCGTGGATGCGCGCCTCGCCCCACTCGGGCTTCCATTTCACTTTGGCGATTTCGGCGAGCGCCTTCTTGCGCAAATCGTCGTGATCGAGCTCGATGAACCACTGCTCGGTGGCGCGGAAGATCACGGGATTGTGGCAGCGCCAGCAATGCGGGTAGCTGTGCGTGAGCTTGCGCTCGCCGACGAGCATGCCGCGCTGCTTGAGCAGTTCGACGATGATCGGATTCGCTTCGAAGACGGTCTTGCCCTTGTATTCGGGCAGGCCTTCGATGAAGCGGCCGTCGTCGTCGTGCGGCGCGTAGGTTTCGAGGCCATATTTCTGGCCGGTGTAAAAGTCCTCCGCGCCATGACCCGGCGCGGTGTGCACGATCCCGCTGCCCTGGTCGAGCGTGACGTAATCGGCCAGAACACCGGGCACGCGTAGGTCGAGAAACGGATGCCGAAATTTCGCTCCTTCGAATTCCCGGCCCTTCCAGCCGCCGGTGACGCTGCGAATCTCAAGACCAAGTTCCTGAGGCGAGGCGTCGACGCGCTCCTTCGCCAGCAGCAGCTTGCCGGCGGACGTGTCCGCGACCACGTATTCGAATTCGGGATGAAACGCCAGCGCGCGGTTGGCCGGCAGCGTCCAGGGAGTGGTGGTCCAGATCAGGGCGCTAACGTCGGCGCCGAGTTTGACGGCGTTCGCACCTTCAACAACCGGAAATTTCACCCAGATCGAAGGGCTGGTGTGGTCTTCGTACTCGACCTCGGCTTCGGCGAGCGCGGTGCGGTCATAGATGCACCAGTAGACAGGCTTCAGCCCGCGATACACGTAGCCTTTTTCGAGGAAGTCAATGAACGCTCCGGCGGTGCAAGCCTCCATGCTCGGGTCCATCGTGAGGTAAGGCTTGTCCCACTGGCCGAAGACGCCAAGGCGCTTGAAATCGCGCTTGTGTGCTTCCACGTAGCGGCTGGCATACTCGCGGCACCGGCGGCGAAATTCAGCGGCCGAGACTTTCGTGGTCTTGCCGCCGAGTTCCTTTTCCACTTTTGTCTCGATGGGCAGGCCATGGCAATCCCAGCCGGGGATATACGGCGAACGAAACCCGGCCATGGTTTTCGATTTGACGATCATGTCCTTCACGATCTTGTTCAGGCCGGTGCCTAGGTGAATTTCGCCCGTCGGATACGGCGGACCGTCGTGCAGGACGAAGAGAGGCGCGCCCGCGCGCGAATCGAGGATGCGGTGATAGAGCCGCATCTGTTCCCACCCAGCCAGTTGCACCGGCTCGCGCTCGGGCAATTTCGCTTTCATAGGAAATTCGGTTCGCGGCAGGTTCAGAGTGCTCTTGAGGTCGATCGGTTTCGCCATTGCGGGGAGCCGAGTCTAAATGCCCCTTTCTAGTGTATCCATTTCGGGAAACCTGAAAATTGATTCGCGCATCGTATGTTACAATGAATCAGAGAGCATGTCAGCCGTGTGCGGCGCATACATCCTTTTCGCAAAGGCCGCGCCTCTAAGCTTATGTGCACTCGAGCCAAGGTAGCCAGGTAACACTCATGGGCGACTTCAGTTCAAGGCTGGATCAAGCGGGGCGTTCTAGTACAGAGCCCACGCTGAGGCTCGGCAAGGTCCGGCTGACCGGCCAGGATTCCGTCCTCAAGAGTCTCGTTTCAAATCTTAGGGATTTTCTCGTTGAGCGGCCCGTAAAGGTTCGTCCCGGGCAGGAGACGGCTTTTGACATGCCGGATTTCGGCGCCGGCTTGGGCGAAAACCTGAGGGAGCTTCTGCGCGCAGCCCCGAAGGGGCGCGTGAATTCGGACCTGCTCGTCGACTGGAAACAAAGCGGCTTCGTGCAGAATGTGCGCGACGCGCTGTTCCCGAAGAAATTGCCTCCGCTTCAAGTAACCAGCAAGCCGGTGGCTGTAAAGGACATCTGGACCAAAGATGCGCAGTTCACGCGGGTGCAGGCCCTTTCGGTCACGATCCACGTGGCAATTCTCGTGTTGATCATCGTGCCGCTGCTGCCCGAAATCATGTCGCCAGCTATCACCAAGGCGAACTCGAGCGTCGAGATCACCACTCTTTCCCCGTACTTGCCGAAGCTCGCGCCCGGAGTGAAGAAGGCTGGCGGCGGGGGCGGTGGCGGCGAGCACAATCCTATTCCGGCAAGCAAGGGCAAGGCGCCGAAATTCGACCTGGCGCAGATGGCTGCCCCCTCCGTGCATCCGCCGACGGCTCCGAAGTTTGCGGTCCGGCCGACCCTGGCGGGACCTCCGCAATTGACTGTGCCGAGCCCCAACATGAACAACTGGGGTGACCCGCTTGCTAAAGTGCTCACCGATTCGAATGGACCGGGGAGCGGCGCCGGGATTGGTACTGGCAGCGGCGGCGGAATCGGCAGCGGCACGGGCGGCGGCCTTGGGCCAGGGTCGGGTGGCGGCACGGGCGGTGGCGTATACAACGCTGGCACTGGCGGCTACGGCTATCCCGCTTGCTTGTATTGCCCGCAGGCGCAGTACTCAGACGAGGCGGTGAAAGCGAAGTATCAAGGCACGGTTTCTCTGATCGCAGTTATCACTGCCGACGGCCGCGCCACCGACATCCACGTGGTAAAGGGCGTTGGACTTGGACTGGACGACAAAGCGATTGAGGCGGTCCGCGCCTGGCGGTTCAAGCCTGCGCTCGGCCCGGACGGCAAGCCCGCGCCTGTGCGGCAAATCATCGAAGTCACCTTCCACCTGTACTAAACCTCTCCGTATCTCTTCAAAGCGGGAAAGAGCACCCCTGAGGCAAGTCGAACGAACCGTTGCGTGTGTTCCCCGTTTGCGCGAGGCTGTTAATCATCACAACGCAGGAAGATTGAGCGGCTGTTTAAGCTAATTTCGTTCTGTTACGATGAGCGGCATGAAAAGCATCGCCCGAGTGATTTTCGTTGCTGGCTTT
Organism: uncultured Acidobacteriota bacterium; assembly: GCA_963788345.1. Taxonomy (GTDB): domain Bacteria; phylum Acidobacteriota; class Terriglobia; order Acidiferrales; family UBA7541; genus Palsa-295. The sequence continues at coordinate 9,180 of CAWBGW010000071.1, read as the reverse complement.
GCGGTTTCGATGGTCGCGCCGTGGGCCGCCGCGCAGAACGGTACCATCGAATTTGTCGTGCGGGCGACGCCGTCAGGCGGCCTCGAAGAGCCAGTGCGCGGTTTTCCACTCTATCTGCTGAGCAAGAGCTTCGAACAAATCAGCAAGGAAGTGGATGCGATGCATCCTCAGCCGGACATGAACGTATTCATCGACAGTCTCGACGTCTCGAAGGAATTGAAGGCGTGGATGAAGAAGAACCACTGGGTCCAGCTCACTGGCGAGGATTTCCTTAACAAGCTCACGCCCACGGATATCATGGGCGTTCCTGAATTTTACGCCGCATACATTCAGCGAAGCGCAGGCTCGTCCGCACTTGATTTCCCCAAACCGAAATTCAAGCCGGCTGACAAAACCAAAGACCCGGTGAAATACGAGAAGCTGTCTCAGGATTACCGCCAGGCCGTGCAGCACTACATCGAGGCGAATCCGCAAAGCAAAGACGGAATGGACCTGGAACTGACCGACAAGGACGCCAGCGCAAAATGGCAAGGTCTTCTCGCGAAACGCAACCCCGAAATTCATCGCGAGGTTCTGCAGCTTGCGGAGTCGACGTATCTGGTAGCGCGGACGGAGACGAACCTGGAAGGGCAGGGTTCGCTGACCGGCATTCCGTCCGGCAACTACTGGCTCTCAACGCTGGACGTTACCGCAGATGTGGGCGACGTGCGTGCACGTTGGGACGTGCCCGTCGCAGTAAGGCCGGGAAAGCCGGTGCAAGTGATACTTTCGAATGTGAATGCCGTGCAACCTTCACACCCATCACCTTAGTAGTCGCGATCTCCTCGACATGCCTGAGAAAGATCTCGCTTCTCTGATTCGCGAGTTGGCCGACGCGGATTCTTCCGTTCGCGAACGCGCTGCCGCGGAACTTTTCCGCCTCGGATCCGAACGGATCGAGCCCATCATGAGGACGTGGCTTCAGGATCGCCGGCTTGCGAAATACTTTGCGTTTGGGGCCCGAGTGCCCGGAATCACCGTGGGCGTTGCGGTTGAGCCGCTCCATTTCGACCAGATTCGCGCTGCCAATGGATCGCCCCAGCTCGCCGATGTGCCCGCCGATCAGGACGCCAAGGAATTCGAGCTCGAATTCAGAAACCGCATCCGGCTGGACATCCTCACGAGCCGGGAACCCGCCGGCTCCGGCGCTATCGCGCGGTATCTGCAAAAATCCGGCGAGGGCATTCAGCAGGTGGAGCTTTACGTGAAAGATGTCGACCGCGCGACCGAGATTCTGCGCGCTCGATTCGGCGTCCAGCCGGTTTATCCCGCCACGCGCCCCGGCGCGAATGGGACGCGCGTCAATTTCTTCCTGGTGGCTGCGCCTGCGGGTGGGAAGGTTCTGATTGAGCTCGTGGAAATTCCGAAGGCTGCGGAAAAGCCGGCCTAGTCGCTCGCCGAAGCATCCGAAAACATCATTCGCCGCTTTGTTCGATCAGCTTGGCCACCAGTGCGGTCCAACCGGTCTGGTGGCTTGCGCCCAAACCTGCGCCTGTCTCGCCATGGAAATACTCGTAGAAAAGGATCAAGTCGCGCCAGTACGGATCGTTCTGGAAAAGCGAGGCGTCGCCGTAGACGGGGCGCCGCGCCGTCGCGCCGCAGGAAAATATGGGACAGGCGGCGCGATAGATCGCTGGCCGCGCTCCACAGCGTTTCCCGGCGGCCCGAGCCGGTGGGAAACTCCACCTTGAAGCCGTCGCCGTAATAGTGGTGAATTCTCTGGATCGATTCGACCAGCAGAAAATTCAGCGGAAACCACACCGGGCCGCGCCAGTTCGAATTTCCTCCGAAAAGGTCGCTCGCCGATTCGCCAGGCTCGTAGCCCACCGAATATACCTGGCCATCCACGTGGAGCATGAACGGATGCTCGCCATGATACTTCGAAAGGGAACGGATCCCGTGCGGCGAGAGAAATTCGCTTTCGTCGAAACACGTATCGATAGACGCGCTCGAGCTTCGGCCGGTTCGCAATCGTAAGAAGGAAGCGCGGCCCTTCATCGGACTCCTGGCTCATGTCCAGGTGCTCCGCCACTCCCTTCTGATGATCGAGGAACCACTGCGCCCGGCGCCGAAACTGCTTCAGGTCCTTCAGGTCGTCGGGCTCGAACGTCGCCACGGCAAAAAGCGGAATCAAGCCCACCGCGGATCGCACGCGGATCGGGACGGCCGAAGACTCTCCCAGGTGCAAGACGTCGTAGTAGAATCCGTCTTCTTCATTCCATAATCCGATTCCCTCGCCGCCCATGTTGTTCATCGCCTTCGAAATGTAGACGAAGTGTTCGAAGAACTTGCTGGCCACGTCTTCGTACGCGGGATCGTTGTGCGCCAATTCCACGGCAATCGAAAGCATGTCGAGGCAATACATCGCCATCCAGCTGGTGCCGTCCGACTGCGCGATGAACTGACCCGGCCCGAGCGGTTTCGAGCGGTCGAAAACTCCGACGTTATCCAGGCCGAGAAAACCTCCCTGAAAGACGTTGTTGCCTTCGGGATCCTTGCGATTCACCCACCACGTAAAATTCAGCAGCAGTTTGTGGAAGACGCGCTGGAGAAATTTGTAGTCCGCCTGGCCTGAGACGCGCGCGGCAATCTTATAAACGCGCCACGCCGCCCACGCGTGCACCGGTGGGTTCACGTCGGAGAAATTCCACTCGTAGGCCGGAAGCTGCCCGTTCGGCTGCATGTACCATTCGCGAAGAAACAAGATGAGCTGCTGCTTCGCGTAATCGGGATCGATCAGCGCCATCGCGACGCAATGAAATGCCAGATCCCACGAGGCGTACCACGGGTATTCCCACTTGTCGGGCATGGAGATCACGTCGGAGTTGTAAAGATGCTGCCAATCGTGATTCCGCCCTTGCCACCGCTGCGGATCGGGCTTCGGCTGCGTGGGGTCGCCTTCCAGCCAGCGGCGAACCTCATAGTGGTAGCTTTGCTTGTTCCACAGGAGTCCCGCGAACGCCTGCCGCTGGACGAGTTTCGCGTCCTCGCTGGCGCCGGGAAAATTTCTCGCGGCATAGAATTCGTCCGTTTCCTTTTGGCGAGCCAAAAACACTTCGTCGAATGCGGCCGAGCCGAAGATCTGCGGCGCGCCTTCGCGCGTTTCGGCGGGATTGCGGTCCGTCAGGCGCAAGCGAACCGTCCAGCCTTTGCCGGGCGGAATCTCCGAGGCAAAATGCGCGGCTGCTTTCGTTCCTGTCATCGCCGGGTTCACCGCGCCCTGCTCGCGATTCACAACGTGCCGATGAAACGCATCCTTCACGTAAGGCGTGCGGCTCGGCTGCTGGAAGAGCCGCTCTGCGTTCGTTTCATTCTCGGTGAAGAGCAATTCGGGCGAGCCCTCGACGGCCAGCCATCGCTTGCCGTAGTGATACTCGGAGAGCTCGACAAGCGACACTCCGGGCGGAGCATCGATTCGCCGCAGCGTCGGCTTCTCGTACGGATCGCCCCAATCCCAGCGGTTGCGGCACCAGAGCGTCGGCAACAGGTGCAAGCGGGCCGGCTCGGGTCCGCGATTCCAGGCCGTGATGCGAATCAGGATGTCTTCGGAAGTCGCCTTCGCGTACTCGACGAAAATGTCGAAGTAGCGATTCTCGGCGAAAACGCCGGTGTCAATGAGTTCGTATTCGGGCTCCAAGCGCGTGCGTTTCGCGTTCTCAGCCACTAACTTGTCGTACGGAAATGCCGCGTGGGGATATTTGTAGAGATACTTCAGATAGGAACTGCTCGGGATCGCTTCGAGATAGTAGTAACACTCCTTCACATCTTCGCCGTGATTCCCTTCCCGATTCGATAGCCCAAACAGGCGCTCCTTCAAAATCGGGTCTCTTTCGTTCCAGAGCGCCAGCGCAAAGCAAATATGCTGATGGCGGTCGCAGATTCCAGCGATTCCGTCTTCGCCCCAGCGATAGGCGCGCGAACGAGCGTGGTCGTGGGGAATATAATTCCAGGCATCGCCGTTGGGGCTGTAGTCCTCGCGAACCGTGCCCCACTGACGCTCCGAAAGGTATGGGCCCCAGCGCTTCCAATGCACTTTGCGCTCGACGCTGGCCTGAAGTCTTTGGTCTTCTGCGTTCACGTTGACGGTTGTTTGGTGCTGGGGGTTCCCAGGCGGCGCCCGACTTCTCGCTCGCTAGATCGAAACCATTTCACTGTATCCGGTAGGGCGGCAAATTGGCAAGATGCGGCGTAGTGATCGGTTTCCGGGAATCACACCAGGTGGATTGTGCTGCAGTGGAACAGCCTCGATTACTTATCCCTTGTGTTCTTGGCCCTGGGGTGTTCCGTGCAAACGTGGGCCGCAAACTCCTTATCGCGCTGCCGTATGTAGTTCTGCTTCATCTCATCGAGTGAATTGCCGGTGGGCGATCCCGATGGATTGAACACCCACGCGCATTCCGAGCAACCCCATCTCCCGAAAGGCCGTTCGGCGATCCATATTAGTTTGCGGCGCATGGCCTCCCCGGCACACCCCGCGATTTGGTGCGGTTATGCGCTTGTGAAAGACGGTATGGCCTTGGTTTTCGACTGCAACTGCACCGACAGAGCACCTCGTTCATTCCCCTGCGCAAAGTTCTGCACAAGTCGCCCCTCTTCGAACCCAAGTCAGCACTAAACCGAATGCAATAAGGTCCCGGAGATTACCGATAGCAAAGGACTTCTGTCTGTGGGGTATCCAACGCTGGAGAAAAGTCTTTATCTCAATCCGAGGTCATCTTCGAACTGCCGAATGACGCCGTAGCACTCGCACGCCGTTTCTTCGAGCTTCCTGCGGTTCACAATCTTCACCGCACCCCGCACATAGTCTATGACTCCCTTTTTTTGCAGCACCGACGCTGTCAAGCTCACAGTGGAGCGGTCGGTGCCCATCATGGTCGCAATGAAATCGTGGGTGATCGGAAGCAATCCGGAATCCACTCTGTCCTGAGTCATCAGCAGCCACCTCGAGAGACGCTGTTCTATATCATGCAGCCGATTGCACGCCGCGGTCTGTGCTATTTGCATTCCTTGAAGCCCGGTAAACCGGTTCAATAGCACCTGTAACTGCGGGGCCGACCGCAAAATGCGTTCCAGCGCGTTCCCCGTCACTCGGAAGCCATCTCCGGCGATCTGGATTATTTCGCGCACCGGACTTCTGCTTAGGCCGACTGCCAATCCGGCGCCGACGTAGCCCTCCTTACCCACTACGCCCACTTCCACGGTTCGGCCGTCCTTGGTCACCACGACTTGAGAAACCATTCCCCGGTTCGGGAAATAGACGAATTCTATGCTTTGCGTCGGCTCGTGAAGGCTCAGATGAGGGGGCAAGTCGACGTACGTCAGCTCAGGACGCATCAACTCGTATTCATTGTTGGGGGTTGCCAACAGGACCCGGTTCTTGACTTGCTTTCCGTCGATGTTGGTCCGCTCGCCTGTCTGTGCTACTCGAAAGTTTTTTCCACTCATATCAATCCTGAACAGCGCCAGAGCGCCCCGCATTCATCGGGTGAGATTTCATGGGATCTGGAATGGAACGCAACTCATCCCAGCTGAAAACTGACCTTGCTAGTGTCCGCGAAACCGGCCTAGAAAGAAGAAGATCACAATAATCAGGATGAGCGCGCTCACGCCGATGGGGTAATAGCCCCAGTTCTTGCTGTGCGGCCAGATGGGAAGACTCCCCACAAGCGCTACGATAACAACGACCGCCAGAACGAATAGGAGCGTCACGTCTTGGCGCCTTCTTTGACCTTCGCTACGCGCTCTTTCTCGATTTCTACCTGGACGGATTCGGCGACGCGGGGCGCTGCCATTTCTACCTTCACGCTGGCGAGCACCGCTCGGTAGAGGATCGCCTCTTATCTTTCTTGTTAGACATAGGCGGATGGTGTCACACGGGCAGAAGCAATACAGTCCCATTCAGCACACCTTCCGAAATCGCTTACGGCCAAGCGGGTTTGTGAGTGGCGCAAAGGCAACGTGATTCTGTATTCTCGACGGGTTGCTGACGATTCGGCTGCGGAGACAAAGTCATTTCCGACGAAGTCATAGCAAAGGCCGCGCCACAAATCGAATCTGGCTCCCCGCCTCCGTCGTGGCGTGCGCCTTTTCTCTTCGTTGCGCTCGCAGCTACGGCGGTAGTCACGCCGATGTTCTTTCTGGGCAACGCTTCCGGCCATGATTTCCAGTTTCACCTGGCATCGTGGCTGGACGTGGCCGGCCAGTGGCGCCAGGGAATTCTCTATCCACGTTGGGCCGCGTGGGCGAACTGGGGCTACGGTGAGCCGCGCTTCGTTTTTTATCCGCCGGCTTCGTGGACGCTGGGCGCAGTTCTCGGTTCGATCGTCGGATGGCAGGCTGCGCCGGGCGCGTACATCTGGCTAACGCTGGTAGCCGGCGGGATGGCGATGTGGAGGCTCGCGCGCGAGTGGCTCTCGCCGCGCGAGGCGATCGCAGCAGCCGTTTTCTTCGCGGCGGCGAATCCGTACAACCTCTTGGTCGTCTACTACCGCAGCGACTTTGCGGAACTGCTGGCCGGGCTCGCCTTGTTCCCGCTGTTGATCCTGGGCGCACTGCGCGTGACGCGCAACGGCTGGCGTGGCGTCCCCTTTCTTGGCTTGGTTTTGGCGGCCATCTGGCTGTGCAACGCCCCGGCCGCGGTGATCGCCACGTATTCGCTCGCGCTACTGTTGGTGGTGGGCTCAACTTTCATGCGAAACATCCGGCCTCTGCTCGCTGGAACCGCCGCAATGGCGATGGGCTTCGGCCTCGCCGCTTTCTACATTCTGCCCGCGGCAGTCGAGCAACGCTGGGTGCAAATCGCGCAGGTGGTGTCGCAGAATCTGCGTCCCGAGCACAATTTCATCTTCGCTCACGGCGGCGACCCCGACTTCATCCTTTTCAATTGGAAGGTTTCCACTCTCGCGCTCGGAATGATGTTGATTACGGGGATTCTTGCGGTGTTCGTGGCACGACGCGGCGTATTTCGCCGCACTATGGTGGATGCTTCTTGCGGTCGCAGCCGTCTCGAGTTCCCTAATGTTTGCTCCAAGTGAGATTTTCTGGCGCTTCCTGCCGGAATCGCGCTTTGTGCAGTTTCCGTGGCGCTCGCCGCTGGACGCGCCGAACGTCGCGTTCGCATTTTTGCCGCGGCCGCCCTGGGCCGTTCGCGAAGGCAGTGGATGTCATGGCTCGCGATTCTCGCCGTGCTGGGCGTTACTGCCACAGCCATGGCGAGCGACGCATGGTGGGACAGCTCCGACGCACCTACGCTCGTAGATTGGATTCATTCCGGGCTCGGGTACGAGGGGACGGATGAGTACGCACCGAGTGGTTGCGACCGCTATCAGTTGCCCGGAGTCACCGCGGATTCAGAAGAGCCGCCGTCACAACCAATTCCGCAATTCTCGAAGGTAGATCGAGATTCCGACCAACTTGTTCCCGCCGCCGGAATGCGCGTCCACCTCGAGCGATGGGACGCCTGAGCAGCGAGTTCTCTCCACGCAGAGCGCGGCGCCGGAAGAACTCGCGCTGCGCCTGGTGAACTATCCGGCCTGGAGGCGCACATCGACGGCCAGCAGGCCACCATCGGCTCGCATCCGGAAACGGCGCAGATGGTCCTCGCGATTCCGGCCGGTGCGCAGTACAGATTGAAATGGCGTTTTCGTCGCACACCGGACCGCGCCGCCGGCGACACGATTTCCGTTCTCAGCGCTTTTGCTGATTGCCTTCACGTGCATTCAACGCAGCAAACCGGCCTGGACCGATCTGCTCTTCGCAAGAATCGAGAGAGACCTCGCGGGCCGGGACAGCGTGAACGCTTTTTCTATATTTTGCTGTCTTTAGGCCTCGATAATCTGATTGCGGGGACTGCGTAGCGTACTAGCTCGCGCACCAGTGCATCGAGAGCTTGCGCATGACGTTTGCGCGGTGTGTTTCGGCAGTCTTCACGCTGATGTTGAGCATTGCGGCAACTTCCTTGCTGCTCTTTCCTTCGGAAAGCAGTTGAACGATTTCACGCTCGCGCGGCGTGAGCCGCTCGCCAGAGATCTCGGGCATCCCTGAAGACGACATCCCCCTAGTGTTAAGGTTGCTCAAAATGAGTTCCGTGACGCGAGGAGTGAAAAACGGCTTGTGATTTGCCAGAGCCTCGACAGCGATCGTCAAGTCGCGCCCAGAGTCGGACTTCGCCACGCAGCCACGAACACCAGCCTCGCAGGACGTCTCGAATCAACTGATCCGAATAGTGCACTGAGAGCACGAGGATTTCAGTGTTGGGAGAAGTCTTCGAGATTCTTCGTGCCGCTTCGACGCCATTCAGTTCCGGCATGGTGACGTCGAGAATGGCGATATCCGGCCTCTCCTCCTCCGCTTTCGTGACAGCTTCTCGGCCTGTTTGAGCTTCGGCGCAAATCGACCAGCCAGGATGTGACTCGAGCAGCGCTCTCAAACCTCGTCGCACGAGATCGTGATCGTCCGCCAACAAGATGCGGAGAGATTGTGCGCTACCCCCAGTTCGCGGAATTGTCCTAATCACTGATTCGACAGCCATTGTCGCGGTACCCACTTTTGTACCTCCCTTTCGAACTTGAGTTTGAACTGACACACTCAAAGCTGCATGTCCGTTGCCACGAACGTAATTGATTCCTGCGGCGCGTCTAACCACAACAATTTACATCGGTTGCGAGACGCTCTCGACGCTCGCGATGTAAAGGAGAGTCCTGCCTTCCACTCACGAACTGAACAAACGAAAAGCCTGTAGGAAATATTTTCAGAGTACAGTCTTTGCCGCCTGACGAGTAGAGCGAAACCACCTGACCAGACGACCATGATGGTCCACGAAGTTCGCGATTGCTGATTGACGCTGATCGCGTCCGAGTCCGAGGCCGTTTTCCTCCAAGATGCGTCCCCGGATCGGGGCACTGGGAGAAAAATACGAACAACCGTGTATTGGACTAGCGCGCCCGCCGGCGTAACGTTCGATGAGCCGAGGTACATGGCAGCAGCGGTGCCTGAGAGCAACCCAGCCAAGGAGGACAGCAATGCTACGTTGGGCCCTGGCTTTTTTCATTGTCGCGCTAATCGCGGCGGTGTTCGGTTTTGCGGAATTGCCGTAGCGGCAGCAGGAATCGCGAAGATTTTGTTCTCTTCATCTTCGTGGTT
>CAWBGW010000070.1:0-8287 GCA_963788345.1 uncultured Acidobacteriota bacterium | reverse complement strand
CCGTTCGCTTCGAGCAGATCGTGCATGCTGGGAATGCTCTTCGTCACATTGATTTCGCGTCGCGTGGCCCAAAAGCCGCTCTCAATCGTCACGGCATGCACCGGCACATTTCGCAGCTTGGCGTACGGAGACTTCGCCACGTTGATCACGCCCTGATCTTTCCATGGCGGCGTACCCGTGAGCGGCACCTCAGATTGCTGCCGCGCGCTGCCGGCGGAAGACGCTCTGGCAACCGACGCCAGGAATCCGCGGCTGACAGGCAACGAAGAAATGGCGGCCGTCGAAATTGCCGATGCGACGAATTGCCGCCGCGACATTTTTCTCGCTTTGCTCATCTGAGTTCCCTCCTCGGCCACGATAGCGCCCCCGGCCCGATGCCGGCTGCGAAGCGCAAGCCGATATGATAGCGCAAAACATGTAAACGTTTACTCAGCTTGTGTGTTTGCCTCAAAAAGACCAGGAAGAATACAGCCCCAAAAGAACATGACCATACATCCCATTGCGCAAGCCCGCGTTTACGACCTTCGGGGAGCCAGCATGTCGAGATCGGGAAACGATTTGGGGGGAACCAAGGTGCGTTCCGGAGGTCGAACGCCGTCGCGGTAGGCGCGAACCAGCATTTCAATTGCGGGAACAGTCGCTGGGAGGAACCACCACGGTAGACGCCAGTTCTCCCACTGCTCACGGCATTTTGTCCCATTTTCAAACCATTCACGCCAAGGAACGGCACGCTCACCCACCGGTCCCTCGCGGCCCCAGTTGTAAGTTCGTCGAACGCTCGGTTCGCACCCAGCGCGATGAGATCGCTTTGCCCGACGACTCCGGCAATATCTTCGTCGTGGGAGACGGAAAGGCGCAGCCACGAACTGACTGCCTGAAAACCCCCAGCCTCAGTCCAGTACGGACTTCGCAGGAGTCTGAGTTTGATGTTCTCCGGTTTGGTTTGACTCATCCCCACCATTCTTTGCTCTGACACCGGGTTGCCGGAAGGGCCTTGCACGCAAAGAACCGTTCCGCCGCGCGGGAGAAGAATGGCAATCTGGCGACCGAGAATTCTCCCTGTTTCCTCCTGGTCCGCGGTCACGGCGAAAACGGGATGACTAGACCCGCTCCCCAGCTTCGAGATCGAAGCATCGTCACGGTTCATCACAACCCAGCCGAATCCGGCCGCCACGGCCGCCTGCGCGACCCGCGGAAACGCAGTGCTACCCGCAGGTTCGAGAATCAGCGCGTTGACGCCAGACGAGGAGCTCTGGATCACTTCGAATAATTGCTGGCTTTGTTTTATGGCGTCGTTATCGGCGTAGAAGATCTGCAGATCGACGTTCAGCCGGCGGGCGGCTTGCTGGGCAGCATCCGCCTGCTCCCGCTGATAGTCGCTTGCCTGAGTAATGAGGGAGACAACAAAGCTAAGCCTATTCATGACCCTTCCGTCAAAAGAACACCCGGGATGCGACGGCTGCTGTCCCGGCGAAGCAGCTATCTTAGAACTATTCCGGCAGAAGGATGCTGGAAAATAATCCTTTCGACTACCGGTAACGCGACTCCGATTTGGCTTGGTTGAGGACTGGCACCTCCTGGTCGGCATTCTTCCGGAGGACCAGAAAATCTGGTAGGCGCCGCGGCTTCTTGATTTATCGGGATCGAGGACACATGCGCGCGCCAGTCCGAGCTCGGCGTATCTCAGGGCCGGCTGCTTGTTTGAGGGATGATGCTGTGTCTGTTTGGAGTACAATTGCTCATGGTAGGAACTGTCGGCGAGTTGCTGACGCAGACTCATTTTGAATCGGGCGTTGATCCGGTCTACCGTTTCGAGCGCGTCATTGGCTTCGTGCCAAAAGTCGAGATCACCACGGTTTCGCCGGAGAAACCGATTGTCGCCAAGAGGGCAGTTCGCTAGACCTGGGCAGGATCTTGCGAGGGATTCTGATATAAGGTCTGGCAGCCCGGTAGGCAACTTCGAAAACTTCAGTCTGCATCACCTCAATCTGGCACCGATACGAGAGGGATAACATGCGAAAAGCAATCATCGGAAGCTTTGCGATTCTGGCGATCGCTGCGCTCGCTTTGGCGTCAAGCGACCCGTGGAAAGACAAGCCATTTCAACAATGGGACGAAAAGGATGTCCAGAAAGTGTTGTCGAACTCGCCGTGGTCGAGAATGACCCAGGCTGACGCTGGGTTTGACGGCAGTGCGAGTGCACCGTTGTCTGGTCTGCCGCAAGGATCGTCCGCAGGTGCCGGTGCCCCAGGCGGAGGCGGCGGAGGTCGTGGCAGCATGGGGGGAGGTGGTGGCTCGTCGCCGTCCGGACCTGCCGGAACGGGTGACCAGACCGGCGGCGGAGTACCCCAGCTCACTTTCGCGATCCGATGGTACTCCTCGCGGACGGTGCGAGAAGCGATGCTGCGGAGCTCGGTTCTCGCGGGCAGCCTGAAAGAGGACGAAGCTGAGAAACAACTGGCCCAGCCGACCGAAGACTATCAGGTGCTTGTGTCGGGGCCGCAAATGTCGGCGTTTGAGTCCGCCGAAGAAGCTGGCGTAAAGGCGAGGACGACACTCGTCACGAAAAAAGGCAAGCTGAAGATCGAACCTTCGAAGGTCGACTTTCAGCGCAGCACGGATGGCAAGACGATTCGCGCCATACTAATTTCGTTCCCCAAGCGCACCGCGACGGGTGAGGCCACGATCGGAGCGGAGGAGAAGGGCGCCGATTTCTCGTGCACGCCGGGCAAAGTCGCAATCAAGGCAAGCTTTGACTTCTCCAAAATGTATGATGCGCAAGGACGGGACCTGTAGTTCGAAACTCTTGCTCTGGGAATGGACGTTGATAAGTAACGGCTTTAGCCTAGTCTGTTCCCCGTCAGAATCCCGAGGAAGAACTTCGTCTGCATGGATTCCAAGTCATCCCATCTAGGGACCGTGTGGCCAACGGTTCGTTATCGTGGGTTTGCCGTCATGGACGCGCGGCGCCCCGTAGTGATCGAAAAATATTCAATCCATAGCTTGCGAACCGCTTCTGTTCGCTCGATCAGCTCGCCGCTTGGTTTTGCGCCGCGCTGAACGACAATGACCATTCCGGTGTTGAATTGCCGTTGAGATCTGTCAACGCCGGGTGAGCGAGCGCCTTCGGCCGAGATGACGTCCTGAATCGTTACCTTAGTCCTGTCCGCCTTGAAGATGGGGTGCCCATTCGCGTCTTTGCCGGCAGCGGCGAGATTGCGCAGAATGAAAAAGTCCGGCACTTCGGCCGGAGAAATTAGACCCATGAGGTAGAGGTCCAAATATGAGTATCCGGTCGCGGGCACGTAATAGTCGTCGTCGAGTTGAGTGTAGGTGCCATCAAAGTTGTCGAGCCACACGCCGCCACCCATGATGGACGCTTCCGACGGTCGCACATAGGGAAACGGCACAATTGCCTGCAAGCCTCTGGCCCAGTGCGTGGGACCGAGAGGAATTGTCTCGCTACGCCACTTTTGCCGAGACGAACGCCGACCACCGGTGGCCCATTTCGTGCCCAATTTGCGACATCGCGTACATGTACGGAGGCATCTTGCCGTCCTGCGAAATTTCTGCGAGTTGGTTCTGATAAAACGTGATGTCGTGATCGGTGCCCATAGGCGCGTCGGCAGGCGGGCGCTCTTGCATCTGATTGGAGCCGACGAACACCGGCTGTATGAACTGCCACTGGAACCTGCCGGGCGTGCAGTAGGAATCGAGGCCGCGCTGCGGGGCGCCGATTCCCGTCACCGCTCCGCCCACCGCTCCCAGCGGACCGTCACTCGGCGTGCCCGCTTCCTGGTTGTCGACGCGGAAGTCCGAGTAATATGCGAGGAAGTCGAACTTGTCGCCGAGGCCTTTGATCACCGTGCAGCTCAAGTCGCGATCATTCGGAAGAGCGTAGTAGTGGAAAGCTTCATAGACCAGCGAAAAAGGGCCATCCTGCGGTTTGAGGGAAGAGAATGCCACTTCAGGATTGCGGATCCCACTCAGCGTGATTGGGTGAGCGGGGATTTGCGCAACCGGATCGTCGGAGCCGGAAGCAGAGGAATCGGCGGAGACCGCGATTTGCGTAGCGCCGTGAAGGCTCGGCGGCAGGATTCCCTGGATCGAAATGGTGTTACCGCTCGTCTTTGCGCCGCGCGAGACGCCTGGACCGGACACAAAGTATCGCGATGCGCTGCCGTTCGCGCGGTTGCGTGGCGCGAAGCCGCGAATCTCCCAGACAGCTTCCGCCTTAGCAGGTTCAGAGGATCCCGAAGAAGGATTGTGCGAGTTAAAGTACACGCGATAGGCGATGCCTGACACAGCGGCATCGCCTTCAGGCAATACGGGACCGGCGGTTTCGAACGTGACTTTCAAGAACAAGCCGTCAACCACCGAAAGCTTGAGGTTTTGGATGTCGAGATGCGCGGCGACCCCCGAGTTTTTCCTGCCTGGTAGCGTCGCGAGGGGCTTTTCCACTCCGGCAGAAACGAGGGGATAAATACCGATGATTGCGTCCTTCGCCGCAAGCTGCTGATACGACATCTCGATCGTACCGTCCTTTTGGAGCACAGCCTGGAATCTGTTGATCGTCTTCGTCCAAGTAAAGTCCTGGATGTTGCCGTACGGTTCGGTAACGTCCCACGTCACGACGACGCGATCCGCGAGCTCCTTCACATAGCGATCGCCGGACATGCGTGGCTTGAAAAAGACGCAAATCGCGGGAACCGTATTGGCTAGGTTCGCGGCGCCCTCGCTCAAGGGGTCAAAGCGTGCAATGGAAACTCCTCCTTGATCAAAGCGCGGTCCGAAGCCGCCTCCGGGGCCATTGCCGCTGGGCGCATCGCCGAATCGAATCGATCCGGTGAGGCCGACTGAAAACGAACTCCAGGTCTTGCCGGAAAAAGGGAACACGAAGTTTTGAAGCGTAACCTGATGACTGCTTAGCTTCGTACCAAAGTCTGCGTCCCAGCGCAGCGGAAGATTCTCGATGCGATATCCCATCTTTCCTGGCGTGAAGCGAAGAGTGCGCTGGCCTAGGTCGAAGAGTTTCTGCTGGCCGAGCGCGCCTTCGTCTAACTCCATCAGGATCAGGTTTCCGACGACGGACACTTTGCCGATGGGCTTGCCCGTCTGCTCCCACGCTTGGGCGCGAGCAGTAGTTGGCGGCACGAGAATGGCGCACAGGAGCAAGAGCGTTCTTGAGAAAAGGCAATCGGATGTCGACACGTAACCTCCTCAGTGGGAAAGGGCATTCCATGTACACAATTTCCGGCATTGGAAGCGATTTTCATTTCCCCATCCCGCGCTCAAACGAATGCAGCGTTCGTCTACGACAGAGGAGAGGGTCGCGTCTAACTTCCGACCGTGTGATACAGGCGGTAAGGCTCATCCTTGATCGCGGCGAAGGAACGGAGCGTAACCGGTCCCGAGCCTGTGCTCACAACCCAATCATCCGAAGATTGGGCAGACGCGGTCGCAGCCATCAACTGGTCTCGCGTCGGCTGCGGGGGATTTTCTCCGATCGCAAACATCGCGAGCGGGCCGTGCATTAACGCGACGATATTAGGGCTCTCGGGCTCGATAGCCTCGAGGCGCGACGGCATTTCCATCTCGATTTCCACGCGGTCTCCCTGCTTCCACGTACGCTGAATGGCGAAGAATTTTCCCGGAGCGATTTCGCCGTCAACGCGCTTTCCGTTCACAGACACCATCGTTTTCGCGCCCGCCCACGCCGGAATGCGCACGTTCACCGCGAAAGTCTCCGGGCTTCCCATCATCGCGAACTCGAACTGCATCGTGTTCGCCTTCGGATAGTCGGTCTTTTGCGTCATTGTGACCTGCGTGCTTCCCTGCGTCCAGGTGACGCGCGAGGGCAAGAACAAATTCACGTAGATGCCGTCCTGTCCCTTGAAGTAGGTGCTGATGTGATAGTCCGCCGAAAGCTGCGGGAACGTGCCGGAGCAGCACGGCCATTTGTCGCGATACCAATCCTTCTTGGCACCGGAGTCGTTGTAATCGGAATAGTAGAAACTGACGCCGTCCGGCTGGATCAGCCGCGCGCCGGCGATGGTGTTGTAGAGCACGCGCTCCATACTGTCGCCGTAGCGAGAATCGCGCGTGACGCGCAGCAAGTAGCGCGTAATCTTGAAATGTCCGTACGCGCCGCAGGGCGTCTCGAAGCTGGCATGAGTGCTTTTGAGGCTCGCCGCCAATCCGCCGCGACCTGGTTCGACGAACGCCTCGTCCGGACCCCATCCGCCGGTGGCGTAGCTTTGGTCCTCGACCATCCGAAGCCCATTCCTCGCCGCACGCAGATATTTTTCGTCGCCGAGGACCAGATACGCCTGCATCGCGGAGCTGAATGCGTTCACGTGGCTGTAGGCATGCTCGAATGGCAGAACGTTGTGGTTTTCCGAAAGCGGGTCGAAATAGTTCTGCTCGAGATAACGGACGCCCAGATCGCGGTAGCGCGCGTTACCGCTGCGCTGGTAGGCCAGGAAGAAATTCTCCGGCAGCGTGTACGTTTCGTCCCAGGTGAACGAGATGCTCTTGTAGCCGCGCGACCGCTGCTCGTATCGGCTGAGGGCACGCTCGGGCAAGTGCGGCAAAGCAGCTTGCGTGGCGCGCCAGTGGACGTCGAGCGCATCGGGATCCTTTGCGAACTCGTGTGCGTCGATCAAGCCGCAGCTCGTCTTGTCGTAGGTGTACGCCGGAAGGCGATAGTCCACGTAGAACTTCCCAGCCGGATCGACGGTGGCGCCAAACCCGCGGACCAAACGGCTCACCTTTTCCTGTGTAGGCTTCGATCCCGTCACTGCGTAGGCGCGAGCCAGGCCCGAGAGATACTGTCCGAAACTGTGCCCGGCGATGAAGCTGTGGAAATTGTTCGCGGGATTGAAGTCGTTCCCATCGTCGTACCAGCCGCCCATGTCGGGCCCCGGCGCGGACATGCCCTCGCGCTGGCGAAAGGGCTTCAGCAGCGCGTCGTCATCCAGTTTCAGGAACAATTCGTGGTTATGGTCGAACTGCTGGCGGAAGGGCCCGTCGAGCAGAACCACCTGCGAATATCCGAACAGAGAGAGCGGCGGCACCACGGCGAGTTGCGGCGAAAGTCCTGCCTTGGAAGCGGTAGCCTTGGGAACCCCAGCCATTCCCGGCATCGACCGCGCCACCGCCGCGCTCCCGGCCGCTACTGCACTTGCCCGCAAAAATTCTCTTCGTGACGTTTTTTGCATGTGCGCTCGCCTCGCTGAAAATGTCCGTGCCGGATCGGGGACTCGCTGGCGTCCGTCCGTGTAAACGTTTACCCACAAGACCATATGCCCCCGCTCTTTCGTTGTCAATTGCGATCAGACTTCGGCGTTAAGGTGGCACTGAAATGGTGTGACCCAGCGTTTACAGACGGGCTGGCAGAGCGTAAAGTGTGCCCGGTCGGTTCGTTCGTCTCGCAACTACTCTCTACTTAGAGGAAGTAAAATGGATCGCAGACGCTTCTTGCAGAACCTGGCTGTAGCGACGGCCAGTATAAAATATATTTCCGGCGAGGTCGCTGCGGCCCGTCCCGCGGTGACTGGCTCCGTCGAGTCCGTCGGTTTGCTGTCAGCGGGCGCGGTCGACACTGAGGGCCATACGCTCGTGTGTGAGTTCAAGTCGGGTGCCGCGAATTGGAAAGTTTACGAAGATCTGCGGACCCGCGACGGCTCCATCACCTTTGTCTCGTCGAGCGGAACCGCGCGCGTACTGACCAAGAGCGCCGAACCGACCTTTGATCAAGCGCAGACGCCTTACCTCGGTCTGAGCCTGAAAGATATCGGCACGTCGGGACCCGACCTGCTCGCGGACAAGCTCCTTCAAAACGGCGACCCGGATGCCGAGCAGGTGAGACTAGCGGCTCCTCCGCAGGGAACTGAGAGGGAACGGGGCGGTTCTGGGCGCTTGCCGTGGGACAACTTTGTCGGCACGAAAGAATCGCTCGAAACCGAACCTGTTCTGCCTGGTGCGAACACCGAAACGTATCACCCGATCCAGTTCTTTCCGGAGCTCACCTACCAGGCCGCGCAAAAGCGCTTCGACGGACTAGTCGGCGGCTGGATGCCCGCAGTGAGGAAGGTCTTCCCAATTTCCGATTCGGCATACATTGAAGCGATCGTGTTCGCTGACGTCGAGGCTCCGGACAAGTTCATCGTTCGGACGTGGCATCGCACATCGCGAATCGAAGATGGAAAAGTGACCAAGGTTGTTTACGCCGATACTTACACTCCGTTCCCACCTCGGCGCGTGGACCCGAAACCGGAAGCGTTTT
>CAWBGW010000069.1:0-4407 GCA_963788345.1 uncultured Acidobacteriota bacterium | reverse complement strand
TGTAAAAAGGAGTCCAGTCGTATCCCCAGTCGAGATCGAAGCGAATGCGCTGGCGGAGTTCGTTCTCGTCTATGTCGCGCCGCCACCACTCGTCGAGGATGTGCTGGTCGCGCGCGTAAATGGTTTCGACTCCGAGCACCACCGGACGGTCGCCTGCCAGCGCGCGCTGCTCGAACAGCGATGCGGCGTGGCGCTGCGCGGCTGGCAGCGCATGATAGTCGCCGATAAGGACGACGTCTGCCGGCTGCAGTCTGCTTTGAATTTCCGCGGAATCGAGCAGAGAATCGTAGCTGCGAAAAGCCTGGTTGAATTCACGCAGGTATTTGCGGCGATGGTGCGAATCCTGGGCACGGATTTCGCGCTCGACTCCCGCCAGTGCGTGCAACTGCGCGGCGCTGCGACGGGATCGAAGATTGGCGGTGCTGGCCATGTTCAGCTTCTAGCTACTAGCTTGTAGTTTCTAGCCCCTTCATCTTGACTTCCGGTTCATTGACTCCCTATGCTCCGTCTCGAAGGATCCGAGAATCCCGGAGGCTTCTTGCCCAACCATCCGCCGCAGAATTTGACCATCGCTACCACCGGGGCCAGCGGGGCCATTTTTTTGCGGCAGTTGCTGCTTGCCGTCGAAGGCGACCGGCGCGTGGAGACGGTCAACTTCATCGCGTCCGACAGCGCGCTACGAGTCATGGCCGAAGAGTTGGGCCTGAAGGGCCGGTCCAACCTGGTCAGCCAACTTCTCGGTGGCCGCATTTCGCGCAAAATCAAAGTTCAATCGAACGCTGACATCGGGGCGAATGTGGCCAGCGGCTCTTATCCCGCCGACGCCATGATCGTGATCCCATGCAGCGTGGGCACTCTAGCCCGTATCGCCAACGGCGTCGCCTCGCATCTGATTGAGCGCGCGGCTGACGTCGCTCTTAAGGAGAAGCGTCCGCTCGTGCTGTGCGTGCGCGAGACGCCGCTCAATAAAATCCACATTCGCAACATGTATCGGGCCGCCGACGCCGGAGCCACGGTCTTCCCGCTGATCCCGGCCTTCTATTACGGCCCTGCTTCATTAGATGAACTGGCCCGCGAATTTGCCTATCGCGTGCTGGCTCATCTGGGCCTTCCTCAGCCTGGGGCCTTTCGCTGGAAAGGCTGATAGCACAATGACTTGGCAACCTAAGGAAAATTCTCACCCACCTCAGTAATATCGGCGGCGGGAGCTTAGGATTTCAGTGTAGAGAGCCAAAGGTGCTGGGGGCAGATGCCCGCCGGTCATGTACGGGCGGGGACGCAACCGGAGATCCGAAAAAGGGCGTCCCAAGGAGGCAAAGTTCAATCTACTGGGAATGGGGCAGGTAAGCAGTTCTTGAACAGGATAATGCAAGTCCAGTGCTGCATCGTCGGAGGAGGGCCCGCTGGAATGATGCTGGGCTTTCTGCTGGCTCGTGCCGGTATCAAGGTCGTGGTGCTGGAGAAACACGCAGACTTTCTGCGCGATTTTCGGGGCGACACAATTCATCCCTCGACCTTGGAGTTGATGTGGGAACTGGGCATTCTGGACCAGTTCCTGAAACGCCCGCATCAGGAAGAGCGCGAACTGGCTGGCCAAGTCGGCGACGAGACGGTGAAAATAGGCGACTTCACGCATCTTCCCACGCATTGCAAATTTCTCGCGTTCATGCCGCAATGGGAGTTTCTGAACTTCCTCGTCGAACACGCGAAAAAGTATTCAGGATTTCAACTGATGATGCAGGCGGAGGCGACCGACCTGATTGAGAATAACGGACGTGTCGCCGGAGTAAAGGCAAAGACTCACACTGGAGATGTGGAGATTCGAGCGCCTCTCACGGTTGGCGCCGATGGCCGGCATTCCACGGTTCGTGAACGCGCCGGGCTTCAGGTAATCGATTTGGGTGCGCCGATGGATGTGTTGTGGATGAGATTGAGCCACCGCGAGGGCGAACCCGGTCAGACTCTCGGGCGCGCCGAAACCGGCAAAGTGTTTGTGATGATCTATCGCAAGGATTACTGGCAATGTGGCCTGGTGATCCCAAAGGGTGCGGCAGATGCGCTTCGCGAGCGGGGAATAGAAAACCTTCGTGAAGAGATCGCGAGTCTGCAACCGTTCTTGCGTGATCGTGTCGGCGAATTGCGGGACTGGAATGACGTGAGCCTGCTGACAGTGAAGGTCGACCGCTTAACGCAGTGGTCCCGCCCCGGTCTTCTATGCATTGGCGACGCCGCGCACGCTATGTCGCCCGTGGGCGGGGTCGGCATCAATCTTGCGATTCAGGATGCGGTCGCCGCAGCGAATCTTTTGTACAAAAAATTAGGCGCGGGCAATCTCAGCGACAGCGATCTTCACGCTGTCCAGCGGCGCAGGGAGTTTCCCACGCGCGCCACGCAGAAGTTGCAAGTGGTGGTGCAAAATCGGGTGATCCGGCGGGTCCTCTCCACTTCTCAACCTCTTAAGCTGCCCTTGCCACTCAAATTGCTGCGACGATGGCCCTATTTGCGCCGAATTCCTGCTCGCATCATCGGGATCGGATTCCGTCCGGAACACGTGCGCACGCCTGACGCATCTCACGGTTCGTAAGCGAGTATTTTCTGAATTGCCGTCACGGCACGATGCTACTATCTCAGGCTTGAACTTCCTTTTGTCATTCATCGAGACTGCGAACACTCTATGTTTCAAAGACAATCGATTCCTCGAACCAGTCGAATCCAAGAGCGAGTCGCCCTTTTTGCATCGCTGATCGTGATCCTCTTTTGCGGTGCAAAAAGTTCTGCCGCGGATGAGCGGAATCCCATGGCTGGCAATGCCAAGGCAGCGAAGGCGGGGGAATATGAGTTCCGCATCAACTGCGCCCTGTGTCACGGACTGGGGGCGCGCGGTGGAGGGAGGGGGCCGGATCTGACGCGGGCCGTTAAGAAACATACCCACAACGACTCGGAAATGTTTCAGGTGATCAGCAACGGAATTCCTGGGACCGCAATGCCTGCCAATGGGACCAACGGGCAGGGCGTCGGGATGACGGACGAAGAGATTTGGCAGATCATCACCTACATTCGCAGCCAGGAAGTGAAGGCTCCGGCACATCCGGCGGGCAACGCGGCACACGGCAAGGAACTATTTTTCGGCGACGCGAACTGCTCCCTGTGCCACATGATTGAAGGCAAGGGCGGACGGCTTGGGCCCGAGTTGACGGGAGTGGGCGGTTCGCGGACGCGCGCTGCGATCATTGATTCAGTGCGCGATCCGAGCCGTAGGCTGGCGTGGGGATTGACCGAGGCGACCAAAGAATTTCCGCAGGAATACGAGAGCGTCACCGTGGTCACCGCGGACGGGAAGGAAATCAAGGGCGTGACGCTCAATGAAGACAGCTTCAGCGTGCAGATCATGGACACCAGCGAGCAGATTCATCTACTGGAGAAGGATAAATTGAAGTCGTTTCAGAAAACCCGGCAGTCGGCGATGCCGAAATACGGTCCCGACATTTTAAGCGACAAAGATCTTGAGGACATTGTGGCCTACTTGACCAGCGTGGGGGCGAAATGATTCGGCGGCGCACTACCATGGCAACGAGAAAAGCCTTTAACCGCGGAGAACGGCGAGAAACGCCGCTGAGATCGCGGAGGAGCATCGCGTTGATCTGCATGGCTTGCGGACTCTTTGCAGCAGCGGCGCACGGGCAGGTTACGTTCGAGCGGCTGGTGAATTCTGCGAAGGAACCCCAGAACTGGATGACGAGGAGCTCGCGCCCGAGCTCTACGCGATCGCCGCACCGGTCCGCAACGAGGCCCGCGAGGTCGTCGCCGCCGTCAACCTCGCGGCCGACGCCTCGACGATCTCCCTGGCGGAGCTCGTCGATGCGCTCACCCCGCACCTCATCTCCACGGCCGACCGCATCTCCGCCCGGCTGGGCTACCGCTGCGACGACGAGTAATACCGAGGCGTCACTTCACGGGCACAGTCACGTCCCCCTATCTTTCAGCAGCGTCTCCCAGGTTTCGAACGTCATGCAGAACCGCCCGCCGAGCGCGTACTGCGTGCCCCAGCTGTTCCAGAACCACACGAGCTTGGCCTCGGCGTCGATGCCGTCGGCGACGATCTCGTGGCCGCCTCGCACGGTGGCGCCTGGGCTCAGCTCGACCAGACCCGTCTGTGGGTCGGGGGTATCGAAGCTCGTGTACCACTTGATGCCGGTGATCACCGGACGCAGGACCAGCGCTGCAAGCGCGTGCTGGATGCCGAAGGCGTGTTTGTAGGAGCTGATCAGCCCGAGCTGCTTGCCGGCCTTGCAGACCATCAGCCCGCTTCCGCCAGGATCGTTCGGAGGGTACGGATCGCCCTCGAGGCTCGTCTCCCTTTCGTACACACGGAGTGCCTCGGCCTCGTCGAGCAGCCCACCGGGGAAG
>CAWBGW010000068.1:0-10176 GCA_963788345.1 uncultured Acidobacteriota bacterium | reverse complement strand
TCCGGCAAAAAATACAAGAAGTGCCACGGCACCGCCGCCTGAGCAGGAAGGGCGGGGTTTTTTTCTTTTCCCAAAGACCTTTCGGCCCCAAATGCGTCGAACTTTTCAGAGCGGCCTTGCGTCCCATAGTCCGACTGTGCAACTTCTAACCCTGGAGGTCGAAAGATGAGGATGCCTGTGCGTGCTTTTTCCAGCGCTTTTCGCTGTCACACTGATGTTCGCTTTCGCAACACGTCCCGCCGTCGCGGACACCGAAGGCCACTTTGACCGGACGCTTACCGTAGCGGACCGGTGGACCTGGACGTTGAGACCGGCTCCGGCAACATCGTCGTTCGCCGGTGGCCTCGTTACGGTCGAAATCCACCGCGAGATCCGTCCGGCTGGCACGTCGCTGGCGACGTCGAGCAGCGCGTGCACGATCTCGAAACGAATCCGCCGATTGAGCAGAACGGCGACACGATACGCGTCGTCACGTTGAGGATCATGAACGCATGCGAAATATTTCGATCAGCTATGAAGTGATCGTTCCGGCGGAGACGAAGCTCAATTCGTCATCCGGCTCGGGCAACGTGCATGTGGACGACGTCACGGGACCCGCGGAAGCCACCAGCGGATCCGGCAACGTAACCTTGGACAACATCGGCGGCGAAGTTCATGCGCGCTCCGGCTCGGGCGACATTGACCTGAATTCCGTCCATGGCAACGCGCGCGTCAGCACCGGCAGCGGCACAGTTCACGCCATGGGCATCGCAGGAGGCTTCACCGGGTCGAGCGGCAGTGGCGACGTGCGGTTCGAGCAAACTGCTCCGGGCGACGTGGACGTAGCAGCGGTTCGGGCACCATCGAAATCAAGGGAGCGAAAGGCGCGGTGAAAGCGCGAACCGGCAGCGGCAACATCTCCGCGCAGGGCGACCCCACCGGCGAGTGGAAGCTGCGCACGGGTTCGGGAAATGTCGAAGTGCAATTCTCTGATCAAGCTGCGTATGACCTTGTCGCACACACAGGCTCCGGGCAGCATTCAAACAACTCATGAGATGACGGTGCAGGGAACAATCACGCCGCGCGAGTTGCACGGAAAGGTGCGCGGCGGTGGTCGCTCTCGTCGAACTGAGCACCAGTTCCGGCTCGATTCAGATTCGTTAATCGCACCACGGAACGCAGCGGAGCACCCCCCATGGTTGCTCCGCTGCGCTCCTTTTTTCACACTGGCTTCCTCAAGGAAAGGCGGCCCGTGCCTGGTTTACTCCTGCGGTGTAGCCCCTTCCCTTGACTTCGAAATGTGCTAGTCTCTCCCCACTGCCTCGAGCGATGGACGCTCGAAGGCGCTCTGGGGTGTGTAATGAACGCGTCTATTTCGGTCCCTTGCAGACGGGAATCGTGTCCCAAGACGATTCCGAGGGCCCTTGCCAGCGAGCAGCTCTGCCTCGACCATTTCCTCGACGAAGCATTCGTTCGCACTGACGAGGCCCTTCAGGGCTGTCGCGCCGGCCGCCCAGTGAACCCGAAAGGCCTCGAATGGCTCCTCGCTGACGCCCTGGCGATCGTGAAAAACCTGGAAGAAGGCGCAGGTGAACCAAATCCTGAGCAGCGCGATCGTATGCTCGAACTCCTTCTCATTCTCGCGAACCTGCACGAATACGTCGCGCACCATTCCGTCCGCATCGAACGCTTCGCCTGATCCCCCGCGGGACCCAGGCACTATCATTGGGGCGAAAGCGTAAACAGCTTCCCCACTCCCGTCTTGCATTTCGTTTCCAGCAGACTCAATCTGGTATCTCCCCTTCCGGAAAGCCCAGCATGCCAGACGAAAAAAAACTCGACCGTTTTAAGCCGCAGCAGCCGGCCATACCCGGCGTGCCAGCAGACAAGGCTCCACCGAAGGCTGTTCCGCCTGAGCACCTTTCTCCGGAGCCTGCCAAAGTGCCGCCTCGCAGCCCTTTGCTGTGGGTTGGGCTCGGCGCTGGGGCCCTGATCGTCATCGTCGCTGGTATAGCCTGGTGGGCTCACAGCTCATCGGCGAAGCAAGCTCCGCCGCAGGCCGTTGAAACTCCTGCTCGATCCCACGCCCGAGCCCGTTGCCAAGCCCGTGGAACGCATGCCCATCGGTCCCGGCGAAATCGCCACTACCGACGAACTGTCCAAGCCGTGGTCCGCTAAGCGATTCATCTTCCGCGATCCCGTCACTTCGCAGCAAACTCCGGCCATCGCGGTGCGCCTGCCGGGAGGAACTCTGTGGGGAGTTTCGCTGCGCGAGCCGTACGGGACCTGCGAACTCGACTACGTCACCGATCTTGAAAAGTTGCGCACGCAATACCAGTTTCGCGCCAGCCATCCGATGATCGTCGATCCGTGCACTCACACCGTCTACGACCTCATGCGCTATGGCGCCGGGCCCGAACGGACTCGTGCGCGGCGAAATCGCAGCGGGGACGGCCGTGCGTCCGCCGATCGGAATCGAAATCAGCACACGCGGCAACCACATCGTCGCACTTCAAATGGAATAGTCTCTAGCGGGATGTGAACGACGGAAGGGCCGGTTTTGAAAAACCGCGAGCTGCGTTCCGACCTCACCGCAAGCCGCATCTCTCCATTGTCATCCCGAATCCCCGCGGTTTGTGCGGGGTGAGGGATCTGCTTTTCTCTTTTCTATTTCAGGTCTCGAGTTCCCTGCGCCGAGCACCGCTCCACTTCTTTTCCCATCCTTCCCGCCAGAACCATCGCCACCATCTTCTGATCCGCCAGCCACGACCACAGCGGATGGCCAAACGTTGCGGGCCGATTATGCTCGACGAAGAGATGTGAAAACCACGCCAGCGCGTACGGAACGGCTAGCGCGGCCAGAAGCAGCCACGGTCTGCCCAGAACGATGGCCACAACCAGCACAGCCCAGCCGGTCAGCGTTCCCACGGAATGAAACACCCGCGTCAGCGGCTGGCTGTGCGCCACAACGTAGACTGGCCAGAATTCCTCGAAGCTGCGCGGCTCTCTCATCACGTGATTCTAATCCACTCCTCTCCTCACGCAATCGCGAACAAAAAGAAAACGCCGCTGTCCCCCGTTCAAGGAGAACAGCGGCGCCTGCAGGTATGAAGATGATTAGTCAGTAAGCTGTTCCACCGACCGAGCGACCATCACCGGTTGATTCGTTGCCGAATCCACCAGGATGAATCCCACCACGCGGATCGGGATCGGATTCGCTCCCGTCAGCCCGGAGAGGCCGGCTAGGTTAATGAAGTTTGTGTCGTTGGTCGTCAGCACCGTCAGCGGCTGCGGCAACAGAACGCCCGCGGTCCAGTTATCGTTCAACGAGAAGCTCCCGGCGTTTCCGGACTGCACCATCGTGCTGCCCGGAACCCACGTGCCGGCTTGCCCCTGCCGCCGCAGAACCACGCGGTGAGGAGTGAGCGTGTCGACGCCGTTGGACGTGGTTATTTTTCCGCCGATGTCCACGCGTTGTCCCGGTCCCAGTTGCGTGTTGCTGAAGAGCAGCGCCGTGATCGGATTCTTGATGTTCGCGATCCGATACTGCTCGGTCCCGTTCAGCGTTAGCGCCTCGATTTGCCCTGGCATCAGGCCCGTGACGTCGGGAAGCTCGTAACGAACGTAGATGTCAGCTTCCGTTGCCGCCGCCGGCGAGGGCGGATTCACATACGTCAGCAAACCGCCCAGCACGAAACCGTCGTTCGACACCACTTCCACTTCGGATGCATCGATGGACTTTGTGACCGGATCGAGCTGCCCCGAAATCTCGAGGATGGTATTGCTGGTAAACGCACTCACTGAAATAGCAGGATCGTCCCAGGCCGTGCTGTCGCTGGTCTGAACCGTCCACTGGCGGCCGTGCGGTCCCTGAACCGTGAACGAGTTGGCGCCCGCGGATCCAACAAAGCCGGCGTGGAAATCATCGATCGAAACATTCGAATCGTCCGCTGCCAGCAGATTCATATAAAACGTCGGATTCACCTGGCCCGTGAAGTTCCCGTTCATATCCGTCAGAATCGACTTGCGAAGGTCGAACTCCATGCGGAGCCCCACCAAATCGTTGTCATTCAGCACGAATGGATGCGCGAACGTCACCTTTACAGTTGATGTCGTCAGCGATCCGTTCATCGTATTCACGATGGGAGGGCTGACGCTGGTATCGAGGTAACCGATCACCGGATTCGAGAGCGTCACTGTAGCGTAGTAATAGGTCGCGTCCGAGGGCACCGTATTCAGGTCCATCAGTTGATGCAACCCGCTCAGTTGAGCGAAATCGATCACCTGTGGAGTGTCTGGCATCACTGAAATATCGTTGGTCCCGTTGTTAATCGTTACACCTGTCACCGTAATCTCGCACGAAACAACGCTCGGCAAAGGCGCATCCGTCCCCACCGTGAACACGCTTGCCGGGTGCACCGCCGGCGCTGGGTTCATTGAGTTCGACCCGCCGCCGCAACTGGATAGCGAAAGAATTGCGAAAATTGCCAAAAACACACCCGTAGCCTTTGAGTTCCGCATTGCAAACTCTCCTTGTCAGTCTGTTGGAGTTGAAATCCCCGTTGGCCGAAAAACCACTATTTCGGCCGCTGCAGGTGAAACACAGCCCCCACGAAAAAGTTGCGCCCTGTCTGTTTTTGGTAGCGCCGGCTTGTCCTGAGCTTGTCGAAGGGCGTCCCGCCGGCTCTCTTCTAGAAATCGGCAAGCAGAAACGTGGGCCCAAAAATGCCGCGCGTCGCGAGGTCACGCTTCGGGCCGGGATCTCGCCACACGCGTCCATCTAAGACAGCATTTAGCCTCGTTTTTGCATTCGTAGTAGACTGAGAGCCGCCCAAGAAATTCAGGGGGAGTGATGCATTCGAGATGGATGGCGTTGGTCGTGGTGTATGCTCGCGATTGCGTTCGCCGCCGGTTGCGCCAAAAAAGTCGACGACGCTGCCGTCATCACAAACATCAAGGCTCAAATGTTTTCCGATGCGCAGCTCACCGGCGCACACCTGCAGTTGATCTCATCGAACGGCCAAGTCACATTGACCGGAACGGTACCGAGCAACGTGGCTTGCCTCGACGCCTACAAAATCGCCGCCCAAACTCCCGGTGTAACAAAAGTATTCGATCAAATGACGGTAGAAACGGCGCTTCAAGCCCCGGCGCAAGAATCAGCATCTGCTAAGCCGGCAGGCACCTGCCACTACCCCGGCGAAACATCACAAGGATCGAGCCAACCGAGAATCTCCGCCGCCGTCCGTGCTCGGCGGACCCCCGATCGTGGAAAGTCCCACGCCCGACCAAGTGGCACCACCGCCCCAGATCTCAGACGCAGCAGCCACCGTTGCTCCCGCGATTCCAGTTCCAACTCCAACTCCGCCACCTCCACCGCCGAAGCAAGTGGTGGTTCCAGCCAACTCCACAATGACCATCCGCATGATCGATACCGTCGATTCTTCCGTGAACAAAGCGGGTGAGATTTTTCACGCCTCGCTCGAATCTCCCATCCTCGTCGACAACGACGTCGCTGTCCCGGCGGGTGCCGACGTCTACGTTCGCCTCGCCAACGCCAGCTCCGCCGGACACACGGCGGGCGAAAAGCGAACTCCGGCTCGAACTCGTGAAGCTCGAATTTCAGGGGCAATCCTATCCCCTCGTCAGCGGCACATACTCGCTCGCTGGCAATTCGCGCGGCAAAGACACCGCAAAGAAAGTCGGCACGGGAGCAGTCCTTGGAACGCTCATCGGAGCAATCGCTGGCGGTGGTAAAGGCGCCGCGATTGGAGCGGCCGCCGGCGCTGGAGCGGGCGGCGTCTACCAGGTCTCTACCAGCGGCAAACAAGTAAAAGTCCCCTCGGAAACCAAACTCGATTTCAGCTCGAACAGCCCGTCACCGTCACCGTAATGCCACCAGGCCCTCCCGGCAACTAACGCCGCCAACGTCACCGAAGCATCTCCGTGCCCTGGGCTCTTCTCTGTGTCCTCTGGCTTTTCTCCGTGCCCTTTGTGTTCCGCTGTTCTCTGTTCCCTTTTCCCTTTTGCCCCTTGCCTTCTCTCCTCTCGCGGGCCTACCATGCGCCGCGGAGGTCGGGGCATGAAACCAATGTGGCCGGCGCATCGGGCGCTGATTCTAGTTGCGGCCGTATTCCTCCTGGCGATTCCGCCTCTCGCCGCGCAAACCTACGAAGTCACCTTCGAGCATAACGTCCGCGCGAAAATGCGCGACGGCGTCACGCTCAAGGCCGACATCTATCGCCCAGGCCGAAGGCAACTTTCCGGTCCTTTTGCAGCGCACGCCTTACGACAAAACGAACGCGACCGCCTTTCGGCTGGCGGGCCGCCGCGCGAGGCTACGTCGTCGTCGTGCAGGACGTCCGCGGCCGCTCGCTTCCGAAGGCGATTGGTACACCTTCAAGAACGAATCGAACGACGGCTACGACACCGTCGAATGGGCTGCGGCGCTTCCCTACTCCAACGGGAAAGTGGGCATGTTCGGCGGATCCTACGTCGGCGCGACGCAGATGCTGGCCGCCATCGCTCACCCGCCGCACCTCGCCGGCATCGCTCCCGACCGTTACCGCTTCGAACTACCACGATGGCTGGACCTATCAGGGCGGCGCCTTCGAACAATGGTTCAACGAATCATGGACCACGGGCCTCACGCAGAACACGCTGTATCGCACCGCGAAACGAAAAGCAACGCGCTCGATTGGAAAAACGCCCTCCCGCTGACCGATTATCCGTTGCTGTCGCTGCCCGACCCAAAATCGCTCGCGCCATATTTTCAGGATTGGCTCGCGCATCCCAATTACGACGACTATTGGAAGCAGATTTCGATTGAAGACCACTATTCCCAAATCCAGGTGCCGGTGTTTACCATCGCCGCCTGGTACGACATTTTCCTGGGCGGCTCGCTCCGCAACTACACCTATTGAAGACCCAGGCCGGAAGCGATGCTGCGCGCCGCGAGCAGCGCCTGCTCGTCGAGATTGGCGGCCACTCCGGCGGCCAACCAGCAGAAAATCGGCGACGTTGATTTTGGCCCGGGCGCACCCTACGACACCGATGCGCTCATGCTCGACTGGTACGACGACCTCTTCAAAGGCGAGACCAACGCCTTCGCATCGGGCAAGCCGGTTCGCATTTTCGTGATGGGCAAAAACGTCTGGCGCGACGAAGACGATTGGCCCCTCGCCCGCGCGCGTTCCACTCGCTACTTCCTGCATTCCCGTGGCGCTGCAAACTCCGCCGCCGGCGATGGCTCGCTCGACACCACAACTCCCGGCACCGAGACGAAAGACGCCTACGTCTACGATCCGGCGAATCCGGTCGCCCACGATCGGTGGTCCGCTCTGCTGCGACGCGGCGCATCTCGCGCCTGGCCCGCGAAGATCAAGCACCGTCGAGGAACGCAAGGATGTGCTGATCTATTCCACTCCCGCGTTCGCGCAGGATATGGAAGTCACCGGACCCGTCACGCTCGATCTCTACGCCAGCACGTCGGCGGTCGACACCGATTTCACGGCGAAGCTCGTCGACGTCTGGCCCAACGGCTTTGCGCAGAATCTCACCGAAGGAATCCTCCGCCTCCGCTATCGCAATTCCCAAGAGACGCCCGAAGCCGCGAAGCCCGGCGAGATTTATCACCTGAAAGTCGATCTCTGGGCCACGAGCAACGTCTTCCTCACCGGCCACCGCTTGCGGCTCGAAGTCTCCAGCAGCAATTTCCCGCGCTTCGATCGCAACCTGAACACAGGCGAAGAGCAAAGCCACGCCACCCGAATGACCACCGCGACAAACACCATCTACCACGACCGCCAACATCCCAGCGCCCTGATCCTCCCAGTCATCCCGCAATGAAAAGGTCTTTCTCTGTGTCCTTTCCGTGTCTTTCTCCGTGTCCTCTGTGTTCCGCTTTTGACGTATCGTTTTCGCCGAAGCCTCACGTTCGGATCACCCTCTTTGCCCTTGCAGCCCCCGCGCCACTTGTTTAGCATTACTCACCGCGGCCACGCATGATCGGCGAAACCATCTCCCACTACAAAATTCTCGAACCGCTTGGCAGCGGCGGCATGGGCCAGGTGTTTCGAGCCGAAGACACGCGCCTCGGCCGGCACGTCGCGTTGAAATTCCTTTCGCCGGAGCTTACCCGCGACCCGTCGGCCCTCGAGCGATTTCAGCGCGAAGCGCGCGCCGCATCCTCGCTGAATCATCCCGGCATTTGCACGATCTACGACGTCGGCGAAGTCCCGCTTCAAGCCGGCGGACCACACGGCGGCCGGCCCTTTCCTGGTCATGGAGCTGCTCGAAGGCCAGACGCTGCGCGAACGCATCGCTGGCCGGGCGATGGCCAACGATTCCCTGCTCGAATTCGCCGTGCAAATTTCCGACGCGCTCGACGCCGCCCATTCGCGCGGCATCGTGCATCGCGACATCAAGCCCGCCAACATCTTCATCACCGCGCGCGGCCAGGCAAAAATCCTCGACTTCGGCCTCGCGAAGCAATCCGCTCCGAAACGAATTGCCGAAACGATCGGCGCCGGCAGCACCTCCACGCAGCCGACCACCGACAATCTCATGCTCACGAGCCCCGGCTCGGCCCTCGGCACCATCGGCTACATGTCGCCCGAACAGGCCCGCGGCGAGGAGCTCGACGCGCGCACCGACCTCTTCAGTCTCGGCGCCGTCTTCTACGAAATGGCCACCGGCCAGTCCGCATTCAGCGGAAGCACGTCCGCCGTCATTTTTGATGCCATTCTGAATCGCAATCCCGTCGCCCCGTCGATTCTGAATCCGAACGTTCCGCCGAAGCTCGAAGAAATCATCGGCAAGGCGCTCGAGAAGGATCGCGATTTGCGCTACCAGACCGCCGCCGAACTTCGCGCGGACTTGAAGCGCCTGAAGCGCGACATCGATTCCTCTCGATCCAGTTCCAGCAGTTCGTGGCCCAGCGCGCAAGGCAGCGCGGCAAAATCCGTCGCCCCGTCGCCGCCGTCGGGCAGCGCTACCACTCCGGCATCCGGTACGCCCGCACCCTCCGCCATGGAGGGCCACACCTAGCGCCAACGTCCTCGAGCGAGTTAAGACCGCCGCGCAGTACGCAGCCGCCGCGGACAATCGTCGTTCACCTGCAAAATTCTGGATGACAATTGCGGGCGCCGTTTTCGTCGTTGCCGCAGTAGTGGCTCTCGTTCTACACGAGCGCAACACTCTCCGCCACCAGCAATCCTCCTTCGCGCAAATGACGATTTCGCCCGTCACCACCACCGGCAACATCCATTCCACCACAGTCTCCGCCGACGGCAAGTGGATGGCCTACGTGCAAGACGACCACGGCGGCCACGGCATCTGGGTCCGCCAATTGGCCACCGGAAGCGCCGCTCAAGTGCTGCCAGGATCTCCTGGCGAAATCGTCGGACTCGTCTTTGCCGCCGACGGCAATTATCTCTACTACGCCAAGCGCGATCCTGTGCCGGGCGTCAACACTCTCTACCAGGTTCCTTCGCTCGGTGGCTCGCCCCGCGTGATCCATGTGGACGTCGACAGCCCCATCAGCTTCGCTCCCGACAACAAGCGCTTCGTCTTCGTCCGCTACAATTCCAAATTGCGTCAGTCTCAGCTCATCATCGCCAAGGTTCACTTCGGTTCCACCGCGACATCGACCGCTGGTTGCGGCGACACGCCCTGCTACTGGCCTGTGGTGAAACTTCAGCGCCCACGAGCAGCGCCTAAAGGCGCTTTCATACAAAGTGCTGGCGGTATGCCTGAAGGCATACCCTGATACGCATCATCCGCACTACGCCCTCGACTCCGGCCTGTGAGCACCGTCCGTCTGCGTGATATGTCCGAGCACGGCCGAAATCAGTATGAGCCACCGAAACCGCGGATAGTCAGCCGACTGATTCATTTCTTCATCCTTATGTCGAAAGACATGATGATAGGTGTCCGGTCAACTCTTGGGAAGTTGTTTGTATGAATTACAGCTATCCGCGCCTCCGATTTGCGGTAGCGTTATTGACCCGGCGCGCAGCCTTGCCGATTCTTAGGCAGCAACACGGTCAGCAAGGCTGACGCGATCAAACACATCCCGATGAGGCCGGCTCCAAGGTAGAGGCTTCCGGTTTTGCCATTGACATACCCAATGATCCAGGGCCCGACAAACCCGCTGATATTGGCGAACGAGCTGATGAGCGCAATCCCGGAGGCGCC
>CAWBGW010000067.1:0-29971 GCA_963788345.1 uncultured Acidobacteriota bacterium | reverse complement strand
AGAGTAATGGTGTACGAACAAGCCCGAGAAACAAAACTGCAAATAGTGACGATCAGGACTCGCGCGGCACTGTATTCGCCCACGGTGAGAGAGAAATTGAGTTCGTTACGAGCTAGAGTGCTTTTAAGTACTCAACGAGCGCTGCCTTTTCTTGGTCGGTCAGATTGAGATGAAATTGCCCGTTGTAGTGTTCCACGACGTCAGGCAGGGTCGCAAAACGGCCGTCATGATAGAAGCCACCTTTCTGGTGAGCCCACAGTCCCGCAAGGGGTGCCGTCCGGTACATGTGAGTGGGTGATCGGTCAGCCTGCTAGAATCGACCCCAATCTCGTCGGGAGCATGGAGGTTATTTCCCGGCTCAGTGAACAGCGGGGGAACATGGCATGTCGCGCACTTAGCCTTACCTTCAAATAGAGCCTTCCCTCGAATCGCCGCATTCTCGTCAAAACTCCCCCACCAGCGGTTTAGGGGCAGGTATGGCAAGTTGATAGAAATGAAGAGCCGCCAGCTTGGCTCAATGTGCTATGGAGCCCTGACCAGAAATCCGTTTACGTGAGTGACGCGGAGCAGGCGGGTTCAATAACACCGGTTTGGAAATGGAGCGTGGAGGGCTCAAACCCGGAGAAAGTCGTCGACAACTGTGGCCTAGTTACAAACATCGACCCTGGGGGGCAGTATCTGCTTGGCGTGACAACGAATGGGGAAAAGACGGGAATCTACGAGGTCTCTCTCTCCGCCAAGAAATGCATCTTGTTGGTTCCCGGCGTAGTAACGCTCGGCGCTGATTTTGCTCGTGATGGCAAGTCGTTCCTGTATCCAATTATTTCCCGCGCGGAAGTCACGTTTTACCGCCAGCCTTGGAGCAACGGCAAACTCACCGGGTCACCCCAGGTCGCGTTGAAGATTCCCTTTGCTTTTCCCCTACTTGACGCCGGCTACGCTTATGATTTTACGCTGGACCTTTCCACGATCGTCTACGCGCGTCCGGGCGGCCACGCCGACCTCTATCTTTTGAGCCAAAAGTGATTCCAGCCTGAGCCGCCGTCTTGGGGACACCCCGGCGCATCGCGAGATGGCCCTTCGAAGGCGCGAACGACCTATCAGGATTTGCTGTCGCGGCGAAAAGGCGCTGAGCCCTACGGATTGCGTCTACAGCGCTTCGATCGCGGCGATTTTGTTTGTGATTCGGAAGGCTAATTCTTCGGGGTCGCGCGGGATTTTGCTTTGGAGGGGAAGCTCGGCAAGCAGCTCTGCGTACGTTCGCGATTGAAGGGAAGGCATCACGGCAAATCCCGATGCGTCTGCCAGCTTGCAAGCGTGGCGGACTACGGCAAGCATGTCAGGGTCGGCGTCGGCGGCCGGATCGTGATGATGGGCAGCGACGGCGACGAGGTTTTTGGGTATGGCCCAGCGCACCATCAGCGCTTGCCCTGCCTCGCAGTGATCCATTCCGAAGCACTCGCGCTCGCGCTCGAGAACATCGCAGCAGGCATCGTCCGTGTCGACCAGCAGTTTGCCGCAGCGCTGGGGGAACGCCACCGCCAGCCCAAATCTTCCAATGTCGTGAATGATTCCGGCGGTGTAGGCCACATCCTCTTCCAGCGAGCTGCCGCGGGCCAATTCCTCAGCGATCACGGCGCAGGCCAGGCTGTGGCGCCAGCACATGCGTATCCACGGAACGTCCAGGGACCGGCCGATGTACTGCCGCAGCGCGCTGGTGACGACCACGCTTTTGATCCGTTCGAGTCCCAGCGAGATGGTGGCTCTGAATACGCTTTCGACTTCGACGCGATGCCCGTAGAGGGCGGAATTTGCGATGCGCAGGACCTCGCTGGAGAGCGATGCGTCGGTGCTAATCAGCTTGCTCAGCTCGCGCAGCCGCGTCTTATCGTTCGAGACCAGTTGCAGTGCCTTGATCGCGACGGGAGGAAAGGGCGGAATGCCGTTGAGCGCCGCGAGCAATTCCGCGCGGCGAGGCTTTGGGGATTTTGGCGATAACGTCGTCGTCACGCCGAGACCTTTCATGGAAGACCTCTTCACTCCGCACAAACGTCCCGCGCCCCTGTATCGGAGCGAGTCTGGCCGCATCACTTCGCTGCTGCTGGAACTGTGCGAGTACCAGATAGCTTGCCTGAGAAGGACCTATCCAGTTTACCGGCGAACAGTAGTCGGCATAGGGCGTCGCGGCCGAGCTTCTCCACGTAGCTCTTTCTGCCGTGGACAACTCGTCTTCCGCGCCCGACGTTGGTATCGGACTGCAATCGCTTACGGCGCTTGGAGGAGTACTCCCAAGTCCGCCCAAGCAAGTCCGTGGATAGCTTCTAGCATGCCGGCGGGTGACTTCGACCCATTTGACACGACGTGGAGGGCCAGACTAGTATCGTTTTCTCGCGAGTTTGCGGGCTAAATTCATCGTAAGCGTATGAAGAACATAGGGATTGCGTACTTCGACTGCTTTTCGGGCATCAGTGGCGACATGGTGCTGGGTGCGCTGGTTGACGCCGGCGCGGACTTGCGCGCCATCGAGGCCGAGCTGCGCAAGCTGAACCTGCCGGGGTGGACGATTTCGGCCCAGAAGGTGCAGCGCCGGGCGATTTTTGCCACGCAGGTGACCGTGGAGGTCGAGAGCGAGGAACATCGTGGTCCGGAATCCGGAAGTGGGAACTTCAGGGGCTGAAGCCCTAACAAATTCTCCGGATACGATGTCGCGCCTAAAGGCGCGACCCACAAAGCACGCCAAGACCAGCGAACAGCACCGCGATGACAGCCATCGGCACAGCCCAGTTGGACATCGGGGGCTTGCGGAAATCGTCAGGATGATTGACGCGGCGGGCCTTGCGCCGCGTGCGGCTGAGCGCGCGAAGAAGATTTTCCGGCGTCTGGGCGAGGCGGAGGCGCACGTCCATCAGGTGCCCATCGAGAAAGTGCACTTTCACGAAGTGGGCGCGGTGGATTCGATCATCGATATCGTCGGGCGCGGCGATCGGGTTCGAGCTGCTCGGCATCGACGAATTCGCGTGCTCGGCGCTCGACGTCGGCGGCGGCCAGGTGAAGACGGCGCACGGGATCCTGCCGGTTCCGGCGCCGGCGACGGCGGAACTGTTGCGCGGCGCGCCGACGCATTCGAGCGGAATCCAGCGCGAGCTTGTGACGCCGACCGGCGCGGCGATCGCGACGACTCTTGCGACGCGCTACGCCGAAATTCCGCCGATGACGTTGCGCGCCATCGGCTATGGCGCAGGCACGCGCCGACCTTGCCGAAAAGCCGAACGTGCTGCGCTTGCTGGTCGGTGACCGCGCCGAGAACGAGGCGGGAGAGTATTGGGGCGCGCCCGTGACCGTGATCGAGACGAACCTCGACGACATGAGCCCGCAGATTTACGGCTATTTTGTCGAGCGCGCGCTGGCGGCGGGGGCGCTGGACGTTTTTTCCACGCCCGCGCAGATGAAGAAAAATCGGCCGGGGCTGCTGGTGACGCTGCTGAGCGAAACGGAGAACGTCGCGCGGCTGATTGACCTGGTGTTTCGCGAGACGACCACGATCGGCGTGCGCACGTACGAAGTGCGGCGGAAGACGCTCGAGCGCGAGTTTGTGCCGGTCGAGACGCCGTTCGGCGAGGTGCGCATGAAACTTTCGCGCATGAATGGCACGATTCTGAACGCGACGCCGGAGTACGAAGATTGCCAGCGCATCGCGGCCGCTAGCGGCGTGCCGCTGAAGCAGGTGATCGCCGCGGCGTCGTTTGAATTTCAAAAGCAGAAAGACTCAAAAAAGCTTTAACCACAGATGAACACAGACAAGCACAGATAATTCATGGATAAGCCGAAATACTATCTGACGACGCCGATTTACTACGCGAATTCGCGGCCGCACGTGGGCTCCGCGTACACGACGATCGTGTGCGACGTCATCGCGCGCTACAAGCGCATGTGCGGCTACGACGTCGCGTACCTGACCGGCACCGACGAGCACGGCGTGAATATCGAGCGCGCCGCCGAGAGCCAGGGGATCACGCCTGCGGAGCTGGTCGACCGCAATCAGAAGATTTTTCTCGAGCTGTGGAAGCTGCTCGGCATCAGCTACACGGATTTTGTGCGCACCACTTCGCCGCAGCATGCCATTGCCGTGCAAAATCTGATTCGCCGCACGCAACGCATTACTCCCGAGGCGATTTTCAAGCGCAAATACGAAGGCCGCTACTGCATCTACGACAATTTGTATGTGAGCGATACGCCCGAGCCGGCCAATTGCCAGATTTGCGGACGTCCCGCGGAACTGATTTCCGAGGAAAATTATTTCTTCAGGCTGTCTGCGTATCAGGACAAGCTCCTCGAGCTTTACCGGGACAATCCGCAATTCGTCCAGCCGGATTTTCGGATGAACGAAGTGAAAAGCTTCGTCGAAAGCGGCCTGAAGGATCTCTCGATCAGCCGGAAGTCGATCAAGTGGGGAATTCCGTGGCCGGGCGATCCCGAGCACGTGTTTTACGTCTGGTACGACGCGCTGACGAGTTACATGACCGGTATCGGATTCGTGGATGGCGAAGCGAAAGACAGCGCGAAATTCAAGAGGTTCTGGCCCGCCGACGTTCACATGATCGGCAAGGAGATTATTCGCTTCCATGCGGTGTACTGGCCCGCGTTCCTGATGGCGGCCGGTCTGCCGCTGCCGAAGCAAGTTTTCGCGCACGGCTGGTTGCTTTTCGAGCAGGAGAAGATGAGCAAGTCGAAGGGCAACGTCGCGTATCCCGAGCCGATCGTGAAGGTGCTCGGCAACGACGCGCTGCGGTACTACTTGCTGCGCGAAACCGTGTTCGGCCAGGACGGCAACTTCAGCCGCGAGGCGCTGATCACGCGCTACAACGCCGATTTGGCGAATGGGCTCGGGAATCTTGCCAGCCGCGTGCTGACGATGATTCAGAGCTACTTCGATGGCTCGATTCCTCTACCATCTAACCAACAGTTAGATCCAACCTGGAGCTTGGTGGGCGCAGGAAACTTGCAAGGGGTTCATTCAGTTCGCTGACTGGTTCGAATATCGGTGAGTCCGTCTCGTTCAGACTGCAATTCGTTGCCAAGGTGGATGAGTACTTGACAGCACAGAAGCCGTGGAAGATGGCGGAGAATCCGTCAAGAAGGCGAGCTCTCGCAGACATCCTCTATGCGGGCGCCGAATGCGTCCGGATGATAGTCGTCTTGGCGCATCCAGTGATTCCTGACGGACGCAGAAGATCTGGGAGCAACTCGGGCAAGCCTGGGAAAGCTCGCGGATGTGCGAATCGATCAGTTGCAATGGGGCGGATTGAAGCCGGGGACGCGAATCGGGAAGCCGGAGGCGGTGTTTCCGCGCGTGGATAAGAAAGAAGCATCGGAAAGGATCGAAGCGATGGAACAAGAGATACGGAATCCAGGAAGTGCACCGGCGGCGGCGACACCGTCCGCTGCGGCGGGGAGCGCGGCACCAGCGGCTGCGCCCGTTGCAGACGCGAAGATCACGATCGACGATTTCGCGAAGGTGGAGCTGCGCGTCGGCGTGGTCAAATCGGCTGAGCGCATTCAGGGCGCGGACAAGCTGCTGAAGGTGCTCGTCGATATTGGCGACGAAGTGCGGCAGGTGCTGGCGGGCATCGCGACGGCATACGCGCCGGAGGATTTGGTCGGACGCAAGGTGGTGGTGGTGACGAATCTGGCGCCGCGAAAAATGCGCGGGCTCGAGTCGAATGGCATGTTGCTCGCGGCGTCGGCGGGGCCGGACGGCAAGCCCGTGCTGTGCACGTTCGCGGAAGAGATTGCGCCGGGCGCCGAAGGTGAAGTGACGATCCGAGGAGGATCGTCATCCCGAAGCTTAGCAACGCGACGCGAGGGATCTCGGCTGGCGAGGAAACGTCAAAAGCATTTTCACCGCAGAGACGCAGAGGGCGCAGAGAACGCCCATAAACACCGGTTCGAACGACACTCCGAACAAGCGAAATGACCAGCGATTCGTACGACATTTTGGCAGGGCACTATGACGCTGCTTACGCTAACAAGCAGTTTCTGGCGGACATTCCGTTCTACGTCGATTTGGCGAAGCAGGCCGGCGGGCCGGTGCTCGAGATTGCCTGCGGAACGGGGCGCGTTCTGCTGAACATTGCGCGCGAGGGCATCGCGATCGATGGCGTGGACAATTCGGCAGCGATGCTCGGCGTTCTGAAGGCGAGCCTCGAACGCGAGCCGCGCGATGTACGCGACAGGGTTACGGTTCACGAAGGCGACATGAGGCGGTTCCGCTTGGGCAAGAAGTATCCGCTGGCGATCATCCCGTTTCGTCCGATGCAACACATGTTCACGGTGCAGGACCAAGTGGACGCGCTCACCACGGCCGCGGCGCATTTGCAGGATGGCGGGAAACTCGTCTTCGACGTCTTCTATCCGAAGTTCGAGCTGATTCCCGCGGGGATCGGGCAGGAGGTGCTAGACCTGGAATGGGCGGTGAATTCAGAGCCGCACAAAATCGTCCGACGTTATTTCCGGAAGGACTCCGTCGACAAGATTCAGCAAACTTTCACCGGCACCTTCATCTTCAGGACGTATGAGGGCGACAAGCTCGTGCTCGAGGAAACCGATCCTTTGAAAATGTGCTACTACACGTACCCTCATCTCCAGGCTTTGTTTCTGCTGGCCGGATTGGAACCGCTTGAGGAATACGGCTCGTTTGCGAAAACGGCGCTCGACAATGCGGCGGAGAATATGATTTTCGTGTTGAGAAAAGCGCACCGCCCCCTAACTGGATGAAAGCGCAAACCTGCACCGCAGAGACCCGCCCAACATGATGGCGGGCAAGCCGCGGAGGGCGCAGAGAAAACCGAGTCCCCAAGCTGCCTATGGAAATAGTTGATTCACACGCGCACCTGGAGTTTCCGCAGTTCGATGAGGACCGCGCGGCGATGCTTGAGCGCGCTCGCGCGGCGGGCATCACGACGCTGCTTGCCATCGGCAGCGGCACTGGGCCTGACCGGCTGAGCGCGGCGATTCCGTTTGCGGAAGAACACGACTGGATCTACGCGACGGTGGGCATTCATCCGCACGAGGCGCAGCTCGCCACCGAAGAGCATTTCGCGCACCTCGACGAGCTCGCGCATCACCCGAAAGTGATCGGCTGGGGCGAGATGGGCCTCGACTATTACTACGATCATTCGCCGCGCGACGTGCAGCAGCAGCGTGTTTCGCCGCCAGCTCGGTCAGGCGCGCGCCGCGAAGCTGCCGATTATCATTCATTGCCGCGACGCCTGGGCCGACACGCTGGAAATCATCGACAAGGACTGGCGTTCGAGCGGCCTTGGCGGCGTGCTTCACTGTTTTACGGGCACGCTGGAGGACGCGCGGCGCGGCCTCGACATGGGATTCATGATTTCGTTCGCCGGCAACGTAACGTATCCCAAGATGCAGCACCTGCGGGACATTGCGCGCGAACTTCCGCTCGACCGGTTGCTGACGGAAACGGATTCGCCGTTCCTGCCGCCGCAGGGATTTCGCGGAAAACGCAACGAGCCGGCCCATGTCGTCGAGGTAGCGAAAGCGTTGGCGAGTGTGAGAGACTTAGCCCAAGAAGAAATTGCAGGCACGACCGCCGAGAATTTTCGCCGTTTCTTCCGTATCGGTGACGCGGTCGGGGGCAAAGTTCCTCCCGCTAGGCGCGGGTAAAGGGAGCGCATGGCCTTCGCAGTCCAACTCGCCAAGGGAATTTTCGACCTGATTCGCGAGGACATGGCTCTCGTCGAACAGGAAATCGCTGCGCAAAGTGGGGTCGCGATCCAGCCTGTCGCAGAAATTTCGAGTTATTTGCGCGAGGGCGGCGGCAAGCGGCTGCGCCCGGCTCTGCTGTTGCTGTCGGCGGGCGCCGCGGGATATCGCGGATCGAGCGCGATTCGGTTGGGCGCGGTCGTCGAGCTGATTCACAGCGCCACGCTGGTTCACGACGACGTAATCGACGGCGCAAACACGCGCCGCGGCCGCCCGAGCGCCAACGCTCGCTGGGGCAATCACATGAGCGTGCTTGCGGGCGACTGGCTTTACATGCAGTCGTTTGAAATGGCGCTGCGCGAGCGCAATTTCGCGGTTCTCGACATCCTGATCGATCTCACGCAAAACATGGTGGAAGGCGAACTTTTGCAACTCACGCGCCTGGGCCAAATCGATTTGTGCGAAGCGGACGCGACCGAGCTTGCCTATCGCAAAACCGCGTGCCTCTTCAGCGGGTGCGCGCGGCTGGGCGCGGTGCTGGGCCAGCAACCCAAGCATATCGAGGAGTCGATGGCGGAATATGGCCGCAGCGCCGGCCTCGCGTTTCAGCTTGTGGACGATTTGCTCGATTTCACCGCTTCGCCGGAACAGCTTGGCAAACCCGTGCTGAGCGATTTGAAGGAAGGCAAGGTCACGCTGCCGCTGATTTTTGCGCTTGAGTCGAGTGCGTCTCCGCATCCGGCTTCTGCCGGCGGCAACGGCCACGCGAATGGCGATGGGCGCCGATTAGTGGCTGCTGTTCTTGCGGAGCGCGGTTTCCAGAGCGTCCGGCCAGAACAGATTACCGAACTCGTGCGCGCGACAGGCGCCCTCGAGCGCGCCGGAAAACTCGCGCGGCAATACGCTAGCCGCGCGAAGGATTGCCTGGAAGGATTGCCCGACACCGAATACCGGCGCGCGCTGCTCGCCGTCCCCGATTTCATCCTCGACCGGCAAAACTAGAAAATCGAAAAGCGAAAAGAGTGCGTCGCGCCTACAGCGCTTGAACTCTTCGCTCGGCATGGACCTCGAATAAGGCCGCCTCGCGGTCCAGATCGGCTTCGTCGATCACAGCCAGCGGAACATGGTGACGGCCCAGAAAATCTTCGGTCTCGACGCGGGAAAGGCCGAGCATTTCTGAGATCTGGTACAGCGTCAGACTTTATCGCGGTAGCTTTCGAGAGCGATGGCCTCCAGTGCGTGACGGGACAGATCTGCGCCGGTAGCGGAAAGCCGCTTAGCGATGTCGTCGGGGATGTGCAGTGTAACTTCCATGTCGCTCAGTTTAGCACGACAACGCTGCTCGGGGTCGGTTGTGGAAGAGCGCGTGTCGCGCCTACGGCGCTTGAACTGTCAGCGCCTTCGTTGCGTCAGCCATTACATCCGAGGGCTTCCAATCATTGTCGTGGAACCAGGCGACGATCTTGCCGTCGGGCGAGATGAGGCTGGTGCTCATCGAGTGGGTAATCTGGCCCTCTTTCGCGTTGTAGTAGAGGCCGAAAAACTTCGCGATTTCCGGCAGTTCCTTTTCCGGCGCGGCGGCAAATTCCCAGCGATCGAAGGGCCGATCCGTTCCGGTGGTGTTGCTGAACGAAGCGGCATATTGGCGCAGAACCGCGGGCGTATCGTGAGCCGGATCGAAGCTGACGCTCAGCAAGCGAATCCTTGACGGGGGCCCAGTTTCTTTGCGAAGCGTCGCGTACATGTGAGCGAAGTTGTCCGAAACTTTCGGGCAGAAATCGACAAACGGGCAGCGAGTGTAGATGAAGGTGAGAAGCAGCGCGTCGCCGCGAAATGACCGCAGATGAATTCGCTTTCCGTTCTGGTCGAGCAGCGCGAAATCAGGAACGGCGTCGCCGGGCTTCGGCATATGGAAATTGGAGCTTGACGCGGGGTCAGGCTTAGGCTGAGACGCCTTCTTTACGATGACGACGTTTTCGAGATGCGGGACGCCTTCCGTGACGACCACGTCCGCCGTGATTTCATCGCCCCGCGCCAGCGTCGCGAGCACTTTGGCGTCGGGAACCGGATACGGCATCGTCATCGCCTCCATGAAGCCGGGAATCGCGTCGTGGTCTACGTCGGCGGAGCCATTCTTCAGGTCCACCAACACGATTTTGCCGTGCAGATGGAAACGGGGGCCCGATTCCGCTGGCTTCGATTTGCATCCGGCAGAAACGAAGACCATGATCGCGACGGCAAAGACGAACGAGATAGTTTTGCGTCGCCGACGGACTACTTGCTTCGATCGGTCAAACATATTCCTCCCAACGATCAATAATGGAACCGGTAGCGAAACTCCACATAGATTTCGCGCGGATCGTTGTAGTGGAAGCCGCCGAACGTCAGGCTATTGTCGAGTTCGACGCGGCGATTCGCCACATTCAGCGCGGTGAGCGAAACCGAGTAGCGTCTCGCGAAAGCTCTTGCCGAGTGAAATATCGAATGTCGTGTGCCCCGGCAGATAGTTACCGGGATATGGTGCGCGCGTGGAATCCCGTTGGTGAAGCCCGAGCCGTAATACACATTGGTCGAAGCGAACGCCTGCCACGGAAGACTCGCATTGAAACCCACGTTCAACGTGTTTCGCTGATCGTGGTCGACCGGTCGAGTATCCCGGCGGGATACGAGCGGGCATGACGGTCATCGCGGGAGGGCAGATCAAGCCTCCGGTGATGGGTGAGGTTGCCTGCGCGATTTGGTTCGAGTAGGCCAGATGAAACTGACCGCGACGCCAGAGGCGCGGCGACCGC
This sequence comes from uncultured Acidobacteriota bacterium, assembly GCA_963788345.1. Lineage (GTDB taxonomy): Bacteria > Acidobacteriota > Terriglobia > Acidiferrales > UBA7541 > Palsa-295. The sequence continues at coordinate 19,457 of CAWBGW010000067.1, read as the reverse complement.
AGCGTGAGTTCCCAACCTTGAATCATGGCCTGCGATCCCGGTGATCGGCCAAAAGATGATTCGATTCTCCGATATTGTTGTGGTCGAGCCAATTCTTCGCGCGTAGGTCTGAAAGGTGTCTGCATCGAGAACCCAGCCGCGCTAAGGGAATCGCTGACGCCAACCTGATACTCTCGTCGCGCTCGCCGTGCAGGGGAACGAAAGAGAGAAGCCTGGCTCTGTCGCGAAATCGAGCAAGCGGGCCGGTGGCGGTCTCGAGTGGCGGGGCCTGGTAGATAGTCGCCGTAGAAGGCGCGAAAGACCCAGTCGAGGCGCGGAATTCTAAGCGCCACGCCGAAGCGAGGGTCCGATGTGCGTTCTCCACGATGTTCGCCGTAAAGTGCGTCTGGCGGATGCCCGCGATCAAAGTCAGCCACGAGGTCACCTTTGAATTTGTCGTCGACGAAGAAGTTTCTCAAGACCTCCGGTTACGGCCGCTCGAAGAGGCGGGGAAGTTCTGCGCGCTGCCGTCGTGAAGATCGTTGTCGAAGAGTTGATCTGGTGCTGAGCGAAGCCGTACACTCCGGCTTGTAAGATCATTTCTCCAGAAGTGGGCGTTTACGGTCGCCTGCACCCCTGCGTAATTGGCGGTCTGATCCACGGTTGGTGATCACGGGATAATCGTTCGGGCGACGCTGTTGTAGTCGGCGCTGTTGTAATGATAAAAGGGTGAAACTGTCAGCATCAGGTTTGGATTGAACGTGTGGACCCAGGAAAAGATCACGTAACCGTCGGGCTCGCGTTCACTGTCGCGAAGGCCGTACTCGGCCGCGGCATAATTGCCTGATTTCCCAATGAGTTGGGATCCGGGTCGTATGGGAATCTGGTAATAGTCCTGCCGAAGCGACGTGACCAGGCGAAATTGGTTCGTGGAATTAGGATTGAATATGAACGAAGCGAATCCTCCAAAGCCATTTTCCGCGTCGTGAACAACCTCGCCCAATCGGGCGTCTGAAGTCCGTAATCGCTGCGATTCCCGTTCAAGCTGGCGTAGTAAGCGAACCGCTGCGGTGTGGCCGCCAAAACTGATTTGGTCGTTGGTCTGATAGAAATTTCCGACGGTGGTGACGAGTTCGCCTCATTGTTGCGCTCGAAGCCGGTGCGGGGCACGACGTTGAAGATGCCGTACGTGCGGTCGCCGTAGTCCGCGTCGTAGCTGCCGCGTTGGACCTCGAGGTAGTCGATGTCCTTGCGGGTCGATACTGCGGGCCCACATTGGCGGCGATATTCGTGTTGGGTATCGGGCACGCCGTCGATCAGCCAGTCCACCTGATGGCCGCCGCGGATGTGCAAGCATGTCGTGGGTGACGTAGGCGCCGGGCACGTAATCGGTGATCATCTGCGAGACTGTTGGTGCGGTCGGCGCCCGGCAGTTTCGGCGATATCCTGGCGATCGATCAGAGTGGTGGGGGTCACCGAATCCACGTTGGCCACTTCCGCCTGGCCGACGACACTCGGCGGTCTGATTCACCGCCTGCGATGGCGAGCGGAAAGTGCAGAACGGGCGACGAGTCCCGAGGCGACCGTACACGTCCTGCTCCGAAGTCTGCGAATTTCGATTGAGTGACGGTGATCTTGTAATCGCCGATCGGCACCGCGTTGAACGAAAACTCACCGTTATCGTCGGTTTGCGTGGTCTTGGGACCAATCCGACGTGATTGGCCTTCGACTTCACGGTGCTCCCGCATCGGGCGATGCTGCGGATCGTGCACGATTCCGCGAATGGTTCCGAAATATCGTGGCCTTCGCGGGCGCGCAGACACAGCAGCAGCGCCGCGAGCAGAATATAGCCCAAGCCTTCCGCATGAAAAGCCTCCTGGAGAGTTATTGACGTTGCGGACTGACCGAACGGAGGCTAGGCTCGAGGAGGCTCGAAAGGAACGGACAGGAATCCGGAGAAGACGCGTTGCGTGCTTTGAGCGAGCGGACTGGCGGTTTAGCGTCGGGATCGGGAGAGCCGCCGAAGCTGGAGAGCATTGTCGGCGGCAGGGGAGCCAGGAGCGCCACTTGCGGATGTTGTTGCTTCGAACGCATGCCGCACTGGAACATGTGGCCGGCGACGCCGTGATGGCAGGACATTCCTTCAGGCTGTGACGCGCCGCGGGATCCCGGCAGCGTGCACCGCATGCCGCACGCAACACATGCCGTCGCAGGCGGGCGTCTCGCCAGTCTGCGCCAACATCACGAGCGGCAGAGCAGCCAGCATGAGCACGACGAAAATGGCCTGAGCGCGTCGCATCATTCTCAGCGCAACACCACGACTGCGGCATAAGACTACCACACAGGGTCGAACGTTAGCAGTACGCATGCCACTCCGGGCTGGATTGGCCGTTCCCGGCTCGTTTGCGTTCAAAAAGGCTTCGCGGTAGGCTCGGCGAGTGCTGCCGTTCAAACTCATCTACGACGACCGCTACGACTTGAACCTCGGCGCGCACGTGTTCCCGTCGCAGAAGTACCGCATGATTCACGATCAGCTTCTGGCCGAAGGAATCGCGGGCCCCGAGGATTTTCTGGCGCCTCAGCCGGCGACGGATGCCGATATTCTGAGCGTTCATTCGCAGGAGTATTTCTACAAGCTGAAAACCGGCAACCTGAGTTACGAAGAAAAAATGCGAATGGAGGTGCCGTACTCGAAGGAATTGATTGTGGCGTGCTGGCTGGCGGCCGGTGGTTCAATTCTCGCGGGACGGCGCGCACTGGAAGATGGCTGGGCCGCGAACATTGGCGGCGGATTTCATCATGCGTATCCCGACCACGGCGAGGGCTTCTGTGTGATTCACGATGTAGCCGTGGCGATACGGCGGCTTCAGTTCGATGGCGCGATCGAGACCGCGATGATCGTCGACACCGACGTGCATCACGGCAACGGCACCGCGGCGATTTTCGCGGGCGACGCCACGGTTTTCACTCTCTCGATCCACCAGGAAAATAATTATCCGTACCCGAAACCGCCTTCGACGATCGACATCAATTTGGCCGACGGCGTCGGCGATGATGATTATCTGGCGATCCTCGAAAAGCACCTGCACCAGGCCTTTCACGACTTCTCGCCGCAGATTCTGTTTTATGTGGGAGGCGCCGATCCTTACCGCGAAGATCAGCTCGGAGGGCTTGCGCTGACGATGGAAGGTCTTGCGCGGCGCGATGCGCTGGTCTTCGACTATGCGCGGCGGCACAAAGTGCCCGTCGCGATCACGCTGGCGGGCGGATACGCGCGCCGCGTTTCGGACACGGTGCGCATCCACATCAACACGATCCTTGCGGCACGCGACGCCGCGCAGCACGGAAAGTCCCACGCCGAAACCACCGCTCACTGAGGTAGCAGTACAGAGGCTTCGGACTGCCAAAAGTCCTACGGTGTTTGCTGATGGTCGGCGAGTGCGTTCTGGATTGCCGTGTTCAGCGAGTTCGAGAACTGGCGCAGGTCGAGTCCTCCCACGCGGTAGACGATCTTGCCGTCGGGGTCGAGCACGACCACAGTGGGCAGGCTCTCTACCTGCAAGAACCCATCGAGCCCGTCCGCATAGACGATCGGAATCTCCCATTTCACGTGTTGCACGAACGGCGGCACCTGGGCCTCGTCCTCGTCGGAATTCACCGCGAAGAATGCCACGTCCGGATTGCCGCCGTACGTTTTCGCCACTTGAATCAGCATGGGCTCGAGTTCCGCGCACGGCCCGCACCACGTGGCCCAAAAACTCAGCACCACGACTTTGCCTTTCACGGTGGAGAGCGACATGGGCGTCCCGTCCAGGCGCCGGAGAACAAAAGCGAACGTGTCTTTCGCGTCTTTGTTGCGCGAGGCTGGAGACGCGGCGGCGGGCGGCGCGGCAAGCCGGTCGTACGCTGCGAGAATTTCTTCGCCAAGGCCTTGCTCGCTTCCGTGTACCGCGCGCCACACGTTGCCCAGCTTCTGGCGCACTTCGCGATGGTCGACCTTGCCCGCCGGGCCCGAATCCGGCAGAACAAAAGCCAGTGTGTATTCTTCGATGGCCATGGCCGGATCGTTTCTCCGCTCCGCAATTTCGCCGAGCAATTCCGCCGCGAGGCCATTCGCGCGAAGCGAATAGCTGGTCTCGAGGTCCTTGATTGCTGGGGCGTAGTCGTGCTCCGTGTTTTCCACTTGCCCGCGAAGGTAATAAAGAACCATGAGGTAGTTATTCTGTTGCTGCTGCCAATCGGCGGCCGATTGGCGGGCAGGCCGTTGCTCCGGTATTGATTTTTCCACGCGATCGAGCACCCGCGTGATGTATCCCGCCGCGCGTGTGAGGCTGGCTTCGTCGCCCTTGCGCTGCAGGTACCCGACGGCCACCAGCATTATGTCCGAATCGTCAGGCTGAATCGCGATCAGGCGCTCCGAATAGTTCAGGGCGCACTCGTCGTCCTGAAGCTGCTGGCAGGCTTCCACAAGCGCGCGATACACGCTGGCGCGCCGCGGCGCATCAGGGTATTGCAGCAGGTATTGCTCCAGGTTTCGCACGAGCGCTGCCCGGTCGCTTCCGGACGCGGACAGCGTTTTCTGCAGGGCCATTTCGGCTGCGACGTCGGTCTTGGAAGCAGCGTCCGGAGCCGGTGTCCCCTGGGGTGTGGGATTCGAGGTTTGCCCGAACGCCATCGGGCTAAACGAAAGCAGGGCAGCGCACAGAGCGGCAAAGGCAAGGCGCATGACCGATTATTCTAGCGAGTTCAGGAAGAGCGTGCTTGGAAAGTCGCCTGAGGCAAAGCCAACAAGGAATCAGTGCAGGGTGATTTTGCCCGACGAGGTCTCGATCTCGACGCGGCCTTTACCATCGCCGATTCGCGCCCGGATCTCATGTTTCGCGGCGGTGCCTTCCAGCACGATCGGAATTCCTGCGTCGATGTCGCCGGAACTGGTGTGCGCGTAGAGCCTGAAACTCGCGTCGGACGGGACGTGGATCGAAACGTCACCCGAACTGGCGTGAAGGTCCCAGTAAATCGATGCCCCTGGATTCCCGTCGATTCCTACGTTGCCCGATCCCGTGTGCACACGCAAATCCGCATGGGCGCCATCGACGCTGACGTCGCCACTGCCGGTCTCGGCCACCACGGCATCGTTGGGCTGCTCCACCGTTACTTTGCCGGAGCCCGTGTGGAGTCGCACCGCGCCTTTGGCGCCGTGCACTGCCATGTCGCCTGAGCCGGTGGTGATCTGCACTTGGCCCTGAACGTCGGATAATTTCACGTCGCCGCTTCCCGCAAGCGCCTGCACATCGTTGCCGATTCCAGTCGCCTGGATGTTCCCGGAACCAGACGTAAAATTCGCAGGGCCCTGAATTCCGCGCACCTCCACGTCTCCGGAGCCTGTGACGCAGTGAAGTTGCGTATTGGCCGGAACCACGATCGTGTAGTCAATCGAAAGATTATTCGGACCATGGCCGACGCCGCCGACGCGAATCAGATTGTTTTCCTGCGACACGGGAGGATGCGTCTCGATCTCGTTCAGTTTTTGTTTGGCGTTTTCCGGTGACCAGCCGCGCGCCCGAATTTCGCCGTGGATGCGCACTTCGTCGCCTGAGCCGGGCGTAATTTGCACGTCACCGCTGCCGGTGGCTACTTCAAGCTGGACGGGGCCGTCCACCTTGAACGAGCGGTCGAACGCGCCTTCGGCGCCCGTCTCGCCCCTGCATCCAGCGGCCACCGCGGCCGCAAGCAGCGCGACCATCAGCCAAATTTGATTCGTTCGTCTTTGATTGGATCGTGGTTCGAGTTGGATCATCTTGAGCATGTCAGTGGGCTTCGTCTTTATTCTATGCTTGGCGTGCCGTGAACCTTCCTATCAGAGATATACGAAAACGCGCAACCAGAAGTTCCGTGCGTGCCTCGTGGTGCCGGGAAGCTGGAGCCGTTCGATTCTGGGAGAAATTACTTCGCTTTGAGCAAGCAAATTGAGCGAGCCCTGGCGGTACCCGTCCAGATCGAGCGCGACAAACGCGAACCCCGCCTCTTTCAGACCGGTCGAAATCTGCGCCGCCATATCCGGCTCCAGCCCCCGCGCAAGCTCGTCCGGCGCAAGCTCAACGCGCGCGAGCTCCCCGTGAGCGCGAACTCGGAATTGGCGAAACCCGAGGTAGCGCAGGGCGGCCTCGCCTCGCTCGACTTTCTGCAAAAGTTCCGGAGTGACGGCGGTGCCATACGGCACTCGCGACGATAAGCACGCCGACGCCGGGCGATCCCACGTCCGCAAGCCCGCCCGGTGCGAGAGAAGGCGAACCTCCGCCTTGGATAGCCCCGCATCGAGCAACGGCGCAAGCACGCGGTGTTCGTGCGCCGCGCGATGGCCCGGCCGGAAATCGTGCGTGTCGTCCGCATTGACGCCGTAGGCAATCGCGCCGAAATTCCTTTCCTTGGCCAGAGTCTCCATGCGGTCGAAAAGTTCGTCCTTGCAGTAGTAGCAGCGGTCGGCGTTGTTTGCGACGTACAGGGGATTCTCGAATTCGCGCGTCTCGATGAATTCGTGCCGAATTCCGGTTGCGAGCAGGAATTGCTCCGCTTGCTCGCGGTCATGCGCGGAAAAACTTTGCGATAAAGCCGTCACTGCCAGCGCGCGAGGGCCGAGGGCCTCGTGCGCCGCCCAAGCCAGGTACGCGGAGTCGGCACCTCCGGAGAAAGCAATCAGCAGCGAATCGAGAGGCCGCAGCGCGTCGAGGAGCTTCGCCTGTTTCTGCAAAGCAACCGTTTCCTGCTCCGGAGAAATTCGCGTGGGAGATGCAGAAGCCATATCGGTCAGTATATCCCAGCTATATCGCCCAAACACACCGAGGGTTGGTAGTGACTCAAGCCGAATTTGATTGCTTCAAAACTTAACATCAACTTCGCCCTCCATCTGGATCGGTCGGCCATCGAGCGTAAACGGGCGGTACCTCCATTGGAGAACGGCATCAGTAGCTGCCTTGGCTAGAACCGGATCGCCGTCAATTGGTTTTGCTTCTTTAACAGAGCCGTCCTCACCGACCAGAACTCGGAGCCGTACGGTTCCTTTGAGGTGAGCCTGCTTCGCTTCGTCGGGATATTTAGGCTTCACTTTGTGCTCCAGCCTACCCTGCAGAACCTCTGCGCTGAGACGAATGCGCTGATGAGGCGGTGCGGGCGCTTGCTGTTGGGGTTGAGGCTGGGCCTCTTGCGCTATCGCGATGACTACGCACACAGAAACGGCAATCAGCAGCAGGATTATCTTTCGCAAAGGTGTGTGCTCCTTGATCAGGATTGCGCTTCTTCTCGTACGGCCACGGGGACCGAACGTCGGCTGAGGCAGCGGAGCCACACTATCATCAATGAAGTTCAACCTGAGTCAATATCCGGAGGTTCACTTACTGGAAGTCGAGCATCACGTCGACTTTCGCGCTCGCCGGATCTTTCTGCAGGAAGCGGCCGATCTTTTCGTAGTGCACGGGAAGGCCGGCGAAAGCCTCCTTGATTCTGCTTTCGACAAACTCCTCGTAAACCGTGTTATCGAACACGGCGCCAGCCGGGATCTTCCAGGCAGCGCGAATTCGCCGCTCGCCTTCCAGCGAGAGTCCGGTGAGAACGAGATTGCCCATGTGATACTGCGGCCCCTCGGTGACTTTCACTTCGTAGCTAACCCGCTTTGCAGCATCGTCAAAATGCGGCACGCGATCCACAACCGCGTCGAGATAGCCCAGGTGTTCGTACTCCTTGCGCGCGTTTTCCCACGTGGACTGTATTCTCATTCCGTCGGCGCTGGCGCCCAGGCTCAACTCCACGAGTTTGTCGAGATCGCTCGATGGAATCGCCGTGTTTCCGCTCCATGTGACGCCGCCCCAATTGAATGCGGGGCCCGGATCAATAGGCGCATGCACGACAACTTTGCTGGTTCCTTCCACGTGGACACTGGGCTCACCAAACTCGACGCGCAGAAACCCGTGCACGAGATACACGGGCCGTACTTGCTCGTACTCGAAGAGCTCTACCGCGCTGCGCGAAAACGGTTTTCCCACCAAGTCGGCGATGCGGTCCTGAATGCCGTGGTCGTTGCCCGCCAGCGCGTCGGAAAATTCAACGGTCTGAACGTTTACCGCCGTACCCTTCCGCACGGAACCGCAAGACTTGTCGGCCGCTTGCCGGCAGAGTCACGAGCTCATGTGAGACGTTTGCCGAAATTCCTCGAGCCACCAATTGTCTGCTGAGTGCCGAAGAAACGTCGTCGAGAATCGTGCCGTGATCGGGAACGGTCCCGTCGAACAGGTGCACGGACGCCTTGATCGCCGCGATCAGCTCATCATCTGTGAACCACGGAAAATTATCGAAGAGCACGGGAACCGCGGGCGCGTCCGCCACATCGTATTCGACGCTCACTCCGGAGGTTGCGGTGGTGGTGAAACGGTACTGCACGTTCGAAAATAATCCCAGGGCGGCAAGCGTGTCCGCGCCTCTTCTGGATGTCGTCACGCGTGATCGGATCGCCGGGATGCAGCCCGGTGGCCGGCGCAATCTCGCCGGACTGGAATTGCGCTGAGCCTTTCACGTCAACCGCATCGAGTCGCGAAGCAGGCGCGGTGGCTGTCGATTGCGCTGATGCGTGCGTCGCCGCAAGGAGGCCGAGAAGAAAAGTAAATCGGACGAAGTTCATAGGCAGATAGCTATTGGAATGCGATTGTGACGTCAACGGTTGCATTCTGTTTGTTACGTTGCTCGCTGAGGTTCGTTCGCGCTTTCGCTTCTCGCATTTCTATTAGCTTGGGGGTCTATTCGACGGTGACGGACTTCGCGAGATTCCGCGGCTGGTCGACGTCGCAGCCGCGCCGCACCGCGATGTGGTACGCCAGCAATTGCAGCGGCACGATCTCGAGAATCGGCACGAGCAGGTCGGGCGCAGCCGGAATTTCGATGGCATGGCTCGCGGTTTCGCGCGCCAGGCGATCGCCTTCGGTCACGATCGCGATCACGATACCGTCGCGCGCTTTCACTTCCTGCATGTTCGAAATCGTCTTCTCGTAGCGCGTCATCGAGGCGGGATCGGATTCGTCGCGCGTCGCGATCACCACCACCGGCAAATTCTCGTCGATCAGCGCGTTCGGTCCGTGCTTCATTTCTCCCGCAGGATACCCTTCGGCGTGAATGTAGGAAATTTCCTTCAGCTTCAGCGCGCCTTCCAGCGCGATCGGGTAGTGAATTCCGCGCCCGAGAAACAGAAAATCCGTGTGCCGGAAGAACTGCCTGGCCAGATCCTCGATGTCGGCGTCGTGCTGCAAAATGCTCTCGATTTTGTGCGGAAGTCGCGTCAGCTCCTGCATCAACTTCTCCGATGCCGCGCCGCTTAGTTTGCCGCGGACCTGCCCGAGATACAGCGCCGTAAGCAGAAGCGCGGTGAGCTGGCCGGTGAAGGCTTTCGTCGACGCGACCCCGATTTCGGGTCCCGCGTGCGTGTAAATCGTTCCGCTGGCCTCTCGCGTCAGCATCGAGCCGACCACGTTGCAAATCGCCAGGATTTTCGCGCCCTTCTGGCGAGCTTCGCGCTCCGCGGCCAGCGTGTCCGCGGTTTCTCCGGACTGGCTGATCGCCACCACCAGGCTGTGCTTATCGAGAATGGGATCGCGATACCGGAACTCGCTGCCGTAATCCACTTCCACCGGCAAGTGCGCGAGGCGCTCGATCATGAATTTTCCGGCGAGGCCGGCGTGCCAGCTCGTTCCGCACGCAACGATCTTCACGTCGCGGAAATTGCGAAACTCTTCTTCCGTGATGTCCATCTGATCGAGAAAAACTTTGCCGGTCACTTGCGAAATTCGTCCCAGAAGAGTGTCGCGCACGGCGCGCGGCTGCTCGAAAATCTCCTTCTGCATGAAATGCTTGAAGCCGCCCTTCTCCGCCATGATCGGGTCCCAGGTGATGTGCTGCGCGGGCCGCTTGATTTCGCGGCTTTCGAAGTCGAGCAGGCGCACGCCCTGCGGCGTGAGGATGGCGATCTCGCCGTCGCCGAGAAAAAAGACGCTTCGCGTGTGCTCGAGCAGCGCGGGAATATCGCTGGCGACGAAATATTCGCCGTCGCCCAGGCCTACTACAATCGGCGGCCCCATGCGCGCCGCCACGATCTTGTTCGGATCCCGCGTCGACAGCGCCACCAGCGCGTACGCTCCCGTCATCACTTTCACGGCCTTGAGCACAGCTTCTTCGAGCGGCACATCCTTCGAGAACTTCTCCAGCAGATGCGCGATGACCTCGGTGTCGGTCTCCGTCAGGAACTTGTGGCCTTCCAGCACGAGCTGGCGCTTCAGCTCGCAGGTAGTTTTCGATGATGCCGTTGTGCACGACCACGATCTGGCCGGTGCAATCCCTGTGCGGGTGGGCATTCTCTTCCGTGGGGCGCCCGTGCGTGGCCCAGCGCGTGTGGCCGATTCCGTAGAGTCCTTCGAGGGGCGTGGTGCGAATCGATTCTTCCAGGTTGCGAAGTTTTCCCGACGCGCGGCGAATCTCGAGCTTGCCATCATTCCCGACCACCGCGATTCCCGCCGAATCGTATCCGCGGTATTCCAGGCGTCGCAATCCGTCGAGGATCAGCGGCACAACCCGCTTGGGCCCGATATAACCGACAATCCCGCACATCGTAGCAGCTCCTGTTGGCGCGCCTGGGGCACCGCGCCGATTCGGCTGGCGCGGCTCCGAACAAATTTAGGTTAGCACACTCCAATATTCGAGGGGGAGCGACGGGGTTTCCGAGATTCCAAAGAGGGAGTAATCGGCTCAGTCGAGGATTTCGAAGCGGAATTCTTCGATAACGGGGTTCGTGAGGACGTCTTTCGCGATGCGCTCCACTTCTTTTTGAGCCTGCTCGCGGCTGCTCCCATTCAGTTGCAGAACGAAGAACTTCCCCTGGCGTACGTCCTGCACCTGCGCGTGTCCCAACGACGCGAGCGCCCGCAGAATAGTCTGCCCCTGCGGATCGAGAACGGTGGATTTGAGCATCACCCAAACGTGCGCTTTCATGTTTGTCCCTCTTAATTCAGAGCGTCGCCCAGCGCGGCGGGCAGGCAAATTATATCAGGCGCTTGATTTTGCCGCTGCGCGAAAATCCTCGAGCAACTGGCGTTTGTCGCCGGCCGGAAGAAAAGCGGCGCTGATACTGTGCTCGGCCAGATTCAGTAGCTGCTCGTTCGAGAGCCCGAGAGCCGCCGCCTTCGAATATTCCGTCAGCAAGTTCGTGTGAAACATTCCGGGATCGTCGGTGGAAAGCGTCACCGCGATTCCGCGCTCGAGGAATTTCGGCAACGGATGATCCGCGAGCGTGGCATCGGCCTTGCCCGTCTGCTTGGCAAGCGCGCCCGTGCAAAGATTGCTGGTGAGGCAATTCTCGAGCACCACTTTGCGGTTGGCGAACGATTCCGCGAGCGCCGGATCGTTCATCACCGCGATTCCGTGACCGATGCGTTCCGCGCCGAGAATTTCCACGGCCTCGCGAACCGATTCCGGCCGGGCCAATTTCCCCCGCGTGACAAACCAGGCGCAAGCCTTCGCTGCGAGCGTAGTCAAACGCCGGACGGAAGTTGACCGCCGGAAACGCAAGCTCATCGCCGCCCATCCCGAACGCGATTACGCCCGATTTCTGCAGCTTTGCGGCCCACCGCGCCACTTCCATCGCTGAGTCCGGGCCCCACTGACGCGCCGCGTCGAAGATCCACGCCGTGCGCAGGCGCCGGAAGGGAACGCTGAGCGCCGTTTCGCGAATCGCCTCGAAGTTCGCCTCCACGTTCTGCATGCGCCGCAGCATCACGCCCGTGGAAATCGTGATCTCGGCATAAACCACGTTCTGGCGGATCAGTTCTTCCGCCAGCCGCTGCGTGATCAGCCGGTAGTCGTCCGGGTCGCGCAGAAACGACGTCACCCACTTGAAGGCTTCGATGAATCCCGCGAAGTTCGAGTAGTTGTAGCGGGCTTCGACCGCTTCGGGCGTGATTTCCACGTCGTGGCGCGCCGCAAGTTCGACGGCGGTATCAGGCCGAATCGAGCCTTCGAGGTGGAGGTGAAGTTCCGCTTTCGGAAGCGCGTCGACAACCGTAGGTCGTCGAGTCGGCTGTGGGGTCGTCTGTGTCACGAATTCCGTTTCATTGCGAAGGCAATGCCGGGCGGCCGGCGTTGATCCACGCCGTCATCCAGTAGGACCCGATGTCTGTGGAAGCGTCGGAAAGCTGCCGCACCAGCACCGCGCCCGCTTGCGTGTAGAACCGGTCGTAATATTCATCGCCGTAACTGGTCAACCCCTGGTGCGCGCGGCGATCCGCCAGCAGCACGTTTTCCAGCCACGAATGCGCGCTGAGCGGCATCTCGAACGCGTGGTCCGTGGGATCGGAAATGAAACTCGCCTCGTTTGGCTTGACGAAGAAAAATAGCTGATATCTGTCCACCAGTCCCGTATCGAACCGCCCCTTCACTCCCGGCTGCCCGGAGAGTTTCCCGTCCGTGTTAATCGTCGTGTTGAAAGGATCGTGCGCGGCCGCAACGTAGTGCGCGAGCGCAGCCGCGGAAACTTTCGCCTCCGCCCAGTTGTGTTCCTGGAACGCGTCCGTGAGCTTCTTGCTGGAAAGTCCGATCTGCCACGGAAGCAAGCCGTAGGTCTCGAGAGTTTGCCTGCCGTATTTTGCGACGGCGGCGGTGTAGACGCGCGGCAGCGCGGCGTAAGGAAACGGGCCGTAATGGTCGAGTTGAATGAAGTCCTTGTGCTCGGCGGCTGCGATCTTCGCATCCAGGGCGCCGGCGTCGGTGACGTGCTGGACGAGATACTGGCGGTTGTCTTCGAAGAACGTCCCCATTTCCTGCGGCAGCGTGTCGATAGCCTTGTTTGTCACCAACCGCTCGGCGTTCTCGCCCCAGCCAAACGACGACGCCACCGCGAACGCGACAAGCGCCGCGAGCAAAACCAGACCCGCGCAGAGCCGATGCAGCATCAGTCTCACTTTCCCTTTGGCAGCCGCTCTGCATGTTCGCGTTCGAGAGCTGGCTGTGACGCCGCCCGTACAAGTTGTACAGCACCAGGCCGATGAGCAGCCACACGAAGAAACGAATCCAGTTCGTGATTGGCAAGCCCGCCATCAGCAGCAGGCACGTGAGAATCGTAACCACCGGCGCCAAGACGCCTCCCGGCGCGCGAAACGCGCGCGGACGATCCGGTTCGCGGTAGCGAAGAATCAGCACGCCGCCCGCCACCAGCGCGAACGCGAACAGCGTCCCGATATTCGAAAGATCGGCCAGCGTGCCGATATCCAGCAGCCCCGCCGGAATCCCCACCAGGAATCCCGCCACCCACGTGGAAAAATCCGGAGTGCGGAAATCGCGGATGGACGCGGCTGAAAATGCCCGGCAGCAGCCCGTCGCGCGACATCGCGAACCACACGCGCGCCTGCCCGAGCTGAAAGACGAGCAGCGACGAAATCATGCCCATCAGCGCGCCGAGCAGCACCACCAGCCGCATATTCCCGAAATCGAGCCGCTTCATCGTGTTGACCACCGGCGCGGCGTCATCCAGCAGCGTCTGCCACGGCACCAGGCCCGTCAGCACGACGACCACCGCGATGTAAAGAATCGTGCAAATCACCAGCGTCGCGATAATTCCGATCGGCAAGATCGCGCTGCGGATTCTTGCACTCCTCGGCGGCCGTGGAAACCGAATCGAATCCGATATACGTGAAGAAAATGATCGAGCCGCCGGTCAGAATTCCCGGCCAGCCGTTGGGCGCGAACGGATGCCAGTTCGCCGGATGGATGTAACGCGCCGCGAAGCCCACGAACACCAGGATCGCCACGATCTTCAGCAGCACCATCACGTTGTTCGTTTCGGCGGACTCGCGAATGCCGCGCACCAGAATCACCGTCAGCAGCATCACGATAATAAACGCCGGCCAGTTGAACCCGAAATGCCAGCCGGGCTCGTACAGCGTGTTTCCCTGCAAAGTCCGTGAGGCCGCTCGGGCAGATAGGCCGGCGTGATCCACCGCAAGCTGGGATGAATCCCAAACCAATCGAGCAAATCCACCACGTGCGCGGAAAATCCCACGCTCACGGCCATGTTCGAAACGGCGTATTCGAGAATCAAGTCCCAGCCGATAATCCACGCGATCAGTTCGCCCATCGTCGCGTACGTGTAGGTGTACGCGCTGCCGGCGATCGGAATCATCGCAGCCAGCTCCGCGTAGCAAAGCGCCGCGAAGCCGCACACGATCGCCACCAGAACGAAGGAAAGCGCAATTGCCGGTCCCGCGCCGGGGCGACCGAATGACGCCGAGTGGTAGATCAGATATTCCAGCAGAGGAGCGTTCAGGATCGATTTCGCCTGCAGTTTCTGCCCGGCGATCGCGGTCCCGATCACCGTGAAAATTCCGGAGCCGATCACCGCGCCGATTCCGAGCGAAGTCAGGCTCAGCCACCCCAGCGACTTTTTCAGCCGCTTCTCGGGCTGTTCCGAATCGGACGATCAGCTGGTCGATGTCTTTCTTGCGGAAAAGCTGTGGGTCCAATCGCACCTTCCCGAAACGGAGTCGAGAAACTCTAACCCTCGCGGCCCGTCCGCGCAACCTCCCGCTTCTTACAGCGGACGAGACTGGGAACCCGGAAGGCTGTCCGCGCCTACACCAGCTGCAAATTTGCATACCGCTCGATCAATTTCTTTGCGCCGTAATCCTGAAAGCTGACGGTCAGCTTGCGGTCCTCGCCCTCGCCTTCCACTTCGATGATGGTGCCGACGCCATATTTCGAGTGCCGCACGCGCGTTCCCACCAGCGAATCCTTCGTTCGCTCGAGGCTGCTGAGCCGGACGACCATACGGCGTGCGCCGCGGTGCTGACCGCCGGTACGAGTACGCCTGCGAATATTCGGGGTCGGCTTCGTACCGGCGCGTTTCGCCCGGTTCAGACAGCGAGCCCCGCGCCGCCTCGATCAGATCCGCGGGAACCTCGGCGAGAAACCGCGAGGGAATGGAAGCACGCAAACGATCCTCTCCATAAGTGCGGCGGTAAATCGCGCGCGACAAAACCAGCGATTTTTTCGCGCGCGTCATGCCCACGTAGAACAGCCGGCGCTCTTCCTCGATTTCCGCCACGGTATTGAACGACCGGCTGTGCGGCAGAACGCCCTCTTCGAGGCCCGCGAGAAACACCGCGTCGAACTCGAGTCCCTTCGCGCTGTGCAGCGTCATCAGCGAAACCGTCACGGTCTCGTCGTATTCGTCCGCGTCGGCCACCAGCGCGGCGTGGTCGAGCAAGTCCTCCAGCGTTTGCCCCTGCTCGGTGGCTTCGGCCATGGCGTTCGATAATTCGCGCAGATTTTCGGCGCGCGACGTGTGCTCGGCGTTGTCCTGCTGCTCCACCCACAGCAGGTAGCCCGTCCTGTCGAGCACTCGCTCGATAAGCTGCGCAGGCGGCAACTCCTTGCATTCCTCCTGCAGCGCCTCGATCATTTCGCGGAACAGATTCAACGCGCCGGTAAGCTTCCGGCCCGTGGAAAACTCGCCCGCGCGAATCACTTCCCAGAGCGATTGTCCCGTCTCGCGGGCGCGCGCTTCCAGAACGCCAATCGTGGCCGCGCCGATCCCGCGCGGCGGCACGTTCAGCACGCGCAGCAAAGACACATCGTCTTCCGGATGAAACAGCAAGCGCACGTATGCCAGCGCCGTGCGCACTTCCGCGCGTTCGTAAAAGCTGAATCCGCCCACCACGCGATGCCGCACGCCCAGCCGCCGCAGCACTTCCTCAAACGATCGCGACTGCGCGCCCGTGCGATACAGCACGGCCACGTGCGCGTCCGGATCGTTCCGCACGCACGGCGACAGTTCGCCGCAAATGTATTCAGCCTCGCTCGTCGAATCCGGCGCTTCATAGAATCGCAGGCGAGCGCCCGGAACCGAGCGTCGCCCGCAGAGTCTTCCCCAGCCGCTCGGTGTTGTTGCGGACCACGGCCGCGGCGGCATCGAGGATCGTCTGCGTGGAGCGGTAGTTTTCTTCCAGGCGGATGATTTTCGCCTTCGGAAAATCCTCCGTGAACCGCTTCAGGTTTCCGGCGCGCGCGCCTCGCCATCCGTAGATCGATTGATCCTCGTCGCCCACCACGCAAACGTTTTGCCGCGTCCCCGCCAGAAGGCGCACCAGCTCTTCCTGCCACCGGTTCGTATCCTGGAACTCGTCCACCATGATGTATTGGAAGCGGCTGCTCCATGCGGCACGCGCGTCCGCGTGATCGCGCAGCAATTCCACGGACTTCAGCAGCAGATCGTCGAAGTCCACCGCGCCGGCCTTGCGCAGCATCTCGTTGTACAGGCGAAAAACCTTGGCGACGTCTTCGCGATTGTCGTTCCGCGCGTCCGTCGCTTCGGCTTCCATTTCATCCGGCGTGACGCCGTGATTCTTGGCGTGGCTGATCTGCGCGCGCACGTTGCGAGGCGGATAATCGTCCGTGGGCAAATCGAGCTGCACGAGCGCCCGCTTGATGGCCGCCGTCTGGTCGTCATCGTCGTAGATGGCGAAATCGCGCGGAAGGCCGATCCGCGGACCTTCCCGCCGCAGCAGCCGCGCGCAGAAGGAGTGAAACGTCGAGACCCAAACGTCGGAACCGTCGCGGCCCGTCACGCGGAGCAAGTCGGCGATGCGCTGCTTCATCACGTCCGCCGCTTTGTTCGTGAACGTGACGGCCAGAATCGCGTTGCCCGGCACGCCTTTTTCGATCAGGTGCGCGACGCGATAGGTGATCACGCGCGTCTTGCCGGTGCCTGCGCCCGCGAGCACCAGCACAGGACCCTCGGTTGCGAGAACGGCTTCGCGCTGGCGTTCGTTCAGGTCGTGCAGAAGTCCCATTGCCTGAGGAGAAGGAGTCAAGCAGCGATTCTATCCGAGCGATTGCATTTCAGCAATTTGCCGTTCGGCACGGGCCGTGTGCTATGTTTCTCCGCGATGTTGCCGAGCCGTGTGGCGAGGTGCGATTGAAGCCTTCGAACGCGCGAATCACGAAGCGATTAGCGCTATTTGCGATGTTGGCGCTGTGCCTCGCGCCTTTGCCGTGGCCCGCGCGCAGCGCGGACTCGCCCCCCGCGAAGCAAGCCTTTCAGCAGCCCTCCGAGCACCAATAGATGCAATCTTCGCGTGCCGTCACGAAGCCGGATGAGCCGGGCCTCGCCGTGCTGATACGCAAAGATGGCCAGATCGTCTTCGAGCGCGGCTACGGCGTCCGCGACCTGCAAACGCGCGCGAAGATCGACGCCGCGACGAACTTCAGGCTTGCGTCCGTCACCAAGCAGTTCACAGCCACGGCCATCATGCTGCTGGTGCGCGACGGCAAGCTCACATACGACACGAAGCTCACGGACGTTTTCCCCGATTTTCCCGCCCACGCGAAGGACATCACCATCCGCAATCTGCTGAATCACACCTCCGGCCTTCCCGACTACGAAGATCTGATGACCGCCGCCGAGACGCCAGGAAAAGCGCCGATCTGGAGCGACACTCGCCAGATTCAAGACGCCGAGGTCCTGAAGCTGCTGGAGTACGAAAAGACTAGCAAATTCCGGCCGGGCACGAAGTGGGCGTACAGCAATTCGGGGTATGTAGTGCTGGGAGCGATCGTCGCGAAGCTATCGGGTAAATCGTACCCGGAGTTCCTGCACGACCGGATTTTCGCGCCGCTGGGAATCGCAGAACTCGGTGGCGTTCGTGAACGGCAAGAACGAGGTTCTGAATCGCGCGTACGGTCATTCCATCGTCAAGGGAGCGTGGGAGCAAACCGACCAAAGCTCCACGTCGGCAACTCTCGGCGATGGCGGCGTGTACTCCTCACTGAATGATCTGGCGAAGTGGGATGACGCGCTCACGAATCACACACTGCTGAGCGCCGCGGAAATGCAGCCCGCACTGACGCCCGTGAATGTTCCGCACGCCACCGCGCCAGCGGCCGACAGTGAAGCGAATGCGAAGGTGGGCTCGGGCGAGCTGGCCGCCTACGGCTTCGGCTGGTTCCTGGATCCGTATCACGGCCACGAACGCATGTGGCATGACGGCGAAACCAGCGGCTTCCGCACCACGATCCAGCGCTTCACCGCCGACCACTTGACGATCATCGTCCTCTGCAACCGCACAGACCTGGATCCCGGCGCGCTCGCCGAGCAAGTGGCGAACCTCTTCCTCGCGCCGTCGCGCCAATCTCAGATGAAGGCCCTCAAGTTTCCCGCTTGGCTGCGACGCCTCGTCGCGGTGATGGGCGGCGGCGGCCTTTTCGTCGTGACGTTCCTCGATTCCTCGGTGCTTTCGTTTCCGTTTGTTGCGGACGCGGTCGTGATCGAGCTCTCGATCGAGAACGCAGCGCGGATGCCGTTGTACGCGGCCATGGCGGCGCTCGGCTCGCTGGCCGGCTGCGTCTGGCTCTACTGGCTGGCGAAGAAGGGCGGCGAAGCCTATTTCCATCGCCACGCCGGCAAACACGCCGTGAAAGCCCGGCAGTGGGTGGACAACAACGCGTTCCTCAGCGTGTTCATTCCCGCGATTCTGCCGCCGCCGTTTCCATTCAAGATTTTCGTCGTGGCCGAAGGAGTCTTTCAGGTTCCGCTGCGCACCTTCGCGATCGCGCTCCTGCTCGGGCGCGGCCTCCGCTACCTCGCGGAAGGATTTTTCGGCGTGAAGTACGGCCCGCAGAGCCTGCTCTTCCTCGCGACGCACGGAGGCGCCTTCGCCATCGGTGCAATCTTCGTGCTGCTGGTCCTGTACGTCGCCAGCCGCCTCCTCTTTCACCACTCTCCGGAGTCTCGCTAGCGCGCTTCTTGCGGTGAAGCCTGCTATTCGTAACGCAGCGCGATCAGCGGATCCACCCGCGTGGCGCGACGCGCAGGCAGGAAGGAAGCAGCGGCGCCAACGAGCAGAACGACGAATACGACGGCGACGAACGTCAACGGATCAGTGGGCTTTACGCCAAAGAGTTCGCTGGAGAGAAGGCGAGTTACGCCAAAGCTCGCGCCCACGCCAATGGCAATTCCGGCGCCAACGAGTCCGAGTCCCTTCCCCACCACCATCCGGAAAATATTCGCGCGTTGCGCGCCCAGGGCCATGCGGATTCCGATTTCGTGCGTCTGCAGCGAAACCGTGTAGCCCATCACGCTGAAAACCCCGATCGCCGCAAGCACGAGGCCAATCGCCGCGAACGCTCCGAGCGATTCGAGGCCGAACTGCGGTTCCGCGAACGAATATTGCTGCAGATAGTTTGTGAGCGCGCCGGCTTCGGTGAGCGCGACGCTGTGGTCGACGGACCAGATCTGCTCGCGCACGCTTTTCAACACCGAGAGCGGGTCGACCGCGGTGCGCACGATGACGGCGCGGTTTTCATAGGCGCTGATCGTGTAAGGAATGTAAGCCTGGGGAAGTGGCGCGCTCCGCAAGCCGTCATTCTTAATATCGCTGACGACTCCGACGACCTCAAAG
>CAWBGW010000066.1:0-10376 GCA_963788345.1 uncultured Acidobacteriota bacterium | reverse complement strand
CTTGCAAATACCTCGTGCATCCGCTGCCGCATCTGCTCCTGGTCGGTGATCTGCCGAAATCCAGCCATTGCTTTTTTCCGCGTTTTCGTTTTTACTTTCATTATGTGGCTCCTGTCTTTTTTTCTCTTTCAGCGTGGTTGGTACCGCGCCGGGAGCCACTCTTCAATTTTCAACTAGATTCAGGATAACCTCGCATCCACCAGGTTGACGAGGGAGCCGCCTATGACATTGGGAGCCCCGTTGGTGCTCGGCTCCAATCGCAGCGCCCGGGCGCCGTTGACCCGCAATGCCAACGGCTGGTTGTCTGTGGTGCCAACAAAGTTCCCGTTGGCCGGGCTGGCGCCGCTGTTGCCCGCAAAGCTGCCCACGAACGAATTGGCGGGATTATCCAGGGTATTCACGCCGGTAAAAAAGTTGGTGCCGAGAAACGTCTGCGACGCGTTGCTGGGCGGCGCGCCAATCGTCAGCGTGGCGCCGGCGGAGTAATTATTCCCGGCGGTTTGTAGCCTGAGGCCGGCCACGGAGCCACCGGAAACGACGGCGACGACGGTGGCGCCCGAGCCCGTCGCGTCGTTTACCGTAACCGTCGGGGGCGTGGTGTAGCCCGAGCCGCCGCTGGTAACCGTCGCTCCCGCGAGGAATCCGCTGGTGACCACCGGCACGCCGCTGGCGGGCGTGCGTGTGTTTGCCGGGTTGAGCGCGCCGACGAAATCATGCCCGACGATACATGTGGCTTACTTTCGCAGCTGGCATCAGGGGGATACAAACTCCGCTCGCGTCGTCACCATGGGCCCGCAACGTGAGTATGCCGTGATACAGTCCCTGGCTTCAGATCTAGCTTATGATGAACGCGAATTCCAAAATGCCCCAGGTCCGTTCGCGTCGCCAGATAGAGCCAAGAAGCATGTTGCCGCTTCATATTGTCAGACGAATGCAGGTTCCTGCCGGAGCGCCTGTCGCTCTCGCGCTGGTCTTGTCTCTTGCCGCTCCCCCACAGCCGCGGCTCCCGGTGGGCGCGCACGGCATTCGTGCGACGATGGCCCGGACGCCGCCAAATCCAGCTTATCGTTTGCAAGTCTATTCCAAAACAACTCCGGAACTGCCCGCCACGCACGACTGGACTCTGCGGTATCGATTCTTCGTTCCTCCTCTTCCTACTTCGTCTACCTGGGACTACCGGCGAGGAACGGTCTATCAATGGGGAGACGTCGACTTTGATGCCTACGGAAGCAGTGGACCTTACAAGTTGTCCGATTATTTGTTCAACCAGATTGTCCCGCAGTTGGTTCTCGGTAGCGTGCTGGATGCCAACGACGCAGATTACAAACCTTCATGGAGCCAAGTGAGCACTTGGCGAATCGAGGCCCAATACTTTTGGTGCAACGCCACTACTTCTACTTCTTATGCACAGACTGGCAGCGTCGTGAAAGTGAATCCTGGAGATGAAATTACCACGACGATCCGGTACATCGCCGAAACGGGAACCATCGTTGCCAACATTGTCGACAACAACATCTCCAGTTCGTCCGGCGCAAGCTCGATCACGATTACCCGGCCATTCCCGAACGATCCATCCCTGTTCAAATCCTGGGCGGACTTCTTCAAGAAAGCCGCAGCAGCGTCGCGGACCCCCTACGTCCTTAGCACGCCGGCGTTGGACGTGGAAACGGACTACTTGGATCAGCAAACGATGTGTGGGTTGTTGCCGTTTACAGTCAGCGAAATATCGATCCCGGGGGTCGACTCCACTCCCTCAGCGTTCGGCATCCAACAGCTGAACGGATTCACCTGCATCCAGCCATTGGTCGCGCTTAGACTTTCTGCGGCCAAATAGCGCCATTTAAGATGGGTGAAAGAGCGGAGGCGAACCTACAAAACCGGCTTCAGTTGGGTCACGATCTCGGCTAGCCAGCCTTCTAGAACTAACCGCTGGTCGGGCGACATCTCCGTGAAGGCCAGGCCCATCCCGAAGCTCGGGTCGCAATAGGCTACTCTTGCCTGGGTTTCGAAGACGCCCTGATCGCGGATAATCCGCAAGGCCACCAGCGTCCCCTCCGGGAACGGATTTAGCGAATCGACATAGCAGCCCCCAACGGCCAGTTCCGAGGTGCGCGCTGAGAGCACGGCCCCAGTGCGCAGCTCGGTCACCTGCGCGGAAGCGACAAGCGGGCACCGCCGAACGGAACGCCGTTTAGCTGGTTGCGACACCTTCGGCTTGTTTTTCTGGGTCATCGAGCATCCCTTACGCACAGCAATCTCGCAGCAGAAAGCTCGAGAAGTCGCCTAGTGTAGGAGCGGCCTATTCCTTCAGCCGTATCCACTCCAAAACTACCATGACGGTGCTCCCGTTGCGCATGTTGGGATGATGGGCGTTCTCTCAAGCTAACGGGTGGTGCCCGATAACCCCTGCGGGTTCAACGGGTCGTTTTTTCTTGCTGAAGGTTTGACAACGAGAGGTGTTCCCATTCTAAGGAAGTCAATCTGTGTGAGCCTTGGTCCAGTCTTGGACTTTTTGTTTGGCTTCGGCAATCTGCTCAGGAGTCATCTTCTCGGTTACGGTTGGTAACAGTTTCTTGCTGGGTTCAAATCCAGCATCTGCGGCGAGGTCGATCCACATATAAGCTAGTACAAAGTCTTTAGGGACGCCTTTTCCGACGAAATACATCGCCCCTACGTTGTGCTGGGCTGGCGCGAAACGGTACTTTTCTGCTGCTTTTTGGAATAGCCGGAATGCCTCCGCATTGTCTGCTGGAACACCTTGGCCGTCGCGAAACATCACACCCAACGAGTAGGTCGCTCGAACATGATCTTGTTGCGCGGCAAGTTGGAACCACTGGGCCGCCTCCTTGAAATCCTGCGGCACGAGTTTTCCGGTGTAGTACTCGTGCCCTAGATTGTATTGCGCCATGTCGAAACCAGCGTCCGCCGCCTTTCGAAAGTACTTAATCGCTTCATCGCCGTTGACCTCCACTCCTAAGCCTTGCGAATAGATGAGGCCCAGAGCGTTCGAAGCATCACTCTCGTTCTGCGCCGCGCCCTTGAGAAGCCATTCTCTGGCAAGAGCGTAGTTTCCGGGTAAGTCCGTTGCGGTGAGATACATCAGCCCGAGCTGCGTTCGTGCAGAGGGGGCGTTCTGATTTGCCGCCAAGGTCAGCCAATGGACGGCTTTTTCGTCGTCTTTTGGAACAATGTCACCGAGGAAGTAAATCCAGCCGAGGACGTATTGTGCCTTGGCATCGCCTTTGTCAGCCTTCTCCTGTATGAGAGGGACCATCTGGGCCGTGATTCCGTTAAACGACGACCTAACCTGCGCGGTAAAGTCGTCGACCACTTGACAGGTTGCCGCCCGCGGAAACGCGAAGCACCACAAAAGTGCACTAAGGGCAATCCGATAGAGTTTCGCTTTTGTAGCCACGGCACTCCCTCGCTGCTGAATCGCACTAAATTGCAATTGCGCAGGAGTCTACACCCCCAATTCGGAATAGTCCCGTCAAGCGACCGCGATTGCAGGGGCGTCGCAAGGTGGGCTAAACTTCGCCGCTGATTTCTGCTGCTTCCCATGACACGAGCCTCTCGAATTCTGCGCAACGTTGTCGCGGGCCTTCTTCTGCTGTTTGGGATTGCGATTCTGCTTGTGTGTTGGGTGGTGCAACGCGCGCTTCCCATACTCGACGGAAGCGTTTCGCTGCCGGCACTGAAGGAAGGCGTGATCGTCGATCGCGACCCGTGGGGACGGCCGTGGATTCGCGCGAAGTCCGTCGAGGATTTGGTCACCGCTCAGGGCTACGTGATGGCGCAGGACCGCTTGTGGCAGATGGACCTGCTGCGCCGCGCGGCCGCCGGCGACCTGGCTGAAATCTTCGGCGACATGGCGCTCGACATCGACAAAGAAAATCGCACGCTGGGGATGCGCGTGGCGGCGGAGCGCGCGGCCGCCGATTCCTCGCCCGAAATTCGCGGCCTGCTCGATGCCTATGCTCAGGGCGTGAACCAATACATTCAGGAACGCACGAGGCGCCTCCCGATCGAATTCCTTGCGCTCAACTACAAGCCGCGTCCGTGGACGCCCGCCGACACCTACCTCATCGCCTTGTACATGAACAAGACGCTGACCTCGACCTGGAAAGAAAAACTCAATAGGCAATGGATCGTGCAGAAAGTAGGACCGGACCGGGCGCGCGATCTTTTTGCCGAGGATTCGCCGCTCGATCATTTCATCGTGGGAGACGAAGCAGCGGGCTCTGGGCCTCCGAAACAAGAAGGCGCAGCGCAGACGACTGAGCGAGCATCCGCTCCCGACAGCGATTCCCCGCCCTTTCCGAGGGTCGAGGCGGGGCCGCCACGCGAATGGGATGCGGCCCGCGCTTTCCTCGCGCAATTCCAGCAGGAATCTTCGGAAATCATCGGCAGCAATAATTTCGTCGTCAGCGGCGCGCACACCCTATCCGGCAAACCGCTTCTCGCGAACGACACGCACCTGGGCCTGGGCGTGCCCTGCATTTGGTACCTGATGCATTTGACCGCGCCGGGATGGAACGTCGAAGGCTTCGCGTTACCGGGCGCGCCGCTCGTCATCATCGGCCACAACGACCGCATCGCCTGGGGATTCACGAACAGCAACGCCGACGTGCGAGGACCTCTACGTCGAAACTTTCGATCCGTCGAACGCCCTCGCCTACCGCGTGAACGGCGAATGGCGTTCGGCCGACGTGCGCCGCGAAACAATTCACGTGCGCGGCAAGCCTGACGTCGTTCTCGATGTCGTCGTCACGCGCCACGGACCGATTGTCGATCGCGATCCACCGAACGAATTGCATAACGGGGTCAACCGCGCCTACGCGTTGCGCTGGACGGCCCTGGAACCCGGCGGCCTCGATTTCGGCGTTCCGCTGCTGGGCCGCGCGCAGAATTGGGACGAGTTCGTCGAAACCACCCGGCACATCGCCGGCCCGGGGCAGAACACGATCTACGCGGACGTTGACGGCAACATCGGGTTCACGATTCCCGCGCGCATTCCGATTCGCGCCAGCGGCAACGGAGCACTGCCCGTGCCGGGCGATACGGACGCGTACGAATGGACAAGCTATATTCCCTTCGAAGAGCTGCCGCGCGCGTTGAATCCGCCGGACGGAATCATCGCCACGGCGAATGCGCGCGCCGTGGGGCCGGGGTACAAATACTATCTGTCAGACCGGCAGGCTGGACCCTATCGCACGGAGCGCATCTACGAGCTGCTGTCCGGCCGCACGGGCGCTGCGTCCCGCCGATTGCAACGAAATCCAAAACGACGTTTTGAGCTTGCCCAACAAATTCCTGGCCGGGCAGCTTGTGGCGGCGGCACACGTGGTGAAGCCGAAGGACGCGCGCACAGAGCAGATGATCGGCAGACTGGGCCGGTGGGATGGACGCGCAACAGCGGATTCGGTGGAAACGGCGTTCGTCGAATACACGCGGCGGGCGCTGTTTCGCAATTTGCTCTTCCCCTACCTCGGCGCACGCGTGACGGACTACGAACTCTGGGAGCCCGAGAGCATCTACAACAACGTTTGGTGGCGCGACAAAGTGTTTCTCGAAAATACTCTTCGCACGCGGTCTGCGGCGTGGCTGCCCGGGGGATTCCCGAGCTACGACGACTTGCTCGTCAGGAGCGCCGATCAAGCGGCGGCGGACCTGGAAGAGGTGGCGCGCAGCAGCGACGTGGCCGCGTGGAGCTGGGGAAACCTGCACGTGCTCGACATGGTTCATCCGCTGGGCCGGACGCGATTGCTGCACCGCTTGCTCAGCATCGGGCCTTTTCCATCGAATGGGACCGTGGATACCGTGCGCGCGATGGGCGTGGGGCATGGTCCGGCGATGCGTCTGGTGGCGGACCTTTCCAATTTCGACAATTCGCTGATGGAAATCACCACGGGCGAATCGGGCGAATACGCGAGCCCGTATTACCGCGACCAGTTTCCCGAATGGTTCGCCGGCCGCGGGATTGCGGCGCCATTCACGGATTCGGCGGAAGACGCAGTGCGCGCACACAGACTGTTGTTGCTTCCGCCCGGCGGGACCGCTCCGTCGGCGCGCTAGCGGCACTGCTCGTCGCGAAGTTGCACAAGGCCACTGTTGCGATTCCGCGACGTGCGCTAGAATGCTGCCTTCGCCAATCATGAGGCGCGGCAATCCAGCAACGAGGTTCGATTGAGTTCAACTCCCAACAAGGCGGCGGAGCCGCAGCGCAAAGGTGAATTCGAGAAATCGCTCGTGCGGCTCGAGGAAGTGGTGAAGCGCCTCGAAAGCACCGAGCTTTCGCTCGACGAAGCCATGAAACTTTTCGAGGAGGGCGTGAAGCTCTCGCGCGAATGCCAGAAGCAGCTCGAGGAAGCCGAAGGCAAGGTGGAGATTCTCCTGAAGAAAGCCGACGGAAAAATCGCCGTGCAGCCGTTCGATCCGGAAAATGAGTCGTCCTAGGCCGCGCTTCCCTTCTCAAATGCCGGCTCAGAAATGCATGCCACACAGCCCCAACCTCGCCGCATGACGCTCCCCGATTTCTTCGAAGCCGATCGCGCCCTCGTCGAAGAGGCTCTGGAACGCATTCTGCCGCCCGAAGAGACGGCGCCGTCATCGATTCATCGCGCGATGCGCTACAGCGTTTTCGCAGGAGGCAAGCGGCTTCGCCCGATTCTCTGCATCGAGGCCGCGCGCATGTTCGGCAACGACGTGGCCGGGGCGATCGACGCCGGCTGCGGAGTCGAGTTCATTCACACCTACTCGCTGATTCACGACGACCTGCCCGCACTCGACAACGATGACCTGCGCCGCGGCAAACCCACGAGCCACAAAGTTTTCGGCGAAGCGATCGCGATTCTCGCGGGCGACGCTTTGCTGACGCTCGCGTTTCAAACATCTGGCGAACGCGCCCGTCGAACCCGCGCGCCGCGTGCGAATCGTCGCGGAAATCAGCGCCGGCGCCGGAACGGTGAACGGAATGGTGGGCGGCCAGGTGGCCGATCTCGAAGCGGAGCGCAAACCGGTGGACGCCGCGGGACTCGAATACATTCACCGCTCGAAGACGGCCGCGTTGATTCGCAGTTCGATCGTCGCGGGCGCGATTGCGGGCGGCGCGCGCGATGAGGATGTCGAACGCCTGCGGCGTTTCGGCGAAAACATCGGATGGGCGTTCCAGGTGGTCGACGACATTCTGGACGTCGAGGAATCCTCGGCGTCGCTCGGCAAAACGGCGGGCAAGGATCAGGCACAGCAAAAGGCAACGTATCCGGCGCTCTACGGGCTCGAGAAGTCGCGCGCCATCGCCGCCGACCTCGAAGCCAAAGCGCTCAAAGAACTCGATTGCTATGGCGAGCGCGCCGCGCGTTTGCGCGAACTCGGCCAATTCCTCGTCGCGCGCCGCTCCTAGCACTCCCGATAGACAATGAACGCATCGCCGATTCGCGACACCGATGTCCTAATCGTCGGCGCAGGGCCCACCGGCCTTGTGTTGGCGCTATGGCTGACGCGCATGGGCGTCAGCGTCCGAATCGTCGACAAGACCGCAGAGCCGGGAACGACTTCGCGTGCGCTTGCCGTCCAGGCCCGGACGCTTGAGTTTTACAGCCAGATCGGCCTCGCTGACGCAGTGGTCGAGCGCGGACTGAGGGTGGTCGCCGTGAATCTCTGGGTGGCAGGCGGTAAGGCGGCACACCTTTTCTTCGGCGAGATCGGCGCCGGCATCAGCCCGTTCTCTTACGCACTTGTTTTTCCGCAGGACGAGCACGAGCGTCTATTGATCGATCGCCTCGGCGAACTCGGCGTCCAAGTCGAACGCCAGACGGAACTCCTGGGTTTCGACGATGCATCGGGCGGTGTGCGCGCGCGCCTGAAACGGCCGGATGGCTCCATGGAGACGTGCGCGGCAGCCTACATTGCCGGGTGCGACGGCGCGCACTCCGTGGTGCGTCAGGTGCTTCAGATCGGCTTCCCGGGCGGAACGTACGCCCACCTTTTTTACGTCGCCGACGTGGAAGCGAGCGGAGCCACGATGAACGGCGAACTGCACGTCGCGCTGGATCGCGCCGATTTTCTCGCGGTCTTCCCGTTGAAGGGCGAGGGACGCGCGCGGCTGGTCGGCACCGTGCGCGAGGAAGCCGAGGGCCAGCACGAGAACCTCTCGTGGAACGACGTGAGCAAGCGCGTAATCGAACGGATACAGATCGACGTCGCGCGCGTGAACTGGTTCTCCACCTACCGCGTGCACCATCGTGTGGCCGAGCATTTTCGCAAGGGTCGCGCGTTCTTGCTCGGCGACGCCGCGCACATCCACAGTCCCGTCGGCGGACAAGGCATGAACACCGGCATCGGCGACGCGGTGAACCTTGCCTGGAAACTCGCCGCGGTTCTGCAGGGGCGCGCGGATGCGTCGCTTCTCGATAGCTACGAGCCGGAACGAATCGCCTTCGCTCGGCGCCTGGTGGCGACCACCGATCGGGCCTTCACGTACGTGACAAGCTCCGGGGCGATGGCGCGGCTAATTCGGCTCCACGTCGTGCCGCTATTGCTGCCGCCTCTTTTCAAGTTCAGGGCGGTCAGGCGCCTCATGTTTCGCACGGTCTCGCAGACGGCCGTGAACTACCGCGGAAGCAGCTTGAGCGAGGGACGCGCGGGAAAGGTTTACGGCGGCGACCGTTTGCCATGGGTGAAGATGGACTCGAACCGCGCCGGCAGGGATAATTTCGCGCCGCTCACTTCGCTAGCCTGGCAGGTTCACGTGTACGGCGACGCTGCGCCCGAGATTCAGGCGTTGTGTGACGCTCGAAAATTGCCGCTCCACGTCTTTCCATGCCGTCCGGAGATGCATCGAGTCGGCCTGCGGCGCAATGCCACCTATCTCGTGCGGCCTGACGGCTACGTAGCCTTGGCGGATTCCGATGCCAGCTCGACGGCGATCGCGTCCTATCTCGACGCGCGAAAGCTCACTCCCTGCTAATCTTGTTGCAATGAAATCCCGCCACACATCCCGGCCGAGCGGCGAAGAACATCTCCGGAAAAAAACCAAGCCGCAAAAGACGCGCCTCGACGTTTTGGTCGTCGAGCGCGGCCTGGCGCCATCGCGCGAGCGGGCGCAGGCGCTGCTTCTCGCGGGGCAGGTTCGCGTCAACGGCGCGCCTATGACGAAGGCCGGAACGCAAGTGGCCGCCGACGCTCGCATCGAAGTGGTAGGCGAAACGCTACGCTACGCCAGTCGCGGCGGCCTGAAACTCGAAGGCGCGCTCGGCGATTTCGGCGCCACGCCCGAGGGCAAAATTTGTCTCGACGTGGGCAGCTCCACCGGCGGCTTCACGGATTGCCTGCTCCAGCACGGCGCGAGCAAAGTGTACGCGGTGGACGTGACGATCGATCAACTCGATTGGAAGCTGCGCAAGGATTCGCGCGTGATCACCGTGGAGCGTAACGCTCGCCACCTCGCACCGAAGGACGTCGCCGAACACGCGGCTTTCGTCACGATGGACGTTTCCTTCATCTCGGTGGACAAAGTGCTGCCCGCCGTGGTCCCGCTCGCGGCTTCGCGCGCGGAGTTCCTGATTCTGATCAAACCGCAATTCGAACTCGAGAAGCGCGAAGTGGGCAAAGGCGGAATCGTGCGCGACGCCGCGCTTCACCAAAAAGCGATCGATCGCGTCACGGCGGCGGCCGCGCAGGCTGGACTCGAAATTCTCGGTGTGCAACCGAGCCGCTTGCCCGGCACCGAAGGAAACCAGGAGTTTTTTCTCCACGCGCGCAAGCGTGCCTAGAGTAGAATTCTGCGACTCAACTTATGATTCGCGCCGTCGGAATCGTGTGCAAGCCCATCAAGACAGTGGTGTGCGCGGTTGTGCCGCCACTGATCGGCTGGCTGCACAAGCGGAAAATCGTGACGTTCGTCGACACGGAAGCGCAGTCATGCCTCGGCTCGAGCGAGCCCGGCGTGCCGCGCGAATCGCTCGGCGAAAAAGTGGACTTGCTGATCGTCCTCGGCGGCGACGGCACGCTGCTGTCAGCCGCGCGCGCGTTGCATGGCCACGACGTGCCGATTCTCGCCGTGAATCTGGGCGCGCTCGGATTTCTCACCAGCGTCACGCTCGACGAACTTTATCCTGTTCTTGAGCAAGCTCTCACCGGCAAGCATCTTTCCAGCGAGCGCATGATGCTGGAGGCCGCGCTTTCGCACAATGGCGCAGTGGCGGAGCGCCAGCCTGCGCTGAACGACGCCGTCGTAACGAAGTCCGCGCTCGCGCGCATGCTCGATTTCGATGTTTACGTCGACAAAAACCACGTGGGCCGCTACCGCGCCGATGGGTTGATCGTCGCCACGCCTACGGGCTCGACGGCCTATTCGCTCGCCGCGGGCGGGCCGC
>CAWBGW010000065.1:0-15411 GCA_963788345.1 uncultured Acidobacteriota bacterium | reverse complement strand
GATCATCGGCAAGGCGCTCGAGAAGGATCGCGATTTGCGCTACCAGACCGCCGCCGAACTTCGCGCGGACTTGAAGCGCCTGAAGCGCGACATCGATTCCTCTCGATCCAGTTCCAGCAGTTCGTGGCCCAGCGCGCAAGGCAGCGCGGCAAAATCCGTCGCCCCGTCGCCGCCGTCGGGCAGCGCTACCACTCCGGCATCCGGTACGCCCGCACCCTCCGCCATGGAGGGCACACCTAGCGCCAACGTTCTCGAGCGAGTTAAGACCGCCGCGCAGTACGCAGCCGCCGCGGACAATCGTCGTTCACCTGCAAAATTCTGGATGACAATTGCGGGCGCCGTTTTCGTCGTTGCCGCAGTAGTGGCTCTCGTTCTACACGAGCGCAACACTCTCCGCCACCAGCAATCTTCCTTCGCGCAAATGACGATTTCGCCCGTCACCACTACCGGCAACATCCATTCCACCACAGTCTCCGCCGACGGCAAGTGGATGGCCTACGTGCAAGACGACCACGGCGGCCATGGCATCTGGGTCCGCCAATTGGCCACCGGAAGCGCCGCTCAAGTGCTGCCAGGATCTCCTGGCGAAATCGTCGGACTCGTCTTTGCCGCCGACGGCAATTATCTCTACTACGCCAAGCGCGATCCCGTGCCGGGCGTCAACACTCTCTACCAGGTTCCTTCGCTCGGTGGCTCGCCCCGCGTGATCCATGTGGACGTCGACAGCCCCATCAGCTTCGCTCCCGACAACAAGCGCTTCGTCTTCGTCCGCTACAATTCCAAATTGCGTGCAGTCTCAGCTCATCATCGCCACACTCGACGCGCCCGACGAGCGCATCCTGGCTTCGATCGGAGATCCGGGCTTCTTCAACTATGAAGGCCCCTCGTGGTCCTCCGACGGACAGCGAATCGCCGTCGCCAAATCCCCTCACGGGATTTACACCAAATATCAGCTCGAAACCATCGCCGTGGACACCGGCGCCGAAACTCGCCTCGGCACTCGTGATTGGAGTGACCCGCTCCAGATCGCGTGGCTCCCCGACGGCTCCGCGGTCTATTTTGCGGCGAAAGGCGATGTCGGGGGAATTAACGCTCAGATCTGGCAATTGACCTATCCCGACGGCGAAGCCCGCCGCGTCACCAACGACCTCAACTTCTACGACGGCGCCAGCATCACCGCCGACGGCTCCGCCCTCGCCGCTGTGCAACTCTCATTCGCTGGCACTCTCTGGGTGGCCAATCTCGGCAGCGCTGCATCCTTTTCGCCGCCGCGCCAGATCACCACCGGCTTCGGACGCGCCGACGGATTGACCGGCGTCACTTGGGCCAGCTCCGACCAGATTATCTACGGCTACTACACCTCCGGCGCCATTCACCTTGCGAACGTCTCCGCCGACGGCGCCAAATCGCATGACATCGAATCGAGCGCCGGCTCCGGCCTTTGGGTTTCGGTGTGCGGTGACACCCAGCACATCATCTTCACTCTCGGTCGTGAGGACGGCGTGTCCATCTGGCGCTCCGACCTCGACGGCGGCAACCTCAAGCAACTCACCTCCGGCCCGCGTGACGAGATGCCCGCTTGCTCGCCCGACGGCAAAACCGTGTACTTCCTGGACGGCACGAAAGAACACTGGCCGCTGATGAAAATCAGCACCGATGGTGGCACGCCCGCGCAAGTCGGCAACGTCCTCGACCTCGCAAATCCGGTTTTTTCGCCCGACGGGACTTCGCTCGCAATGTCTTACGTCCCCGATTTCACTCAACCTCCGAAACTCGCGATCGTTGCCGTCGATACCGGCGAAATCCGCACCGTGTATCCTTTTCCGAAGGACGTCGTTCTCGGCGGCGACGGCGGCGAAAAGCTTGCTTGGACCAAAGATGGCCGCGCCGTTCTCTGCCTGGTCAGCGGCGACGAATCAAACAGCCTCTGGGCGCAACCGATTTCGTCTGTCGGACAAAACCCCTCGCCCGCCAAGCAAGTCATGTCGCTGGGCTCGGACCACACCTGGTCCTATTCCCTCTCGCCCGACGGCAAGCAAATCGTGTATTCTCGCGGCCGCATAATCCAGGACGCAGTCCTGATCTCGCACTTCCACTAACACGAAGGTTCTGCCGTAGCGCCGGCATCTCGCCGGCTGACTGGTACCCGGAGAACAAAATGAGATTTTCTCGTCGCGACCTTTTCAAGACCGCCTCCATCGCAGGCGCCGGCTTCGTCGCAAACGGCCTCGCCAGCCCCGCGAACGCGCAGGAACATTCGTCTCTCCTGCCGCCTGCCTTCGACGCGCTCAAGCCCCTCGGCGACCGCGTCAAGCCCATCCGCGTCGACGAATTTCAGGCCCGCATCGTGCGCGCGCAGCAACTGATGAACGACGCCACGCCCAAATACGACGCCGTCTACATCACGCCGGGAACCACCCTCCGCTACTACACCGGAATTCGCTGGGGCTCCAGCGAGCGCATCGTCGCGCTGCTCATCGCGCGCTCGGGCGACCCGCTGCTAATCTGCCCCGGATTTGAGGAAGCGCGCCTCCGCGAACAACTTCGCTGGCCGATCGAAATTCGCGTCTGGCAGGAGGACGAAAGTCCCTACGCGCTGGCCGCAGGCTGGCTCGGCGAACGCGGCATTCGCACCGGCAAAATCGGCGTCGAGGAAACCACCAAGTTTGTTTTCTCCGACGGTCTGCGCAAAGTCGCGCCGGGCTTCGAGTACGCGAGCGGCGATCCCATCATTGTCGGCTGCCGCAATCCGAAGACCGAGCACGAAATCGAGCTGATGCGCCTCGCGTGCCAGGCCACTTTCGACGTTTACAAAGCCACGTTCGCTTCTCTGCGCGAGGGCATGAGGCAAAGCGAAGTTTCCGAAATGGTCGCGCGCGGTTACCGCCGCATGGGCCTCGTCGGCGACGCCTTCGTCCTGTTCGGCCCCGCCGCCGCGTTTCCACACGGCACTCACGACGACCGCGAGTTGCGCGAAGGCGACGGCGTGCTCATCGACGACGGCACCACCGTCGAAGGCTACCAGTCCGACGTCACGCGCACCGGCGTCTTCGGCAAGCCCAGCGACAAACTCCAGCGCGCCTTCGAAATCGTTCGCAAGGCGCAGGACGCAGCGCTCGCCGCCGCGGTTGCCGGCCATGAATGCGGCTCCGTCGACGACGCCGCGCGCAAAGTCATCGTCGACGCGGGATTCGGCCCCGGCTACAAATATTTCGCGCACCGCCTCGGCCACGGTATCGGCCTCGACGGCCACGAATCGCCCTACCTCGTCCGCGGTAACCGAATCATTCTCAAGCCGCGCATGACTTTCTCGAACGAGCCCGGCATCTACGTTCCCGGCGACTATGGCCTCCGCTGCGAAGACGACATGGTCGTCAGCGAGTCCGGCGAAGCAAAGCTGCTAACGCCCGGCTTCGCCCCGTCGCTCGAAACGCCCATCGCCTAGCTTTTCTCTTTGCTCTCTGTGCCTCCGTGGCCAGTCGTTCGTCTGGCTTCCGGCCCATCGCCGGCTTCCGCGCCGTCTGCTTCCACCCGCAACTCCTGCTCCTGCTGATATTCCACTCGATGGCTCGGATCAATCGTCTTTTGGAACTCGGCCACAGCAGCACCGATCGGGGACCCCCTTTTCGCTTCAGCCTCGAACTCCTCTTCGCTCATCTTCGAGTAGCGGTCTCCGCTTGCAGCTTTCGCGATCCCCCAAATGACTAATACCAGTACGCCGAGCGCTAAGAGATAGACCATCCGCCTTCACCTTGTCCCGGACTGCCTAAGACAGTACTCCACAATTCGCCGCTCGGCCCAAAACCGTCCCTCGCCCTGCTCCCGCGAGATAAACGCGCAGTGCCCGCCGTGCTCCGTCGCCACAAACGTGATATTCGGATTCGCCCCGAGCGGCGCATCTCCAAACGTCTCAAACGGCACAAACGGATCATCCTTCGCCGTCAGAATCAAAGTCGGCCTTCGAATCGCCCCCACGAGCTGCAGCGCGCTCGACCGCGCATAGTAATCATCAGCGCTCGCAAAACCGCAAAACGGCGCCGTGATCACATCGTCCCATTCGCGCACCGTGCGAATCCCGCGCATGCCATCGATCGGGTAGCGATCCGGATATAGCTGCGCCTTATGACGCATGTGGCGCTTGAGCTCCGTCACGAAGTGGCGCTCATAGATGAAATTTTGCGGCTCGGCGAGTGCGTCGGCGCACGCCGCCAGATCGAACGCCGGCGACACCGCAACGAATCCGCGGATTTCCGGCGGCGTGGCATCGCCGAACTCGCCCGCCATCTTCAGCACCAGGTTTCCGCCCATAGAAAATCCCGCGGCAAAAAGCTCCGGCAGGCCGTCGGTGGCGATCAATTCCAGCAGAACGGCGCGAATATCACCGCTCAAACCCGAATGATAGAGCGTCGGCGTCAACTCTTCCGTGCCGCCGCAATTCCGCTGGTTCAGCCGCACCACGTTGAATCCAGTCACATACGCCTTTTCGGCCGTCCCGCGCATGTAACCCGATTCAATCGACCCTTCCAGGCCATGCAGCAAAACCAGCGTCGGGTGCGCGCGCGGTTCCTGCTGCCAATGGCACTCCCCGCGGACGCGCGACCCCGGTTCCACCTCGAACAGCCGCGGGACCCCCGCCGGCAACCGCGGAAATCGCCGCCGCCAAAAACTCGCCGCAATCGTCATCAAATGCCCATTGCGCAGCCACCGCGGCGGCACGAAATCGTCTTGCAGATTGGCCTCATCCCTCAGCACGCATCCATCGTAGGGACTTGGGCCGTGTTCCGCAACGTGGGAAAAGGCGTTTGCAAACTGCCGAAAAGTGTACCGATTAGATTGAGGAGCTGCCCTTTCGTTTGTGTGACTTACGGCCGTTTCTGTTTGCAAAGTGTACCGATTAGATTTCTTTGTCGGCGTCATTTGCGAGTCGCGCCGGTTGGTTTAGGGCGTCGGCTTCTTTGAGGGAAGGCGGGAGATCGCCGCGGGAGACAATGTGGCGACTTGGGGGCTGAGTCCATCGACCTGAATCATCGAGGCAACTGTAGGCTCGAATGGCGTGAATGATGGCGTCGGCCGAAGGACTAACGGTCTCGACCTCTTCGATGATCACGCTCAGAGCGAAGCGCATGTTGCGGGCGCGGCGCTCGAAGAGACCCAGGGCGTGAGCATGCCGGTAAAGCGATGTGCGGCTGTGAAGCTTGAATTCGCGAACCAGATCCCAGGAGCGACGCCAGTGGAGGAAGGCTTCCTCGATGATTTCGCGCTCAGGATGATTGCAAATGCTGCAGCGCCGGCTGTGGTGGTCAAGGTCGATCTCGCGGTGAATGTTGGGGTTGAGGCGAGCGACGCGGCTGGAGTTCTCGGAACCGGGCTTTGCGGGCTCGGCCGGAGACTCGGCCGGGGGCTGGTCTGGCGGATGTTCGTTGTTTGCCGCCTCCTGGAGATCGGCGTTTCCCTGCCCTTCGATTGACTGCTCTTCGGGTGCCTGCTCTTGAGGCTGAAAAGCGGTGTTGGTTGTCATTTTTGTCCTCTTTTTGGCTGGCTTGGTACTGTTGGTGGCTTCTACCCCCTGCGCTGAATCGGGCTAGCAACAAAAACGGGCCATGGTAGCACATATCTTAAGTTAAGTCAATAGTAAATATTTACATGGTTCTAGGAGTACTGATGACACCGGGGTTTGGGATGGATTCAGGAGCCTCAGAAGGAAATGACTGGAGGTAATTTAACCAAGTAGAGCGCGGAGTTTGGCCCGAATCTCTGCGAGTTCGGCGGGAGAAGCGGAACCCTTCTTCTTGGCACGCCTCTGGCGCCAGTCGAGGCTTTTCACCTGGTCGGCCAGAGCGACGCTGGATGGCGGGCCCGCGATGACCACTTCGAACGGGTATCCCTTAATCCGCGTCGTCATGGGACAGCACAGCATGAGGCCGATCCTCGCGTTATAAGCGGACGGGCTCAGCACCACGGCTGGGCGGTGTCCGGCCTGCTCACGTCCAGCTTGAGGATTGAAACTGATCCACACGATGTCGCCGGCTTCGGGCACGTAGCGCCCCGCCATCACCAGACCTCTTTCCCAACGGGGCCGCCGAAGTCCACTTCCCGATGCACGTTACGTCGAGAGACGCCCTTGAGAAGCTCGCCCAAGTCATATTCCTTTCGATGCAACGGTTCAATGACGATCCGGCCCGCCTCCTCGCGGACGTCGACAGGATCATCGAGCTCCAGATCGGCCGCTTGCAAAACGGCGGCCGGAATTCGCACGGAGGCGCTGTTTCCCCATTTCTTGACGGCAGCTCTCATCGCGGGTGGCTCCTTGCGTCTATGTAGGATGCCAGGAAACGGGAGCGGTGTCAACATTGTAGATACAAGCGCTGGCGACACCAAATACACACTCCTCACGGCATCGAGCCAGGATGCGGGCGTTAATCAGACTTACTGATCTGCAATTTCAGCGGAAGCTAAGGATCGCTCTTCTCTTCGATTGTCAACCCGAATTGCGCAGCATGACTGCGCAACGACTGAAACACTGCTTCCTGCTTTTCCATACTCACTGGTGGCGAAATCTGTCCCGGCTTCCAGATCTGAAAGTACAACTTCATTCCCGGCGGTAGCTGCGACAGCTTCGCCCTGAACTGTTGTTCATCCAAATTAGAATACTGCAGCATTCCGAAGCTCAAGCGGTCCTCGGGATACCAGATCGCGAGGATCAAGGCTTTGCCCTGCGCCCATTCCTTACTCCAGGTTGCGACTTGTATCTGCTGCCCGGGGGAAGCCAGCGCGCTCAGTTGCGCGAGTTTTTCGGGGCCGCATATCCAGTTTGTGCCTGTCGCGATGGAGTTCACGAGCGTGCTCTCCAGTGCCGTCGCGCGCGTAATCGGATCAGTGTAAGGGGGCGTCATGCGCAACTCGCCCTCACGGCCTTGCCATTCCTGGTGAAAGCGCTTCAGCCGCGCCCACAGCGCCGCCTCCGCGCCTGCCGTTCCCCAGTGCCCCAATGCCAGCGCGGCATCGTTGGCGGCTTCGAGGTCGGTGTCGTTGAGCGCGCTAATCGCTAATGGCTCGACCTTTGGCAGAGCGTCTCCCAATTCCTGCAACTGGGAGTGGTAGCAGCCAGTCACTTTCCTGGCCGCGAGCGAAGCTTCCACCGCCTTCACGCCGAATTCCGGTTCGAATCTAAGGAAGTAGCGCAACATGGCCGTTTGCGGATCGCACGCCCATTGACCGAGGTGGTCGTTAAACACGGTCTTCATTCCGGCGAGTGCCGATGCGTCTTCAAACAGCTCGACCAGATGATGGTCCAGTTCACGCGCGTCGTTTTTCTCGATCCGTCCGACGGCGTCGTGAACGATTGGCCGGAGCTCATCCGTGGAGAGCAGTTTGACCAGCGAAATGGAGGGCTGGGCGCTGGGGTCACGCAAGTCGCGAAGGATCAGCGAGCGTCCTTCGGCGGCGTCGAGTTCATAAATATGTTGAATCGCTGCATCGCGGGCCATCGCGTCCATAGTCCGGAAGGGCGGCGCAGGGCGCGATACAAACTCTTTAAGGATGGGCAACATGTCCGGCCCCGCGATGAGCTGCCAACGATACTGGATCAACTCCTGCTTGGTCTTTTCCGGCAGGTCTCCCCACGCAGCGATCAGCTGTTTGCGAATTTGCAATGCAGTCAAGGCGTCGAGCAGATCAGAGGACTCGGCGAGTGCCTGAACCGTCAGGGCGCGAGCGCGGCCCGTTTTCAGCGGTAGAGCCGCCACGGTTGGCGCGAGCGCGGCCTGCATCAGCTCGCGTTCATGCGCCTGCCTTTTGTGCCAATACTCCTGCGAAAGTTCCGGATGCGCGGAATCATACGCAGGCGGGTCCCACGAGGTATCGGCGTTGATTTGCAACTTGGTAAGCGCGTGCAGAAAGTCTTGCGTAGTCGGATGGACGGGATTGTTGATTTCGCGCTGCATGGCCGCAATCGCTTCCCCACGGTAAGACGAGCCGAAAAGCCCGAACATCAGATCCCACCCTCCAGGTTGGTCGTTCAAACCCCAGAACAGCTTTGCGAGTGTTTCCATTGATGGCTTCGTGTTGAGAAACCGCAGTTTGCGCGCTGCTTTTCGCTGCTCGTCATCAGCCGCGTTCTGGTAAGCTGCGGTGGCGTCCTGCAATTGCTTGTCCCGCCAACCGGCATCCGCTTTAATTATTTCGAACTCAATCGTGTTCGAGCGTAGGGTCAGCGACACGCGGCCGTAGGGAGTCGCTTCGCCTGGGTCCGGTGGACGCCACACGCGATAGCTCACGACGTACAGCCGATAGTGTCCCGGCGCAGGCTGTCTCCACTCGTTCAGCTCGGCCGTAGCGGTGAATGGTTTTTCGGAAAGCTGCTGCGTGCCCCCGAGACCGCCGCCCATGAACGTGCCGGCCCGGAAATAGTCAGCCAGTGGATCGCGTGCCTCGGGTTCGACGCAGTAGGCCTCGATGCCCAGCCGACCGCTGCGGTCATAATTGCGATTGTCGGCCCAGTAGCGTTTGTGCGCTGTGGACGTAAACGACAGCGCGAGCGGAATTATCTCGCCCTCCCGAAAAGAGAGCCGGCCGTCCGGAACGGCGATCGTGACTTTGGCATCTGTGACTGTCGAGGCGAGGGAGCACGGATCCGGAGGCGCAGCGAAGACGGCTGGGCCGGCTAGCAGCATCGCGATAGCGGCGACTCGGCGCATCACGACACATTGTAGTCCGCTTTGGCGGCGCGTGTCCTTGTGCCGGGTAAGTCGCGCAACCGGAGACTGACCCACTACTCACTTTCTGGTAGTGTCCTAATTTGAAGGATGTCTTTCGAAGGGTAAAACGCGGGAGTGAGTTAGTTGCCTTTCAATCGGTCAAAGGCTATACGCCAGCGGATGCCTGGGCTCGTAAAGCATGATGTCGTCCGCGCCAGGTACGGCCATGATGATCACGAGCCCGTACCCGTGATCCTGAACTTCGCCGTGGAACTCCGCCCCTTTGGCCTTCAGTTCAGCGACCGTCTTTGAGATGTCGTCGCACATCAGGGAGATCAGATGGTGCCGAGGCGATTCGAACGTCTTGCCGTCGTAGACGCTGTGGGTCGGGTGCACGCCCATCTCACTCCGCCCGGACTTGAAGATCAGCCAACCCGCACCTCCGCCCTGCGCATCCTCGACGTAGGGCCAGCCGAGGACGTCGCGAAGGAATGCGCGCGTTGCGGCGGCATCGTCGGAATAAATCAGGGTGTGGATGCTGGTAATCATCAGACTGAACCACCGAAATCGCCTAACTGTACTATTTCCGTCTACTGCCGATCAAGAATGAAACCATCACTGCAAAGCTAAGATGCCGCGCTGAAGGCCGCGGCGCTACGTTTGAACCTTGCGGTGGTTGGTACAGCCAATGGCCGTTGGGGGATGCGGGTCCTGCTTTTGCCTCATTGCTCTTGGTTCGCGGAGGCTCCTCGACTCAGCAGGTTCGCGGTATCGATGCCGTGGAACATGCCCAGCACCTCATCTGACTCCCGCGAATTCTTTGGGCCGAATGTGGAACCGTCGGCAAAAACGACGAAATCCAAGGTTATGGTGTAAGTGGCGAGCGTGCCGTCTGCTAAATGCGAAAACTTCCGCGGCCCAGCGACCCAGCTCGCTCCGGGCGCGAGATAGTCAGCCGGGTTTCCGTGAATCTCGAGCTGCTTGGTTGTGACTCGGCGGATTCGGTCCCGTGTGGAGGGATCGAAAAAGGCTTCTGTGAAGACGTATCCGCGAATCGGTTTGTCGCCGTCGTTCGTCGCGTCGACGGCGAGCATATCCTGACCTTTATCGTCGCGCCAGACGCCGGATTTGAAAGTGAGCGGACCGATCTTTTGAGATTGGACATCTTCGATGCCGACCGGAGCGCGTTCTGGCGGAAGTGGAGATATATAGCGCTCGAGATCGGTGGATTTGACGCTGAAATCCATGCCATCGAGAGTGCCAAGAAGCTGATTCGATTGTGGCGACGTCTTAGGTCCCCAGTTGGAACCGTCGGCGAACGCCAGGACGTCAACGCTAGCGCTGACGGCCTCGGGATTTCCGGCAGGGGTCTTGGGAACGAAGGGGACAGAACTTCCGTCGTCAGTCTTGCGGTAGAAGCAAATCGTGCGCGTCCACTCAGCGCCACTCGCGATCATGGGCTCGCGCAAATCTCGAATTTCCTGAATCGGATGTCGGGCGAATTTCTGGCCCGTGACGGAGTCAACGAAAGTGAGAATCACGAGATAGCCGCGCAGCGGCTGAGCGCCTTCGTAGCTGAACTGGACGACGAGCCCCTGGGCGCCATTGCACTGGGAGACGAGATCGGAGGAAATCTGCGCTGTCACGCTCAGGGGCGAAGACTCGGGAGGACCATCCTGCGCGGCGGCACTCTGCAAAATTACAAATAAGCCTAAAACCAACCCCGAGAGAGACACTATGGTTTTGAGGCGCATGGTTCGCTCCTCTTGCTTAACTTGTTGAAACGGCAGACGCGGCTCAGGAAAAGTGCAATACCTGGTTGGAGCGCCGGAAAATGAAGAGGCAAACTCTCGAATGCGAGGATGTCACGAGCCATCACTTCTCCACGGGGACTACTCAAGAGATACGACCGCAGGATTCCACCGCCGTTCGAAATTATCAAGCGAAGAATCAGCGGGGTACCTCACGCGCAAGCGCATTTGCGCTCGCACATCGGCCCCGCACACGCGCAAGCTTCGATCGTCTATGCAACTTGATTTCGCGTGGCGTTGCCTCTAAAATCGTTAGATTAGGCATGAGGGTTTGTTGCCACAAAGGGAACGTTTCTTCCGCCCAGCGAAGGTTGCTGGGCTTTGATGTTTTTAGGGGCGAAGATGCCGCGCTGAAGGCCGCGGCGCTACGTTGAAATCTTTACGGCGAAGAAGAAACAGGAGAAATGATGATTGATGGAGCGATACCCGAGGCGCTGACGTTTGACGACGTGCTGCTGCTGCCGGGCAAGTCGTCGATATTGCCGACGCAGACGGACACGCGCACGTGCCTCTCGCGCAAGATTTCGCTGAACATTCCGATCGTCGCGGCGGCGATGGACACGGTGACGGACTCGCGGCTGGCTATCGCGATCGCGCGGCAGGGCGGCCTGGGGTTCATCCACCGCAATATGAGCATCGAGCGGCAGGCGGAAGAGGTGGACCGGGTGAAGCGCTCGGAAAGCGGGATGATCGTCGACCCGGTGACCATCGCGCCGGAACTTTCGGTGCGGCAGGCCCTGGAAATCATGAACAAGTACAAAGTTTCGGGCTTACCGGTGACGCGCGGGCAGCACCTGGTGGGCATCCTGACGAACCGCGATTTGCGGTTCGAGCGCAACCTGGACCAGCCTGTGAGCGCCATCATGACGAAGGACAATCTGGTGACGGTGCCCGTGGGGACGACGCTGGACGAGGCAGAAAAAATCCTGCAGCAACATCGCATCGAAAAACTTCTGGTGGTGGACAAGGATTTCAACCTGAAAGGCTTGATCACCGTCAAGGACATCCAGAAGAAAATCGAGTTCCCCAGCGCGGCCAAGGACGAGCAGGGCCGGTTGCGCGTGGGCGCGGCCATCGGCGCCACCGGCGATTTTATGGAGCGAGCGCAGGAGCTGGCTCACGAAAAAGTGGACGTGCTGGCCATCGACACAGCTCACGGACACACCACGCGCGTGATGGAAGCGATCCGCGAAGTGAAGCGCAGGCTGCCGGAATTTCAGCTGCTCGCGGGAAATGTGGCCACAGCCGAGGGGGCGCACGACCTGATTTCGCTGGGAATCGACGGCCTCAAGGTGGGCATCGGGCCGGGGTCGATCTGCACGACGCGCGTGGTGACCGGCGCGGGCGTCCCGCAGATTACGGCCATCATGGAATGCGCGCGCGCCGCGAAGGGCAGCGGCGTGCCGTTGATTGCCGACGGCGGAATCAAATTTTCGGGCGACATCACGAAGGCGCTGGCCGCCGGTGCCGCCTGCGTCATGATCGGCGGACTTTTCGCGGGTACCGAAGAATCGCCCGGCGAAACGATTTTGTATCAGGGACGCACGTTCAAGAGCTATCGTGGGATGGGCTCGCTTGGCGCGATGGAAGCGGGCTCGGCCGACCGCTACGCGCAGGAAGGCGCGGCGCGAGGCAAGAGCGTGCCCGAGGGAATCGAAGGCCAGGTGCCCTACAAAGGACCGCTCGCGGGACTGGTGGATCAGCTGGTGGGCGGGCTGCGCAGCGGCATGGGATACGTGGGCGTCGAGAACCTTACCGAGCTGCAGGAGCGCGGCAAGTTCATTCGCATCTCGTCGGCAGGGCTGCGCGAAAGCCACGTACACGACGTGATCATCACTCGCGAGGCGCCTAACTACCGGCTGGAGTAGGTCAAAAGCTCACCACATAAATCAAAAGCTGACCACAGAGAGCACAGAGAAAACCCTGAGATCACAGAGAAACCTGTTGAAATGACTTCGGGATTGGAATGGTTGAGGAGATGGTGGCCGGCCGTCGTATGGGCCATTGTTATTTCGTCGTTTTCGACAGGGGCGTTCACCTCGGAAAATACCAGCCGCATCATCATTCCCGTCCTGCATTGGATGTTTCCGAGCGCGCCGATGCAAACTCTACTCCTGGTGCACCATTACATCCGGAAGAGCGCGCACTTCGCCGAATATTTCATCCTGAGTCTTTTGCTGCTGCGGGGAATCCGCGGCGAAAATCGCGGCACGCGGCTGGCGTGGGCCTTGATGGCGATTGCGCTGGTGGCGTGCTACGCGGCGCTGGATGAGTTTCATCAGTCGTTCGTGCCCGGGCGCACGGCCGCGGTGGGCGACGTCATGATCGATACGTCGGGCGGAATCGCGGCGCAGGCGATTGCGGCGCTGGTGACGCTGTGGGGACACATTCGCGAGGAGCGGCGGAAGCGAGAAGGGCCGGGAAACCTTGGGAACCACAGATGAACACAGATAAACACAGATGAAGCAAAAGGCGCGGCACAAACCCTGAAACCCGAGTGCGGGGCTTCCACAGATATCGCTACTCAGAGGATTCAGCGGCGGGAAAGGGATGCGCGGGCAGGTCCGTTCGAAGGACAATGAAAAAAAAGCCCATCTCGAAAGATCGGGACGGGCTTTTTAGTCAGCTGCGAAAGCGAAGATTACTTTGCGGATGCTACGGCTTCCTTCTCTTCTTCGGGAACCGGTTCCTCGGCGTGCTTCTTCGGCTTCTTTTCCTTTTTCTTCAGCTCGGAGCCGAGGAATTCGATAATGGCAAGCTCGGCGCCGTCGCCGATGCGCCAGCCGGTGCGAATGATTCGCGTGTAGCCGCCGGAGCGATCCGCGAATCGCGGAGCGAGATCGCTGAAGAGTTTCTTGGTGGCGCCGGTGGTCATCAGGAACGCCGCCGCCTGGCGCCGCGCATGAAGCGAATCGCGCTTGCCAAGCGTGATCATGCGCTCAGCCAGCGGACGCGTCGCCTTGGCGCGAAGCAGCGTGGTATGGATGCGTTCCTTCTCGATGAGGTTGGTGACGAGGTTGCGCAACGTGGCGCGGCGATGCGCGGGTTGGCGACCTAATTTCGATCCCGATATAAGGTGTCTCATGTTTGCGTTCCTGGCCCAGCCGATTGCGCGGCGGGACTACAGAGTGGTCGCGTCTCCTTCAGCTGGCGGAGGCGCCGTCTGGCTGGGGAGCGGCGGCCAGATGATGCGGCCGTGCTCGTCGAACTTCATGCCCAGGCTCAAGCCCATTTTCTGGAGAATGTCCTTGATCTCGTTCAGCGACTTGCGGCCGAAATTTTTGGTCTTGAGCATTTCGGATTCGGTCTTCTGCACGAGTTCGCGCAGGTTCTGGATGTTGGCATTCTTCAGGCAATTGTAGGAGCGAACGGAAAGCTCGAGTTCTTCCACGGAACGGTCGAGGTATTCGAGGCGCGGATCGGCGTAATTCTCGATCACTTCCTCGGGAAGGTCGGGCGTCTCTTCGAAGTTGATGAAGATGCTCATGTGGTCCTTCATCAGCTTCGCGGCAAGGCCGATCGCATCCTGCGGAGTGATCGCTGCGTTCGTCCAGACTTCGAGGGTGAGCTTTTCGTAGTCGGTCATCTGGCCGAGGCGCGCGGCTTCCACGGCGTAATTGACCTTGCGCACGGGCGAGTGGATGGAATCGATCGGGATGTAGCCGATCGGGAGATCCTCATCGAAGTTGCGGTCGGCCGCAACGTAGCCGCGGCCGTTTTTCACGCGCAGCTCGAGTTCGAGTTTTCCGCCTTCGCTGACCGTGGCGATGTACACGTTCTTGTCGAGAACGGCGATGTCGGCGTCTTCCTCGATCTTGGCCGACGTCACCGGTCCCGGAACATCGACGGTGAGAGTGATGGTCTTCGGCTGGTCCGTGTTCAGCTTCAGCGGGACCTGCTTGAGATTGAGAATGATGTCGGTGGCGTCTTCGACGACGCCGGGAATCGGCGAAAATTCGTGCAACACGCCCTCAATTTTCACGGCGGTGATCGCCGCGCCTTCGATCGAACTCAGGAGAGCGCGCCGCAGCGAGTTCCCCACGGTGGTTCCCCAGCCGCGCTCGAAAGGTTGCGCGGAAAATCGCCCGAACTTATCGGTGAGCGTTTCGGGTTCTGCCGCCAGACGCTTTGGTTTCTGAAAGCCCTTCCACATCTTTGCCCTTCCTTCTGGCCCACCCTCGGGCAGGCCATAACTTCTTAGCGTAAA
Source organism: uncultured Acidobacteriota bacterium (assembly GCA_963788345.1). GTDB lineage: Bacteria > Acidobacteriota > Terriglobia > Acidiferrales > UBA7541 > Palsa-295. Next base: position 697 of record CAWBGW010000065.1, on the reverse strand, counting down.
TCGGAGACTGCGAACTACTTCGAATAGAGCTCGACGATGAGCTGCTCGTTCATCGGCGGCGTCTGCACGTCTTCGCGACGCGGCATGGCCACCACGCGCGCCTTGAAGTTTTCGCGGTCAATGTCGAGCCACGGCGCCACGCCCTGGCTCTGCGCGAGGTTTCGCGCCTCCAGGATCATTGCGTTCTGATGCATCTTTTCCTTCAGCGAGATTTCGTCGCCGACTTGCACCAGGTAGCTGGGGATATTGACCTTCTGCCCCTTCACGCGCACGTGCCCGTGCAGCACAAGCTGCCGCGCCTGCGCGCGCGAGCCGCCCAAGCCCATGCGATGAACCACGTTGTCGAGACGGCGCTCGAGCATCACCATCAGATTCGAGCCGGTGGGGCCCTTGGTGCGCACGGCTTTCTCGAAGTAATTGCGAAACTGGCGTTCGAGCAAGCCGTAGGTGCGCTTCACTTTTTGTTTCTCGCGCAACTGGACGCCGTAACCGACCATCTTCGCGCGACGCGCCTGGCCGTGCTGGCCCGGCACGAAGTTGCGCTTTTCAATGGCGCATTTTTCCGTAAAACACCGGAGGCCCTTCAGGTAGAGTTTCATCCCTTCCCGACGGCACAGCCGGCAAACCGCTTCACGATGTCTTGCCAAGTGATGCTCTCCTTTGCCCTTCTACGACAAAACAAATTCCCAGGGCTAAA
>CAWBGW010000064.1:0-37277 GCA_963788345.1 uncultured Acidobacteriota bacterium | reverse complement strand
GCTATCGCTGGTACATCGGGATTACCGTCTTCACCACGCGGATTGTTGACCGCTTCTTGCAGGAGATCGACGGCCTCGTTTATCAGGGCCAGAAGAATGTCTTCTTCAATGTTGGTGTTCAGCACCTTATTGATGACGGCGTTCGCGTCGGCTACACGGAGATCGGAGGCCGTCCCTGGGCAGAAATCGATGATGCCGGTGATCTCGCGTTTGCCAGACTATACGTCTTTCCGAAGCTGGTAACGGCTGACGTCGCAGCGTAGATATCGCTATGCGGGATATGCTCTCGGGTAGCTTCGCAGCCCCACGATGGACATTTTGGCCGCAGGACCGAATCCGTGTGGTGAATTGGAATATCGAGCGCGGGTTACAGCTCGAAAAGATTATTGCGTTTCTCGAGGCGCAAAGAGCCGACATTCTGGTTCTTCAGGAAGCCGATCTATATGCCCGGCGAACTGGATTCCGCGTATGTGAGCACCGATTTCGGCGAGCACTTGGTGGCCAACCGTCAGGCCAGCGTCCGTCCGCAATCCGTGCGCGGCATCACGGCGGAGCGAAGAGCGCAAGCGGCCTATCGCGGATATCGCCAAAGAAAACGTGAGGTCGTCGTGCCCTGGACCATGATTCCCGTCATCAAGCTGTACCAGTTATTTCCCGGGTTCATCGAGTGGGGGATGGGCAAGGCTATGCGGAATTCGCGCTAACGGTCCATCATGCAAATGCGCGATTTGATCAGCGCATGCCTTTACAGGCTGCGGAAAAATTCCGATCAAAGCCGGTTTTGGGAAGTCCGCGCTCTTCAGAATACAGCCCCGGAGGGGCGACGTAGGTGACCCGCGCAGCGCCGGGGTCCCCATCACGCCCGGTGTTGGCGTGATGGGGTGGAGTGCTTTAGCGCTGGGAAAAGCGGGGAGAATGACCTAAGTCCCGGAGAAGCAGGATCTACCTAGTTGCGAAGAGGAATCCAGCCCCGGAGGGGCTAGAACGAGCTTAGCCCAGCGCTCGTTGCGCGGATCCCCGAATCACCCGAGCCTCCCTTCTCCCAGATGGTCAGGCTGGTGTCTCAACCGGTGACCGCAAGCCAGAAACTGTATGGAGTTCACGGCCGGAGGAAGGGGATGAGCCGTGATATCAGGGCTGCATCATTACGCGCTGGAAGTACCGGACCTGGAGGTGGCCGAGGGCTTCCTGCAGGACTTCGGCCTCGACACGGCAGAGAAGGACGCCTCGCTGATCGCGCGGTGCCCCGGCCGCGATCAGGAAGCAGGTGCGGCTCAGGCGCCGGTCAAGCGGCTGCACTATGTCGCCTTCACGCGGCCCGGGCCACTTTCTACAGTTGTCGATCGCCCGCCGGCACCCGGACTTCGTCCGCAAAATCCAAAACAGCGGTGAATTTGCGGAGGGCTGGGCGTTCTATGGCGAAGAACTGTTTGCGCAGCTCGGCCTCTTCGGCGACGATCTCGACGCGCGCTACTACATAGCGCAGTGGGAACGAGTGCGCGGCGCGCGAGCCATTGTTGACCCGGAGCTAGCCAGCGGCGCCTGGAGCGTCGATCAGGCGGTTCAGTTCTTCGCGCACGAGACCGGTTTCTCGCAGGACCAGGCGAAAGCGGCGATTGCCGGAATCGCCCTGGGGCCAGGTTACGTTATTGCGTACACGGCAGGTCGTGCGCAACTCGAAGCGCTGCTGGCTGAGTACCGGGCGAAAGCGGGCGCGGGCGCATCGCTGCATGACTTCCATGTTCGGCTGTTGTGCTACGGTTCGACACCTTTCTCTATTGTTGGACCCGAACTCCTGGCGGATCTTGCGAAGCCGCTCGCCGAAGTGCGCGCCAGCGCCGACTACTGACGCGACGAATGGACTACCGGCGTGGCCGCCCGGCCAGCCAACGAAGCGGCACAGCGGATACCCGTGTTGTTGTTATCCCTCGAGGTAGAGAATGGCCGACAGCGGACATTGGGCTTTGTTCCTGTTCAAGGGACTGGCTCTCGTTCCTACCATGGCGAGAACGGAGGCCGGTTTTTACATGGGCATCGAGCCGGTGGAGGTGGTTGACGCGCGGGACCATGCTGCGGTGCAGCAGGCATTGATGCGGGCCATCAGCCGCGGAAACCCGTCTGTTCCCATACCGTCTCGGGCCAATTTCCCGAAAAACCCGTTGTTGAAGTACACCAAGCTGAAGTCAGATTCAAGCTTCGACAAGCTCACGAAGAGTTGGGATCTCTCAAAACGCGACGGCGCTTATTTCATTGTTCCGTATCGTCTCAGACAGGATTCAGGAAAAGAAGAGGACGTGGAACGCGGGGAAGCTATACTCGCTGAAGAGCCGTTAGAGGTGGTTGTACGTCGACTCGTACGCCGAGCTCTTGAGTCGGATGAACCATAGCCTGTGGCGCCGCTCAGGTAGAGGACGGGCCGCCCGCGGACGCGCTGCGGCTGGCTTGCGATCCCTCTGCACGGCTCGGCGCGAAAACTGCGCGCTTTACGCTCAGCTCGGACGCCCACAGGAAAATGTCGAACAGGCGAGCCCGATCGAGATTATCGAATCCGCGAAGCGGGCAGACCAGCACAGCAGCCTGCTCGGCGCACTCCTCGAGGAATCGATTTTCCGATTCGAAAGCGGCGGAGTCGGGACTCGGAAATTGCGACGGCCTGCAGCGCCGGAGCGCCTCGTAACAATGCTCAATGAAGTGAGGAAGACAAAGAAATCGCGTTCGAGTTTGATTCTCAGGGCCGGCGGTTAAGGACGCTACGGCCGGCAAGCCGCAATGTTCGAGGTCGCAGTGAAGCGGTTTTATTCTTGCGGACGTTGTGCCATTCTTTTCTTCACTTGGCCGAATTGAACTTTCTGTCATACGCATTTGGTCCCTGATCTGTGCCTCCGCGGTGGTCTTGCGCCCTTGGCTGATGTGGCTGCTTGATTAGCGGCATTCAGCAGGGCTGAAGATCCACCGGCTGTGTTGTTGTCTCAGGCACCTCCGGGAACGTAGCCTGGTAAGTGCGAACTCGCGAGAAGGAATCGACGAGAGGCGCGACTGCGCGCTGAATCTCGTTCGCGCATTCCCACTGATTCTCCCGGGAATCCATTTCTGTCTCCCAGAAGCTGAAGACGAGCACCAAACGCGGCTCGCGATGGGGCGTCAGCACGAACGAGCCTTTGAAGCCGGGCTGCCTTTCCAGGAAGTTCAACACCGACGTCCCGATACAGTTGCGAAGGTCGGCGTTTTGGCCGGGCTTCGCGATGAACTCTACAGCGCGCGCATTGAGTGATCGGCATATCGAAACCGCCTGTGCCCTTTGACTTGGTTCCGGTTCTCCACGGAGATACGCCGCGGAGAAGATCCTCGAACGTCGCTACGTCTGCGTTGATTGGTTCGTGATCATTTGTTGACCCATGCCCTGTTGCCTCCTGCCTGCCCCGTTCTCTTGCCCTAGACCACTTCTGCCCTTTTCTGGGGATAGGCGCATCCCGGATGTCTTGCGACTCGGGGGGGCCGGGATGCGCCTTGGGGGTCGGTACGCCTGCTGAACGCGAAGCGTGGGGCTCGGGGATGCTATCAGCGTCCAGCGCAACAGCCGACACAAGGGATAGTGCAGTTGGGCGGCAAATCGTTTCAAAGTGGGAACTGGCAGGGCGGAGCCGATTAGTGGCCGGGGACACTCAGGCAGCGCAACCGACGCGGGATTGGGTGGGGGTGAAAAAGAAAAGGGGCGATTGCTCGCCCCTTTCCTTCAGTTTCGAAAGGAAACAGCTGCCGAGCGTTCTGCCCGGTGTTACCCGGAAGAAGCTGGCTGCGACAAGCCTTGCGCGGTCACTGCGGTTTTCGTCGCGCTGCCGCGTCAAGCGTGAGCCTAACGGGAGCGCGTCGCCAACCACTGGACCAGATCTGTGGCGTCGTCGCGATGCCGTGCCGATCGAACTTTTCCGAAGCCGTTCTATCCTTCCGTGCCCTGCGTAACTCGTCAAACTTTCGCTTGCCGTGCTGCCCAAGACTCAGATGATTCGAAAGCTTCTGGCACCACCCTTGTACCTCTGAGCGAAAAAGGAGTCAACCACACCTGATGGATTTTTGGCTGTGGAAATTTAGGAAATGTGGAAATCCGCTCGATGAGCAGTCAGCACGGGAAACAAACACCTACTTTACTTTTCGGCTCGTATGTCCGACTCATGCCGCACTCCATCTTTGTCGATCCGCAAAATCCAACGCGACCCGTAACATCGGAGCGACGGTGGTGATGGTCCCACGATCCCGGAAGCGATGAGGTCATCTCGATTTCCCCGCTCGTCCTCATCTTCTTGAAACGCCGTCACAGCCATCCCTTTGTGCAAGGTAACTGTTTTTCCGTCAGCGTCGAGGCAGGTGTCCTTATGCGAAAGACACAAGATCTCGCCGAATAGGCCGTTAAAGTCAGCCCAAACTCGAATTGGCTTCAGGTCCGTCAATAGCTGCGCCGACTATCCGAATTATTGTGAACTCAACGATACCGGACAATTGGTTTCGTCACACCTCAATTGTCACCTGCCTGAACGAACGGCTGCGGCAAGCTCACGAAGCAAGACGAGGGTTTCGTCCCATCCCATGCAGGCATCGGTGATGCTCTGGCCGTAGACCAACGGGCGTCCTGCAATGAATTTCTGTGCCCCGGCTACAAGGTTGCTTTCGAGCATCACGCCGAAAATCTGCCTGCTTCCGTTTTCGATTTGGCGCGCCACATCGCGGCAAACCGCTGCCTGCTTCGTGTAATCCTTGTTGCTGTTGGCGTGACTGCAATCGATCATTACGCGCGAAGCAAGCCCGGCCGCCTGTAATTGCTGGCACACTTGGCCGACGGATTCGGCCGTGTAATTCACCGTTTTCCTTCCCCCGCGCAAAATCACGTGGCAATCGGCGTTGCCGGTGGTCACAAATATGGCCGATTGCCCCTGCTTCGTGTGGCCGAGAAACGTATGCGGCTGCGCAGCCGACAGAACGGCTTCAACGGCGACCTGCGTATCTCCGGAAGTGGCATTCTTGAAACCCACGGGACACGAGAGCCCGGAAACCAACTGCCGGTGAACCTGGCTCTCGGTGGTTCGAGCTCCGATCGCGCCCCAGCTCACCAGACCCGCGACGTACTGCGGCGTGATCATGTCCAGGAATTCGGTTCCGGCAGGAACTCCCATCTCGGCCAGGTCCAACAAGAGATGCCGCGCGAGGCGCAATCCGTCGTTGATTTTGAACGATTGATCGAGATAGGGATCGTTGAGCAGCCCTTTCCAGCCAACGGTTGTGCGCGGCTTTTCAAAGTAAACCCGCATGACGATATGCAGGTCCCGGGAAAGCTCGGCGATGGCGCGTCTTGAGAAGCCCGGCATATTCGCGCGCAGCCTTCGGGTCGTGAATCGAGCAGGGTCCCGCAACTACGAGGAGCCGGCGATCCCGGCCGCCGAGAATCTCCAAAATCTGGTTGCGCGAATCGTAGATCGTCGACGACGCAGCGTCGGTCTCAGGAAACTCCTTTTCAAGGACGTCAGGCGGAACCACTACCTCGGTGCGCTTTATGCGTAGATCGTCGGTGCGATAGAACATGAGTGGCAGGCTCCAGTGGCCAGGAATCCCATTCTACTGAGACAGGACTTCGAGGAGTTTGTCGATGTCGTTCATGTCGTTGAATACCGACGGGGACACTCTCATAAAGTTCCGGCCCAATCTGACGTTAACGTTTCCCTGGCGCAGGCGCTGAAAAACGGATCGGTAATCCTTGACCGTGAAAGAGACCAGTGCCGAGGTAGACTCCGGCGGCGTGAGCGGTCCGAATCCGAGACGTGGCATCTCTTGTTGAAGTTTCTTGATCATGGGCTGACGGTACGCTTGAATGTTTTCAACGCCCAGTTTTCGAATGTAAGGCAGCGACTGCGCAAGAACATGCGCCACTCCAATCGCAGGTGTTCCAACTTCAAAGTGCCCCGTTGCGTCCGGGCGCAGCGCCCAGGTGTACGGTGCAGGGGCGGGAGGATCGCCGGGCAGAACATGCGAATCGAGTGTTTGCGCTTGAAAATAGCCATACTGCGGACAAGCCGACATTTGATCGAAGAGTGATTCCTTTACGAAGAAAAAGCCAAGCCCGAAATCACCCATGAGCCATTTGAAACTCGAGCACGCGCAAAAATCAACGCCGCTCTCGCGTACGTCGATGGGCGCGTTGCCGGCGGCTTGAACAATGTCCGCGTAGACGTATGCGCCATGGGCATGAGCAAGATCGCAAACCGCCTTCAAGTCGCATTGAAATCCGTTGTCCATGGCGACGAGCGATATTTCGATCAACTTTGTTTTTTTGTCGACCACCCGCTCCATGTCGCGCAAGTCGATTCGCCAGTCGCGCGGCTGCACGACACGGAGATCGAGTCCATTGCGCTTCTGCAATTCTCCCAAGTGCAACAGCGCACCTTCGAAGTGCAGGGCGTCGGTCACCACGTTGCCGCCGGTGTGCGGAATTCCCAGTCCATTTACGACGAGATTTTCTCCCGTGCTGGTGTTGGGAATGAAGCTGATCTCGGAAGGTTTAGCGTTGATCAAGGCAGCGAACTCGGCCTTTACGTCGACGTTTTCGAGCTGCTTCGAGACCACATCAGGCACGGATCGAAGTTCCGAATACTGACGCAGGGCTTGCGCGGCGGCAGCCGGCATAGGATGCGTATAAGCGCAATTCAGGTAGGTGACGCCATCTGGAATCGCAAAATCGTTTTTGGCAGGCAGAGCAGGCGCGGGAGACGAAGCCGATTTCGGCGGCAGCGGGGCTTCCGAATTTGCGTCATGAATTGCAAGGGCCGCCAAGCCGCCGATGCCGGTCAGGAATTCGCGTCGATTCGTGTGCATGAGTAAATCTCCCTTCATCCATGCGAAGCATATCCTCCTCGCCCGAATTGCCCTCATTGCGCCGCAACGCGCTGCGACGCTATACTCGCGCAGCGCGAGGAAGGGTGTGGAATTCTACTCCTTCGACGACTCCTACCTGCAGCGGCTCCGTGAGCGTGACTTCGAGACGGAGCAGCACTTCGTTGCTTACTTTACCAAGCTAATCCTGATTAAGCTGCGTTCCCGAGTACGCTCCTCAAGTGCAATCGACGACATTCGCCAGGAGACGTTCGTGCGCGTGTTCAAAGTTATTCGCGCCGAAGGCGGCGTCCGCAGTGCGGAAAGATTGGGAGGCTTCGTTAACTCTGTCTGTAACAATGTCTTACAGGAGTTCTATCGAGCTTCGGGCCGCGCCGAGTTGAGCGACGAAGGAATCGCCGAGCCTCCCGACAAGACCATTGATTTGGAAGGAGCTCTCGTAACCAAGCAGACGCTCGAGCAAGTGCGGCAAGTCTTGGCGCGGCTGCCCGAAAAGGACCGGCGTCTGCTGAAGGCAATTTTCTTCGAAGAGAAGGAGAAAGACGAGGTTTGTCACGAGTTTGGCGTGAACCGCGATTATCTGCGCGTTCTGCTGCACCGGGCCAAGCAAAGCTTTCGAGCCGCCTACGAAGGGGGCGCGGTGGCCCGATGAACACACGTCGAATGTTAACGGTGGCGACGAAACGATTCTCGCTCCCAGGTCACTATAGGGAGGATGAGATATATGGATCATTCTGAGGCGGTCCGCAGCAAGGCCGCCGAGCGGTATTTGCTGGGCGAAATGCCTCCCGCCGCCCGCGAAGAATACGAAGACCACTTCTTCGGCTGCGTGGAGTGTGCCCAGGAGGTGCGGGCGGGTGCCGTCTTCATCGATAGCGCGAGGGATGTTCTCGGTTCCGAAGGCGTCTCTGCGGCTCCCAGTGAGGTAAAGGCCAAGGCCACACGCAAGTGGGCTTGGTTCCTGCGGCCGGCTTTTGCGATTCCCGCGATGGCGCTGCTTTTGATGGTTGTTGTGTATCAGAACGTGCGCACGATTCCGCAGATGCGATCGGAGCTCGAGCATTCGAATTCCGCGCAGGCCGTGCAACTGTTCTCGCTGCTCGGCGCAAACTCGCGTGGCGGAACGACGCCGGAAGTAGCCGTTCCGAACGACAAGGAATTCGGATTCTACGTGGATATTCCTCCGTCGCCACAGTTTTCGTCTTATGCGATTGAAATCCAGTCCGATTCCGGCGTCACCGAATTGTCGGCCGCCGTCTCGTCGGACGAAGCGAAGCAAACCGTGCCGCTGGTGATCCCGCCTGCTCGATTGACACCTGGGAAATACGTCCTCATTGTGCGAGGATATGACCCATCCCAAGCGAACGCCGCCGCTGAAGTTGCGCGGTATCCGTTCACGCTGAAATTCTCGAACTAGTCAGCGCGCGGGAAGGTGATGCCGATGGAGCCACGCAGGACGTACTACTACAACGCTCAGGGCCACGCCTTGAGCAGCCAGATCGTCCGCCCGTTTCACCACACAATCGACGTTCAGGCGGGGATGTCGCTGCCGACAATCGGCGGGTACGGCTCCGTGCGCGTAACGGATTTTCGCTTGAAGGAAGTTGTTTCGTTCAAATCTGCGTCGACACAGGTGTCCGGGAGCTTCAACGATCACGACAATAGCCACACGACGATGGTTTCCGTCGTCATCGAGGGACTCGACTTTTGGAATGTCGTTACGGCCGATCGCGTGGTCGCCCGGATCGCCTCGCGCCATCCCGTGGACGAGGGCGAGCCGCACATCACCGTGCTGGGAAGCTATTTCGAGAATTTGCGAATTGCCGGATGCCGCGTGAAAGTTGAATTCGACACCGAACTCTTCCAGCGTATCGACACGTTTGAAAAGCTGCGGAAAGAGCTGAATTCGAACAAGAGATTTCGCAAAATGGCGCTGGACCCTTACCATACAGGTCACGTCCAAAAGAGTCCCGGCGAATGTGGGATCGTTCTTTGCTCGCTCGTGAAAGACATGGAAGTCAGCTGCCCGGGAGTGACGCAGAAGGGGCACGTGTTCACGGTACCGGAATTTGGAAAGGTCTTTGTGGCCGAGGTCGTCGCCGAAAATTCTCACCGCATTTTGACAATGCTCCGTTTCGAGATGGGTTCACCGGGTGGCGGATCGGGCACGGCGGGACAGGCCCAAGCCAACGGCAAGACCATTCCACCTCCACCCTAGGCCGCGCAGTTCGCGCCCTCTGCTTCACATCCATGGTCGCTTTTCTCGCGGGCGGATGTCATCCCGCTCCTTCGCCTGAATCCGTCTACGCCGACGCCCGGGAGAAGGCCCGGCACGGCGAATTGGATCCCGCACTGAACGAAGCGGATCAGGCCTATCGCAAGTACTCGAAGAAGAACACCGAGTGGGCCTGGCGCTTCCGAGTGCTGAAAGCGCACATCCTCGTGCTGCGGGGGTCAAACGACGAAGCCCTCGCCCTTCTCAGCGAAGATTTGCCGCCGGCTCTCGCAAACACGGAAGTTGCTGTGCGCCGAAAAATGGTCCAGGGCCTGGCCTGCGATTACTCGCAGCAATTTGCAAGCGCTGAAAAATACTTTTCCGACGCCCAACAGTTGGCCGACGCCCACGTTCCCGAACTTCTCGGCGACGTCGCCATCTCCCGCGGGGGGCTGGAAGTTCACGAAGAGAAATACGAGGAAGCCGAATCGGACTTTCGCCAAGCTCTCGCGATTGCTCGCGCGCAGAAGCTTCCTTTCCTCGAGGCGGCGGCGTTGGGCGATCTGGGCCTTGTTGCCACGAAACGAGAGCACTATGACGAGTCTGTCGACTGGAACCGCGCGGCGCTCGAAGCCTCTCGTTCGGTGAGTGCGAAAGGCTCGGAGGCAAAGATTCTCGGCAACATTGGTTGGAGTTATTTCAAGTTGGGAGACTTCGAGAATTCCCTCATCTACTACAAGCAGGCCGAGCAGGCGTCTACGCAAACCGGTCTCCCGGGAGACAGAATCTATTGGCTTAGCAACATCGGAAGCGTTTATTACGAAGAGCACGACTACGAATCGGCGGAAGCCGCCCTCCAAACGGCTCTCGATCTTGCCAGGCGCTCCGGCGATAAGGAGACGATCACGCAATGTCTGAACAATCTCTCGGAGATCGCGTTGGAACGTGGGCAGTTCGTCCTCGCTGAAAAATACAACACGGAAGCGTCGGATTTGGAGGCTGCAGGTCCGGATAAGTCCGGACAGCCCGATTCATTGCTCGTCACCGGGCGAATTGAATCAGGCAAGGGGCGTTTCGCGCGGACGCAGCAGATTTTTCGGAAGGTGATCCAAGACCCCAGGGCGGAGACGTCCCTCCGTTGGGAAGCAGAGGCGCAGCTCGCAGACGCGTCTGCGGCACAGGGCGACATGACAAAAGCCGACAGGGAGTTTCGCCGCTCCGTCGCGACGGTCGAAACCGCGCGCTCCTCGGTCAAAACCGAAGAGTTTCGACTCTCATTTCTTTCGAGCGCGATCGCTGTCTATGGCGACTACATCGATTTTCTGGTCGGCGAAGGCAAGATGGACGAGGCTTTGCAGGTGGCGGAGCTGAGCCGCGCCCGTACGCTCGCCGATGGACTAGGGTTCAGTTCCTCCGCGCTGTCCTTTCCGATTCGCGGCTTTCAGCCGACTAGAACCGCGAGAACTCTGAACAGCACGATTCTTTCCTACTGGCTTGGGACGAAGCACTCTTACGTCTGGGTGATTGACGCAGCCCGGGTTCGCTTGATCTCGTTGCCGCCTACGGCCGAGATCGATTCTCTCGTTCAGTCCTACCGGCAAGCGCTCACGGGTCCGCGCGACGTGCTGGAAACGCGGAACGTCGCCGGGCAAAAGCTGTTTCAGTTGCTGGTTGCGCCAGCGTTCGGAAAACTGAAGAGCGGCTCGCGCGTGATCGTGATTCCGGACGGCAGCCTGTACGGATTGGACTTCGACGCACTCCTTGTTGCGGCTCCCGACCTGCACTACTGGATCGACGATGTAGTCGTTTCCAACGCAAACTCCCTCGTGCTTCTCGGCGCGTCGGCGGCCGCCAAGTCCGCAGGGCCAAGAAAACTTTTGCTGGTAGGCGATCCAATTCCGTCGAGCGGCGACTTCCCGAAACTGCCGCAGGCCGAATCGGAAATGAAGCAGGTGGAAAGCTATTTCCCCGGCGCGAACAGCATGGTTTATGCGAATGGTTCTGCGACACCGGACGCATACCTGAGCAGCCACCCGGACCAATTCTCGTTCATTCACTTTGTAGCGCATGGGACAGCGAGCCTTATAAGCCCGCTCGATTCGGCCGTAATCCTTACCAGGCAGGGCGACTCCTATAAACTGTACGCGCGCGACATCATCAAGCAGCCGCTGCGCGCGGAACTCGTGACGATCTCCGCATGTCACGGCGCGGGCGAGCGCACGTATTCGGGGGAAGGACTCGTCGGCCTCACATGGGCTTTCTTGCGCGCCGGCGCGCACGAGGTAATTTCGGCGCTGTGGGAAGTCGACGACAATTCCACGCCACAGCTGATGAACCGCCTCTACGCCGGGCTTAGCAAAGGCGCGTCGCCGGAAACTGCTTTGCGCGATGCGAAACTTTCGCTCGTCCATTCCGGTTCGATTTACAAAAAGCCATTTTACTGGGCGCCCTTTCAAATTTATCGCGGCTTGTAGGCTCAGGCAGACTCCGGGGACAGAACAAGTTTCAGCACAGCTGAGTCTGGTGGAGGAGTGGCTCCCGACTGGCTCGCCACCCACGCGCCCATGCGGTTGGCCGCTTCGTTCGTGGTTCGCAGCGAGGAGCCACGAAGCAAGTGGTGCGCGAGCGCGGCCGTGAATGCGTCGCCGGCGCCCACGGAATCGGCCACGCGAACTGGGAAGCCCGGATGTTCGTCGCGCCCGCTTTCGCTCACCAGCAGGCTTCCTTTGCTTCCGCGCGTGACGCATACCAGCTTCAGGCCGAAAGTGCGCCGCAGCCGCTCTGCGGAAGCTCCTTCGCCGTCGAAGCTCAGCCTAAGTTCGCGCATTACCACCGGCAATTCCTGATCGTTCAACTTGGCAACGTTCGCCAGCCGCAGCGATTCGGACAGCACCTCCGCCGAGAAGAATTTCTGCCGCAGGTTGACGTCGAAGATGCGCAGGCTTGCTTTCGGAGCGGCGGCGAGAAACTCCTGAATTGTGGCGCGCGATTGCGGCGAACGCTGCGCGAGCGCGCCAAAGCAGATCACGCCGGCCGTTGTGGCGAGTTGCCGCCAGCTTGGCGTCCACTCGAGAAAATCCCATGCGACGCCTTCGGTGATCTCGTACGTCGGCTGGCCTTCGGCGTCGAGGTGAACCTTCACCGTTCCGGTCGCGTGCGCCGGATCGAGCTGAAGAAGCGAAGTGTCGAGGCCAAGCTCGCCGAGCTTCTGTCGCAGCTCGTCGCCGAGCGCGTCGCGGCCCGCGCTGCTTGCCACCACTCCGCGATGCCCGAGGAGCGCCGCCATGTACGCGAAATTTGCGGGCGCGCCGCCGAGTTGCTTGCCCTGCGGCAGCAGGTCCCACAGAACTTCGCCGAGCCCGACCGCGACGCCGATTCCTTCGGTCACATGTCTCTTATGGCCGGCGCTCAGAACTGTTGCTGCGGCCTGGGCTTTGGCAGCGGTTTGCGCGGAACCATTTCTTCGCGGTTAGCGGTGAGATACACGAACGACGCTACGATCACCGCCATCTGCTTCATGTCCGGCTCTTGAATCCGCTCGTACAGGTCCATGTCGGTGTGGTGCGTGCGCGTGTCGTAATCGATGGGATCCTGAATGAACTGAAATCCCGGCAATCCCACCGCGTCGAAGGAAAGATGGTCCGTGCCGCCGGTGTGGCGGATGCTCAAGGTGGTCATTCCCAGATTATTGAACGGCTTCATCCACTCTGCGAAGAGCGGCGCCACCGCTTCGTTGTGCTCGAGATAAATGCCGCGAATCTTGCCGGTGCCATTGTCGACGTTGTAGTACGCATCGAGTTTCGCGTGCTCTGGTTTGAGCTCCATCTTTTCCGGGTCGGCGAAATGTTCTTTCACGTACGCGCGCGACCCGAGCAAGCCTTCTTCCTCGCCAGTCCACAGGCCGATGCGCACTGTGCGGCGCATCTTCACGCCGGTCGTTTTCAGAATGCGGATCGCTTCCAGCATGACGCCGGAGCCCGCGCCGTTGTCCGTCGCGCCCGTGGCGGGATGCCACGAATCGAAGTGCCCGCCGATCATCACCACCTGATCGGCTTTGTCAGTGCCCGGAATTTCGCCGATGATGTTGAAGGAATTCAGATCGTCATCGTAGAACTTGTTTTCGTCGTCGATTTGCAGCGTGACCGGAATTTTCTTTTGCAGCAGGCGGTAAAGCCGGCCGTAGTGCTCGCTGGCGAGGACGATGCGCGGCATCGTTGGCGGGTCTTTCGGATCGCGCGAACCGCCTGATTGAACGATCACCGTGCCGTCATCGTGCGGCGAAGTTTCGATCCATGCGGCGATACCTTCGTCGAGCAGGAATTTCTGCACTTTTGTTTGCAGCTCGCGCATCGCGCGGAACTGCGCGGCGCGGTCCTGTGCGCGTGCCGCTGGAATTTCTTCGGTGGCCATTTCCGCCAGTTCCGCGTCCGTGTAGCGATGGGCGTCCGCTTCATAGTGCGGCGTGATCTCTTGCGGCTTCGCGGTGAGCACGAATTTGCCCTTGAGCTGACCTTTGAAATCGGTCTGCGCCTTCGCGAATTCTTCCTCAGTCGTCATCTGCACCAGCACCGCGTCAGCGGTCACCGGGCCGCTGCCGAGTCCAGGCGTCCACGCCTTCGGATATGCAATCAGTTCGAAGGGACGCGGCGCAATCATCTGGGCGGAGAAACGCTCGTTGGACCAGCCTCGGCCAAACGGCCCCCAGGATTCCTGGTGGACATTCGCGAGCTGCCATTCGTTGAGCTTGTCAATCGTCCACTTCCCGGCTTCCTTCACATTCGGCGAGTTCGTCAGCCGCGGTCCGTAGACGTCGGTGAGGTAGCTCATGATGTCCATCACCTGCGAGCGGTTGAATCCTTCGTCCTTGATTCTGAAGATCGCGTTCAGGTCCGCTGCGCTCGGCGCGTCGCTGCTTCCATCGCGCATTGTGTCGGGAGCTGCCGACTCCGGCGTCTTCTGGTTTTTCCCATGTCCCGGCGCCTGCGCTGCCATCGGCACAACAATCGATACGGCAAACAACATCACCGGCAGGATCCAAAGTTTGCGCACTATTCCCTCCGCTCCTCGAATTTGAATTGCTGAAAGAAGACACTCCCCCGTTTGCAGTGAGTTGGACGGCGGAGCCGGATGGGAGGTTTCAGAGAGGGGCAGGAAGGTCCAAGTGCAACAAAGTCATGCTAGGATGCCGGGCTATCGTGAATTCCACAGGGATACATTGGATCCGGGCTGCGATCGGGGGAGTGCTGGCGGAGTTGGCGGTCTTCGCCATTGTGTTTCCAGCGCGGTCTCTATTTGGCGAGCGAGCTTTCCTGGCGTCGATTGTGATCGCGTCGGCCGTGATGCCGTTCGTTTTTGCTTTGTGGGTTTGCAGGCGCGTCGAGTCGCGCTTTGTGTTGCATGGAGCGCTCGTGGGTGTCGTCGCGGCGCTGTTCTATTTGGCCTGGCGTGGGGACAGCCGCAGCCACTGCTGTATCGAATCGCGCACGGCCTTAAGGTAGTCGGCGGCGTGGCTGGCGGGCTGGTAGCAGGGCGGCGGAAAAGCCCGGCATTGCCTACGGTCTGAACACCAGTCCCATGAGCGAAGTGTCGGCCTATCAATTCAGGGCCGCGAGGGCCACGCCGCCAGGCGGTTGCGCGAGTCACGTAGCGATTGTGAAACACTCATGCCGCAGGAGCATTGACCTCCAAAAACTGGCGAGTACGGTGCAGAAGTAGGGCGTACCGTAGAGGTGGCGTGCGCACGCAGAGACGTCCCCGTTCCTGTGCGCGGTAGTGACGAAAGCATAGCGGCAACCTTGCAAAAATGGAAACGGTGGTAAAGGCCGGGAGATACGAAATCGTCGGTGAATTGGGCCGTGGTGCGATGGGTGTGGTCTGACCGGGCCAAGGACCCGGTGATCGGGCGTACCGTGGCCGTTAAGACCATTCGGCTCTCGGTGGAAGGTACGGGCATGTCCCGCCCGGAGCTCGTGCGGCGCTTCCAGACCGAGGCGCGCGCCGCGGGGCTGCTTGCGCACCCAAACATCGTGGTGGTTTACGACGCAGGCGAGGAAGACGGGCTGTACTACATCACGATGGAGTTGGTGGAAGGCAAGAGCCTGCAGTCGATGCTGGACGCCGGGCAGAGATTCCCGCTCGCGCGCGTACTGCGCATCGCCGAGCAGATCTGCTCGGCTCTGCAGTTCGCGCACGAACGCAACGTGGTGCATCGCGACATCAAGCCGGCCAACATCATGATCACCGGCGACGACGTCGTGAAGGTCACCGATTTCGGGACAGCGAAAATTCTGCAATACGGAACCGCCCAGCAGACCGCGCACGTCGTGGGTACACCGAGCTATATGTCTCCCGAGCAGGTGAAGGGCAAGCCGGTGGATGGGCGGTCCGACATTTTCTCCGTGGGTGTGATGCTGTACGAAATGATAAGCGGCCAAAAGCCTTTTCCCGGGGATGATGTCGCCACCGTGCTTTACAAGATCCTGAGCGAAGACCCCCGCGCCGCCGGAGAGCGTTGATCCCACGATCCCGCCGGGTATCAGCAGCGCGATCATGAGGGCTCTGGCGAAGAATCCCGCCGACCGCCACCAGAGTTGCAACGAGTTCCTCGAGGACTTGCGCAATAGCCGGGCCGCAGGAAGAAAAGCGAATGTGATCGTTGCGGCGCCACCGCCGCCGATCGCCGAACAGTCATCCCGCAGCCCGTTGCTGAGCCCAAGAAGGTTAACTTCCCGGCGGAGATGCCCAAGATTCCAGGGGTTCGGAATCAAGCGCGGCCGAGAGCGCCAATCGCGAATCTTTCCCGAATCAATCCACTCTTATGGCGTGGCCTCGGCCTCGCTGTTGTCGTCTTACTCGGATTCTTCGTCGTAAGAGCGATTGTCCGGCCCAAACAGCCGCATCCGAGTCACGCCGCGGCTGCTCCCAGGCTCAGGTTAGCGTTCCCGTGCAGCCCGCCGAGACTTTTTCCAAGCCTCCTGTGGTCTCGCAAACAAATCCCGAGATTGCCACGCTCAGCGAGTTGGCTGTCCCTTGGTCTTCAAAGCGATTCTTTTTCCGCATCAATCCGCTTCCACACCTGCGCTCATCATTCGGTTGCCTGGAATTGATCGCCAGAACGATTCTGAGCCGTGGAAATGCTCTGGTTGAGGACGACGTCCAGCGGAGTGCCCTCGGGGACAGCTACGGGCTTCGTTGTTTCGAAGATTCGTGCGAGCACGCCCGGCTTGTCGGTGCCCGGATCGCCGCTGGCGTGCGTGTTGGTCCCGCATCCAGCGAGCAGGAAAACCAGCGAGAGGAATGACGTCGTGATGAGTTCTGTCTTGCTGAGTACGCGCACAGATTCACCTCCAAGACTGCACGGTCTTTGGCGCAAGCGGGCTACCAAAAGAGCTGCCTGCAAGTTAAAGATACTAAGGGCGGATAGCTATTAGGGAGGAGTCCTAGTATTGGGTAAAAAATGCGCAGGCCTCAAGAATCTCCTAAATGGGTATGGAACAAAAACTCCCCGGACTGGTTACGCGGGCTGAAAGATGCGTCGGGTTCCTCACTTTGGTACCCGCACTTGGTACCTTTCACCTATTGGGTGCGGCCCTGCGGAAAAGATATGCTCACTCAACTCGACGTGAAAAAACCAGAACTCAAGACAGGGCATCAGCATGCACGGTGACAGGCCAGTCCTGATATCGGAAAAGCCTCACGAAGGGTGTTTCTTCTACATCGTCAGTCCAAGTTCCTCCGATCAAAACCGGCGCTACGTTCACTCCCTCGAGCGACAGAAGGATCACGCTTCCGCTCCCAAAGTCCGCCTCTCCACGCGCCCTCTTGCGAAAGCCTTCGCGTCACTGGCTCTTTGCCGCTCTTATTGCGACTTTCTTAATCGAGTGGAAGGGCTGCCGGACTTTGTGGTGGTGATGGAGTCGGGTCTTCCGCGCAAGGCATAACCCACTGATAGCGCCGGCTTGACAATGGGCGAGGGTTAGGGCAAAATTTTTGGCGTAGGCGAAGAAAAAGCGAAACTCGTCCCCTTCCTTCTTCTTGCCTCGGTCGATCCGTCATGGCCCGAAATCTCGCTGCATTGCGCGCTCAAGTGGAAGCGGCTCTCGCTTCACGCGTCTCTGCGCCGTTCAATTACCGCGACCGCAAGATTGTGGAAACGGTTTCCGCGGGAATTCCCGAAATCGATTCTTTGGCCGGAGGCTTGCCTCGCGGCGGACTGACGGAAATTTGCGGGCCGCCGTGTTCCGGCCGAACGAGTTTGCTGGTGGCGGCGCTGGCTTCGAGAACGGCGGATGCGGAAGCGTGCGCGCTGATCGATGGCCGGGATGCGTTCGATCCGCACTCGGCGGAATTGGCGGGCGTGGAACTGAAACGGTTGCTGTGGGTGCGCTGCCGGAATATCGATCAGGCGCTTCGCGCCACGGATCTGCTGCTGCAGGGCGGAGGCTTCGGGATGGTCGCGCTGGATTTGGGCGATATTCCTCCGGAGACGGTGCGGTACGTTCCGTTGAATGCGTGGTTCCGTTTTCGGCGCGCGGTGGAGGATACGCCGACGATTTTTATGGTGCTCGAGCAGGAGTCGAATGCCAAGACGTGCGCGTCGCTGGTGCTGCGGATGGGAGCGCGGGCGGCGGAGTGGTCGAAGACGTGGAGGAGAGTGTGTTCTTTTGTAATGCGCATACGTGTTTGTTTGATGGAGCGGCGATTCGGGCAGAAGTGATGCGAATGCAAAGCGGGTTTGCCACAGAGACACAGAGGGCACAGAGAAAAACCTTAATTCACAGATGAACACAGATAAAAGCGAAAAGAGCCTTACCGCAGAGACGCAGAGGACGCCGAGAAGAACGAGAAAGGAGATGAGATTTGCTTCCATTTTCGTTCCGAACTTTATGGTGCAGGCGGTGGTGCGGCGGGAGCCGCTCTGCGCGATCGCGCGCTTGCGCTGATCGACGGCGCTGCGCCGCTGTGGAGCGTGGTGGCAGCGAACGAAGCCGCCGCGAAGGCGGGAATCACGTTGGGGATGACGAAGTCGCAGGTGGAACAATTCTGCGGCGATCGAAATTCGCCAGCGATCGCGGACGCAGGAGAAAGCCGCGCATGCGGCTTTGCTGGATCTCGGCTGGTCGGTTTCGCCGCGCATGGAAGATACTGCGCCGGACACGATCGTGATCGATCTTGCCGGCCTGAATTCCTTATTCGGCTCTGAAGAAGATATTGCCCGGCAACTGAGGGAGCGCGCACCGCGCCTCGGCTTGATCGCGCATGTGGCCGTGGCCTCGAATATCGACGTGGCTGTTCTTGCGGCGCGCGGTTTTTCGGGGATTACCGTGATTCCTGCCGGGCGAAGAATCGCAGCGTGGCTGGGGCGTTTGCCGGTGGGCGTTCTTTCTCCGTCGACGGAGAGTTCTCGAAACGCTTGGACGCTGGGGCGTACGCACCTGCGCAGGCGCTGGCGGCGTTGCCGGTTCTGCAACTTTCGGAACGATCTGGGGCAGGAAGGAGTCCGCCTGCACGAATTGGCGCGCGGGGAATGCGATCGCGTTCCATGGTGCTGGCCGAGCCGGACACTGCACTTTCGAAGAGGAAATGGAGCTCGAAGATGCGGTGGAGGAACTCGAACCCTTGTCATTTCTGCTGGGGCGATTGCTCGATCAATTGTGCGCGCGGCTGGCGGCGCGTTCGCTGGCGGCGTGCGCGATTCGTGTGCGATTCGATTTGGAGCCGGCTTTTACCGATCCCCTGCAGAAATCCGCGCCGAAAATCTATGAGAAGGTTTTGAGCCTGCCGGTGCCCATGCGGGATTCCAAAATGCTTTTGAAATTGCTGCGCCTGCAATTGCAAGCGGAGCCTCCTTCCGCGCCGATCCTGAAAATCGTGCTGGCGGCCGATCCGGCGCGGCCGCGTGTTTCGCAGGGCGAGCTATTTCTTCCGAGTGTTCCGGATCCGGAAAAATTGGAGCTGACCATCGCGCGGCTGGCGAATCTGGTGGGCGATTCGCAATATCGGTTCGCCCGAATTGATGGACACGCATCGGCCCGGAGAATTTCGCATGTGCCGATTTGTCGCTCCGTGGCAGCGCGCGGCAAATCGACGGCGATGACAAGGTGCTGAAGCGCCGCGACCCGCCGAGGATGGCAACAGAGCCACGGGTTTCGAATTTTCCGGCCGGCGCTGCCGGCGAGCGTGGAGCTGCGCGAAGGGTGTCCGGTGCGCGTTTCTTTTCGCGGGATGCGCGGCGATGTGGTGGCGGCGTCCGGGCCGTGGCGCACTTCCGGAGATTGGTGGCGGGAAGACGCCTGGCAGCAGGATGAATGGGACCTGGAGATTCGGTTTGATGTCCGCGTTCGAAGCGCGAGTTGACGTTGCCGCTGGACCGCAGCAATGGGAGCGAATTCCGAATGCAAGTCACAGCGAACCTCCCAAGCGCGGGCTGTATCGCATTTTTTACGACTGCGATTCGCCAGGGCTGGTTCGTGCGAGGGATGTACGATTGATGTACATCGAACTTCATGCGCGCTCCGCCTTCAGTTTTCTCGAAGGCGCTTCGATACCGGAAGAATTGGCCGGCGTGTGCGCGGAGCACGGGATGCCGGCGATGGCTTTGCTGGACCGCGACGGCGTGTACGGCGCGCCGCGTTTTCATCTGGCCGCGAAGAAAATTGGAGTGCAGGCGCACATTGGCGCGGAAGTGACGTCGGCGGAGGGCTGGCGGTATCCGCTGCTGGTCGAATCGCGCGCGGGCTACCAGAATCTTTGCCGGCTGATCACGCGCATGAAATTGCGCGCGCGAAAAGGCGAAGGGCATGTTTGCCGGGAAGAGATCGCCGAAAAAGCGGCAGGCCTGATTTGCCTCACGGGAGGAGAGGAAGGTCCTCTGGCGCATGCGCTGGCGCAAGGAGGAATCGCGGGCGGCGACGGAATGCGTGCAGCAGCTCTGCGAGATATTCGGCCGGGAAAATGTTTACGTCGAATTGCAGCGGCACTTCTACCGCGAAGAAGAAGCGCGCAACCAGGCGGCCATTGAAATCGCGCGGAAATTGCGCTTGCCGCTGCTGGCGACCAACGGCGTCTGCTATGCGCGGCCGCAGCGGCGGGAAGTGCTGGACGTTTTCACCTGCATTCGCCATCATCGCACTCTGGCGACCGCGGGACGACTGCTCGCCCACAATTCCGAGCGCTATTTGAAATCCCCCGCGGAGATGGCGCAGTTGTTTTCGGATCTTGCCGGAAGCGATGGCCAATACGCAGGATTCTTTCCTCGCGTTTGCAATTCACGCTGAACGATTTGGGATACAAGTTTCCGAAATATCCGGTGCCGGACGGCGAGATCGCAAATGAGTTTTCTGCGCCAGCGCACGCACGAAGGCATGGTGGCGCGCTACGGGCTCGAAAACGAACGAGCGCGGCAGCAGATCGAACGCGAACTGGCCCTGATCGAAAAGCTCGATCTGGCCGGCTATTTCCTGATCGTCTGGGACATCGTGCGCTTCTGCCGCGAGCACAACATTCTGGTGCAAGGGCGCGGTTCGGCGGCGAATAGCGCGGTCTGCTACTGCGCTGGGCATTACGGCGGTCGATCCGGTGGGAATGGAACTGCTCTTCGAGCGATTTCTTTCCGAAGAGCGCGGCGAATGGCCCGACATCGATCTTGATCTGCCCAGCGGCGACCAGCGCGAACGCGCCATTCAGTACGTGTACGAGCGCTACGGAAAATTGGGCGCGGCCATGACGGCGAACGTCATCACCTATCGCGGGCGCTCGGCGGCGCGCGAAATCGGCAAGGTGCTTTCGTTTCAGCCGGAAATGCTGGATCGCTTGGCGAGCCTGGTGGGCGCCTGGGAATACCGGGATGCGAACGACACGCTCGAGCGCCAGTTTCGCGACGCCGGCCTGGATCTTCAGAATCCGTCAAATTCGCAAATTTTTCGAGCTGTGCCTGCATGGTTCAGGATTTGCCGCGGCATCTGGGGCAGCATTCGGGCGGAATGGTGGTGTGCCAGGGACAACTGGATTCGGTTGTGCCGCTCGAGCCGGCCACGATGCCCGGGCGCGTGGTGGTGCAATGGGACAAGGAAGATTGCGCCGACATGGGCATCGTGAAAGTGGACCTGCTCGGCTTGGGCATGATGGCCGTGCTGGAAGATTCGATTCAAGATTATTCGCGAGGATTACGGCGAAGAAGTGAGATCTCGGCACACTTGCCCGCGAATGATCCGACAGTTTATGAGACGCTGCAAAAAGCGGACACGGTGGGCATGTTTCAGATCGAAAGCCGCGCGCAAATGTCGTTTCTGCCGCGGCTGCAGCCGAAATGTTTCTACGACATTGTGGTGCAAGTGGCGAATCATCCGGCCGGGACCGATCGTCGGGAAAATGGTGAATCCCTATTTGAAGCGCCGCCAGGGGCGCGAAGCGGCTCGCTAATGCCTGCATCCTTCGCTCGAGCCCGTGCTGGCGCGCACGCTGGGAGTGCCGCTTTTTCAGGAGCAGTTGCTGCGCATGGCCATGATCGCCGCGGGATTCACGGGAGGCGAAGCGGAGGAACTGCGCCGCGCGTTCGGATTCAAGCGCTCCGAAAAGCGCATGAAGGATATCGAGAAAAAGCTGCGCGCGGGCATGGAGAGAAATGGGATCGAGCGCGGAGACGCAAGACAAGATCGTGCAATCGATCACTTCCTTCGCGCTCTATGGATTTCCCGAATCGCATGCCGCGAGTTTTGCGTTGCTGGCCTATGCCAGCGCTTACCTGAAGTGCCATTACCTGGCGGCGTTTACAGCGGCGATGCTGAACAACCAGCCGATGGGATTCTACCAGCCGGCCACGCTGGTCAAGGACGCGCAGCGGCACGGCCTGAAAATCAAGCCGATCGATGTGACGTGTTCGGACTGGCTGTGCACGCTCGAAAGAAATCACGGAAACGGCAAGGGCTTTGCCGTGCGGCTGGGCCTGCGCTACGTGAAAGGCTTGCGCGAGGAAATTGCGCGCGGAGATTGTGCAGCGAACGCGCCATGCGGCCGTTTGCTTCGGATTGAAGATTTGAAGCTGCGCGTTCCGGCGATTCAAAAATCCGAACTGGCCGCGCTGGCGGAGATTGGCGCTTTGAATTTCATTGCGGGCGAGAACAGCGCGCGGATCCATCGGCGGGATGCGTTGTGGCAAATCGAGCGCGCGGCGCGGCGCGCGGGACCGTCTGTTTGAAGCGCCGAAGCGCTGTCTGCGCAATCGGCGGATAGTCTCGACCCAGCTGCGATGCTCGTTCGCCTCTGGCGCCCATGACATTCGGAAGAAAGGCTCGTCGCTGATTTTCGCGGCACGGGAATGACGGTGGGGCCTCATCCCATGGCCTACCATCGCGCGGAAATGAAGCGGCGAGGCATTTGCTCCGCGATGGAACTGCGGAATCTTCCCGATGGAGCGAGCGTGCGAGTGGCCGGAGCCGTGATCGCGCGCCAGCGTCCGGGAACGGCGAAGGGCTTCGTCTTTCTCAGCCTCGAAGACGAAACCGGGCATCGCCAACGCCATCATCACGCCGCAACTTTTCGAGGAGGATCACGCGGTGGTGGTGCAGCATCCATTCCTGCTCATCGAAGGCAAACTGCAAAATCAGGAAGGCGTGGTTTCGGTGAAAGCGGAACGTGTTCGGGCTCTATCGATATCGCGGGCTGAAACTACCTCGCATGATTTTCATTGACCCGTCGCGGCGTACCTACCCTCTATAATCTGGAAGTGAGCCCCGCAAATCGCGCACAGGAACAGGCAACCGGTTGGCGCACTGACACCGCTCGTTCGGTGCGGAATCATCTGATCGTGTTCTTGATTTGTCTTCTGCTTGGCGTAATCTTCACGCTACCGGGGTCGCTCTCGCCGCGTTCGGCGCTGCTGGGGTACGCGGGCGACAATTACCAGCACGCTTGGTTTCTGTGGCACTTCGCACACGCGGTCTCGCACGCGGAGAATCCCTTCTACACCCACCTGATCTACTATCCCAACCGAGTGAACCTGGCGTGGAGCACGACGGACCCGCTGGCTGGGACGTTGGCGTTGCCCGTGAGTCTTGTGGCAGGTCCGGCGCTCGCGTACAACTTGTCGCTGATTCTGCAGTTGGCGCTGGCTGCGTTTTTTGCGCGCCTGCTTTGTCTCAGAATTTGCCGCAACGAAACCGCGGCTTTGATCGGTGGCGTCGTTTTCGGATTCAGTCCTTTTTTACTGGCGCAGGCGCTGGGGCATCTGAGCCTCGTGACCGCGTTTCCGATTCCGTTGTTCGTGCTGGTGCTCGACGCTGTTCTGCGTGAGCAGAACCCTTCGTGGAAACTCGGAGTTGCGCTTGGCTTCGCTCTGCTACTCACTGTCTTTGCCCACTACAACTACACCGTTCTGTGCGTGCTGTTTGGCTTATTCATGCTGGTGATTGAAATCGCATTGGGAGGGATCACACCGCTCAAGAGAGCGTGGAAGGCTTTTGCCCCAGCGGCGATCACTTTCCTTGTCGGGATCGCGCCGCTGCTGAGGATGCTCTTGCGCGATCCCTCCGGGATGCCCGTGTCGCGAGGAACCGGTCACTTCGAGCAGTTCTCGGCTGACGCCCTCGGTTTCCTGATTCCGAGCTGGAATCACATTCTGCTTGGCCACTTCGCTCGAGAGTGGAATCCGAAGCTGTTCTCGGCCGGATTTGAGGGGACTGTATATATCGGTCCGGTGGTTCTCGCGCTTGCTGCCCTGGGAATTTGGAAGGGAAGAAAGGAGCACAAGAAGTGGGTCGTGCGGGCTTGCATCCTGGGCTCTCTTTTCTACCTGCTGTCGCTGGGGCCACAAATACGGGTGCTCGGCAACTCGCTCGGTGTCGTCGGGCCTGCGGCGCTGCTCTATCACATTCGCTTTGCGGAGTTTATTTCGGCGCCTGCGCGGTTTCACGTGCTTGTGGCTTTGTGCGCCGCGATTCTCAGCTCGCTGGGAGTTGCGTTCCTGATTGAGAATTTCAGAGGCAGATGGCAGCAATACGCATTGGTGTCGCTGGTGGCTGTTTTGCTGCTGCTCGACTATCTGACCGTTCCGTTTCCGAGATCGTCGATTGTCGATCCTGCGGCGCCTGGCGACACAGCCGCAGCGCAGAGTTGCATCTTGCCGGAGAACGTTCGCGGCGGAACCGTTCTCACGTTTCCCCTCGTGGTTGCGCCCTACTGCATGAAGAGCATGTGGATGCAAGCGACGGATCGGAGGTCAGTACGCATTGGTCGACGGATATTTGTCGTACACGCCAGAACGCATTTGGGATGAGTTTTGGAATCTTCCGGTTCTGCGCTCGATGCTCGCGCTCGAGGGAATATTGAAGGTTCCGGTGGACGAAGCCTCGGACCGGCAAAGCTGCGGCGGCAACGATTCGCAGCCTGAACTTGCGGGCCGTCGTGGTGTTCGATTCGCCGGAGCGCGATGCGGGCGCCCAGTATGTGGAATCGGTGTTCGGCGTGGCCGGAAAACGAGCCGGCAGTTGCACGGTGTTTGAAATTGAGCCGAAGCAAGCGGCCGATGCTAAGTAGAAGTAGCTTAGAAACGCTTAAGCGCGATCCATGATGTGGCTTCAGGGGCTGAAGCCCCGCCCTTCCGAGTCAATCATTTTTGAAATGGCTTCCAGTCGCGCATCCAAATCGCCCGCGCGGGCTGTACATGCTTCCGGGGATTGCCGATAGCACTTACCAGGAGTAGCCTAGACCCCGTTGGCGTCAGGGAATTCCGGTCGCAGAGGAGGAATCATGGCACGAAATAGCGGCGGTCAGGCAATTGGAGCCTTTGCGGTAGGTTTGGGCGTGGGCATCGCGTTGAGCTTCTTGTTGGCGCCGCAATCCGGCGAAGAAACGCGCGAGCTGATAGCCAAAAGCGCCCGACGCAGCAGGGATTTTGTCACCGACACGGTGGATGACGTTAAGTCGCAGGTGGAAGATTCAGTGAACGATGCCAAAGGCAGGATTCGCGGCGCCGTGCGCGCAGGCAAAGAAGCGTATCGAGACGATCTGGCCCAAAAGCGCAACGCCTGACCACAACCTCTCTATCTCTGTTTTCCGAAGACCTACCTAAGCCATGTCCACCGCTTTCACTGATCTCGACGGCGAGCCGGGAGTTCGCGGTTTTTTGCACTTGCCGTCGCGAGCCAATGGCGACGGACTTCTTCTGACGCACGGTGCGGGCTCAAACTGCCGGTCAGAACTGCTCGTCCACATGGCGGATGCTTTCGTCACATCCGGGTTCACCGTGTTGCGGTTCGATCTGCCGTTCCGGCAAGCGCGTCCGCACGGGCCGCCTTTCCCGGGCGGCGCAAAGGGAGACCGTGACGGTCTGCGGCGGGCGCTGGCGGTTCTGCAAACGAAAGTGAGTGGCCGCGTTTTCCTGGGCGGACATTCGTACGGAGGGCGCCAATCGACGATTCTGATTTCCGAGGAACCACAGGCGGCGGAGGGTTTGCTGCTGCTTTCCTACCCGCTTCATCCTCCGCGAAAGCCGGAGCAGCTTCGCACGGCGCACTTTCCGAAAATCACGAAGCCCGCATTCTTCGTTCACGGCACGCGCGATCCGTTCGGTTCCATCGCGGAAATGAAAGCCGCGCTGGAGCTGATTCCGGCGCGGCACGAGCTGATGGAAGTGGATGGCGCGGGGCACGAACTGCTGCCGAAGAAGTCTCCCGCAGATCTTCCCAGCCGAATCGCGGACGCGTTTCAAGCTTTCATCGGGCCGCGCCGCAGCGCCTAACCTTCAATCTCCGGCGAGAGCGAGGTCCGGGCCGCGGTCGGCGCAGCGAATGCAGAGCCGGGCCCACGGCAAAGCCTGAAGGCGAACCTCGCGGATGGGATTTTCGCATGTCTCGCACACGCCGTACTCGCCGGACTTGATGCGTGCGAGTGCCGCCTCGATCTCTGCCAATTCCTGGCGCTCGCGCTCGATCGTCGCGATGGCCAAGTCCTTGGCGAAGTTGCTCGTTGCCAGCGCGCCTTCGTCATCTGGCTCGCGGTCGACCGTGACGTCGCCGAAGCGGTGATTCAGTTTGCGGCGCAGCTCGTCTCGCTTGCTTTTCAGAAGCTTTTCCACGTTGTCGTGTTGTTTGCTGCGAGTCTTCGCCGCAGCCGTCGTAAGAGTTGCCATGTTTCGTTCACCTCAGTTCTGATTCGCCGGCTCGGGATTCCGCTTCATCGAGCGTCCAAAGCTGCTCCGGCCGGGATATGCAACCTGTCGTAATCTTTCCTTAGCGTCCGAAATTAGATGCTGTACGCGCGTTTATGGTTCTCTTGCCCGCTTCGGCGGAGTTTATAATGCGGCCATGGCGCCGCTTGGCGAATACCGGCGAAAGCGGAAATTCGAGGAAACCTCCGAACCGCGCGGAAAGGAACGCGCTCGGGGCGGGAACCGGTTTGTCGTCCAGGAACATCACGCCCGGCGGCTGCACTACGATTTTCGCCTCGAGATCGATGGAGTCCTAAAATCGTGGGCCGTTCCAAAAGGTCCATCGCTGAATCCTGCCGACAAGCGACTCGCGGTGCAGACCGAAGATCATCCGCTCGAGTACGGGAGTTTTCACGGCACGATTCCCGCCGGAAACTACGGAGCGGGCGAAGTAAGAATCTGGGACGAAGGCACGTACGAAATGGAAGGGCAGGCTTCGGCGAGCGAGCAGCTTCGCCGCGGCGAATTGAAATTCATCCTGCATGGCCAGAAACTGCATGGAAGTTTTGTGCTGGTGAAGCTGCGAAGAAGCGAATCGGGCAGGGAATGGCTGCTGATCAAGCACCGCGACTCGGCGGCGGTTGGCAGCTCGACAAATGCAGCGCCGCGAGTGATCCTCCCTGGAAAAAGGGACGGTGAGGAAGCTGATCCACCTCCGGCGAAGAAACACACGAAGCGCAAGATGCCGGCGGGTGCGCGCAAAGCTCCTATGCCGCAAAATATTCGCGTGGCGCTGGCGAGTCTCGCGGACGCTCCCTTTTCCGGCGCGGACTGGCTCTTCGAGATCAAATGGGATGGCGGGCGAACGCTGGCGGCGGTGCGAGACGGCAAGGTACAGCTATGGTCGCGCTCGGACCGGGACGTCACGCGGGAATATCCGGAGCTGTCGCAGCTTGCGGCGAACGTCGACGCCGACGAAGCATGGCTGGACGGGGAAGTGGTGGCGCTCGACAGCGAAGGGCGAAGCGATTTTGAGAAGCTGCAGATGCGTTTTTCCGTGCAGAAACCGTCGGCCCACGGGAGCCTCGGCACGGGGCCGACGCGCACGAACGGCGAGCCCTCGTAGAACGACGAGAGGAGGGCCGGCCGAGCCGTCGGGGTCCGAGCTGGCGGACGCGGTCGGGTAGATCTCGAGCACAGGATGCCCCGGACGATCGGGACGAGGTGTGGGACGAAGACGAGCGTCGGCGGCTCGGGCCCCAGGCGGGCCGTGACGCCGCGCATCTCGGGGACGTGGCGGTGCTCGGGGTCCCGTACGGCCAGACCGTGAGCGCGGCTTCCGGGTGGTGCGAGGTGGCGGAGAGCTCGTGGCCCGCGCCGGAGGTGCCGCTCTTCGTCGACGATGACCGACGGCGAGCGCGTGCGCCTTCAGGAGCGGGGCCAGGGCGAGGAGCGTCGCGGTCGGGTGACGGCCCAGGGTTCGCCGGGCCCCGGGCGCCCTGGAGCTGGGAGCGGAAGGCTCGGGAGTCCCATCGACCGCCTCGCCGAGGTACCTCGGGGTCGGTGTGCGGGCGCTTGTAGACGCGGGCGTACTCGGCGGGTCGGGATCCAGTAGTCCGGCCCGAGGTCGACGGCGCCGACCCCGCTGAGCGGCCCCGGAACGACCTGCATCGCCTCACCCGGCTAGGCGAGGAAGGCGACGTCGGCGTCGACCGCGGGCGTCGGGGGCGAAGGTGAGCGAGGGTAGCATACGGCGAGGTTCGGGAGCACGTCGGCCACAGCGTGGCCCGCGTGGCTCTTGGAGACGGCCA
Organism: uncultured Acidobacteriota bacterium; assembly: GCA_963788345.1. GTDB lineage: Bacteria > Acidobacteriota > Terriglobia > Acidiferrales > UBA7541 > Palsa-295. The sequence goes on along the minus strand of CAWBGW010000064.1, from coordinate 9,232 downwards.
AAGTGACCTCGAGCTCGGGGTGGTCGGCAGCCGGCGGAGCAGTGCTACCCCCAGGTACCGAAACGCGCCGAGTCCCGCCGCGCTCGCCATTTCAGTCCGAAGAATACCAGAGCCGGTCGATGTCCTTTGAGCGTGCTGTCCCTACCGGGTCGATTCGCGCGGCGCGTGTCCGCTCGCGACTTCAGCCGTCGGGAGGTCCCCGGGTTCGCGGGGGCGAGTCCCGCGAGGGTCTGGTAGGCCCTCAGGAGGTCCGCGTCGTGGAAGACGAAGAGCGAGTCGGTGTGGACGCTGATGACCTCCACGCAGTTGATGCCGCCCCGGAAGAGCGCGTCCGCGATGTGGGCGATGACGCCCGGCGTGTCCTGGACCTCAAGGGTCCCGCGGAGCGCGAGGGTGCCGAGACCCCGCTCGACGTCGAGCAGCGGCTTTCACCGGGATCTTCCAGGAGGAGCGTGGACAGAAGGCCTCGTCGCGCAAGATCGTCGTCGCCCTCGACCGCCAAAGCTCGAACACGCGGCGGCGGACGGAGAGGCGAGGGTCTGGCGGCCCACCGAGAGACCGGTCGAGGACGTCGAGGGAGTCGCGCGTCCGGACGAGCGCGACGCCCGGTGGACCTCCAGCCGGCTGCGGCCCACCAGCTCCTGCGCCGGGTCGCGCGCTTTCAGGTCCGCGGTCACGTTGCGCTGGTAGCGCCGCAGCGCGATCGTCACCGCCTCCTCGTTGGTGCGCCCGGTCTACGAGCTGAATCTCCGGCGACCGAGGCGAAGTTGAGGATGTCCTGGCGAACCCTGTCGCAGGCTCGCGTGGTCGTCGATGTCCCGGCGCGTCGTGTCGGCGCTGGTCGTCCCCGGCTTTCGAGGGAGGCGCGGACCCCCGATCCTGGGCAGGCCTGCCCGTCGGCGGAGTCGGGGGCGGGGCCCCGTCCTCGGATGGCGGGCGTGCGCACTCAGCTCGCCAACGCGTTCGGGCGGGGGCGGCGGAGGCGCCGGTAGGTAGGACGGCGGCGACGCCGCCGCGGGCGATCCCTGGCCCTCGGTCCCTGCGGGCGCGGCCGCCGAGAGGCCAGACAGCTCTCCGGGCTCAGTCGACGGTGCAGGACCCGGGCGCGGGTGCGGCGGCGCCATCCCCAGCGAGGCCGACGCCGAGGGCGGCGACCATGATGAGGGCGAAGGCGACGATGTCGTAGGGGAAGGTCTGCGCGAGCGCGAGGAACCCCGAAAACCCGAGCAGGTTCACGGCGAGGGTCGTCGAGTTGCTCCCGTAGTAGCCGTCCGACTCCACGTCGACGTCGACGGTGACGGAGTTGCCGAAGTAGCAGGCCGAGACGCCGATCGACGCGTTGGCCGAACCCGTGGGGCCCGTGGTCCCGTTCGAGGGGGTGAAGCTGCTGCACGGCCCGAGTACGGACCGGCGACGCTGAAGCCGACGGGCAGGCCGGGGATCGGCCGGCCGCTCGACTCGTTGACCACCCGGACCGTGATCCTCACGCTTTGGCCCGGCGCCACGGGAGACGGGCTCGCCGAGAGGCTCACGTTGACGAAGGTGCCCGCGAGGTGCTCGAAGAGCTGGAGCGCTCGGGGGCTGCCCCACCCGGTCGCGGCGTCCCAGCCTGGGACGGCCGTGGCGACGCACGTCGAGCCGCTCGTGATGTCGCCGAGGCCGTCGACGCTCGTCCCCTCGGGCTCCTCGGCGCCGACCTGGTAGAGTCGGGGCGTGATGAACCCGACCGGCGTTCCCCGCACCGCATCCATCTCCCCGACGAGGCCGGCCCACATCGGCGTCGCGAAGCTCGTTCCCGAGCCGTACGCGATCGACCCGTCGTAGTAGAAGATGTTCTGGGCCGCCACCGGCGACGTCCGGCATGCCGCGGTGCCCGTTGCCGTACGTATGGATCGGCCCGGCGGCGCTGCCCACGAGTTCCCAGGGCTGGGCGGCGTATTGGTTCGAGTAGCCTCCTCCGGAAAGGCTCCAGGCGGGCTCGCTGTCGAGCCCGGTGACGGATCCCTGCAGATCGAGGCTGGCACCAGCGCGGTCCCGCCGACGGCGACGACGTACGGCGAGGCGCGGGAACTGCGGGGCGGGCCCGCCGCTGCACGTGCCGGCCGAATCCCCCCCGGTGTCGCCGGAGGCGCCGAGCACGGTGATCCCCTCCATCGCCGCCTTCGCGAAGCTGACCGAGAGCGCGGCCTGGAAGCTCGGGTCCTGCCCGTCGAGGCTTCCGAAGGACATCGAGATGACGTCGACCCCGGCGATGGAGCTGACGGCGTCGTTGACGGCATCCTCCATCGTCGCATCCGAGGGGGAGTAGCCGTTGCTCGACGCCCCGTCGGGGGCGTAGACCGCGTCGAGGGTCGCGCCGGGGGCCGCCGTTCCGGACCACTCGAGGTCGAGGGTCATCTCCTGGGTGGCGTTCGACGGATCGGCCACCGCGCTCGAGGACGGGGCGGGCGCGCCATCGACCGGATACGGTGCGATCGTGATGGCGGGGAATTCGGACGGGTACATGTTGCTGTAGTAGAACTGGAGGTCGGGCCGGGTCGTCGCCGGACCCCAGGAGGATCAGGGCGATCCCCACGCGTCGCGTAGTGGGGGCTGCCCGAGTAGTTGTAGAGCTGGTCGAAGCCGTAGACCGTGTGGAGCGCGTTCGGGTCCACCGTGCTGGTCGTTCGTCCCTGCAAGGGCGAGGCGGCGGGCGAGTCCGTCCGCGCGAACGGGAGCTCGAAGCTCGTCTGCGCATCGGAGAGCCCGCTGACGGCGGCGACCTCCGAGGAGAACGGGGCGGGCAGCGACGGGGCCGACCCGGGGAACTCGACCGTGCGGTTCCCCATCGTGCCCTCGACGACCTGCGTGTCGAACGCCGCGTCCACCGCATCGGCCGGGCCCCGTACGGTCAGCGCCAGCCGGTCGGGCCACTCGTGGAGGATGCCAACCCCGCGGGCGAGGAAGTAGTGCTCGATCGCCGAGTACGCCGAGGGCGTCAACCCGTACTGTTGCGCGATCTCCGGCGGCGTGAGGAAGCCGGCGGGGGACGATGCGGCCTCGAACATCGCGCTATGGCTCGGCCAGAAGGTGAGGGCGACGGTGAGGTTCCCGCCCACCACCGAGCGGGCGGCGACCCCCGATGCGATCGTCGGGTCGTCCCGCCCGGACGGCCCACGGTGCATCGAGCGCCTCGGGAACCATGGCGGCCCCCGACGGGACCGGGACCGTCGTTCCGTCGCCGACGGCCTCGCCGGTCGACCGTTCCCGGAGGAAAGGGGGAGGACGGGGATCGCGACCAGGAACGCCAGGAGGAGCGCCGCGACCATGGTCCGACGACCCCAGCTCATCAACGCCTCGCTGAACCCACGCACCGAGGGTGGCCAAATAGCCTTCTCCAACTCGGCGGGACTCATGGGACCTCTCCAACCGGCCCGTGGCCCGGCTCCAGCGGCGGAGATGCCCTAGACCCGGATCGGGGTCGTGCCGGGCGGCCGCTGTACGGCTCGTTGCGCCCGAAGGCATCGGGGCGTGGCTCGACCGGACGACCGTCCTTCTGGCACAGGTAGGCGTCGATCGCCTCGGCGGCCTTGGTGCCGGACTCCATCGCGTAGACGACCGAGCGGCCCCCGGCGGAGAAGATCCCCGGGACGTTCGTGGCGTAGACGGGGCCTTTCCCCTCCGGCCACCCTTGCTTGGTGACCCAGGTGAAGGCCGCCGTCCATTCCGGTGAGGTCGGCCTTCTGGCCGACGGCGATGACCACGGTATCGCAGGGGATCGTCTCCTCGGAGCGGGACCGGGACCGGGGAGCGCCGACCGTCGGCCGCGGGCGGTCCGAGCTCCATGGTCTGGACCCGCAGCCCCTCGACGTGCCCGTTTCCGACGATCTCCAGCGGGGCCTTCAGGAACAGGAATCGGATCCCCTCCTGCTCGGCGCCGTGGACCTCCTCGGGATCCGCCGGCATCTCCGCCCGGTGCGCCGGTAGACGAGGGTGACGTGCCCGCCCTTGGAGAGTCGAAGCGCGGATCGGACCGAGTCCATGGCGACGTCGCCGCCGCCGATGACGAGGATCTCCTTCCCAACGGTCACCGTCTTCCCGACGTTGATGTCCTTGAGGAGCGGTAGCACCGGCAGGACTCCCGGGCAGCTCCTCCCCCGTGACGTCCAGCGTCCGGTGGGTGGGGGTTCCGATCGAGAGGAAGACCGCCCGGTACCCCTCTTCCAGCAGCTGCATCAGGGAGGTGCCGACCCCGATCTTGCGGCCGCGCACGAACGTGACGTCGAGGTCCTTGAACCGCGCGCGGTCCGTCTCCACGTCCGCGTCGGTCATCCGGTAGGCGGGGATCGTTTGCATCAGGCCCCGATGCACGGCTCCTGCTCGAAGACCGTAACCGGTACCCCCGGATGCCGAGCTCCCAGGCAGCCATCATCCCGGCCGGGCCGCGCCGACGACGGCGACGCGCCGTCCCGGGGCTTCGCGGGACGTAGACGAAGTCCATCATGCCGAACTGAGCCGAAGCGCGCTTGAGGTGTCGGATGGCGATCGGCACCCCCTTCTTCTTCACGACGCAGGCGTCCTCGCAGTAGTGGTAGCAGACCTTGCAGAGGCGGTGGCGAGCGGGTTGTCGAGCGGCGGCCATGACGCCGGGCCGGCGCATTTCGAAGTCCCGATCGCGACAGCGGATGTACTCCCGGCAGTCCTGCGTGATCGGACACGCCTCGACGCACCACGGGCGGCGGCAGCTGGATGCACCGGCGCGCCTCGAGCACGCATCCTCCTTCGAGTACGCGTGGAGCACCTCGCGGCAGTCGAGGGTCCGGACTTCGACCGTCTCCTCGCGAACCTTCACCCGCACGGGGTTGAGCTTCGGCGGCGGTCGCGGGGGCTTCTGACGCCAGGGCGGGCGTCGCCATGGATTCCTACGACGAGACCACGAGTAGCGACCCCGCATAATGATGGTTGCCGGCCTCGACCGCGTGATCGACGGGCGGTCGCGGGAGCCTGGCGTAAACCCAATGCTTTACCTACCGACGTGGCCTTCGTAGTCCCGCCGACGCGAGGGAGGCCTCGCGGACCGGCGCGATGGTTCTCGATTCGCTCGGCAAGTCGCTGCGCAACGGTGCTCCAGAAGGTCGCCCGCGGCTCCACCGTCGACGACGAACTGCTCGCCGAGGTGCGCCCGCGGCATCCAGCGCGCCCTCCTCCAAGCCGATGTCAATGTCCAGCTCGCGCTCCTCGACCTCACCCAGCGGGTCAAGCGGAGGGCCCGGACGAGAAGCCGCCGCGGGCCGGTTCCGGGAGTTCCTGATCCGGATCATTTACGAGGAGATCCGGGGGATCCTTGGCCCCGGGCCGGCACGTTCGAGATCAAGCCGCGCCGGGTCCTGCTCGCGGGGCTCTTTGGCCAGGGCAAGACGACCACGGCCGGCAAGCTTGCCCGTTTCCTTCCAGAAGAAGGGGATCCGCGTCGGTCTCGTCGCGGCCGACGTCCACCGCCCGGCGGCCATCGACCAGCTGGAGCAGCTCGCGAAGAAGGTCGGGGCCGAGTTCTACGCCCATCGGGGCGAGACCCGCGCCGAGGTGATCGTCCGGGACGCCCTCGGGCGGTTCCCCGCCCACCTCGCGGTCATCGTCGACACGGCCGGCCGCAGCGGCATCGACCCCGATCTGATCGCGGAGCTCGCGCGGGTCGAGAACCCTCCAGCCGGACGAGACCCTGCTCGTCCTCGATGCGGCGATGGGCCAGAGCGCGGGCCGCAGCGCGGAGGCGTTCCACAAGGCGGTCGGGCTCACCGGGGTCATCCTCACGAAGCTCGACGGCATCGGCGAAGGGGGGCGGGCCCTCTCGGCCGTGGCCGTCAGCGGGCGCCGATCGTGTGTCATCGGGGCGTCCGGCAGGAGCACCTCGACGATCTCGAGCGGTTCGAGCCGACGCCGCTTTCGTCTCCCGGCCCTCCTGGGCATGGGCGACATCCAACGTTGCTCGAGCGCTTCGAGGAGCTTCCGGCAAGGAGGAGGCCGAGAAGGCTCGCCGAGCACATGATGGCCGGACGGTTCACCCTCCGGGACATGCGCTCCCAGCTCGACTCGCTCGGCAGATGGGTCCGTTCTCCAAGCTGCTCTCGCTGCTCCCGTCGATGGGTGGGGCGAAGCTCGATGACCAGAAGATGGAGGAGACCCAGGGCCGGTCCCGGCGGTTCCGGGCGATCCTCGACTCGGTGAACGCCCAGGAGCTCGACGATATCCACCTCATCAAGGGCGACCGGATCCACGGCATCGCCCGGGGCAGCGGCCAGGAGGAATGCCCCAGGAGGTCCGGGCCGCTCGTCCTTGAGTATCCCGCGAGCGCCACCCGGCGGCCGCCCACGGGATCGCGTCCAACCGCCGGCTGCGACGGCAGCTCCGAAGACGCCAGCTCGCCGCGGGGGGCCAGCCCGCGTAGCCTAGGGCGGAGGACCTTGACGGCCCCTTGGCAGCTGCCCGGCCTCGGTCTCCTCCTCGTCTACCTCCTCCCCGGTTTCGGGATCACCCGAGCCCTCTTCCCCGAGTGCCGGGTCTTCCGCCGCTCGGTCGGCGAAGGACCTCCTCGAGCAGACGACCGCGAGCATCGTGCTGAGCGTCGGCACGGCGATCCTCGTCGGGTACGCCTGGCTGGGCACGACCACCGGCGTCTAAGCGACTGGAACGATCCCCTAATCGAGTTGACCCTCGCGGTAATCGCCCGGCGGCGCCGCTGCCGTCGCCGGGGGCCGGGATCGTCTCTCCGGGCGCCCCCTCGAGGCCCGCGCACCGCCCGGCGTAACGGAGACGGATCCGATGGTTCTCGTCCACGAGCTCGAAGCGTTGTCCCGCGAGAGGAACGGGCTCGCGCACCGAATTCGGGAGGCCGGCGAGCGCACGGAAGCGGAGCCGCTTGCTCGGACTCGCCGTCGCGCGAGCCGAGCGCGGCTCCGCGCCGAGCGAGAGGGAGATGCGACGCGCGACGAGTCCCGTGGCTACAAAATAGATGGTCCTCAGATGCTGCTCGTCGTGGGGAGACTTCAGGCTCAACCCGGGCGAAGGCCGCGGTCCAGGTCGCCCACGCCCGCGTCCTGCTCGCCCCCGAAGCGGCCGCACCCGCCGCGGCCGTGCTCGAGCCTGGACCTCCACCGGCCAGAAGAAGATCGCACTCGTCGTCGACCCGCTCGCCGAGATCCAGTCGATCGAGCGGAGCGCGAAGGCCCGCTCCTGTAGCCGCGGTGTTCGTCGAGGACGCGGGCTCACGGAGGTCCCCCCGGGACCCGGACGGTGCTCGGCCTCGGCCCGAGGAACTCGGAGTCGACCCGCTCACCGGGTCGCTTCCCCTTTTGCGAGCCGAGCGGCGCGCGCTGCGGAGCGGATTCTTTAAAACCGATATATATAGGGGTCCGAATCGACCTACACCGACTCCGCCGGGCCGGAGACCGTCGGGGAGGGAAGCCGCGCATGAAGATCGCCTGGATCTACATCATCCGGCCGCCTCATCCTCCTCGTCCCGGTCATCCTCGGCGGTCGATCGGCACCTTCGTCCTGGTCTCCTCGCTCCCGGTCGAGGAGCAGGTCCGACCTCGCACTTCGGCACCGGAAGATCCCGGTTTCACGCCCACGATCCCTTGCTCCGATCTGTCCGAGGTACGGAGAGCCGCCCCGGAACCAGCTCTACTCACCACGACCTCCACACGCTAGGCCTCGACAAACCGACGTGTCTACCTGCCATGGGCCACCTACATGGAGAACAGCCTCACGCTCAATTGGGGCGATACGGACGCCAAGAGCGACGCGAGCGGTCCCTGCTGGGCCTTCCCCTTCCGGTCGAGTCACGTGCTCTCCTGCGTCCTCCCCGTTCACTTGGAGCTCGCGGCCGGTCTCGCTCGTCCTGATCCTGTCGCTGGCGATCCCGCTCGGGAACTACTCCGCCGTCTACCGGACCGGCCCGGTCGATCAGGCGGCTCGGATCATGTCGTTCTCGGGTTTCGCGCTTACCGGGGTTCCTGCTCGCCTCGGCCCTCTTGCTGGGCGTCGCCGGCGCCTCCTCAACGGGCTGCCCGGTGGGTGTGGCGGGACGTACATCCCCTTCGACCACATCTACGGGGTCTTGGCCCCCGGCCTCGTGCGGACTCCCGAGCCGCGCTCGATCTGCTCGCATGGCCAGTCGAGCCCCGACGGGGTTCCCCACCGTCGATTCCCTCTATCACGGCCAGGTCCGCCTCCGCGCGGCGACACCGCTGATTGCCGCCTGGTCCTGCCGGCCCTGACGATCGCCTACGGGGCGATCGCGGTGATCCTGAGGTTCGTGCGGAACACCATGCTCGAGGTGATGAGCCTACGACCTCGATCCGGACCGCGCCCAGCGAAGGGCGTGCCCGAGCAGCACCTCGTCCGACGCCACGCGGACGCAACTCGCTCAACGTCACGGTGACCATCCTGGGCCTCACGTTCGCGGGGTTCATCGGGGGTTTCCCGATCATCGAGAAGGTTTTCGATCTCAAGGGCGTCGGCCTCCTGCTCACCTATTCGATCCAACCCCGTACGATTTCGGCCTGATCTTCGGCTCGGTCCTTCTCTTCACGATCATCGTCGTCGCCGGCGAACATCATCGTCGACGTGCTCTACGCCTACCTGGACCCGAGGGTCCGGCTCGGGTGAGACCATGGCCTCCGCCCCCCCTCCGACCCCCGGAGCCACCATGGTCGGCCGACGACCGAGCCCGCAGATCGCCCAGATGAAGCGGACGCTCTACTTCCTCTCCCGCAACACCCTCGCGATCGTCGGGCTCGCCATCGTCCTCTTCATCGTGTCGTCGCGCTCTACGCGTTCTTCTACCCGGCGCCGAGGCTACCTGCTCGAGACCGACTGCGGCACGTTCTCGGGATCGACCCAGACCGTCTGTCCGCCGGGGTACACCTCGGTGTGCACCTACGACGAGTCGGCCCCGCCCCCCAACGTGTCGGTCTGCTACCCCGTCGACAAGCTCAACCCGTCCCAGGTCGCCCCCACATGGAACTTCAATCCGGCCCACCTCTCCGCGGGGCCGCTGCGCTCGGATCCCTGACGACGATCTCCAGCGGGCAGTACTTCTACAACCCCTTCAGAAGGGCTGATCAAAGGATCCCAGTGGTCGCTCGCGATCGCCGGCGGCATCGTGGTCTCGGGCGCCATCATCGGCCTCGTCCTCGGCGCCGTCGCGGGGTATTCCGGGGGATACGTGGACGAGGTGATCATGCGGATCACC
>CAWBGW010000063.1:0-5503 GCA_963788345.1 uncultured Acidobacteriota bacterium | reverse complement strand
GCGGAATCGGGAAGTTCACGCTGGCCAGAATGTTTTCACAGGCCGCGAATTGCGAGCGGCTGAAAGACGATTTCTGCGGCGAGTGCGCCTCCTGCCTGAAAATCGCGCGACTTGCGAACCCGCAGCCTTTGATCGAGGCCGGGCTCGCCGAGCGAGGCGAAAGCGCCGACGCAGCCATGGTCGAACGCATGCCGCTGATCGTCGAAACCAACCCCGATGTGTGGCTGCTGGTTCCCGACCCGGTGCGGCTGCGAACGCCGGTGGCGCGGCCGATGATTCGCGTGGGACAGTTGCGCGCGGTGCAGCGCGCCGCCTATTTCAAGCCACAGGGACGAAGGCGCATCTTCATTCTCGACGGCGCAGACACCATGCGCTGGAATGATGCGGACCTGTTTCTGAAGATTCTGGAGGAGCCGCCTGAATCGGCGACCTTGATCTTGCTCGCGCCAGCGCCTGATTCCCTGCTGCCAACGATCCGGTCGCGGTGCTTGCAGTTCCATTTTGCACCAGTGCCCGTCCCTCAGATTGAGGCGTTCCTGAAAGAGCGCGCCGAAATGAAACCCGCGGAGCGAAAACTCGCGGCGCAACTCTCGGATGGCAGCCCCGGCGTGGCGCTTTCAATCGATTTAGCGGAATCAGCACGGCTGCGCCGCGGCGTTCTGCGGCTGCTGGAGCAAGCCGTTGCGGGCGAAAAGTACGGCGAGATTTTTTCGGCCACGGCGGTGCTTGCGAAGCAGGAGAAGGAATCGTTTGAAAATGTGCTGGGGCTGTTCTATAGTTTACTTACAGACCTGCTCGAAATTTCCCAGAGTCCGAAGAGCAGTCTCCCTAGGAATCCCGACCTCCGCCGGGAACTCGAATCTCTCGGCAAGAAGGTCAATCTGGAATGGGCCTTGCGAGCGACGCAGGGTTTGGACCGGCTCGAGAGCCGTCTGCGGCGCAATGTCGGCCGGCAGCTCGGAATCGATGCATTACTCGTGTCTTTGGAGGCCCGCTAGGCTCTTCAATTGTTTCTCAAATTATTCTCAAAGATTTTGCAACCGAAAGAGTCCTTGCACAGTCATAACAAGTAGCATCCTGGAAAGAAATCCTGAGGAGCAATCATGGTGAACCGGAAGTTATTTCGTCCCACGCTTACCGAAGTGAAAGAACCTTACCCTATGCGCGGGCCGCAGCCGGCTCCGCAAGCGTCTGGGCCGCCGCAGCGCAAGAAGCCGGCGCCGCCGGAGCAAACGCACGCGGAGAATTTCTACTACGTGAAGCAGATGCAGTCGCGGACGCCGGTTGCGGTGGTGCTGAACGACGGAGAAATTCTGCACGGAACCGTTGAGTGGTACGACAGGGATTGCATCAAGCTGACGCGCTACGGTAGTCCGAACCTGCTGCTCTACAAGCACTGCATAAAGTACTTATACAAAGATGGCGACGAAGCGGCCCAGGGCGGGACGAACGGGCAGCAGTAGGTGAGACTCGGTTTTGACCTCGGAAGGCGCTACCGACGCGCCTTCCTATTGCTCTTGAAGGGGCCCACAAAGAACGTCATCAGAGCTTTTCCAACCAAGCGGCGATCGTCGCGCACGTCGCAATCGACGACGGCGATATGCGCTCCCAAGCGGACGACGCGCGCTTCCGCATGGACAATTCCTCCCTCAACTGATTCGAGGTAATTGATTTTCATTTCGATGGTCGCTACGCGAGTGCCGCGCGGGCATGCCATGTATGTGGCCAGCCCGCCCGCCGTATCTGCAAGGGCCGCAAGAATCCCGCCGTGAACCACTCCGTGAACCTGCTTGTGGCGTTCGTCCACGTGCATGTGCAAGACGACGCGCCCAGGCTCCACTTCGCCGAGTCTGAAGCCGAACTGCTTCGCTGTGTTGCTCGATTCGAGGCGTTCGCGAAGTTCCTGAACTGCCAAGTGCTCGATCGCTTTGCGGGAGCGCGCCATGTCAGTAGGCCGTCAGACCGCCGTCAAGCGGGAACGCCGCGCCAGTGACCCACGCGGATTCGTCCGACGCCAAATATACGGCCATTTGCGCGACGTCGTTCGGCTGGCCCACGCGCCCGAGTGGGATTTCCGCCGCGCGCTTTCTCCGCTCGGCGCCGGGATCGGGCGTCATGTCCATTGACTGATTGCCTAGGTCCGTCTCAACGATGGTGGGGCAGATGCAGTTGACGCGAATGTTCTCGTGCGCGTGATCGAGGGCCATCGCTTTCGTCAAGCCCGTGACACCGGATTTCGACGCGCAGTAGGCCGCACGCTGTTTGCGCGCCACGAGGCCCAATATGGAACCGATGTTGACGATCGAGCCGCCTCCGACCTTGCGGAGGATCGGCAGCGCCGCGCGGGACACTAGAAATGTTCCCGTCAGATTCGCCTCGAGCACGCGATGCCAATCCGCGTCGGTGGTATTCTCCGCGTCGGCCACGACGACAGCGCCGGCATTGTTGACGATCACGTTCAGGCGGCCGAAATACTCGACGGCCCCGGCAAGGGCCGATTCCACCGACTCCCGCTGGGTGACGTCGCAGGCGATTGCCAGCGCTTGCCCGCCCGACGCCTCGATGTCGCGCACCACGGCCCGAAGAGGCTCGTTTCGGCGGCCGGTCACCACCAACTGCGCGCCTTCCTTCGCAAACTCCAGCGCGCAGGCCCGGCCAATGCCGGTCCCGCCGCCGGTGATCAAGGCTACTTTTCCTGAAAGTCTCGGCACCTTAAGGGGCTCCTGGGTCGTCTAATGACGAAGCGCGAATCTAGCACCCGAAATCGTCCCGGCGCAAGCAAGGCGGAACCAGAGAGCGGCGCCGGCGACGGCCCCGAGGAACCCTATGAAGATTGGCATCACCTGTTACCCAACGTATGGCGGCTCCGGCGTGGTAGCCACCGAACTGGGAATCGAACTGGCTGCGCGCGGGCACGAGATTCATTTCATCAGCTATGCGATGCCGATTCGCCTGAGCGGCTCCTTCGAGCGAATCTATTTTCACGAAGTGGAAGTCACCACGTATCCGCTGTTCGATCATCCGCCGTACACGCTTGCGTTGGCCACGAAGATGTTGGAAGTCGCCGAGGACGCGGGCCTGGATCTTCTTCACGTGCACTACGCGATTCCGCATTCGGTGAGCGCGCTGCTGGCGCGCATGATGGCCGCGCCGCAGGAAATTGCCGTTCATCACCACGCTGCATGGCACGGACATCACGCTTGTGGGAAGCGATCGCAGCTACCTGCCGATCACGAAGTTTTCGATCGAGCAGAGCGACGGCGTCACTTCGATTTCAAATTACCTGCGCGACCGGACTGTGAAGGAATTCGAAGTAAAGCGGCCGATCGAGGTGATTCCGAACTTCGTCAACTGCGATCTCTACAAGCGCACGGACGATCCAGTTTTGCGCGCGAAATGGGCGCCCGACGGCGAGCCGATTCTGATGCACCTTTCGAATTTTCGCCCGGTGAAGCGAATCACGGACGTCGTCGAGATTTTCGCGCTCGTGCGGGAAAAGATTCCCGCGAAGCTCGTCATGATGGGCGACGGGCCGGATCGCGGCGCGGCCGAATACATCGCGCGCAAGAAGAAATTGCAGAAAGATGTCCTGTTTCTCGGCAAGCAGGACCGCGTGCACGAAAAACTCGGGCTCGCGGATCTGTTTCTGCTGCCGAGCGATCTCGAATCGTTCGGCCTGGCGGCGCTGGAAGCGATGGCGTGCGAAGTTCCCGTGATTGCGACGAACGTTGGCGGCCTGCCCGAAGTGGTGACGCACGGCATCGACGGTTATCTCGTGCCGCCGCGCGACGTGGAAGCCGCCGCGAAATACGCGCTCGAGATTTTGACGCGTCCCGATCGCGGCCGCGCGATGGGCCAGCAAGCGCGCATCGACGCGCGGCGCCGATACTGCTCGAACGACGTGATCCCGCAGTACGAGGCGTACTACCAGAAGGTGCTGAACGCGACGGGTGCAGCCGCCCGCGCGTGATTTCGGATTATTTGGCCGCTGGCGCGTCTTTTGAAGATGGCGTTACCACGTGAAGAGTCTGAAGAACTCGATTGATTTCTCCCTGCGTGAGCTTGGCACCGGAATCCTGTCTAGGCGAGAAAAACAACCTGAGTTCGTGGTCGCTTGAATCGAAACATTCGATTTCAATACGAGCGTCTCGGGACGGATCGCCAAACTGAAAGCCGCGGAGTCCGTCCAACGCGAACGAGTAAATTACAGACGGACCGGAGCGGAGCATTTCGATTTCCTTGAATTGTAGAAGCAAGTTCTCACGGACGGCCTCGCGCTTCCACATAAAGGGCCGGATCTGATCCGGAGTCACGTTCAGCTCGGTATTCAGCAGGGCGTACTCCGAGCTTACGCCAAGGAACGATCCAAGCCACGCGTGACCCTGCTCGCCCACCTGTTTCATGAGTTGAAGTGGCCCCTGAGGCGCTGGAGGATCTGTGAAGAGTATGCCTTGCCCCCCACTAAAAATGTAGGCGGCGAGCGATGGCCCTTTCCGGATCGTTGTCGGGCTCTGCCAGGGCACTTCGAATTCGTATCCGAAGTCTGAAAGTTTGGTTCCTGGTGAAGGGGATGGCACCACGGCCGGCAGCGGTTGCGGAACCAAGAAGAGCTTGGGATTTGATTTGCCCATCTCCTTGGCTTCGTGCCAGTTCCAGATTGGCGTCGCGAAAAGCCAAGCCAACGCCAATACGAGGACAATCGCGGAGCCAACCGCAGCCCCGATCCCTAACTGTTTCGTGCTGTCTCTCACCACGCCTCCGACGGCACAAGCTCAGCGTTCGATGATGGGAACTGGCTGCAGGGATTGCACGGCGGCGTTGATGTCGGCCTGGTCGATCTTCGCATTCGAGCCTGCCTGCGTGAGGAAGATGAAGCGGAGCTGGCTGTCGCGGCCGTCGAAGATGCGCAGCGCAACCGCCCCACCCGTGGACGGATCGCCGAATTGAAACCCGCGATTCTCGCCGAACCCGATCGAATGCAGACCCGGCATCGCGTCGTATCCGAATGAAATCTTCCACAGGAGCAGGTCGTTCGTGCGTATCGCGTCGCGCATCGGCATGAAGGGCGACGTCGCGGCGGGCGACGCGCCATAAACCGCCTGATACAGTGCATAATTCGTGTCGAGCGGCTGCCCGCCGAAAACGTTCTGGAGCTTCTGATATTCGAGGGGGCTGGAAGCCTTGAGCGTGTGTACCGTGTCCAGCTGCGCTTCCGGATCGTAAAGGATTACCACCTGCCCGGAATCAAAGCGGAACTCGACGTACGTCAACGTTTTGTTGATCTTCTGCTTGCCGGTCCACGGAACCTTGAATTCGTAATTGAAGGCTTTTAATTGCGTGCTGCCGGGCGCGGGGGCCTGCCCGTTCAAAGGTTCAGGCACGTCTATAATCCAGGCGTTGTCCCGAGTCCAGTGGTGAGCTTCAAAAGCAACCAGCGTCTGCAGGCCGAACGCGATGGAGTAACCCGCTATAAGAATCACCACGCCTGCCAGGATGATTGCGT
>CAWBGW010000062.1:0-44485 GCA_963788345.1 uncultured Acidobacteriota bacterium | reverse complement strand
ATGACTGGCTGTTCCTCGACCTCGAGCACAATTCGATGGACCTCGACACCGCGGTGCAGATCGCGGTCGCCGCGCTCGGCGCGGTCGCCCGTGTACCGGCCGGGCAGTTGTGGATGGCGACCCGTTTCCTCGACGGCGGCGGGCTCGGCATCGTCGTGCCGCATGTCGATACGGCCGAAGAGGCGCGCGTCATTGCCGAGGCGCTGCGCTATCCGCCGCTCGGGCACCGCTCGGTCGCCGACGGCCTGCCGCATTTCGGCTATGCCACGTAGCCTCGCCGAGACCTGCGCGGCGATCAATGCCGCGACCCTCATTGTCGTCATGCTGGAAACCCCGACCGCGATCGCCAACGCCGACGCGATCACCGCGGTGCCCGGCATCGACTCCCTCCTCATCGGCAGCAACGATCTCGGCGATGGAATTGGGCGTCCCCGGCGGCTTTGCCGACGAGTGCACGTTGCCGCCTACCGGGCCGTCTGCGACGCCTGCGAGGCGCATCGGCAAGTTCGCCGGGGTCGGCGGCATCCCCGACCGCGAGTTGCTGCGGCGCTATATCGGAATGGGCGTTCGGCTGGTGCTGCCGGGCAGCGACCTCGGCCTCCTGCAGGTACAGCGCCGCCGGCGAATGCGCCGCGGCGATGCGCGGCTGCCTCTGAACGGCGAGGCAGGACATGGACTTCGCGATCCCCGACGAGCTTGTCGCATTGCAGGAGCGCACCGAGCGTTTCGTCCGCGACGACATCCTGCCGCGCAAGAACGACAAGCGGCAGACGCCGCACGGTCCGACAGAGCGACGAAGCCGTACGCGGGAAATCCGCTCGCGGTGATTACCGATGGCGACGGGCTTTCGCCCGCCGTGATGCAGTCCATCGCTCGCGAAATGAATTTGTCGGAAACGGTCTTCGTGCAAAAGCCCACGAACAACCGCGCGCTGGCGCGTCTCCGAATCTTCACGACGACCACCGAATTGCCGCTCGCCGGCCATCCCGTGATTGGGACGTGGTTTCTGCTCGCCGAATTGGGAGTTGTGCCGGCATCGTCCGAAGGCCGCGTGCACGTGTTGCAGCAGACGGGCGCCGGAATCTTGCCGGTCGAATTCACCTTTCGCGACGGCCATCCCGCGCTCGTCACCATGACGCAAAAGCCCGCGCGCTTTAAGCCCACGAAAATCAATCGAGCGAAGCTGGCCGAAGCGCTGGGGCTCAAGGCGAGCGATCTCGATTCCGCGTTGCCGATCGAGTTTGTTTCGACCGGAATTTTCAATCTGATGGTGCCCGTCAAGCGCCGCGACACTCTGAAAAAGATTCACATCAACATGCGCGCGCTTGCCGGAGTGGTTTCGAGCCACGCATCGATGGCCTACTGCTTCGCCCTCGGCGCGGCAGGACACGCCTTCGCGCGCGGCATGCTGCCGTGGGGAATGACGGAAGACCCGGCCACGGGTTCGGCGGGCGGATCGCTCGGCGCATACCTCGTGCAACATGACAAGCTGCGCGCGGGCGATTCGTTGGTGATCGCCCAGGGAGTGGAAATGGGACGCCCCAGCGAAATTCGCGTCGAAGTCGGGTCCGACCGCGGACGGCTCGTCCCGAAAGTGAGCGGCTCCGCGGTGCGAATCTTCGAAGGCCACATCGAAGCGTAGCAGCCAATGGGTTTTTCTTTCTCTGTGGCCTCAAGCTTTTCTCTGTGTCCTCTGTGGTAGCGCTCTTGTCTTCCTCCCTAGAACGCCTGCAACTTTTTCCCCGCCGCGTCGAGGACGCCATTCAGGAACGCCGGCGCCTCGGCCGACGAAAACTTCTTCGCGAGTTCGAGCGCTTCGTCGATAACCACCTTCGCCGGCGCCGTGCCGAAGCGTCAGCTCGTAAATCGCGAGACGCAGGATGTTGCGGTCGATGGTCGCCAGCCGGTCGAGCCGCCAATTCTCCGAAAGTTCCGCCACCAGCTTGTCGGCCGCGTCCGACTTGCGAAACAGTGCCTTCGAAAAGCTGATTGGCGAACTTGCGCGTTGAGTCGGCTGCGCGCGCGGATTTCCAGAAGTTTTGCTCCACGCCCGCCGGTTCCTGGTGGGTCATGTCCCATTCGAAAAGCATCTGCAGCGCGAACTCGCGGGACTTGTGGCGAAGAGTCGTGGCCATGCTAGCGGCGAGAGCGGCGAGCACCGGCCGCGCGAACTGGATTGTGCTTGAGATTCTGAGCAGGATTCTTCGCGAGTTTGCGAACGAGCTGCGCCATTTCGATCGCCGCGAGCCCCGCGTCGTAACCCTTGTTGCCGCCCTTGAGTCCGGCGCGGTCGATCGCCTGCTCGAGCGTGTCGCATGTGAGAACGCAAAAAATCATCGGCACGCCGCTATCGAGCTGCGCGAGTTGAATGCCGCGCGCGCTTTCCGACGCGACGTAATCGTAATGCGAAGTCTCGCCGCGCAGGATGCAGCCGATGCAAACGATCGAATCGCAGCGGCCGGTCGCCGCCAGTTTTTTTGCGGCGATGCCGATTTCGAAAGAGCCCGGCACGCGAACGACCTCGATCTGGTTTTCTTTGGCTCCCGCGCGCCCGAGAGCGTCGAGCGCCCCCGCCAGCAGCCGGTCCGTAATGAAGCTGTTGAATTGGCTCACGACGATGCCGAAGTGGAGTCCCGCGGCGCTCAGTTCGCCTCGCGTCGGCTTCGGTTTCAGACTCGGCATCTTCGTCTTGTCTTCTGCCTGACAATCTATTTCCCCTGAAATTTCGCCGGGCGCTTTTCGAGGAACGCCCGCGTGCCTTCGCGCATATCTTCGGTGGCGCAGCAAAGCCCAAACAGAGTCGCCTCGAGGAACAAGCCTTCCTCCTGCGGCATCTCCATTCCGTGCTCGACGGCTTCCATCGCGTACTTCACGGCCAGCGGCGCGTTCGCGATAATCTTGCGCGCAATCGATTCGGCGGTCGCGCAGAAGCTCCGCCTGCTCGGTGACGCGATTCACCAGGCCGATTCGCAGCGCTTCGTCGGCCGTGATCATTTCGCCGGTGAGAATCATTTCGTGCGCCACGCCTTTGCCGCACAGGCGCGGAAGCCGCTGCGACCCGCCGTAACCCGGAAGAATGCCGAGCTTCACTTCCGGCTGACCAAGCTTTGCATTGCGGCTCGCGATGCGCATTGTGCAGGCCAGCGCCAGTTCGCATCCGCCGCCCAGCGCGAAGCCGTTGATCGCGGCGATCGACGGTTTGCCGATCGTCTCAAGGCGATGAATGATTTCCTGGCCGTACAGCGAGAATTCCTTGCCGTCGACCGGAGTGCGCTGCGCCAGCTCGTTGATGTCCGCGCCCGCGATGAACGCCTTTTCGCCCGAGCCGGTGAGGATCAGCACGCGAACGGAATCGTCGCGCCGCGCGGCGTTCAGCGCGTCGCCAAGCTCGTCCATCGTTTTGCGGTTCAGCGCGTTCAGCACCGTCGGCCGATTGAACGTGATGCGCGCGATCTGGTCTTTCACGTCGTAAAGCAAATTTTCGTAAGCCATCAACATTCCTTCTTCACGAATTTCGAATCTCGTTTTTCAGCTAAGTTGCATTGGCTTCGGCTTCGCCGGATCGGTGTAGTCGTAAAAACCGCGGCCGGCTTTGCGGCCGTTCCAGCCTGCCAGGACCATGCGCTTCAGCAGCGGCGGCGGCGCGAAGCGCTTCTCCTTGAATTCGTCGAACATGATGTTCGCGATGTAATACGTCGTATCGAGGCCGACGAAATCGAGCAGCGTCAGCGGCCCCATCGGATGGCCGCAGCCCAGCTTCATCGAATTGTCGATATCTTCGATCGATGCGACGCCTTCTTCCAACGCGCGCACCGCATCGAGAATGTACGGCACCAGCAGCCGATTGACGATGAAGCCCGTGCGATCCGTCGTCCGCACCGGAGTTTTTCCCAGCTTCCCCGCGAACGCCACCACTTCCTCGAACACTTTCGGGTCCGTCGCGATCGTGCGAATCACTTCCACCAGCTTCATCACCGGCACGGGATTGAAAAAGTGCAGCCCGAGAAAACGGTCCGGGCGCTGCGTGAACGTGGCCATCTCCGTGATCGAAAGCGACGAAGTATTGCTCGCGAAAATCGCGCTCTTCGGGCAAATCTTGTCGAGCGCGGACCACAGCTCGCGCTTGGCAGGCAATTGCTCGATGATCGCTTCGATGATGATGTCGCAATCTTTCAGGTCGTCCACATTTGTGGTGCCACGCAAGCGTTCACGGATTTGGTCGCGATCGGCGGCGGCGATCGTTCCCTTCTCCACCAGCCGCCCCAGATTTTTCTCGATCGATTGCAGGCCTTTGTCGAGAAACTGCTGCGAAACCTCGCGCACCGTGACCGGATAGCCCGCCTGCGCCGCCACCTGCGCGATCCCCGACCCCATCAACCCGCATCCCACCACGCCCACTTTTTCAATCGCCATCGTCAATTTCTCCCTTTGGCGTGTAGTAGGGTACGGGAAAATGAAGGCAGTGGCTAGTGAGGAGGTAGAGGAAGCGGAGGAGGTAAAGGAAACACCGGGGCGGCGAAAGCGTTCGCCTTGCTTTCGCCGGGGCCAACATACCCCCCTCTACCGTACCGTATATTAGAGTCGGTCGCTGGTGAATGTTTTCAATCATTTGCGTCGATTTCTAATCCCGGTGTCACTTTTGGAATTTGGTCACTTGCCGAGGCACCCGACTTGGATTTCGTTCAGGTCTTGCGCCCCAACTGTCTCTCCCAAGTTCCATCAGACACACCTCTTTTAACTCAGGGTTTGCAAGTACAAACCCTGAAACCCGTTCGTTGGCCCCCCTAAATGCGGGGCGCACACACTTAATTATTAGGTTATATTATGGTTTGGTGCTTTGTAGCACATCGGACTGCGAATTTCAAGAACCAGTACTGGCGTAATCGAAAGAGTCGTGCGGAGGAGGAAGGCACATGTTATTGCTCGCGGAGGGCCTGCATTGGGTCCGCGTTGGATGCACGATATGCCGGCAGAAACCCCGCCAGTAGAGCTGCGAATAGCAACAGTCCCAGGCTGAGCCCGATCGCCGACGGATCCGCAGTCTGGGTCTCGAAGAGCAAGCTGCGTATCAGGCGCGTGGCTCCCAGGGACGCCAGTACGCCAATGGTCAGGCCAGCAAGCACGGGGTAAGACGCTTCGAGGAGGACCAACCGCATCAGGCCAACCTTGGTCGATCCGAGGACGAGGCGAATGGCGAATTCCTGGCGGCGGAGAGAGACTGAGTAGCCGAGCACTCCATAGACGCCCAGAGCCGCGAGGAGTAAAGCCGCCACACCGAAACCTGACAAAACCAGCGCTTGGAAACGTTCTGTTCCCACCGAGTCCGCAACCTGCGCATCGAGAGACTTTATTTGAGGAATGGCAACCTCCGGATCAACATCCCAGAGTTCACGCCTGATTGCTGGCGCGAGCGCTTTCAGAGGCAGCGAACTAC
The DNA here is from genome assembly GCA_963788345.1 of uncultured Acidobacteriota bacterium. GTDB lineage: Bacteria > Acidobacteriota > Terriglobia > Acidiferrales > UBA7541 > Palsa-295. Next base: position 39,051 of record CAWBGW010000062.1, on the reverse strand, counting down.
GAACGAGAAAGAAAACGTTCGACGGTGGGTCGTGCCAGTACGGCAGATAGACCACGGGAGGAGTTTGCTTCAAGTCGACGATGCGAGCATCAGGGGAGATACCGACGACGGTATAGGTGCGACCGTTGATCTTGAATGTGCGCCCCAGCGGGTTTTCTCCGGGCCACACGTTCGCGGCGAGTTTTTGGGAAATTATGGCGTGCTCAGGATGGTTCCGTTCCGTTTCCCCGAATGGTTCACCCGCAACGAGCGGAATCTGCAAAGCTGCGAAGTAGTCCGGAGTGATGTTGCGAAGATTCGCAGTGGGTTCTTTGCCATCGGGTACCGGGTGGTCTTTGCGGGTGACGCCGTAAATCTTAACTTCGCCGGTGAGCGGCATGGTGCTGGTGATGGCGGCGAATTGGATGGCGTTCTTTTGGGAACGAAGGCGAGCGAGCGCAGTATCGACGAATGAGATTCGCGCCGCAGTGTCAGAATCTGTGCCTTGATTGTATCTAGAGCTCAAGAGATTTACTTCAGCTACGATGACGTGGTCAGCCTGGAAAGAGCGGTTTTCGTTGAGCACGCGAGAAAAGCTCTGCGCAACGAGGGTAGTAAAAATCAGCAGCACGACCGTGCACGCGACTTCGAATGCCACTAACAGGCGCCTGGTAATTGCAGCCTTTCGCGCACCAAATACGCGAGAAGAGTGAGACTGCAAAACCTGTTGAGGGTGGGTGCGCAACGTTCGAAGCGCGGGAAGGCTCCCGAACAGGACGGCGGTAAGAACGGAAATGGCGGCGGCGAAAAGCAGCATCGGCCAGCTCACAGTGACTTCGGACAACCGAGGAAGATTTGCGGGCGCGATTGCCACAAAGAGACGGACTCCAGTGAACGCGAGCGCAGCACCCGCAAGTCCACCGATCGTGGACAGCACCAGACTCTCGGTGAGACTCGCCTGAAATAGGCGGCGGTGTCCCGCACCGAGAGCGGCGCGAAGTGCGTTGTCGCGATCGCGAGCCACCGAGCGAGCCAGTTGCAAACTAGCGAGGTTCACGCACGCGATGAGTAACACGCCTAAAACGGATGCCAGCAAAAGCCACAGGCCCTTGCTGACACCACCGGTGATTTCCTGCGATAAGGGTTCAACAACCATGCCCAGATGAATCGATAGATGGTTGCCAGCTGAATGAGCCTTCTGCATCCCGTCGAGCTGGGCGCTTGCCTGCTGAATTGAGACGCCGGGTTTCAAGCGCGCGATAACCAAGAAGCCAAAATCGCCATCGTCGGAGGTGAGATCCTCGTCGTTGGGCACAAAAGGCTGAAATATCTGGTAGGGCGCGGCTTCGCCAGGATGAGCGCCGGTGGGCATCTCGTTTACATTTGGGAAAACAAATGTCTTCGGGAGGACACCAACTACAGTTCGTGATTCTCCTCCGATTCTCAGTGTGCGGCCGATCACCGACGAGTCTGAATCAAAGATTCGCCGCCACGCCGACCAGGTGATGATGACGACATTGCTTCTACCCTTCTGTGCCTCGTCTGACGAGAATGTGCGGCCGAAAGAGGGCGTGATTCCCAGGACGGAGAAGAAGTTCGGCGAAACGCTGAGACCCTTCACGATTTCTGGATGACTCCCGCCGACTGAAACGGCGAAGTCGGCATTTTGGAGGATCGCAGCGTCAGCAACGGTCGTGGAATTATTTTTCAGGTTGAGATAGTGCTCGTAGTTGTCAGGAAGAACGGGATAGCGGTCGCTCACTTCCTGGATGGTCTCGCGCCAGATCACCAGTTGGCCGGGGTCGCGAAACGCGTAGGGCCGGAGAAGCACTGAGTTTACGACGCTGAACACAGCGGTCACTGCGCCGATTCCCAGTGCTAACGTGAGGACCGCCGTGATGGTGAAGCCGAGAGACTTGCGTAACGTGCGCAGGCCGTAGCGCAAGTCCTGAATGAGGTTCTGAATCCAGTTCACGCGGCGCGTGTCGCGGCATTCTTCTTTGCGTTTTTCTACCCCGCCCATTTCCAGCATCGCTGCGCGACGGGCTTCCTGCGGCGTCACACCTTTCGCGATGTATTGCTCGGTTTTACATTCGACGTGATACCGGAGTTCCTGATCGAGGTCCTGGTCCGCTTGCTGCCGGCGAAACAACGAACGCAACCTGAGCGGAATCGTGTAAATCCAATGTTCCGGCCGCATGGCTCAATCCTCCCTATTCGTATCGCAGTGCAACCATGGGATCGACGCGCATCGCGCGTCGCGCCGGGATGTAGCTCGCCAGCAGGGCGATCCCCGCGAGCAGACGTCGCGACGAAGAGGAACGTCGCCGGGTCGTTTGGCTTCACCTCGAAAAGCAAAGTCTGGAGGAACCGCGCGAGTGCCAGGCCGCCTGCGACACCGATCGAGATTCCAATCGCTGTTAGCAGGCCCGCTTCCCCAATAATCATACCGGCCACATCGCGCGGGAGTGCACCCATGGCCATACGAACGCCAATCTCGTGAGTTCGCTGAACGACGGAATACGAAATCACTCCGTACACGCCGACGACTGCCAGGAGCAGTCCAAGTCGCGCCGAACGCGCTGAGCAGCAAAGCATGAAAGCGCGGTTCCGCCACGCTGTCGGACATCACTTGATCCATCGTCTTGGCGTCCGACAAAGGAGCATCTCCTGTCTACGGCCCAGACCCGCTCCTCACAGCGTGGGATATCGATAAGGGATTCGCGGAAGTTCGGACAAGCAGGGAGGTTTCGGGGAGGAACTCCGCCTGGGAAATCGGTATGTAAAAAGCGGGAGCAGTCTTCTGTGAAGGCCCATTATCGAGCGTGTCACCCACCAACCCCACCACCTCGATCCAAATCCGCTGCCCACGCTTGTCCTTCCTCCAACTGATCCGCCTCCCAAGCGGGCTGCCTTCGAAATAGCTCTTGGCCATTGATTGGTTCACCACAGCAATAAGCGGCGAATTATCTCTATCTGTTTCGGCGAAGGTGCGACCAGCAAGCAGACGAATGCCCAGCGTTTCGAAGTAGCCGGGCGAAGCCATCTGAAATTGCATGCGGTCTGTTTCAGGTCGCCCTTCCACAAGAACGAGTGCCCCGAAGACGCTACTCATTGGTCTCCACACTCCAAACGCCGCGCTCTCGACGCCCGGGATCGACCTCGTGCCTTGGAGTACTTCATCAGCCGTTGTCTTGCACGCTTTGAGATTCGGGCAACTCGAGCGACTGAAGGAAACCCACATTGTGAGGATGTGATCGCAGTCGATAGCCGATCGGCACCCTGACGAGTTTCGAGAAGCTCCGGACCACCAGCGTCGAACTAACCACGAGCACGAACGCCAGAGCAATTTCCCCTATGGTAAGGATCCTCTGCAGACGTTGTCTCTTACGCGAGTAAAATCCGCTGAAAGGCGCTCCTCCTTCTTTCAAGGCCGCCCCAGGGCCCGTTTCCGTCATCTGCAACGCGGGAACCAGGCCAAACAGCACTCCCCCTATGCACGAGATTGCCAAGGTGTATGCAAGCACCCATCGATCGATCCCAATCTCGTCAAGACGAGGCGTTTCAGCCGGCGCAATGCCGAGCAAAAGACTTGAACCCCAGCGGACGAAGAGGAGGCCCAGCGTTCCGCCGAATAAGGCCAAAAGAACGCTCTCCGAAAGAAACTGCCGTAGCAGCCTCGAGCGTGTCGCACCCAGCGTCGCTCGGATGACCACTTCTCTTTGCCGTGCCCAGCTTCGTGCGACCAGCAGACTGCTCACATTCACACAGGCGAGCAAGAGCAAGAAGGTCACCGCAGCGAGCAGGATCAGCAGGTTGGTGCGGTAATCTGCCGTGATTCGATCACGCAGAGTTCCGGCGGAGAAGTCGATGTCCTTCTCTCTTTCCGGGTACGTCATGGCGAGCCGGCCCGCAATGGTATGAAGCTCCGCGTCTGCCTGATCGAGCGTCTTTTCGTCCTTCAATCTTGCTATTGGAATCATCTGCGTGAGGTTCCAGGCTGACACGTCTGGAACCAAGATCTCGCCCAGGTTCGGGAACGGGAAGCGACTCGGCAGCACGCCGATAATAACGTAAGGTTTCGCCTCATTGGCCTGACCCGCGAAGCCCCCTGCTGTGGAGAGTTGCAGAGACATTGTTCGGCCCACCACGTTTGGATCGCCGCCAAAGCGTCTTTGCCACAGCGCGTAGCCGATCACGGCAACCTGATTGTGGCCAGGTTCAGCATCGGCCGCGAGGATGGGCCGCCCCAGCAATGTTTGAGCGCCCAATACGCCGAAGAAATCGCCGGACACTATGGAGGCTTGAACGGATTCAGGTGGGCCGTCGCCGTTCACCGTGAAGCCGCCTTCGTCATAGAACGCGATCTGCTCAAAAGCTCGACTCTGTTGTTGAATCGCCATGAATTCGCGCTGGGAGGCGTAGGCTATCCGGTAAGGTTCTGGACCGGTCTTACCGACCCAAATCTGGAGGATGCGAGAAGGGTGTGGATACGGAAGCGGCTTGAGCAAAATCCCGTAAGTCACACTGAAAATCGCTGTGTTGGCTCCGATGCCGAGGGCAAGCGAGAGAATTGCCACCGCGGCGAAGCCAGGAGACTTGCGCAGCATGCGAAGGCCATGGCGAACGTCTTGCAGCAAGTCCTGAATCCAGTTCACGCGGCGCGTGTCGCGGCATTCTTCTTTGCGTTTTTCTACCCCGCCCATTTCCAGCAGAGCCGCGCGACGGGCTTCCTGCGGAGTCATCCCTTTCGCGATGTATTGCTCGGTTTTACATTCGACGTGATACCGGAGTTCCTCGTCTAGCTCTTGGTCCGCCTCTCGACGCCGAAAGAGCGAGCGCAATCGGAGTGGAATCGTGTAAATCCAATGTTCCGGCCGCATGTCCGTCTCCTTCTGTGCGCGCGGTGTTCAAGCTTCCTTGAGTTTGACCACCCGCGAGATTGCAGTCGAGAGCCGGCCCCAATTCTCCGCTTCCGCCTCAAGGTGTCTTCGCATGGGCTATTCGTATCTCAGATGCGACCATGGGATCGACTTTCATCGCGCGGCGCGCGGGAATGTAGCAAGCAGCGAAAGCGACGAGAATCAGCAGGGCGGCGACGGCCACCATCGTGAGCGGGTCGTTCGCGCGGACGTCGTACAGCATCGTAGACATGAAACGCGTGACGCCTACAGCGGCGACGATGCCGATGGCTGCGCCGATGAGCGCGAGCAAAATCCCCTGCCCGATGACGAGGCGAGAGAGATCGCGATGCTGCGCGCCGAGGGCCACGCGAATGCCGAGCTCGCGGGTGCGGCGACCGACTTCGTAGGACAGCAAACCGTAAAGGCCGATGCAGGCGAGCACCAGCGCTAAGGCGGCGAAGAAACTGGAGAGCCGGGACATGAGGCGCTCCTGGAAGAGAATTTGGTCGATCTGTTCAGTCTGGGTGCGCACGTCGGTGAGCGGCAAATTGTCACCGGCCTGCGAAACGATTTCGCGGACGTTTTTCACCAGCGCGGTGGGATTCGCCGCGATGCGCAATTCGAAATGCGCGCTGTTGCTTACAAGCGGCAAAAATATGATGGGCGCGGTCTGCTCTGCGTAAATACGCGTACTTCGTGTCGCCGACGACGCCGACGATGGTGTAGCCGGGGCCAGGATTGGGGATGTCGTCGCGGTCGGCGTCGCCCATGTGCAACCCGACGGGATTTTTATTTGCGAGATATTTCCGCGCGAACGACTCGTTAACGACGAGAGGCACGGGCGCGGAATGATAATAGGCTTCATCGCGCGCCGTGGGTGACGGAGATGCGGGCGACGAAGCAGGGTCTGCGTTTTCCGCGGCGTCGTCGCGGGCTTTCGCTGCGTCGTTGGTGGCGGCGGCAGCGGCGAAGTCGGCGGAAGTGAAGCTGCGGCCTGCGAGAATCGGAATGCGCATGGTGGAGAAGAAATTCAGGCCTACGGGAAGCTCGCCGGTATTGGCGTACTGCTTTGGCGGCGCCCCGTCGACATGGACGCTGCCGGCGGACCAGCCGCCTTCCAGGAGTGCGTCTTCGGAGTAGCTGACGGAAATGACGCCGGGCAGCGCGGCGAAGCGCTGCTGCAAGTTGGAGTAAAGCTGTTGCGTTTGCTGATCGCTGTAACCAGCGAGGACGGGATCGAGGCCGAAGAGCAAGATATTCTGCGCGTCAAAGCCGGGATTGATGCTGCGAAGATTGTGCAGGGTGCGGACGAGAAGTGCCGCGCCGACGAGGACAACCATCGAGAGCGCGACTTGCGCGACGACGAGGGCGTCGCCGAGACGTAACCGTCGACCCGTGTGAGCCGCGGCACCGGGGAGCGAAGAGGCACTTTCTTTCAGGGATGGCGTCAAATCGACGCGCGAGCCGCGCAGGGCGGGTGCGAGGCCGAAAAGAATTCCGGTGAAAGATGTGATGGCGATGGTGAAGAGGAGCACGCGCCAGTCGGGCGCGACAGCGAAAGGAAACGGCTGGTCGGACCCGTTGGAAAGTAAACTGGCAATCGCGTCGACGCCCCAGATGGCAACGAGAACGCCGAGCGCGCCGCCGGCGACGGAGAGCAGAACGCTTTCGGTGAGAAGCTGGCGGATGATGCGCGCGCGGCGTGCTCCGAGCGCGAGACGAACGGCGATCTCCTTTTGACGCGAGGCGGAACGCGCCAGCGTGAGTCCGGCAACGTTGGCGCAAGCGATCAGCAAAATGAAAGCGACGATGACCATGGTGACGTAAAGGGCTGGAGCAATCTGGCTGGTCTCTCCGTCGAGGCCCGATCGCACAGGACGAAGAAAGACAATGGGGGCATCTCCGGATTTGAACGGCTGCGCCGCGCCGTGAAGCATTTCGTTGCGGAAAATTGTAGTGGCCTCGGCCTGCGCCTGGCCGATGGAAAAGCCGGGCTTGAGACGACCGAGGATGACGACCCACCAGTTGGTGGGGTCAGCGACGCGGTCCCCGCTGCGCCACCACTTGCCGCGGACGCTATCAGCGACAGAAAACGGTATGAAAAAATCCAGCGGCTTGCCGGGCGTGAGATTGGTGAAGTGCGGGTCGGCGACGCCGACAATCGTGACGGTGGTGCTATCCAGGCGGACGGTCCGGCCGACGACGGACGGAGCGGCTCCGAAAGCGCGGACCCAATAAGCGTAATTCAAAACGATGGCGGGCGGCGCGGACGGTGAATCATCGGAAGGAGCAAGCGGGCGGCCGATAAAAGTGCTGACGCCGAGAGTGGAGAAGAAATCGCCGGAAACGTACAGGCCGCGGACGATGCTGGCGGCGCCGTTGCCGCTAAGGTCGACGTCAAGCGGACCGGCGAACGCGGCCATGCCGGAGAAAGCGCCAGCTTGCGCGCGAACGGTATTGTAAAACGGTATGGAGAAGGAGCAATCGCCGCTGCCAGTTTGATCCGCGCAGTCGCCATAGGTGCTGATGGCCTTGGAGTTTCGGGTTTGCACGGGCGCTCCAGTTGAAGACAACGAGTTGTTGCGGATCTTTCACTGGTATGGAGCGCAAGAGCACGGCGTCGATGAAGCTGAAGATGGCGGTGTTGGCGCCGACGCCGAGGGCGAGAGTGAGGACGGCGACGGCGGTGAAGCCGGGAGACTTGCGCAGCATGCGGAGGCCGTAGCGGGCGTCTTGCAGCAAGTCCTGGATCCAGTTTACGCGGCGCGTGTCGCGGCATTCTTCTTTGCGTTTTTCCACACCGCCCATTTCCAGCAGAGCCGCGCGACGGGCTTCCTGCGGCGTCATGCCTCGGGCGATGTATTCCTCGGTTTTGCATTCGACGTGATACCGGAGTTCGTCGTCCAGCTCTTGGTCCGCTTCTCGACGCAGGAAGAGCGAGCGCAATCGGAGTGGAATCGTGTAAATCCAGTGTTCCGGCCGCATGTGCGTCTCCTTTGGGGCGCTCGGTGTTCAAGCTTCCTTGAGTTTGACCACCCGCGAAATTGCAGTCGAGAGGCGACCCCAATTCTCTGCTTCCGTCTCAAGGTGTCTTCGGCCGAGGCGCGTGAGCGAATAGAATTTCGCGCGACGATTGTTCGGCGTCGTCTTCCACTCGGCGGAGATCCAGCCCTCCTGCTCCAGCTTGTGTAGGGCGGGATAAAGCGAGCCGTCGCTGACTTGCAGAATATCTCCGGAAACTTGCTTGAGCCGCAGGCTGATGGCGAAGCCGTTGAGCGGCTCCAACGCGAGGATCTTCAACAGCAAGAGGTCCAGGGTGCCTTGAACCAAGTCAGGCGGTTTGCTCACGTACTCCCCTCGGTTACCGAGGCAGAGTACACCTACTCCCCTCGGTAAGCAAGAGGACAAACGGGAGTTGGAATTTCGCGACGGGCTGGGAGTTCACCTTACCTCTTCCGCTTTCTTGTCGCGCAGGAAATTGGGAGCCTTCGCGGCAGGGAGGTTGCTGAATTGCAGGATCGGGCGGGAAGGATATTCGCCGCTCAGTCTGGGACTGCTAAGCTAGTCCTATGATGATTTTCCAGCTCTTAAACGTTATCGTTCTTTTGTTGGGTGGAATTCAAGCTTCAGGGATCCAACCGCTACCTCCAGAATTTGCGGCCATGCGATCGGCTCTTTGCGACAAACCGACCGATTTTAATGAAGAGGGTTGCAACGTTTGCCCCGAATTCATGGCAGAGAACTCCAACTTAGGGTTACATGGTGGTTTAGGGTTTTACAGCGTTTTGTTCGGAAGTTTTACCTCCGTCGGCAAAACGGAGGCTCTGTTGAGTTCCGGTTCTTGCTTTGCTCATGCGGATGGCTTTGCTAGCGCCTTCCTGCTCCGCAAGGAACAAGGCTCGTGGAAGAGGCTGTCTTTTTTCCATAGGGACGGCCCGATGGGAATCTGCCAGAAGATACCCGGAGAGGGCGACAAGCGAGATTTGCTCATCTGCAACTACGGAGATTACGGAGCGGGCGCTATCAGTGTGATCAGTTTTGACGCCAATGGAAAAGTGGAAACAGAATCAGTGCTCGTTCAGACTTGGACATATCCCTTCAGGGTTGCCGAAAAACAAAAACATTGTTCATCTCTGGAAGCAGACGTAAAAAATGTTTCCTTCAACTCGATTGAAATTTCGATTTTCCCGAATTCCTTTGATGTAGAACCCCCGATCGACTGTGACGAGAGCGAGACTACCACCTCCAAAATATCCAACTCCAAGAAATTTGAAGCGATTGGGGTATTTATCCGGGATGACGATACTTTCGTCTCCGGACGAAAAGACCGAGAAGCTCCTTTCGGAAGTTGAAAAGGACCGCTAAGGAGCGTCTAACGAAGAAGGTTCTCGGCCCGCCTGGCCCGAAGCCGATGCGGCGGGCAAAAAAACTGCAGGCGTTCTAGGCTACTGCAGTTTTGCGTATTCGGATTTGGCGGCGATGAGGACAGGGACGTTGTGGTCGGCGTCTTTCCAGACGGCGAAAAAGTTTTGGTAGGCGATGCGGGCTTTGGCGGTGTCGTTCTGAAGGGCGTAGGCGCGGGCGAGGTTGAGTTGCGCGAGGGGACGGTAAGGGCTGACGGGAGTTCAGGCCCGGATGGTCGAGGATTTTCTGGAACTCGGCGGCTGCTTTTGCGCCGTCGCGTAATTGCAGATAAGCCATTCCGCGAACGTAGAGAACGACGTAAGTTTCGGGCGTCTCCGGCTCGCCCAATTCGTATTTACGGCACGGTTCGAGGACGGCGATGGCCTCTTCAGCTTTCTTATCGTGCAGGAAATTGAGAGCCTTCGCGGAGGGGATGTCTATGAACTGCAGGAGCGTGTCGGAAGGATATTCGCTGTTGAGTTGGTCAATGAGCTTTTTGGATTGCGCGGTGTCGCCGATGAGCGCATAGGTCAGAGTCAGGTTCGCCTCCACGTTGCGGCTGGCCTTGTGTTTCAATGCCTCGGCAGCTTTCTGGCGGGCGGAGTCAGCAAGACCAACCCCCGCGTCATGAAGAGCTTGTACCGAAATGATGCTGATCGGCAACTCGGTCAGGCCGTTCTTGACGCCCAGGCCGGCAGCCTGCTGGAAGAGTTCGCCGCCGAGTTTGACCTTGCCAAGGGAATCCTGATAGGAGGCGTAACGGAGTTCAAAAAACTGCTCGGTCGGTTTCCCAGCAGCCCATTTCAGTTGCTCCTGAAAGGCACCTTCGTCGTTCTGAATAGCGGCTAGATACATCAAATACAAGCGGATCGTGAACGGGGCGCGGTTCTGGGAGATGGCGCTTTGCGCTACCGCTCTGGCCTCATCGAAACGATTCAAGAACATGTAGGCAGCCATCTGGTTCTGATAGGCGAAGAAGTCCTGGGGATCAGCACGGACTGCGTCGGTGGCAGCGGCTAGACACCTGTCGAGGTCGCCGATTTGGGAATAGGCGAGAGACAAGTTGTCACGCGGACGGTTGTCGCGTGGATAGACGCGGATCCACTCCTGGTACAGATCAATCTCTTTATCGAGATCGCCGGTGAGGATGCCGTAGTAATGGCCCGAAATGTAGAATTTCTCACGCTCGCTGGTGCGTTCGCGAAGTTCGTAAGCCTTCTTCAGATATGCGTTGGAAGCATTCTTGTCACCGCTATTGGAATTGACGACGCCCAGAACGGCGTAGGCCATGGCAAAATTCGGATCGAGTTCAACGGCGCGTTGCAGATGCGGCATCGCCGGCGCCTCTTCCAAGCGGTTGTGGAATCCCTGCCCGATGCTGAATTCCTTCAGCGCGTCCAGAGAAGACGTAGTGGCTTGCTCGAGAGGCGTGGCGAATTGCTGGACGGACGTGAGAGATTCGCCGAGTTTTTGGCGGAGGCTGCTGGCGGCCTTGTCGAGAGACTTCAGGACTTGCTCCTTGCTGGAGGCTTCCACTTGCTGGCGCGCGAGCGAGTCGCCGGTTTGGGCGTTGGTGGCCTCGAGGGTGATGACGTAGTCGTTGCCGAGGCTGGCGATGGAGCCGGAAATGATGCCTTTGGCGTTGGCTCGTTGCGAAATTTCGCGCGCGAGATCCTTGGTGACGCGCTCGTCGGGGCTGCGGCCCATGAGGCGCAGAGCTTCCTGGACCTGCGACGCGGGAAGCAGGTTCAGGTAAGGGGATTGCTCGAGTTGAACGGCGAGGGCCTGATTCAGGGTGCCGTCGAAAACCGGGTCGCCGGTGGTGTTGACGAACTCAGACAGGACCACGGTGTCCTTTTCGGTAAGCGCCGGCGTGTGGCGCGGGAAGAAGAAGAAGGCCATCGCGGCGATAGCGAGTAGCACCGCAACGCCTGCCAACCACGGGAGCCATTTGCGCGAAGCCGGGGCAGGAGCGGGCGGTGCTACGACAGTGGAAGCAGCCGTCGGATGGGCGGGCCCTGGAACGGCGGACGGAATTGTCGGCACGGAACCGGACGGCGGGACGGCAGCGACAGAACCGGACGACTGGTGGCTAAAAGCGGAACCGGACCGCGGAGAGTCGTCGGAAGCGGCGGCGGTGAATCCACTGGGATTGGAGCCGGACTCGATGTCGCGCTTCAGGCGCCGGAGATCGGTGCGCATTTCCGCGGCGGACTGGTAGCGAAGGTTGCGATCCTTGTCCAAAGCCTTTTGCAGAATGGCTTCGAGTTTTTCCGGGACTTCGGGATTGAGACGGACGGGAGAAACGGGCGGCCGATTGAGGATGGCGTCGAAGACGAGGCCCGAGGTGTCGCCGCGAAACGGAAGCTGGCCGGTGGACATTTCGTACAGGACTACGCCGAAGGAAAAAAGATCCGTGCGGGCGTCGAGTTCCTTGCCCTTCACCTGCTCGGGAGACATGTAGCCGACCGTGCCCAGCGAGGTGCCGGGGCTGGTGAGCTGATCGGATGTCGACACCCAGCGTATCGATCGAGTTTGTGCGGCCGCTGGCGCGAGGAGAACTGGAGACTTTGGCCAGGCCGAAATCGAGGATCTTGGCGTGGCCGCGCTTGGTGATGAAGATGTTGGCGGGCTTGATGTCTCGATGAACGATCTTTTCGGCGTGCGCGGCGTCGAGGCCTTCGGCAATCTGGATGGCGTAGTCGAGCAGGCGCTCGATTTCCATGGGCCGGCCGGCATTGATGTGCTTGAGAGTGGAGCCGTCGAGAAATTCCATGGCGATATAGCGATTGCCTTCGTGCTCGCCAATTTCGTAGATGGTGCAGATGTTGGGATGGTTCAGCCCGGAAGCGGCGCGCGCCTCGCGCCGGAAACGTTCGAGGGCCTGCGAATCGCGGCTGAGGTCCTCGGGAAGGAATTTGAGCGCAACGAAGCGGCCAAGTTCGGTGTCTTCAGCTTTGTAGACGACGCCCATTCCGCCACCACCGAGTTTTTCGAGGATGACGTAGCGGGAGACTTTCTTGCCTGCCAGCGGCTGGGGGTCCGTCATGGTCACGACATACTATGGTGGGGGCTAGGGCAAGTCAACGAAAGCACGCTGCGACAAACAGTTTGCGTGCCCCGATGACGGCCGCCGAAGCAAGCTTCGGCGAAGAGAAAGCGGTAGCAAGCTACCGCACTCCCAAAGCGGCCTTCGCCCGCAAATTCCGAGGAAACTAATGCGAGCCGGCCGCGCGGCCTGTGGGACCGCGAGGCAGTTGGCGGATGCGCTTGGGTCGCGTCGGGGGGCAGCGGCTGGTTTACGACGGTGACTCCCGACGAGGCCCATGCGAGGCGGCCGTTGCTGTTCGCGACTTCGTGCACGATTTTCGTGAACAACTTATCCTGCATGGCGGTCCGTCTGTCGTAGTCAACCACGTAGCTGACACCGAATTCCAGCGATCCAGCGTTCACGGCGAGCGTGATGGTAGGTTCTAGCGGCGGATTCGCGCTTTGATAATTGTCGCTGATAATTTTCCAGGAGGTCTGCGCCTCGGTCATGTACTCGCCCACGGCCTCTGTGGCGACACGCACAAGCATCTCGCGCGCAAACTGGCAATCGCTAGTGATTGTAAGGACCACCTTGATCTCGTCCCAGATGAACCGGAATCCCTGGGAGTAGTTGAAAACAGTCGTTTTCAAAACCGTGCTGTTGGGGATGCGGACGATGCGGCCGTTGTACAAGTCCTTGCTCACCCAGTTCCCCGTTTCCATCAAGGTGGTGCGCAGGAGCCCGATGTCGATCACGTCGCCTACCGTGTCGCCTATCTGAACTCTGTCGCCCACGGCGAACAGTTTCGCAAAACCGATGGAGAAAGCGCCGGCAATGCTGGCCAGGACGTCCTGCAGGGCTACCGCGACGCCCGCGCCGGCGATGCCGAGGAAAAGGCTGAGGCGGCCCAGGCGATCTTCGAAGAGGATCGCGAGAAAAAGAAGAATCGAGAGGTACCCGGAAAAAGCAACGAACTTGCGGACCTTATAGCGCGCGTCGGCCCGGCCAAAGCGTCGGGGCAGAGTCTGTTCGAGAACGCGAAACGCGGTGTGGATAAGCAGGATTCCGATGACGGCGGCAACGCACTTCCAGAGGAGCGAAAGTGAATCCGCGTGCTTTAGAAGATCGTCCATGGCGTGACCGGTGACAACCAGTTTGGAACTATAACGCGGAAGGGGATGGCGCGGATGAGGAGTTGACAGGCGACATCTACATGTGTAGAGTTTGGCGCATGAAACTGCGACTATCGCCTCAAACGCTCCAGGTGCTGGATGCTTTTCTTCAGGTTCCGAAGGACTGGAAGTATGGATACGACATCAGCCGGAACACGGGACTGAAATCCGGCACGCTGTATCCGATTCTCATGCGACTGGCGGAACGGAAGCTGCTCGAAACCTCGTGGGAAACGGCCGAGATCGGCAAACCGCCGCGTCATTTGTACCGGCTGACGCCGGACGGCATGCGGTTCGCGCGGGAGCACGGCCTTTTGCGTTCGACGGGCCGCGTGGGGCGCGCGGCATTGAGCGGAGCGAGGGGCTAATGTCTGCCGTTCGCAGCGCGGCTTCGAGACTGTTGCGCGCGGTGCTTCGATACGCGCCACCCGACAGCCAGGACTGGGTCGGCGCGATGCTGCGGGAGCTCGATTTCATCGAGAGCGACTGGGCGGCATTCTTTTGGGCTCTGGGGAGCACGACCGCGATTTTCAAATATTCCGTGCCACGCCGATTGAGGGCGTGGTTCGGAAAAGACTCGGGCGGTGAGGAGAAACTGATGATGAAGAATATCGGAAAGAAGGCTGCGGGAGTGGCGGCCGGCGTGGCGATTGCCGCCGGAGTGACTCTGGGTGCGTTCGGTCTTGTGTGGCTGATGTTTTATCTCTTTCCGAAGTGGGACCTGGGGCCGGTGCCGTGGTGGGTGGGCGTGATTGTGTTGCCGGAGACCATTTTCGTCGTGGCGATTGTCGCGTTGTGGCGAAAGCGAAGGCCGATGGCGGTGGGGATCCTGCTGCTCGCGGTGACGCTGGGCACGCATTTCATCGTTCACGTCGCGAATCATTATCACGGGACGGGGCAGTGAGTTCGTTGCGGTGCTCGATTGCGCCGTGGCTGTCGGTGCGGGGCAGCGCGCGAGCTGTGGAATTCTACAAATCGGCGTTCGGAGCGACGGAGGTCTATCGCCTGGATGGCGGCGACAAAGGCGTGGTGGCAAGGCTTTCCGTTGACGGCGCGGAATTTTGGGTGAGCGACGAATCTCCCGAGCATCGCAACTTCAGTCCCGAGACGATTGGCGGCGGTTCGGTGCGACTCATTCTTACTGTGGCGGACCCGGATGCTGCGTTCGCGCGGGCGATCGGGGCGGGCGCGACGGAAGTCTGGCCTGTGAGCGAGGGACACGGCTGGCGAGTGGGGCGCGTGGTAGATCCTTTCGGGCACCACTGGGAGATTGGAAGACCGGTGGAGAGTGAAAAGAAGAGTTAAACCACAGATGAACACAGATAAACACAGATAGAAAAAGAAAGAGCGCTGAAATTGGGATTAGCCTATCTCATAAATGTTCGGTTGGATCGGACAACTTGGCTTCAGGGGCTAAAGCCCTTTCTTATTGCGGGCCTGACGGCGGGGCTGAAGCCCCGCCCTTCCGGGCACAGTTTATGAGATAGCTTCATGCCGAAGAAGTCAGCGGGCTCCGAGGTAAAAGCGATGATCGAGAATCGATCGGTTCCGGCCAATGAGTTGATTGGACATGTTGTGTATGGGGATCTTGCGCAAGCGATTCCGTGGCTGAGCAAAGCGTTCGGGTTCTCGGAGCACTTTCGCTACGGAGATAGTCCCGACGGCGCGCAGATGCACTTGGGAAATGCGTGGATTATGGTGCGGTCGACGCGGGGAGGCGGGCTAACTCCGGCGAAGCTCGGGTACGGGACACAGAGCCTGAGTGTGTTCGTTGATGACGTGGACGGACACCACCGGCGGGCGAAGGCGGCGGGCGCTAAGATCGTCGAGGAGCCGCACGAGACGGAGTATGGCGAATATCAGTACGCAGCGCTGGACCTCGACGGCCACCACTGGGTCTTTGCGCGGCACGCGCACGATCGGAGTCCCGAAGAATGGGGCGCCAAGATGGTGGAACCGGCGTACCGGCTCGCTCTGCTGCGGCGCCCGCGATTCTGCTACGTGGAAATTCCGGCAACGGACGTGCGCGCATCGGCTGATTTTTACGAGAAGGTGTTTGGGTGGAACATCCGTCACCGAGACACTGGCGCGGCCGAGCTTCGATGACGCCACCGGCAACATCAGCGGCGCGTGGGTAAAGAGCCCCGGGGCCGCACGCGAGCCGGGACTGATGACTTACATCTGGGTGGACAGCGTCGATGCGACCTTGGCGAAGGTGAAGGCGAATGGCGGCGCGGTGGTGGAGGAGACACACCAAGATTCGCCGGACAGCAATTCGTGGATCGCGAAGTTTCGAGATCCGGCGGGAAACGTGATTGGCCTCTATCAAGAAGGTCCGCGCTGAAGTTAATCGCGATGCGGCTAGCGCCTGCGGCGTGTAGCACTATCCTAGAACGCGTTCTTCAAGGGCAACACAGCTTAGCGGCCCCGCTTTCGGAAATCACTGCCCCAGAAAGCCGAGATGCAGAGGAAAGCCAAGACCACGAATATGCCCATCAATATCCACACCGTCATGGGAGTTCTGCGCTCCTGTCACAGCTCTAGATGCTCGCGGATCCAAGAAGAAGCCTCTTCTCATACGCACAGGCGCTGCTTGACTGTCGTAGCCATACAGGCTGCGGCGCAAGATACCGGATCGTGACACCTTCACTGATTCGTCGTCCTCGCATCGACAGGTTTCGGAGAGCTCGGAGAAGGAGCGGATGCGTGAGTCCCAATGGCAATTTCCATCGCGGTGTTTTTCGGGAATACGAGGTCGCGTCCGCGCGCGATGAAATGCGAATAGATTGACATGCTTGCGCCATATGCGCCCATCGCCATGCCAAAGGGCTGCGAGTGAACGAAGGCGCCCATCACGATGCCGACGAGTTTGAATCCTCCGGCACCACCAGCTATGCGACCATTGACATTCCCGCCAGCGCCGCCGTCAGGAGCATCACGGTCGCCACCCTGAGAGGACGCCAAGGCCAACGCCACGGAGATTCCAGTTGTCAAGTACCTGGTCTTCGGAGAGTTGGCCTCAGCGCCCCCTTCCGAATCGAGCTTCACGTCCTGTCCTTTGCCCGACTGAATACCCTCCAAACTCGCTTCCACTTTTTGCTCAATCCCGTCCGGCAAGACAAGTTCGTGGAACACCATGCGGAGCTGCCCATTGCGGCTGAGGTGGCGCGCTGGCCGAACCTGAACCACGGAGCCTTTGAGGCGGCTTCCCTGAGGAAGGATCAGGCGGGTTCCGTCAAATAGTGGCTGCGAGAGGACCGCCTCGACTTCCTCACCCTTCTGTGCTGTCGCCGAGCTCAGTCCCGTCACGAGCCGCACGTGCACAGAGCTGCCGGGAGGTGGCGGCGTGTCAATCGACGCTGCAATTTCTGGAGACAAAGGTTCGGTTCCAAAATCGAGCGGCTCCCCAAGCTCGGCGAAATACACGGTCCCGGCGTCAAGATATTGCGGATGGACGGGAAGCTCAGCGACGGCATACCGTTCGATCTTGTGCATCTTGCCGGGCTCATGCACCTGCTTCATCGCGTCGTCCCACTGCTGTTTGGCTTCTTGCTTTTTCTGATCCACCTTCTCTGACGCAATGCCTTTTACGCCCTTCTTTTTCCCTCGATCCGGGGCGGTGACGAACTGGATCACTTGTCCGGAGCCGGGTGTGACGGTGGTGTGGATCGGAATGTGCCGACCGTCGCTCAGTTCTAGATCGTCAAATTCGATCTGGACACTGCGGGGAGGAGTGAAATCGGCATTCAATGCATCGAGAGTGCGTCTTCCACCAGAAACGCCTTTGAGCTGAGTGATGTGGCCTGTAACCTCGGTTCCCACCGGCACCACGAGTTTGTCAAAAGCAAACACGGGTTCAGCGACCCGGCCGCGGACCGACTGCCCGACATTGTGAATTCTCACTTCCTTGTCGAGGACGACTTGTACCGCGGTGCCCTTCGGCACCGTGAGAGGGATGGTTTCACTGGTTGAATTTTTGGTAGTCGTAACAGGCCGGTGTGCCAACACCGGGTTAGAAGCAGGTGCAGACGCTGAAGCACGATCCTGCGCCGGCGCCGAGCTGGCGCACACGCACGCCAAGAGAACCGCCCATATTAATCGTCCGGTTGGCATATCATTTCCGCTTCTGCCATGTCATTTCGACGCGAACGGGTATCTCGTTCTTTACCGGCAGGGATAATAACGATGGGGGATCGATCTTGAAGTCGGTGAGCGTGGCCGGAATCGTTCCCGATATCTTGGCTTCGCTTCCCTGAGTTGTCAGTTGCAAAGGGACTTGCTTGTATGAGGCGGTCTGACCAGCAAACTGGACTTCCAGGTCGGCGTGAATCGTCGCTGATCCCGCGGCGTCTTCCGGCAAATGGGTGCGCACGCTGACCATAGGGAATTGGCCACCGCGCGTCACTTGGAGCATGTGAAGATCGCGGTTGCTGTCTCCTGAATCAAACGACTTCACCGGTACCGCGATCAAGAAATCGCATTGTCCAGCGTGACAGACGCCCTTGCCTTTCGCCGCGTGGCTGACTCCCTCGGTCTGGTGCAGCGGATGAGAGACGTGGTACGTGAGAGTGGATTGTTCAAGGACCCATTGACTATCGTTTTGAGCGAGCGCGGAAATCGCGAAGGCAGATAGAGCAAGGAACGCAAAGGCCGTGAGTATTCTTTTCATTGTTGGCGTCATCGGCGCTCTCACCATTTAATAGATACGGCCAAGATCGAGGCTCCGTACGCCCCGGCTGTCACGATCGCGACCGCCGAATGCGCTGAGGCGATCCCATGCACCTTTTCCCCCTTGCTCTTTTGATCGAAAGCTATCGCGCCCAAAATAGGCGTTAGGATCATCCCCGGACCATGAATCCACGCGAGCGCTTTGTGCACGCGGATTGGCCCATGTGTTTCGGTTCCCGGAATTCTGGGCGCGCGAATCGCATAGTAAGCGCTGATGAAATACAAATCGCCCGTTACCGAACCGAGAGCAAGATGTCCCCAGCGATCGGCGGTACTGGTGCTCTTGCCGCCAGCTCCCACTCCGAGGATGACGGTAGCGATCAGTGGAGCGGTATCTATCAAGCCAATCCGTTGATGGACCTTGAGCATGTGAGAACGTTTGTCGAGCCTGGCCTGATCCTGGGCGTTTCCCTGCGTTTGAGCGGGCGAGAAGCCGAGGTCGCCGAGCGAGAGCACGCCACCCAACGTCAAGTTCATCGTTTGCTGAGCGCCCTGGGCGATGGTCACCTTGGCTACGTTGGTGCTGAACCCTTCGGCCGAAATGGAAACCTCATAATCCCCGGGAACAAGGTTCGGCACGTTGTAGAGGCCAGCCGAATCGGTGTGGGTGTCGGTCGATTGGCCGGTGGCCACGTTCTTGACGGAGATCTTGGCGTTGGCAGCAGGCTTGCCTGAAGGATCGGTGACGGTGCCAGACAATGTGGCGCTAGCAACCTGAGCGCGCGCTGGCTCCGAGACAACGAGAGATAGGACCACAACCCCCGCGCCGACCAGCAACTTCCAAGTCTTCCGATTCATTTAGGTTCTCCTCTTGATAGAGGCATGCGGAAAATTAGTCCAGACATCGCCACGAATCCAAAGATATTGAACCGTTTCGGACTTGCGGCCGCCGCCCCGTGAGACTGGAGCGCAAAGGACAATCCCAGACTACGATGCGAAACCGTATCAGTTGAGGATGAATTCCTAGTGTCCTATGGATGACGAATTGTTCATTTTCGTTACGATCGGGCCCGAATACGTGGCGTTATCGACGATTGAGCGAATCGAGGTGGCAACAGTGCGCCGATCGTCAGATTTCAAAGAGGCTTGCGAACCGGAGCCGACGGAGTTTCCGATTGCGGCGCCGGTACATTAGGGACGAGCACCCTCTTGACGGAATCAGGGATTTCATTCGCATGCGCGACCAATTGGCTCACCTGCCAAAGCTGGGTATCGCTCAGTTTGGACTTATAAGCGGGCATGCCAGTCAGCCGGATGCCATTCGCTATCTTCCAGTAACTTTCGGACGCAGGATCGTCGGTCACACCCGTACCCCGGAACAATTGGGGCGGCTTGGGATACATCGTCGCGGCATAGTCGGCGGGGGGTTGGCCAGGCATTCCGTGGCAAGGTGCGCATTGCGTTTTGTAAATTTCCGCTCCGGCGAGAAAAGAGGGCTCGTCCGCGGGCACAGGAGCATCACCGAGATGTTGCTTCTCGATGTGCGCATTCAGCGACATGCCCGCAAGTTTCTTCTCAAAGGGCATCGGAGAATCCGCCGTGGCCGCGGGCGCCATACCCTCAGCAAAGTAGAGGTAAACGCCACCCATCAAAAGGACAACCGCCAAAACAAAACCTATCAGGAAACCCTTAATCATTCGCCTCTCCCCTTCCCCGTACGAAAATCAAACCGAGGGTCCAAATCATTCTTGCGATGAGGTGATTGCACCCGCGAGGGCGACCCCGAAAACTGATCTGTCAGTGCGGCGATATTCCGGCAGCGACATTGTTATAACAGCTCCGCCCGCGGGATCATCCGAAATCGTAACAGCGCCGCCGTGCGCTCTTGCAACGGCATCGACAAAAGCCAGCCCGAGACCGTGGCCCGGGGAATCCTTGCCCTTCACGAAGCGCTCGAACACGTGGCCAGCGATCTCAAGGGGAAAGCCAGGGCCATTGTCTTTGAGCACTAACTCTGCTGAGTCTTGCCGCGAGCGCAACTGAATATGTATGTGACACCCGGCCGGCAGGTGAATCATTTCGTTTTCGAGGAGATTGCTGACGACGCGGCTCAACAAAGACAAGTCGGCGCTTACAACGATATTAGGTTCAAGGTCCGTCGTCAGTTCATGGCGGCGTTCACTCATGGCCGGCTGGTACAGCTCTGTCAGTTGTTGAATCAGGGCGGAAAGGTCCGCGGTGGTGCGATCGAGGCGAAGTGCACCGGCCTCAGCTTCAGCCAAATCGAGCGTTGTGTTGAGCAAGTTCAAGAGCCGATCCAGGTCTTCGATTGCTTGGCCGACGGAATCACGCCAATTCTCGGAGGAGTCATTGCATAACGCCGATTCGAGCGTGCCTCGAATCGAAGTTACGGGACTTTTGAGATCGTGTGCCACCGCGTCCGTTACAGAGCGGAGCTGGTTCACCGAGGATTGAATGCGGTCGAGCATGAGATTGAAAGTTTTCGCCAATCGCGCGATCTCGTCGCGCCTGGCAGACTCAGGCAATCGTTCACTTAGGTCTTGGCTGCCAATTCGAGCGACGGTTTCCGTGATGTGCTCGACCCGGAGAAGCGTGCGGC
This sequence comes from uncultured Acidobacteriota bacterium, assembly GCA_963788345.1. Classification (GTDB taxonomy): domain Bacteria; phylum Acidobacteriota; class Terriglobia; order Acidiferrales; family UBA7541; genus Palsa-295. The sequence goes on along the minus strand of CAWBGW010000062.1, from coordinate 18,273 downwards.
GCGCGCTCATGTAGGAGATGAGAAAACCAAGGAGGACGGTACCGCCCCACAACAGAAGAAAACGGCGAGTCAAATTGTGAAGCACGTGCATATCTCCACGATTGGAAAGCCCCAGGTAAATCGTTTTTTCCTGACCATCCACGTGCCGGGCGACTACTCGGAATGACGTCGGCCAGCCTTCCACTGCTATCGATCTTGGAGCCTGACCAAGGTTGGCGTTCTGGATCGACCTCAGGAACGCGTCGCTCGAGCCCGGCCCTACCCAAACGGGACTCTGCGTATCATCAGCGTACTCTTCCAGGAAGAACACGGAATTCAGTTTTTGCCCGCGTGAGTTGCGCTCGTCCGGCAATTCGCGGGTGGCAAGCTCAGCCACCTCTCCAACGATTCTGCCGTAGAGCCGGTCCTTCGGAGTGTCCGTGGACACCTGCGCAAGAACCTCAGCCTCGCCGCTCAGCCACGCATCGCTGCGGCCGCGAATGGTCTGGGCAACCAGAAAGTAAACGATCGCGAATGCCAGACCCGTTCCCAGGGCGAACGCCAGACTCGTCCAAATTGAAATGCGCCAAGCCGCGGTCGTGCGCAAGATCTTAGGCATGCCTGATCATGTATCCAACGCCACGGATGGTCTGAATCAGCGGCGCGAAGCCTTCGTTGTCGACTTTACTTCGCAAGCGATAGATGTGGACATCCACGACGTTGGTTGCAGGATCGATTCGCATGCGCCACACGTGATCCAGGATCATCGTGCGAGTGACCACGCGTCCGGCATTTCGGCAAAGGTATTCCAGCAGTGAGAACTCCTGCGGCGTTAACTGGAGCAAGTGCTCGCCGCGCCGCGCTTCATGGCGGATGAGGTCGAGCTGCAGGTCCGCGGCTTCCAGCCGCACCGAATCACGCTGAGGTCCGGAGGACCTCTTCAGAAGATTCCTCAGACGCGCGAGCAGTTCCGCCAAAGCGAACGGTTTCGTGAGATAGTCGTCGCCCCCTTGCTCCAATCCCTTGACGCGCTCGTCAACGGAGCGACGGGCGGACAAGATCAACACGGGAGCCGAGCTGCCCTGGGCTCGACACCGCGCAATCAAGGTCAGTCCATCCATGTCAGGAAGCCCAAGATCGATGATGAAGGCGTCGTGGATGCCCTCGAGCGCTCGGAGTTCGCCTGTTTTTGCGTCGCTCGCCGTGTCCACCAAATATCCGGCTTCCGAGAGGGCCCGTTTGAGGAAACCCTGAATTGCAGCGTCGTCTTCGACCAGGAGTAATCGCATGAGGAATCCCGCCTCGGAGACTGTACACCCGAAGGTACGATGCCCGGAACTCGTTAAGCGTTTGGAGTCGTCTCGTCTCGAGGGGTAGCCCCCAAGCGGACTAGGCGGCGGATTCGACGATCATGGCGATGCCCTGGCCGCCGCCGATGCAGGCGCTGGCGATTCCGTAGCGACCGTTGCGGCGGCGAAGTTCGAGCAGCAGCGTGAGGACGAGGCGCGTGCCGGTGGCGCCGAGCGGATGGCCGAGCGCGATGGCGCCGCCATTGACGTTGGTTTTATTGCGGTCGAGGCCGAGAAGCTTTTCGACGGCGAGGTATTGCGCGGCGAAAGCTTCGTTCACTTCGATCAAGTCGATTTGATCGAGCTTCAGGTTCGCGAGCGCGAGAGCTTTCTTGATGGCCGGAACAGGACCGATGCCCATGATGCGCGGCGGAACTCCCACGGCAGCCCACGAGACGATGCGGCCGAGCGGTTTCCAGCCACGCTCTTTCGCCATTCGTGGCGTGAGTGAGAACGACGGCGGCGGCGCCGTCCACGATGCCGCTGGCGTTTCCGGCGGTGACGATGCCGTCTTTGCGAAAGGCGGGCGGCAACGACTGCAGGACTTCGGTGGTGGTGTCGGGACGGCGGTGATCGTCTTCCGAGACCGTGATGGTTTTCTTTCCCTTCTTCACTTCCACGGGAACAATTTCATCTTTCACGCGGCAGGCGCGGAAAGCGGCTTCGGCGGCTTGCTGGCTGCGGAGCGCGTATTCGTCGCAAGCCTGGCGAGTGATTCCCTGCTCCGCGGCGAGATTTTCCGCGGTCTCAGACATGCTGAAGCCGCAATAGCTGTCGAACAGGCCGGAGACGAGAGAATCCTCGAGCTTGCCTTCGCCGAGTTTGAAGCCGCCGCGCGCTCCGCGAATCACGTGAGGAGACTGCGACATATTTTCCATGCCGCCCGCGAGGACGAGTTTCGCTTCGCCGAGAAGAATTCGCTGCGCGGCCTGGCTGATCGACTCGATGCCCGAACCGCACAGGCGATTGACCGTGACGGCGGGCGTTTCTTCGGGCAGGCCGGCTTTCAATCCCACGTGGCGCGCACCGTAGAGCGCGTCCGCGCTGGTCTGCATGACGTTGCCGAAAATCACGTGGTCGAAATCGGACGGATTGGTTCCGGCGCGGCGAATCGCTTCGCGTCCGGCGGCAGCGCCGAGATCGATTGCGGAGGTGGTGTCGAACGAGCCCATGTAGCGGGCCATTGGCGTGCGAGCCCCGGCAAGAATGACGACGTCGGTTACGAACATGATTTACCTTTCCATTTACCTCAGGGAGTTGCGAGGGCGACGAGTGTGTCGCCGCCGCGCTGGCGCGCCTCGTCGAGGCCGGCTTCGGCGCGGTTGATCCATTCGGTGACGCGGTCTTCGGTTTCGTCGCCCTGACGCGCGGAGGCCTCGGCGACGACGGCGCTGATGGTCAAGTCGGCCGCGCCCCACGACGGATGAACCGTGACGGCGATCTGGCGCAGCTTTTCGGCTAGGGCCTGCGCGTTTTCGAAGCGAAGTATCCGGCAGGATGAAGACGAGCGACCACGCCGTGTACTTCACGGCGATGTCGGTCTGGCGAACGGCGGACGAGAGCGCGCGCGCGAGCTGCTCGATGTATTGATCCACGGCAGCGTCACCATGCTGCCGAAGAAGATCGCCGCCGCGGTCGATGTGCAAGACGATGAGCGAGAGCGGCGTCCCCTGCGAACGCGCGCGATTCGATTCCGAGAGCAGGCAGTCGATGTAAGCGCCGCGGCTGAGGAGTCCGGTTTTTTCGTCGGCAACGGCGAGCGAGCGAACCAGAGAGCGCAGGCGCGTGTGGTTGACGGAGAGCACGAGCTGGTCGCCCACCGCCTGAAGGAAGAAGCTCTCGTTCGGCTTCCATTTTCGCGGCTTCGCGTCGGCGACGATCAGCGCGCCGGCGGGAGCCTGCGTGTCTTTGTCCATCAGGATGACGCCGAGGGCGGAATCGACGGCCAACTCGCGGAGCGCCGGCGCGGAGGAAGAGTGGAGTTCGACTCCGCCGAACGGATCGGGCGAGGCTTTCGAGACGAGCGCTGCAAGCGCGGCGACGCGCGGGACGCCCGCCGCAGAAACTCCCGGCGCGGAATATTCGGCCGTGAGTTGGCCGGAGTCGCGAGCATCGCCGACGGAAACGAGGCAGCGCGTCACGCCGAGGTGCTTGCCAATCTCGGCAGCGGTGGTGGCGAGGACTTCGCGCGGAGTGGGCTGGCGATACATCAGGCGATTGATTTCGGCGATTGCCGCGAGGTCGCGATGAGTTTCGGCGGGCGAAGGAACCGGGACCGGCGCGGGCGCAGGTTCCACCACCGGGGCCGGTGCAGGCGGCGGGTGGAGGCACGAGCGCAACAGGAGCGACCGGCGCGGGTTTCGGTGCGGCCGGGCTTGGGCGGCGCTCCCTTGGGCCACCAGTTGGCACGCTCGTACAGAGCGCGAAGGCGCTCGTTTCGCTCTTCTTCGCCGGGAAAAAGTTCGGCAATGCGTTCGAGGCGCTCGACGGCTTTCGACTGGAGCGCGTACTGAACGAAAATCTCCACCTGCACGATCAGGTCTTCGAGGGCCTGTTGTGCGCGCTGTTCCTCGGACACGGGGGCAGCAGCCGAGCTCGCGTCGCCGACGCCGCGTGAAGCCGTCCGTGCGCGTGGAAACAGTGGCGGCCTTCGCGGCGCGCGCGAGAATGTTTTGGAGGAAACCGGGATCGACCTTGCCCTCGAGTTTGGCGATGCGTTCGTGATTGCGGTAGTCGTAAGGATCGATGTCGACGAGGCGATCGAGGGCGTCGCAGGCTTCTTTCATGCGTCCCGCGGCGAGATACAGATCGAAAAGACGAACGAGAGAATCGAAGTACTTGGTTTCGCGGTTCAATTCCTCGTAGAGACGCGCGACGGTCTGCGCGACGCTGAGGGAAATCGGATACGCGGCGGCGATGCGGTCCATTTGCGCGGAGAGTTCGATTTCCTTGCGCGCACCGCGCATCCATTCCTTGGTCTGGTTGAGGACGGCGGCGGCCTTGTCGTCCTGCCCCGAGCGAACGTAGGCGCCCGCAAGCTCGAAGAGTTTTCCGAAGCTGTCCGGCTTTTGCTTGTAGTACGCCTCGAATGTTTCGCGCGCGCGATCGAGGCGTCCCGTGCGAAGGAGCGCTTCACCGAGAAGCGCGAGGAAAGATGTGTCCTTGTCGCTCGGCGAAAATGGATCGAGCAGCGTTACGGCCGCTTCGGCGTCGCCTTTGCGCAGTTTTGCTTCGGCGTAAAGGAGCGCGCCGCTGCGGTCTTCGGGAGAAAGCTTGTGAGCGCGTTCGAAATATTCGAGCGCTTCGTCGAGAGCGCCGGAGGCCAGAGTGAGCTGGCCCGCGCGCAGGTAGCTTCGCGTGGCGAGGTCGGCATGCTTCAGCTTCGACGCAAGATCGGCCAGGATCACGTGGCGCCGCGGATTCTCAGGGTCGAGCAGCGCCATGCTCTCGTAGCAAGCGAGCGCCTCAACGTCGCGCTGCTGCTGCTGGAAGCCGTCCGCTGCGATGCCAAACTGTTCGATCGCTTCGGCGGAGCGATTCTGCTTCTGCAGGAGCATCGCGTAACGCATGAGGCGGTCGGGCGGCTGCGGGAACTGCCGAAGGAAACGGGCGAAAACCGCGGAGGCTTTCGCGGCATCCCCCGTGTCGATGAGCTTATCGAACTGGATGCCGTAATACTGGGCGGCCTGGGCGGGCTCGTTGAGACGCGTGTAAAGGTCGGCGAGCGCCTGCAAAGCTTCCTGATTCGATGGAGCCTCGTCGAACACGGCCTGGTATTCGGCAGCGGCCTCGCGGAGCTTGTTCTTTTCGAGGCTGCGTCGCGCTTGCTCGAGATGTTTGTTGACGTCGGACATGAGATTCGGCGTCCCCTTCGGGCGTGCTAGGGACTCCCCGGCGCATGCCTTCGCGGCGGGGAGCCGCGGTTGAGGGCAGCGCGGGTTCATACCGGCGCGCGGGGACGAAACTAACAATATATAACGGACGCGCTGCGGGTCTCAAAACGAATTCGAGTTCGCGTCCGAAAGCTAACGCCGTGGCGTGCCAAGTCCGGCGGCGAGGAGGCTCCGAAGGGCAAAAAGCAGATTCCTTCCCGCAAAATCGTCCGGGACGCAAAAGACGCGCACCCGGCAAAAAACGCCCTTCGGCAAGCTCAGGACAGGGGGATTCGGAATGACAGAGTCAGAGCCCAAGGATCGAGCTACGACGAGGCGCTGGAGCTGGAGACCTGGCGCGGCAGCGACGAAACCTGTTCGCGCATCGATCGCAACGACATTCCGCTGCGAAGCAGAGCGATGAAACCGAGCAAGACGAACGGAAGATTCAATGCAAACCAGGCAAAGAACGAAAAGTTTGCAGTGGCCGGATCCTTCTCGACGTTAAAGATGCTGACACCGAGGGCACAGAAGAACTGATACGAGCCGAAATTAGCCGGTGCGTTCGGCAGCGATACTCCTAGGTTGATCACGAGCAGGACCACGACGGCGGCCATAAACGACAACGGCAGGCCGTAGGACTTCATCATCGCCCACAGACCGAACACCTGGCAGGCGGGTATCGCCGATGGACGCAAGCACCGCCAGGTAGAAGCTCGGCGCAGTGCCCATCGCGTGCAATCCCGTGAGCGCTCCCATGAGCCTCCCCGGAAGGTGATGACGCCCGCGCGAGAGTTCCGGGTTCGTGCCGAGCTTGAACTCCAGGTAGAGAATCAGCGAACACGATGATGCCGACGAGCACCAGCGACACGATGCCAAGAATATCGGCGGCGCGCTGGAACTCGATTCGCGGAAGCTCGACGAACAGCGAAGCCACGCCCAACGAGGCGGTGGCGATCACCAAATCGATCAGGCGCTCGACGCCGACGGAGCCCAGCACGCGTCCGATAGAAATGTCCTCCGAATTCGAAAGCAGATAGCTTCGAAGGACTTCGCCCGGGCGCAGAGGGAAGACGAGGTTGGCGAAGAGTCCGGCGTAAACAGACGCGTATCGCCGTGGTGAGCCGCACCTTGCCGAAGGGCGTGAGCAGAAACTTCCAGCGAAGTGCCTGGACCACATAGCTCAAGACGTCGAAACGCCATCCCGACGAGGACCCATCGCCAGTCGACGGCCGCGAACTGGCGCAGCGCCTTTACCAAGTGGAAGTCGCGAAGTACCCAGACAAAGCAGATGATGGAGAGCCCATAGCCGAGAATGAGAAGGATTCTCGACCTCTGCGAAGGCTCGCGGTGGAAAAAGCTCATCAATTGGTGAACGCGCTCCTGCACCCGCTTCGGGTGAGACAGCTAATCCGGCGGTCGTTACGGATCGCGCGTGGGCCGCGCTTTCAGGACACTGATCCCCGCACGGAGGTCGAGCACACGGGCACCGCATCATCGAACCTTCACACACGATTGGCGCCGCGTCCGGCGCCGAGGTGCCTCAAAACCCGGTACAGCCTACGACAACACCCCCGCCCAGGCAATCCGGGAGTTTCGCCGAGGGTTCGCAAAGCCGTGGCGGCATTCGGCCGCATCAAGGGAGTTTCCGGCCAGCCCGACTGGATGGCGGCACCGTGATAATATCGAGCGCTTTGAAGCGGGCGCAACCTGGCGTCAGCGCAGGAGAGCGAAGTGCCCGCTCAAGTATCAAATATCACTGGGGGAGTGGAACACATGGCTGAACCAAGCAAAGAAGAATTGATGGCGCGGATCGCAGAACTCGAAAGCCAGGTGGGCGGAAGGAAGCGCGGCACCGTGGAATTTCGCGTGGGCGAGAAAGGCGGCGTCAGCGTGTACGGGCTGGGCCGGTTTCCGGTCACACTGTATTACGAGCAGTGGATTCGGCTGCTGGATGCGGCGGATAGCTTGCGGGCGTTCCTCGAAGAAAATAAGTCGAAGCTGAAGCTGAAACCGAAAGAGTAGCCTTACGAACATGCAGTGGCTTTCCGGGTCTTCGGAACCGGCCTGGTTTGACGAACGGAAAGCCGCGGTATTACCAGATTAGTCCCAGTGAACCGGCCAGTAGCCGACAAACCAAACAAGGCATAGTACGCTCGGGGAATGGGTATTCCTCTGAGCGTGATTTTGCTCCTTATCCTCTTCGCGATTTTCGTCTCAGGACTCCGGATTGCACGGGAGTACCAACGTGCTGTCGTATTTCGGCTGGGCCGCTACAACAATCTGCGCGGACCAGGGCTGTTCTGGTTGATTCCGCTGGGGATTGAAAACGAAACCCGTATCGATCTGCGCGTCGTCACCAATCCCATTGAGCAACAAGAGACGATCACACGGGATAGCGTCACTGTTAAGGTAAACGCGGTGCTCTGGTTTCGAGTCAGCGATCCCAAGAAGGCCGTTCTCACGGTTGAGAACTTCCGCGCGGCCGTGCAGCAGGTGGCATTGACAAGCCTCCGCAACGTGATCGGACAGCACGATCTCGACGAAGTGTTGAAGGAGCGCGATAAGATCAACGCGTTGCTGAAAAGGAACGTACTTGAAAATACGAGCGCATGGGGAGTAAGTGTCGAATTGCTGGAAATGAAGGACGTGGAGATTCCGCAGGATATGCAGCGAGTGATGGCGATGGAGGCCGAAGCAATGCGCGAAAAGCGCGCACGAATTATCAAAGCCGATGCCGAACTCGAAGCATCACAGAAACTGGCCGACGCCGCACAGCTGATGGTAGGAAACCCAGCTGCCCTTGAATTGCGGCGCATGCAGATGGTCGCCGAAGTGGGAGCGGAAAACAACAGCACCACGGTGATTATGATGCCAGCCGATTTTGTGCACTTCGCAGGGAGTTTATCGAAATTTCTCGAAGGAAAAGGGCAGGGCTTAACTCCGTCAACTCCCGATTCGTGACGATATCAGAGACTGACCCGCTCCGCAGGTTTCCGGGCGCTGGCCGGGGGCTGCAATCTGTGGCACACTCGATAATTTGAAGGGTGCTGCCGATGCGCGCAGTGCGCTCATCCTCCGCGGGACGGCCGCCCATGACGAGCCATGGATCCTCAGTACATCCGGAATTTCTGCATCATCGCGCACATCGACCACGGGAAATCCACGCTGGCGGACCGCCTGCTTGAGCTGACCGGCGCGCTGAGCCAGCGCGAAATGACGGCGCAGGTGCTCGACTCGATGGACCTGGAGCGCGAGCGCGGCATCACCATCAAGGCGAAGAGCATTCGCCTGCACTACACGGCGCGCGACGGGCACGAATACCGGCTGAATCTGATCGACACGCCGGGACACGTGGATTTTTCGTACGAAGTTTCGCGCGCGCTTTCCGCGTGCGAGGGCGCGCTGCTGGTGGTGGACGCGAGCCAGGGCGTGGAGGCGCAGACGGTGGCGAACGCGTTTCTCGCGTCGCGGCACAACCTGGCAATCATTCCGGTGATCAACAAGATCGATTTGCCGGCCGCGGAAGTGGATCGCGTGAAAGAGCAAATCGAAAATGTGCTGGCGATTCCCGCGGACGATGCGCTGCCGATCAGCGCGAAGAGCGGGCTCGGCGTGGACGAAGTGCTGGAAGCGATCGTGAAGCACGTGCCGCCGCCGAAGGGTTCGTCCGACGCGCCGTTGCGCGCGCTGATTTTCGATTCGTGGTTCGACATTTATCGCGGCGCGGTGGTGCTGGTGCGCGTGATGGAAGGCCGCATCGCGCCGCGCATGAAAATTCGGCTGTGCGCGAACGCCGACGTGTATGAAGTGGAGGCGCTCGGCGCGCTGACGCCCAAGCCGGTCGTGCTCGATGAGCTTGCCGCGGGCGACGTGGGGTTCATCGTCGCCAACATCAAGCGCGTGGCCGACGCGCGCATGGGCGATACGGTGATCGAAGCCGGCCGTCCGGCGCCGCCGCTGCCGGGCTTCGAAGCCATCAAGCCGATGGTCTTCGCCGGACTGTTTCCCGTGAACGCCACCGATTACGAATTGCTGCGCGACGCGCTTGGGAAATTGCAGCTCAACGACGCGGCGTTTTTCTACGAGCCGGAAAATTCGGTGGCGCTCGGATTTGGATTCCGCTGCGGCTTTCTGGGGCTGCTGCACATGGAAATCGTGCAGGAGCGGCTGGAGCGCGAATTCAACATCGACCTGATCACCACGGCGCCCAGCGTGGAGTACCGCATCACCACGATCACGGGCGAAATGCTGGAAGTGGACAACCCCACGAAATTTCCGCCGCCGAGTTCGATTCAGAAAATCGAAGAGCCCATCCTGACGGCGATGATCATCACGTCGGAAGAATCCGTCGGCGGAGTGCTGGCGCTGTGCGAGGAAAAGCGCGGCGTGCAGAAGAAATTCGAGTATCTCTCGCCGACGCGCATCATGCTGACGTACGAAATGCCGCTCAACGAAATCGTGCTCGATTTCTACGACCGGCTGAAGAGCGTGTCGCGCGGGTACGCGTCGCTCGATTATCACCTGTCGGGCTATCGCGAATCCGATCTGGTGAAGCTCGATGTGCTGGTGGGCGGCGAGCCCGTGGACGCGTTGACGATGATCTGCCATCGCGACCAATCCTACGAACGCGGCCGCGATCTTGTCTCGCGTCTGCGCAAATTGATTCCGCGGCAAATGTTCGAAGTCGCGATTCAGGCCGCCATCGGCAGCCGCATCATCGCGCGCGAAACGATCAGCGCGATTCGCAAGAACGTGATCGCCAAGTGCTACGGCGGCGATATCTCGCGCAAGCGCAAGCTGCTCGAGAAGCAGAAAGAAGGCAAGAAGCGGATGAAGCGCGTCGGGCGCGTCGATATTCCGCAGGAAGCGTTTCTCGCCGTCCTTAAAGTTGCCGGCAGTATCGCGACGACGAATAGCCTACGTGTACGAGCCTGAGTGTTTCTCTTGCGGCGGAACGGTGGCGTCGATTTCGCCGCGCGCGAGGCGGACGGAAATGTCGTCGCCGGGCGCGACCTGATCCGGCGAGCGCAGCACCTTTCCTGAGGCGTCGTAGGCGATGGCGTAGCCGCGTTCGAGCAATTGGAACGGGCTGCGCTCTTCGAGTTGCAACGTTGCGGCTTCGAGGCGGTGGCGCTTCGCGACGAGCAGGCGATCCATTCGCACCAGCAAATCCTGCGAACACCTTTCCCACGAGCCGCGAACGCGGCCACGCGCGCGCGCAGGTCGATGCGCGCGAAGCGCACGTTCAACGATTCGAACCCGCGATGCTTTCGCGCGACGATGCGTTCGAGCGAGGCGCGGAGCGCACGCTCGCTGCTCTTCGATGCGGCGGCGCAGCACCGCCGCGCGCGCGCGCAGGTCGAACGACGAAATTTGCGCGCTCGCCCGCGTCACTCGCTGGCGCGACGTCGCGAGCCGCAACCGCAGAGCCATCGCGAGCGCGGACGAAAGGTCGTCCACTTGCTGCCGGCGCCGGCGCATCAGAAGATCGAGCTGGCGAAAGCCGCGATGGGCTTCGAGATCGCGCACCTGATGGCGCCACTCGGAAAGCAGATAGCGCATTCGCTGCACGAGGTGGCGCTGGTGCTCGGCAATGTGGCGCTCGAATTCCTGGCGCGAGCGCACGACGATTTCCGCGGCGGCGGAAGGGGTGGGCGCGCGAAGGTCCGCGACAAAATCGGCGATCGTGAAATCCGATTCGTGGCCGACGCCGGTGATGACCGGAATCTCGGAATCGAAAATCGCGCGCGCGACGATTTCTTCGTTGAACGCCCACAAATCTTCGAGCGAGCCGCCGCCGCGCGCCACGATCAGCACGTCGGCAAATTTCGCGCGATTGAAATAGCGCACCGCATGAACGATTTCGAGCGCCGCGCCGTCGCCCTGCACCTTCACCGGGTACAACTGCACGTGCACGTTCGCGAAACGCCGCTTGAGAACGCGCAAGATATCGCGAATCGCGGCGCCGGTGGGAGACGTCACGACGCCGATGCAGCGCGGCAGAACGGGCAGCGGCTTCTTGCGCGCTTCGTCGAACAGGCCTTCTTCCTGGAGTCGCTTTTTCAGCTGCTCGAAAGCAAGCTGGAGAGCGCCCAGGCCGACCGGTTCGATGTAGCTGACGTAAATCTGATACTCGCCGCGCGTTTCGTAAACGCCGAGCGAGCCGCGCACGGTGACGTGCAAGCCATCCTCGGGCCGGAATTTCAGTCCGCGAAGCTGATCGCGGAAACAGACGCAGCGAATCTGCGCGCGCGCGTCCTTCAACGTGAAATAGAGATGGCCCGATTGCGCGGCGTGGTAGTTCGAGACTTCGCCCTCGACCCAAACGTCGGGGAAATTGCCTTCGAGCAAGTCGCGGATGCGCTGCGTGAGTTCGCTGACTTTCCAGACGCGCCGCTGCGGCATCAGGTCGAAGAGAGAGGCTTGGCTCATCTCGGTCATCGGGATTACCGGCGAAAGAAATTCACGACCCAGAAAAGCAGCGTGAGAGCGACGCTCAGAAGCAGGCAAGTGACGATCGGAAAATAGAAGCTGCCGTTGCGGCCCTGGTAGGCGATGTCGCCGGGAAGGCGGCCGAGGCGAAACGGCAGTTTCGCGCCGAACAACATCAGCGCGCCAACGACGAGGAGGACACCCCCCAGGACGAGGAGAAGTTTGCCGGGTTCGCGCAGCGGGTCCATGCGAGTTAGCCATTCTAACGCCGATTGGCGACCGAGATGCATAACGGCACGGTGCGGAATCGACGACCGTCGCAATTTCAAATTGACAAATTGCAAAAGACGTTTACCGCAGAGGCGCAGAGAACGCCGAGAAAGACAAACTCGCTCACACGAGTTCGGAACCGGCGAAGAAGTAGGCGATTTCGAATGCGGCGGTTTCGGGCGCGTCGGAACCGTGCGTGCAATTGTACTGAATGCTGGTGCCGAGCTCCTTGCGAATCGTGCCGGGAGCGGCTTTCGCGGGATCGGTGGCGCCCATCGTGTCGCGCCATTTCGCGATCGCGTCTTCCGCTTCGAGCACCATCACGACGGCTTTGCCCGGAGCTCATGAATTCGGTCAGATCTTTGAAAAAGGGGCGCTCGCGGTGAACGGCATAGAATCCTTCGGCCTCTGCTTTGGTGAGGCGCAGCGACTTGATGGCGACGATCTGAAACTTCGCCGCGTGAATGCGGCCAGAATTTCCGCCGTGAGCCCGCGGCCGACGGCGTCGGGCTTGATGATTGCGAATGTGCGTTCGATTGCCAAGAGTCCTCCACGTTTTCTTGTATGCGGCGCAAAAACCTCGGGTCTGAAGACCCGAGCTACATTTAGCTGCTTCTCTTCGATTTGGCGGCGGTCTTCTTTTTCGCGGCCGGCTTTGCGGCTTTCCGCCCACCCAGGACGCGCGCGACGGTGTGGCCGATTTCCGCGGGGCTTTGCACCGTGTGAATGCCGGCGGCGCGCATCGCCTTGTATTTCTCGGCTGCGGTGCCCTGACCGCCGCTGATGATCGCGCCCGCGTGGCCCATGCGGCGGCCCGGCGGCGCGGTCTGGCCGGCGATGAATCCGACCACCGGCTTCTTCACATTCTTCTTGATGAAGTCGGCCGCGATTTCTTCGGCGTTGCCGCCGATTTCGCCGATCATCACGATCGCGTGCGTGTCGGGATCGTCGTTGAACATGCGAATCGCATCGAGAAAACTGGTGCCGATGATCGGATCGCCGCCGATGCCGATGCACGTGGATTGGCCGATGCCGAGTCGCGTGAGCTGGTCGACGGCTTCGTAGGTGAGCGTGCCGCTGCGGCTGACGACGCCGACGTGGCCCTGCTTGTGAATCGAGCCGGGCATGATGCCGATCTTGCATTTGCCGGGCGAAATAATTCCCGGGCAATTCGGGCCGATCAGACGCGTCTTCGAATCTTTCAGCGCCGCGGCGACGCGGACCATGTCGAGCGTCGGAATTCCTTCGGTGATGCAGATGACGAGCGGCAGACCGGCGTCGACGGCTTCGAGAATCGCGTCGGCGGCAAACGGCGGCGGAACGAAAATCACCGAGGCGTTCGCGCCGGTTTCGCGCACAGCTTCGCGCACGGTGTTGAACACCGGCACGTCGAGATGTTTGCGTCCCGCCCTTGCCGGGCGTAACGCCGCCAACCACTTTGGTGCCGTAATCGAGCATCTGCTGCGCGTGAAAGCTGCCTTCGCGGCCGGTGAGGCCTTGCACGATGACGCGAGTGTTTTTGTCGACCAGAACGCTCATCGCGCACCTCCCGCCAGCGCGACGACTTTCTCTGCTCCGTCCTTCATGCCGTTTGCGACCGTGAAATTCAGGCCCGAGTTGCGCAAAATTTCCTGGCCTTGCTTCACGTTGGTGCCTTCCATGCGCACGACCACCGGAACCTTGAACTTCAGTTCTTTCGCGGCGTTCACGACGCCGCTGGCCAGCACGTCGCAGCGCAGAATGCCGCCGAAAATATTCACGAAGACGGCTTTCACGTTCGGATCGCTCAGCAAAATGCGGAACGCGTTCTTCACCTGCTCTTCGGAAGCGCCGCCGCCCACGTCGAGGAAATTCGCCGGGCTGCCGCCGCTCAGCTTGATGATGTCCATCGTGGCCATCGCGAGGCCCGCGCCGTTGACCATGCAGCCGACGTTGCCGTCGAGCTTGATGTAGTTGAGCTTGAATTTCGAAGCTTCCACTTCGAGCGGCGTTTCTTCGTCGAGATCGCGCAGATCCTTGAATTCGGGATGGCGATAGAGCGCGTTGTCGTCGAAAGTCACCTTCGCGTCGAGCGCGACGAGACGGCCATCGCCGGTGACGACGCAGGGATTGATTTCGAGGAGCGACGAGTCGGTTTCGATGAACGCGCGATAGAGCGATTGAAAAAACGAGGTGGCGACGCCAAGCATTTCCGGCGCGAGGCCGAGACCGAACGCGAGCTTGCGCGCGTGATAGGGCTGCAAGCCGGTGGCGGGATGGATCGTCTCGCGCAGAATCGCTTCGGGATTCGTCTTCGCCACTTCCTCGATTTCCATTCCGCCCGCGGTGCTGGCCATGAAAACGGGCGCGCCGGCCGCGCGATCGACGAGAATGCTGAGGTAGAGCTCGCGCTTGATGTCGAGGCCTTCTTCGATCAGCAAGCGGCGAACGATGCGGCCTTCTTCGCCCGTTTGCGGCGTGACCAGCTTCATGCCGAGGATGTGTTCGGCCAGGGAGGCGGCTTCGTCCGGTGATTTCGCGAGCTTCACGCCGCCGGCCTTGCCGCGGCCGCCCGCGTGAATCTGCGCTTTCACGACGACAACTTGGGTGCCGAGGCGCTGCGCCACCGCGCGGGCGTCTTCTGCTTTGAATATCACTTCGCCGCGCGGAACCGGGACGCCAAATTTCGCGAGGATCGCCTTGGCCTGATATTCGTGGATCTTCATGAATGCTCCGTCGGCTTTCTGAAGCGCACCTTGAATAGTGCTAAGATTTTCTGACGCAAAAGCGACTCAGTTTACTTGGAACGATCAGGAGCGAGCAAGGCCGAGCACATGATTCGACAAGCGATTGAAAAATTGCTGGCGGGAGAAGATTTGTCCCGCGCCGACGACTGGAACAGGTCGTTGCGCAGGAGGCTCTTCTCCGGACGCGGATCCGACAAGTTCAGTTCGCGGCCTTCTATGTACGGCGCTGGAAATGAAGGGACTCAACTGCCGAAGAGCAGCGGGCATCGAGGCAGTACAAGCGTCGACATTCCGCGCGAAGCGGTCTGGATTACTCTGGATCGCAACGGCTTGCGATATGAGATTGGCCATGCCTGTCGCAAATCTCGGCGCTTCGCTGACCTTGATGATTAGGCGACGGGCGAGATCTGTCTCGCCGCGAAGCCGAAAATGCGATGGAAGACATTCTCTCCGGGACGCGTCGACGAATCCGTAATCGCGGGCCTGCTCACGGCGCTGCGCATCAAGGGCGAGACGGTTGACGAGGTGGTTGGCTTCGCGACGGCGATGCGGCGGCACGCGCCGCCGATTTTCGGCGACGGGCGCATTCGCGCCGACGAAGTGCTGGTGGACACATGCGGGACGGGCGGCGACGCGCGGGGCACATTCAATATTTCCACCGCAACGGCCTTTGTGGTTGCGGGCGCGGGCGTGCGCGTGGCGAAGCACGGCAATCGCTCGGTTACTTCGCTCTGCGGATCGGCCGATGTGCTCGAGCAGCTCGGGATGCGAATCGATCTGCCGCCGGAGCGCGTGGCGCGCGCGATCGATGAGGTCGGCATCGGATTCTTGTTCGCTCCGGCGATGCACTCGGCCACGCGCAACGCTGCCAAGTGCGGCGCGAACTGCGCTTGCGCACCGTCTTCAACCTGCTCGGGCCGCTGACGAATCCTGCGGGGGCGTCGGCGCAAGTCGTCGGAGTCTACGATGCGAGACTGACCGAGCTGATGGCGCGAGCGCTCGGCGAACTCGGCGTGAAACGCGCGTTCGTGGTGCATGGCGCCGACGGCCTGGACGAAATTTCGATATCGGGCGAGACGTACGTTTCCGAGCTGCGCGACGGTGCGGTGCGAACTACATGGTCACGCCGGAAGATTTTGGAGTGAAGCGCGCGCCGATCGAAGAGATTCGAGGCGGCGACGCGAAGCAAAATGCGGAAATCATTCAGCGGATTTTCGGCGGGGAGCGAACGACACGCCGCACCGCGATATCGTGCTGGCAAACGCGTCGCGCCGCTCTGGTGGCCGCAGGACGCGCGGCCAATTTCCTCGACGGCGTGCGACTGGCGGCGGAATCGATCGATTCCGGGGCCGCGCGGGAAAAACTGGAAAAATTGATTGCGTTCTCGAATACCGCTTAGTTCGGGCGAAGACAAAGACTAAGTCAGAATCCACCGCAGAGGCCCGCCCAGCGAAACGGCGGGCAGGCGCAGAGGACGCAGAGAAAAGCGAACCAAAAACCTTAAACAGAAACACAGAGGGCACAGAGAAAAGCTCGAGCACACAGAGACCGAGAATCGAGATTAGCGCTTACTCGCGGCGATCATTTAGTTGGCGTAGTACGCAAGTCGTGGCCTGTCATTTCGCGAGGTTCATCCGCGCTTAGGACGCCGAGCATCGTGGGCGCGACGTCGCGGAGCGAGCCGCCGGGCTTCAACTGCGCGCGTCCATCCTCGCTCACGAGAATGAACGGAACCGGATTCGTCGTGTGATAGGTATGCGGGCCGCCCGTCACGGGATCGATCATCGTTTCCGCGTTGCCGTGATCGGCGGTGATGATCCACGCTCCGCCTCGAGGGCGCATTGCCTGAAAAAGCCTGCCGAGGCATTCGTCGACCGTCTCGACCGCCTTGATCGTCGCGTCGAGCTTCCCCGAATGGCCCACCATGTCCGCGTTGGCAAAGTTCATGATGATCGCGTCGAAGTCGCCCTTCTCGATCGCTTTGATCACCGCATCCGCCACTCCGGCGGCGGACATTTCGGGTTTCAAATCGTAGGTGGGCACTTTGGGTGACGGCACGAGGACGCGCTCTTCGCCGGGAAAAGGTTTTTCCACGCCGCCGTTGAAAAAATATGTGACGTGCGCGTACTTTTCGGTTTCCGCCACGCGCAGATTCTTGAAATCGAGCTCGGTGAAAACGTTGGCCAGAATGTGCTCGAGTTTCTCGGGCGCCAGAACGTAGCGCAGCCAGGGCCAGGTTTTTTCGTACTGCGTCATGGCGACGAACGTCAGATTCTTCGGCCGCGCTGGATCGGCGATCTTGTCGAAGCCCGGCTCGATGAGCGCGCGCGTCATTTGGCGGGCGCGGTCGGCGCGGAAATTGAAGAAGATCGCGGCGTCGCCGTCGCGAATCACGCCGCGCGGCACGGCGGGCTTTCCCGGTTCCGCTTGCGTGGTGATCACCACCGGGATTACAAACTCGTCGGTGACGCCCTTTTCGTAGCTCGCTTTCATCGCCGCAATCGGATCGGCTGATTTCGATTCGGCGTCTCCGTGAACGATCGCGCTGTACGCTTTCTCGACGCGCTCCCAGCGATTGTCGCGATCCATCGCGTAGTAGCGGCCGCTCACGCTGGCGATCTGCCCGACGCCGAACTCGCGCATTTTCTGCTCGAGGCGCTGAAGGAAGTCGATGCCGCTTTCGGGCGGAGTGTCGCGGCCGTCGGTGAAACAGTGGACGAAAACCTTAGCGACATGGTTCTCGCGCGCCATGCGAAGCAAGGCAAACAGGTGCTCGATGTGCGAGTGAACGCCGCCGTCGCTTACCAGTCCGAGAAGGTGTAGTTGCCGCTCGCGGCCACGTTCCATCGCTTCCAGCAGCAGCGGCTGGCGGAAGAACTCGCCGCTCGCGATCAGCTGGTCGATGCGCGTGATGTCCATGTGAACGATGCGGCCAGCGCCCATGTTCATGTGGCCCACTTCGCTGTTGCCCATCTGGCCCTCGGGCAAACCGACGAAGGGGCCCGAGGTGTGAATCAGCGTGTTTGGGAAGTCCTTCAACAGGCGGTCGTAGTTGGGCTTGCGCGCCAGGGCGATGGCGTTGCCTTTCGTTTCGGCGCGGAAGCCCCAGCCGTCGAGAACGGTGAGTACGATGGGTTTGGGTCGTTTATTCATGGTCAGTCAGAATACCACGCGCTCGCGGCTCTTAAACGGCCCTTCGGACGCACGTTTTGTAGACTGGAATCTTCGGCGATAACCAAAAGTTTGGGCCTCCGTCTAACGTGCCAAGCCCGCGCTGGGTGAGCGGTTTAGTGGCCCGCAAATTTTGTCATCAGAAAATAGAAAACAGTTTCAAGTGCTCCTCAACGCGCGCTACGAAACGGGAGGCAGGACTATGAAAAGCGTATTTGCACGATTGGTTGTGGTACTGCTGGCATTCGGAGTGATATCACTACCTGGCGGAAGCGCAGTGCCCGAATCGGGACCCACTTCAGAAAATGCACTCGCGGCGGAACAGGAAATAGCACAGGCGATGCGCGATAACGATGGTCCTGGGATTGCACGCTTGCTCGCAGACGATTGGGCGGTCGTTGCAACATCTGGCGGAATAGGAGAGGGGCCGTCGATCTTCCCTGACGGAATAAAGTCGGGTCATTTGACCCG
>CAWBGW010000061.1:0-19628 GCA_963788345.1 uncultured Acidobacteriota bacterium | reverse complement strand
AGTTAGCCCCGCGCTTTCTTCGCCGCCAATCGCGATCTTGTCCTCGCGCAGCAGCGGGCCCACATATTTGAAGCCGACCGGCGTTTCGTACACTTTCACGCCATGCAGGTGCGCCACCGCGTCGAGCAAATGCGTAGTGGCGACGCTGCGCGAAGCGCCGAGCTTGCCGTCGCGCGTTTCGAGCAAATAGTCGAACAGCAGGCCGAGGACATGGTTCGGTGAGACGAACGAGCCGTCATGGTCGAGAATGCCGAAGCGATCGGCGTCTCCATCGGTGGCAAGGCCGGCGAGCGCCTTTTTCTCCAGCACGAGTTTCTTCAGCGGCGCGAGATTCTCCTCGGAAGGATCGGGGCCCGTGCCGTCGAATAGGACGTCGCGGTTCGCTCGTATCATCTCCACGGAAATTCCGTGAACGGCGAGAACGCGGTCGAGCCAGCCTGCTCCGCAACCATGCACGGCGTTGCACACGAAGGGACCTTTGGCTTTCTTGATGACGTCGAAGCGAACCATGCGGCCGAGCTGCTCGAAATAAGGCTCGCGGGGGTCGATGCGCTCGAAATCGTCTTCGATCTCGTGATGCGGCGGCGCATCCTTGATCGCAGCGGCGCGCTTTTCGATGTCGCGCGTGACTTCAGGCAGCGCCGGCCCGCCCTCAGGACCCGAGAATTTCAGGCCGTTGTATTCGGCGGGATTGTGGCTGGCGGTGATGTTCACGCCGCCATCGAGCTTGCCGTGAACGATGGCGTGCGCGATCGTGGGAGTCGGCGTGGGCTCTTTGCAGAAAAGAATCCGGCATTCGTGCGATTCCAGAACTGCGGCAGCCGCGAGCGCGAATTCCTGGGAGAAGAACCGCGTGTCGTAGCCAACGATCAGGGTCGGTTTTTTGCTGTGCGCGAGAACGTGTCCTGCAATCGCAGCGGCAGCGCGCCGCACGCCCGAAAACGTGAAGTCGTCGGCCATGATGCCGCGCCAGCCGGAAGTTCCGAATTTGATCGCCGTAGCCGCCATTATTAATCGCGAGCATTGTATATTGCTGCGCAAGCGCCGCGAATAGGGGGAATTGCGCGGTAGCGATTCGCAAGAGTAAAGTCATGGCCAAGGTCACAGGCGCACAGAGGAAGACCACACCATGAAAATAGGCCTTCGGATTCGCCGAGGCGGATATCGGCGCGATTGAATAGAGACGAGCGCGTCCTACCGAGCGATGCATCGCTTGTGCCATCTGAAGTTCTCGGCATATGCCCTGGAAGCGTCCTGACCATGAGCTCGGTGGCCGACCCATCTTCAACGGCAGGTGCCGTTTGCAATTGCACCTCTTAAGGCGCAGCAGTATTGGGGCCGTCGATCTCCTACGTTGTTGCGTCGATCGTCCTAGAAGGGATTGCAAACCGCAGACGCTCTGTGACTCTGTGGCAAGGAATCATGACCGATAAAGTTGTGGTGCTGGTGACATGCGGGTCGGCCAAGGAGGCGCGTCGGATTGCCCGCGCGCTCGTCGAGAAGCGGCTTGCCGCCTGTGGCAACATTCTGGAGGCGCCGGTGCGGTCGATTTATCGGTGGAAGGGCAAGGTCGAGACCGCGAAGGAGTATTTGCTGCTCATCAAGACGTCACGCCGGCGCTTCGCGGCGCTGCAAGATGTGGTCAAACGTTTGCACAGCTACGACGTGCCCGAAATCATCGCGCTGCCGATTGCAGAAGGTTCGCCCGAATACCTGACGTGGATCTCCGAATGTCTCGCCGCCACCGAGCGGCTGCGCAGCCGCTAAGAAAGCTGCTGCCGCTCCGTCTGTCCGATACCAAGTTCGTTGCCATCGAGGCGATCAGCCCGAGCCTGCATGCCGGTCGAATTTGCCCGCGAAACTCTGAACCCACTGTTCCTGCTAGGAGTATCTGGACTTGGCATCCGCGGGCCGTGGATATCGCTTCGCAAGGCTGCATTCGGCGTCCAGCCAAGACGCGCAAGCACCAGGGCGGACAACATCGAGGACGCCCAATCCCTGCCCTGCAGAAAACCCACGCCCCTTTGCAGTTTCACTTGTTCTACTAGGACGTCCAACAAGCGGCCAACTTCGGGTTCATCTGGAACGGAGCGGTCTTCGATTGGGAGATTGAAGAACTGGATACCGCGGCGATTGCAGAATTCTTCCTCCTCTTGCAGTCCAAGTTCTGCGGCTCTTCTGACGTGAGCAGTGAAACGAGCGCTTCGACGCCTTCACGATGTAGGTTCTCGATTTCGTCTTCCAACCAGTCGTTTCCGCGCGGACGAGCGACGATGGCGACCCGGTAGGGCCGTGCTGCGGTTATCCAGTACACAGTCTGCATCGTCTCGGAATCAGAAAAGCTAACGTCGTCCCAGAACGCGACTCTTACGGTTCGATAGCGGCGGTGAAGCCGTCGGATTTTAGACGCTGATTAAACGCGGCCGTTTCGGCGCTCGCGACCATTTTGACGCTCTCGCGCGCTTTCTCAATTTTTTCCGCTAACTCCTTGTTGACGGCGACCTGCTGATCGGTTGGAGGCAGATCGGCACCGTCGCCGCTCAGCTCAGCTTCCAGATTCGCCAGCTTGCCGTAAAGCATCATCGGATGGCGGAAGGAGTCCTCGATCTGGCCGGTAATGGACATCGAAGAGCAGCCCTTCGACCTCCACCACCTTCGTGTCGAAATCTTTCGCCGCCTTAGCGGCATCCGCGGCCTTCGGCCCCGCGAGCGTCGCGAGACAATCCTCCACCTGTTGCCGCGTGCGCTCGAGGTGATTGATCATGTCCGCCATATCGTTCATTTCGCCGCGAACCTGCAGCAGGAAATCCACCTGCGCCTTCAGGTCGGCTTCGCTGCCGAGCGAGCCCGGATCGTGCAGAATGTCGATCGGCTGCGTGAGCGATTTTCGCCGACCGTGAGTTTGACCGTGTAGTGTCCCGGCGCAACGCGCAGCCCCGATCCCGATTCACCCATGCCCCAAATCACCAGCGGGCGCCAATCCTGTTTCTTGGCCTCGGTTTTTGCGACCAAGCGGCGCGCTCCAGTGGCACCCACGGCGCATCGAGGCGGCGTCAGCAATGGACGGCGATCGCGTCATCACGCCAAGATTCCACCAGACGCGATTGAGCCCGGCCTCGCCTTTGCCGGTAAGCGTGCGCACCGGCTTGTCCCGCCGCATCGGTAATCGTGAGCGTATATTTCTCGGCCGCCTTCTTGCAGATAAAAATTCAGGTCCGCGCCATACGGCGGATTCTCGCCGATCACGTGCTCTTCCTCGCGTCCGCGATTCGTCTGGATCGTTACCGCAGCCGTACGTCGGCCGCGGCGGGAAGAGATACGCATCGCGGACTGCAGCCTTATCCCAATCGCGCAGCGGCGTGATGTCGTCGAGATCGTAGATCCCGCGGCCGTGCGTCGCCACAGCAGATCGTGGAAGCGCGGCTCGATTTCAATCCAGTACACCGGCGCCGGCGGCAGATTATTGCGCAGCCGCGTCCAGTGGTCGCCATCGTCCCAGGAGACATAGAGCCCATTGTTCGTGCCGAGGTAGAGCATCCCCTTGCGCACAGGATCTTCCATGATGCATTTGGCGCTCGAGTTCACGACTTGGGCACGCGCGCCGCTGATCAGCCTTCCAGCGTCGCGCCAAAATCCGCGGTTTTGTAGACGTAAGTGCGCGTAATCGCCCACCTGCTCCAGGTCCACGGCGATGTAGGCCGTGCCCGCGTCGAAATGCGATGGCTGCACATTCATCACCGTGCCCCACGGCGGCAGGCCGGCGAATATTTTTCGTGACGTTCGTCCAATTCTTCCGCCATCCTTCGTGATGTTCACCTGACCGTCGTTGCTGCCGGTCCAGATCACGCCTTGCTGCTTCGGCGATTCCGCGATGGCGTAGAGAACGGAGCCATCGAACGTCATCAAGTTGTCGAAGCTCACGCCGCCGGAATTCTGCTGATGCGCTTTTTTCGTTCGTCGTCAGATCGCGGCTGATGACGCTCCACGTTTGGCCGCCGTTGGTGGTCATGTGCACCACCTGGCTGCCGACGTAGACCTTGTTGTGATCGAAAGGAGAAATCGCGATCGGAAACGTCCAGTGCCAGCGATACTTCATATCCGCCGGCGTCCAGCCGTATCCCGCATCGGGCCACACTTCCACACTGCGCGCCTGGCCCGTTTTCAGGTTCGTGCGATCGAGGCCGCCGTTGTAGCAGCCGGACCAAACAATGTCGGGGTCCTGCGGATCGGGAATGCCGAAGCCGCTTTCGCAGCCGCCGTAGCTCTTCCAATCGCCGGCGCCGATCTGCCCGCCAAAGAAGCCGCCTTCCAGATTGTTGCTGGGCCCGTATACGATTCGCCGTCCTGCCGGTTGCCGAACACGTTGTAGGGAATCTTCGTGTCGGTATAGACGTGGTACATCTGCGCGATCGGCAGCGTGATGTGCTCGTAGGTCTTGCCGCGATTCAGGCTGACGTTGGCGCCCTGGTCGTTGGCGACGAGAATCCGCTCCGGGTTGAGCGGATCGATCCACACGTCGTGGTTATCGCCGCTGGCGCGGCACGATATCGTCCGC
This sequence comes from uncultured Acidobacteriota bacterium, assembly GCA_963788345.1. Classification (GTDB taxonomy): domain Bacteria; phylum Acidobacteriota; class Terriglobia; order Acidiferrales; family UBA7541; genus Palsa-295. The sequence goes on along the minus strand of CAWBGW010000061.1, from coordinate 15,073 downwards.
CAGAGTTGCGCCGCCGTCACGCGAGACGCTCCACGAGACCGAAGGGAAGTAAAGCAAATCGGGATTATCCGGCGCCACGCCCATGCGCGTGTAATACGGCGATCGCTCGCTCGGCAGGTGCGACTCGTTGACGAGCGTCCAGGTTGCGCCGCCATCCTTTGAGCGATAGAGGCTCGGCGTCGTGTCCTGAATCAACGCGTACACGCGGCTGGAATCCGAAGGCGCCACTGCACTGCCACCTTGCCCAGTGGATGATCGGCGTCCGGCAGCCCGTGTCCGCTCAACTTTTTCCACGTCGCGCCGCCATCGTGCGTCACGTATACGCCGCTGCTTTTTCCGCCGCTATTCAGGTCCCACGTCTTGATGTCCACCTGCCACATGCCTGCGAAAAGCGTTTGCGAATCGTGAGCGTCCATGCGAAAGCTCCGAGCAGCCGGTGTTTTCATCCACGAAGAGCACCTGCTGCCACGTCTTGCCGCCATCGGTCGTGCGGAAAATTCCGCGCTCGTGCTGCGGGCGGTACGCCTGGCCCACCGCGCAGACGAAGGCCACGTCGGCGTCGTGTGGGTCGGCGACGATACGCGCGATGTGGCCGGTTTCCTCGAGGCCCATGTGCTTCCACGTTTTGCCCGCGTCCGTGGATTTGTAAACGCCATCGCCCAGCGGATAAAACGGCCGGATAAGCCACGGTTCACCCGTGCCCGCCCAGACGACGTTGTGCTGCGACGGCGAAATCGGCCAGCGCGCCCACCGCGGCGACATCTTGGTCGTCGAAAACGGGATGCCACGTGACGCCGCCGTCCTCCGTCTTGAAAATGCCGCCAGCCGCCGCGCCGACGTAAATCACCAGCGGATTGCCCGGCTCGCCCACAATCGAGGCGGCGCGATTGCCGATCGGCCCGAGCGGGCGAAAGTGCAACTGACGAAACGGATTCTGGGTCGAATTCTGGGATTGGGATTGGTCGGACTGCGCGAACAGCGGAAGAGAGAGCGCCAGAATGGAGAATGTGCACAAGCTCAGCAATGCTCCGCGACATTTCAGGAACACGTTCAGCCTCCGAAACAAGTTTTGCGGGATGAAGAGATGCTTCGACGAAACATACGCCCCACGAGTGCGCTTCATATCACGTTCAAACGGAAAGAGAAACGGTAAATTGAATCTCCGCGGTGTGAATCGATGGAACGTAAGGGCCTGCGTAAAGAGAACTTCTCGTCGTAGGGCGGGTCTGGGACCCGCCCTCGCTTTCCACGTCGCCGTCAGACCTTGGCGAGGGCTTGATCCAGGTCGGCGATCAAGTCTTCCACATCTTCGATGCCGACGGAGATTCGCACCATGCCATCCAGGATTCCGGTTTGCTTCCGGACGTCCGGCGGGACGGAAGCGTGCGTCATCGAAGCGGGATGCGAAATCAAAGTCTCCACGCCGCCAAGGCTTTCCGCCAGCGAGCACAGCCGGACATGGTTCAAAAGGTTACGCGCCGCTTCGAGCGAGCCGAGGTCGAACGTAATCATCGCGCCGAAGCCGCGTTGCTGCCGCTTGGCAAGCGCGTGTTGCGGGTGAGACGCGAGGCCTGGATAGATGACCCGCTTCACTTTCGTGTGCGGCTCAAGGAATTCAGCGATCGCCTGGCCGTTCGCATTATGTCTTTCCATCCGCACAGCCAGGGTCTTGAGTCCCCGCGACGTAAGGAAGCAATCCATCGGCGCGAGTCCGGCGCCGGCCGACCGTTGAATGAAATAAATCTTCTCCGCGTCCTCGGGGCGTGTCAGAACTACAGCACCGCCCGTGCAATCACTGTGGCCGTTCAGGTACTTCGTCATCGAGTGGACAACAATGTCCGCGCCGAATTCGATGGGCCGCTGAAGATAAGGACTTAGGAAGGTGTTATCGACGACGAGAGTCAACTTGCGGTCGTGAGCGAACCGGCTGATAGCTGCAAGGTCCGTTACGATCATTGTAGGATTCGTCGGTGTTTCAACGTAGAGCATTTTCGTGTTCGGCTTGATGGCCTGCTGGACCTTCTCCGGGCATCCGGTGTCTACGTAGCTAAACTCCAGTCCGAAATCGGCCAGCAGCTTCGTGGTGAGCCGAAAGACTCCTCCGTAGACTGCTTGCGAAAGGATTGTGTGATCGCCCGGACGCAGCAGGCGAAAAACTGAATCGATTGCCGCCATTCCAGAAGTGAACACGTATGCCGACTGACCGCCTTCAAGTTTCGCCACCGTGCGCTCCAGCGCTTTTCGGTTCGGGTGGTTCGTCCGCGCGTAGTCGTAGCCTTTGCTCTTGTCCATCGCGTCCAGCACGTAGGTGGACGTCTGGTAGATGGGCAGAACAACGGCGCCGGTGGCGGGATCCGGCTCCTGTCCTACGTGAATTGCGTCGGTGGAAAATCCCATCACTGCCTCCTGAGTTCCTAGCAGGCGCACCGCAATCGAAAATCGCTCGAAATCGTTTGAGATATGCCCGGCAACTGCAATTCCATCATAACTCGCATAAAGGAAACGCGCTTTCGGTCAACCGAGCCTTGTGCCGAAAGTTGGCGTTGAACTTAGCGGAGATGACGGTGGCAGTCAAATCGTGGACCAGCGCGGACCTTGCGGGGACCCGGAAGTACTTGAGCCGCCGGCCTCGTTTGGAGTAAAAGTGTTAGAGCAAAAGGGTCGTTATGAAACACGGGCCACATCGCTTGTTGTTCTTGAGCTTCCTGAGCAGGCTTGTTCTTGCTTTGGCGGTCGCGTGTTTGCTGGCGGGATTGAGCTTCGCGCAGTCGGATTCCGGCCAGTCGGCCTCTCAGGGCGGCGGGGACAAGTCTTCGAATTCGGACAAGAAGGATAAAAACGACGTCCCGAAGACCAAGCTGAGAATTGAAATCACGGATCCGAACGACAAGCCCGTTGGAAACGCCAGCGTTTACGTCCGCTTCAATATTACGGGCGGTCCGCTTCATAAAGACAAGCTCGCTGAGCTGAACTTGAAGACAAACGATGATGGTTCAGCGAAGGCGCCGGAAATTCCTCAGGGCAAAATATTGATTCAAGTGATTGCGAAAGGCTGGAAGACGTACGGCAAGTGGTACGACATCAACAAAGACGAAGATACGATCGAGATCAAGCTCGAAAGCCCGCCGCATTGGTACTAACCTCCGCTCGCTGCCATTCTGCGCTCACGGAAATAAATCGTACGCTCGAAGATTACGCCGAGAAAAACTTTCCGCCACTTTCGATTGCACTGTCCTTGTGCAATCTGGAGTAAATCCTGTATTGGCGAGGACTTTTGAATCCTGCAGCGATATTTTCCACACAGTTTTCAACAGAACTGTTGAAAACTGTCACAGAACGTTCATATTTGTTTCCGTTGAAAGCGAAACTTGGCTTGCCGATTGCCTGCATTGACTTGAATCGATGAAAGAACTCATTCTGAACGCGGACGATTTTGGTCTGACTTCCGGCATCAACGAAGGAATCGTCAGAGCGCACCGCGATGGAACACTCACCAGCGCGACTCTCATGGCGAACGCGGAAGCATTCGACGACGCGGTGGCGCGCTCTCGCGCAAATTCAGCGCTCGGCGTTGGATGCCACCTTGTACTTATCGGCGGTCGAGCAGTGGCTCCGCTTGACCAAGTGGCGAGTCTAGTGGACGAAAGCGGAAATCTCCCTCACACCCTGCCCAAATTTGTAGCCCGAGTGAGTTCCGGATTGATACGTCCGCAGGAAATTGAACGGGAGCTTCGCGCCCAAATTGAAAAAATCCGCGCCGCGGGCATCGAGCCAAGCCATCTCGACACCCACAAGCACACGCACGCGCATCCTTTTGTTATGGAGGCGCTCGCTCGCGTGGCTCGCGAAACCGGAATTCTTCGGGTTCGGAACCCTTTCGAAACGTTCCGAGATGCCTGGACGACGACGAGGATCGAAGGCGTTGGCGCCTCGACACAGTTGATGGCCGCAGCGGCTACCCGAATTGCCGAGCCAAGATTCCAGACAATCTCCCGTGAGTACAATCTACAATCGCCCGACCATTTTCTTGGTGTGGCGATGACCGGGCAAATGAGCCGGGCGGTCCTGCGTCGCATGATTGGCACACTCCCGGATGGGCGAACGGAAATCATGTTCCATCCCGGAGTTTGCGACGCCGCGCTGGCCAATACCGGCTCGCGGCTGCAAGCCCAGCGCGAGACCGAACTCGACACGTTGCTCGACCCAGAACTGAAACGCATCTTGGCCAAACAAGACATTCGGCTTATCAGCTATCGCGAGTTAAACTAGGCCTATGCGGGACCAGTTGCCGATGCCTCCCAAATACTCCGTGGTCGTGCCGTTCCACGACGAGCAAGACAACGTCCGCGAGCTGCATCAGCGGCTCAGTGAAGTCATGACCGGACGGTACGAGCCAGTCGAATTCATCTACGTGGACGACCAGAGTACCGACGCAACTCCCGTACTCCTGGCCGAAATCGCCGCGGAAGATTCTCGTGTGAAGGTTCTTCGGCTTCGCCGCAACTATGGGCAGACGACGGCCCTGGCCGCCGGCTTCGACTACGCTTCGGGCGAAACCATCATCTCGATGGACGGAGACTTGCAGCACGATCCCGCCGACATCCCGGTGCTGCTTGAAACGTACGCGACCGGGAACTACGACATCGTTAGTGGCTGGCGGCAGAAACGCGTCGACAATTTCTTCCTCCGCCGCGTGCCTTCTCGTGTCGCCAACTGGATGATGGCGAAGCTTTCGGGCGTCGACATTCACGATTTCGGAACCACGTTCAAGGTCTATCGCCGCGAAACCATCAAGGACGTCCGCTTATACGGCGAGATGCACCGCTTCATTCCGGCACTGGCGGCTTGGAATGGCGCTCGAGTGGTGGAAGTCCCCATTCGGAACATCGTTCGGCCCGGCGGCAAGTCGCACTACGGCATTTCGCGGACTGCGCGCGTCCTGTTCGACATCATCACGATTCGCTTCCTGATCCGCTACATGACGCGGCCCCTTCACTTCTTCGGGCCGCCTGGCATGATCGGAATTTTCCTGGGAGCTGCGATTCTTGTAGGACTATTCTTCGAGAAAATCTTCGGGCACGCGGCCATTTTCGTCGAGCATGGCCCTTTGCTTGTTCTGGGGATGATGCTGTGCCTGTTTGGAGTGCAGTTGCTCGCAGTGGGACTTGTCGGCGAGTTGCTGATGCGGACTCATTTTGAATCGGGCGCCGATCCCGTCTACCGCATCGAACGTATCATTGGCTCCTCGCCCGCAGTCGAGATCCCCACGGTTCCCCCGGAGAGGCCGGCTGCCGCGAAGAAAGCGGTCCGCTAGGCCCAGGCATGAATTCTTGGCTCGGAAATTCGACTCGCATCAAAATCCTTTAAGGGGAGTGTGCGCATGACGAAGTCTAGCCGTCTTTCGATCACAGCCCTTCTTGTCGTGTTCGCCGCTGGCGCGGCCTCGGCGCAAATGGGAATGGGGGGACCATCCCAGCTGCGCGGTGTCTGGAAACCGGTTGTCGGCTCGGGTGCAGCCTATGAGATGCAGAGCTCGAACGGCACGAAGTCCGCGATGGAATTCGCCATCGTCGGAAAGGATTCCGTTGGCGGCAAAGACGCCGCGTGGATGGAAATGACCATGAGCAATCCCCGCATGGGCGGTGACATGGTGATCAAGGAGCTTGTGCAGTTCGATGCATCCCAGATGCAAACTTCCAGGGTGATCATGCAGATGCCGGGACGCCCGCCGATGGAGATGCCGGAAAACATGACCCAGGCCCGCAAGCCAACACAGTTTACGGACCTTCGAAGCAACACGGACGACGTGGGCAGCGAGTCCGTTACAACACCTGCCGGCACCTTTGCGTGCGAGCACTACCGTATGAAAGACGGCTCCGGCGACGCCTGGGGATCCGACAAAGTGACGCCCTTTGGCCTTGTAAAGTACCAGGGGAAAACGGACTCGATGGTGCTGACGAAGCTCGTCACGGACGCCAAGGACAAGATTGTCGGCACGCCTGTCCCGTTCGACCCTATGAAGATGATGCAGCAGCAGCCTCAGCAGTAACTCGCAAAATCGAGCCGTCCGTTCAGCCGTTTAGCGCGTGACCGACGCCGGGTTCAGCGGCTTCCTTGGAAGGTTCTGGGACGCCCTTAGATCGTTGATCGCATCGAATACTCGTGGGCGTGTCCCCGCCCGAATTTCCCGCTTTCAAGGTGGCTTCCCGATGGTTCTCGCACCCAACAAGTTCCACCAAGCGCGGATTACTCACCGCCGCGACCTCGCGCCCGATTTGTGGATCATTCGGATCACTCCCAGCGGCGAGTTCAAATTCGTTGCCGGACAGTTTGCGACGCTGGGCGTGCCTGTGCTGGGCACTCACATCGAGCGGCCGTATACCATCGTGTCCTCTCCCTACGAGCACGAAATGGAGTTCTTCCTCGAGCTCGTCCCGGAGGGGGAACTCACGCAGGTGCTTCACACCGTGCCGGTTGGCGCCGAACTTTCGCTGCGCAAGATCGCCAAGGGCCGATTCACGCTCGATCTCGGAAGCGCTCACCGCAACCATCTGCTGGTTTGCACCGTCACCGGAGTCGCGCCGTACATCTCGTACGTCCGCACGCTGTATGCCGACTGGAAACAGAACCGTTTCCCGGCCGACATTCATTTGTATCTGATTCAAGGCGCCAGCCGTTCGTGGGAATTTGGTTATCGCGAGGAACTGGAAGGCATCGCCGCCGAGGTTCCCTGGTTGACTTACGTCCCGACGGTCAGCCGCTTCTGGGAAGACACTTCGTGGAAGGGTGAGAGGGGCCGCGCGGACGACCTTATCCGCAAGTACGCGGACCTGTGGGAGCTCACCGCCGCGGACACGACCGCTTACCTTTGCGGTCATCCCATCATGGCCGAACATGGAATCGGAATTCTCGAGCGTTTGGGGTTCGCGAAGACGTCGATCAGGCAGGAAGCTTACTGGCAGACGAAAGATTCCTGAATCGGCGGGCGCCCACAAGGGGCTTTGCGGCGCCCACCGGGTTTCAGGGTTTACACTTGTAAACCCTGACCTAAAAGAGTCCAGGGTGCTCCGTTGCTACTGGAGCTGGTTAGAGGTGGCAGCGGCGAGCTGTTCGATCGTGCTCGAGATCGCCCGAATCGGCGTCGAGACGTGAACCGTTTCGCCCGTGTCGTCGACGTCGACCACAATCGATCCTCCCGACTTCGAAACTGTCACGTGTTCGTCCGGTTCCTTCACATCCACAAACACGATGTCTTCGGAGTCACGCAAACCGTCCAGCGCCGCGCGAATCGCCGGCATGTACGGTTGTATCTCGCGTGCGGCGTGCGCCAGGTCGCGCCTTGGAGCGAAGTGCACCGCGATGGGCGCCAGTAGAGCCGGAGCGATCACGTTGATGTGAGTGCCCTGGGCCTGCTTCTCAATCACTTTCACTTGCACCATTCCTTCGCTGCAAAGAACGCCCACTCCCGCGAGCCCCGCTCCAGCCATTCCCAGTACGATCTTTCCAAGCAGTATCATGTGTCACCTCAACGTGTCGCTAGCGATGTTCTCAACTAATCCTGCGTGCTGCGTGAATCCACCCAGACGCGCACCTTCTGGCTTGCGTCCTGCACCGTAACGAGCAGGATGTCGCCCGCATCGCTGAGCGCGCGAAGTGCGGCGGCGATGTCCAGTTCATCGTTCTTGGCGGTCGCAAACAGCGCGTCGACGATTTTCAGCGGCACCGTGACGTCCACTTTCTCTTCCTTGTTTTCCTTATCCACCACGTGGACCACGATGTTGCCGTTCAGCTTTGCCACACGCACGTCCGTATCCTTTTCCTTTACCGTGACGAACTCGTTGTCAGCGGCGTTTCGGACCGCGTCGAGCAGCGCGCGCACATCCACGCCATTCATTTCCGCGTGATGAAACGAGACTTTGCCGTCGTGCAGATCGTGATTGTTGATCGCCGGCAGAATCTTCTCGGCCATCGAAAGCGGCACGTTCACGTTCACGCTTTCGCCTTTCGAGGGATCCTCCACCTTCACGTGCAGGTACTTCTCGCCGGCAGGAGCCGCCATTGCAGGGGCCGCTGCCACCATTGCTCCGGCCGCCAGCAAACACAGAACCGTCCCTAATTGAGCTCGTTTTCGCATCGTTGTTCTCATCGGGAGGAAGCCTCCTCGGCTTCCTGCCAGCTAATACGGAGTAGCCCCCCAAAATGTTCCGTAAATGTTCCGTGGAAATTGAGGGAGCAGGGAAGATCTATGAATTTCGGGCGCGGGCGGCCAGCGGGGCGATCCCGGCGCGCTGCTGCCTGCAGCCTGGCGATGACCTCTCGACCGATTGCCGGGCAATTGTATGCAGTCTCCAGACAGGCGTATGCTTTCGCGACGGCGGCCCGGGGGGTGATGAAGTGATGGGATTTCAGCTGCACACGCGGGAAATCGATCGCGTCATCGTGGTGGAGGCAGTGGGAAGGCTCACCTTCACCGACGGCCACACCAAACTCCGAGACCTCATGCACGTTTCCATTGGCGGTGGCGCGAAGAAGTTCGTTTTCAATTTCGCGCAGGTGGAGTTTATCGATAGCTTCGGTATCGGTGAATTGGCGCGCTGCTATTCGATTGTCCGGCAGGCGGGAGGAGACGCGAAGCTGGCCGGTGTGAGCCGGAGAGTGTTGACCATCATCGCGCTCTCCCGGTTGGACACGATTTTCGACGTCCACTCGTCGGAAGACGCCGCCCTTCGATCCTTCGCGCAACACGTCTGATGTGTCGAATGCTTATCCCTAGAAATGGAAGGCGCGCATGAGCAAGCCTGCCAGCGCTCCGCCGATTAACGGACCCACCACGGGAATCCCGGCGTAGCCCCAATCCGAACCGCCTTTTCCGGCAATCGGCAGGATGCTATGCGCGGCACGCGGACCCAGATCACGCGCAGGATTAATCGCATATCCGGTGGTGCCACCGAGGGAAAGGCCAATGCCCCACACAAGGCTCGCCACCAGATAGGGACCGAGCCCGGAAGCGAGTCCTGCGCCCACCACAGCCTTCGAGAAAATAGCGCCAACCACAAAAACGAGAACGAATGTGGCGATGATTTCGCTGACAAGGTTAGCCGCAGCGTTCCGGATCGCAGGGCCGGTGCAGAAGCACGCGAGCTTCAAGCCCGCATCCGGAGTCTCAATCCAGTGTGGAAGGTAGTGAATCCAAACCAGGACGGCCCCAACAAACGCGCCGAGCATCTGCGCAACAATATATGGCCCGAGCCTGGAAAAGTCTCCCGCGCGCACCGCGAAGCCCATTGTGACCGCCGGATTCAGATGAGCATCCCTGCTCCCGCACGCCACGGCCGCGAAGATGCCGCACATCACCGCAAAGGCCCATCCTGCGGTAATGACCATCCAGCCTGAATTCTCTGCCTTGGATTTTTTCAGCAGCACCCCCGCGACGACGCCATCGCCCAAGAGCACCAACACGAGCGTCCCCACGAATTCGCCCAACATTGACGAAGTCAATTTGCAGTGCTCCTCTGGCGTGTTTAGAGAACGAAATCGGGGGCGAATCTATCATCGCTCGTCCCGTCATGAAAGGGGCGAACCCACAAACCGCGCTTCGATGCGGAGTCCTTGCCATTTTCGAGGTCAAAGGGTAAGGTCCCGCCTGCGTTTATCCACTATCGAGGGGGTACGTTCATGCGACGCGCGATGATGCTGACGGCGATCGGGTTTTGTTTGTTGGCGGCGCCATTCCTCCGCCAGGCGCCTTCGGCGGACGCCATCGCCGAGCGCGCCCACCAGCTGCATTTTTCCTCGATCGTCCTCGACACGCACGACGACACCACGCAGCGCTTCTTCTCGAAGACCTACGACCTCGGCAAGCGCAATCCCGACGGCCACGTGGACATTCCCCGCATGCGTGAAGGCGGCATGAACGCCATCTTCTTCTCCATCTGGATCGACGGGCACATCATGGGCCCGCCGGCGGTCGAAAAGGCTCTCGATCAAATCGACGCCGTCCACGAAAACGTGCTCCGCTATTCGAACGATCTCGTCTTCTGCCGCACCGCCGCCGAAGTCCGCCGCGCTCACGACCAGGGCAAGATCGCCGTGCTCATGGGCGTCGAAGGCGGACACATGATCGGCAACGATATTCGCATCGTTCGAGTGTTCGGCGATCTCGGCGTCCGCTACATGACGCTCGCGCACTTCTACAACGACGAGTGGGCCGATTCGTCCACCGACAAACCCGCGCACAACGGCCTCACCGATTTCGGCAAAGACATCGTCCGCGAAATGAACCGCCAGGGAATCATGGTCGACATCTCGCACGTCTCCGATAAGACGTTCTATGACGCGCTCGAAGTGAGCAAATCCCCGCTGATCGCCTCGCACTCGTCGTGTCGCGCGCTCTGCAACCACGTGCGCAACATGAGCGACCAAATGATCAAGGACCTCGCCGCGAAGGGCGGCGTCATCCAGATTAATTACGAGAAGAGTTTCCTCGATCAGGCGTACAAGGACGCATTCGACAACGCCACTGCCGGCGGCGGCGTGGTCGCCATGCTATCGCAGGTGGAAAAGGATTGCGGCGACGACGCCGAGTGCGTCAACCGCGGCGAAATCGCGTTCGAGCGCAACTTGACCCAGGAAGGGAAGCTGCCTCACGTCAGTTGGGAACGCATCATCGACCACATCGATTACGCGGTGAAACTCGTCGGCCCCGACCACGTCGGCCTCGGCTCGGATTTCGACGGTGCCAACATGCCCGACGGCATGGAGGATTGCTCGCACCTTCCGCAAATCACTGAAGCCCTCATGCGCAAAGGGTACTCCGACGACGACATTCGTAAAATCCTCGGCGGCAATCTGCTTCGCGTCATGGAAGCGAACGAGCGCGTCAGCCACCTACTTCAATCGCACGGCGCCAACTAAAAAATTCAACTCGACGACCGCGCTTGCTCACCCTACGTGTCGCGCTGCGGTTTGAAGTACATCACCGCAAGAGGCGGCAGGTGCAGCTTGATCGAGTACGGCCGGTCGTTCCACGGGATTGGTTCGGCGCGGACGCCGCCCGCGTTGCCGACGTCGCTGCCTTCGTAGTGGCTTGAGTCGGTGTTGAGGATTTCGCGATAGAAGCCGGGCCGCGGCACGCCGACGCGATAGTTCTCGCGCTTCACCGGCGTCAGGTTGCACACGACGACGATCGCGTCCTCCGGATTCCGCGCGCGCCGCAAAAACGAAAGCACGCTCGTCGCCGAGTCGCTCGCGTCGATCCAGTCGAACCCCGCCCATTCGAAATCCACTTCATAAAGCGCGCGTTCGTGGTGTGCAAGCGGTTCAAATCCGTGATGAGCCGCTGAACGCCCGCGATGCGGCGCCGAATCCTCGAGCGACCATTCCACCGAGCCGCCCTCCCAAAATTCGTGGCGCTGCGCCAGCTCGCCTCCCATGAACAGCAGCTTCTTGCCGGGATGCGCGTACATGTAGGCGAACAGCAGCCGCAGGTTCGCGAATTTCTGCCAATCGTCGCCCGGCATCTTTTCCAGCAGCGCGCGCTTGCCGTGAACCACTTCGTCGTGCGAGAGCGGCAGCACGAAATTCTCGTGGAACGCATAGATCATCGAAAACGTGAGCTCGTTGTGGTGATACTGGCGGTGAATCGGATCGAGCTCGAAATAGCGCAGCGTGTCGTTCATCCAACCCATGTTCCACTTCAGGTCGAAGCCCAGGCCGCCGATATACGTTGGCCGCGAAACCGCCGGCCACGCCGTGGATTCTTCCGCGATCATCAGCGCGCCGGGATGCTGCTGGTGCAGCACTTCGTTCAGGTGCCGGATGAGCGCGATGGCCTCCAGGTTCTCGCGCCCGCCGAAGCGATTCGGAATCCACGCGCCCGCCTGCCGCGAATAATCCAGATAGAGCATCGACGCCACCGCGTCCACGCGCAGGCCGTCGATGTGGTACTTGTCGATCCAGAAAAGCGCGTTCGACAGCAGAAAGTTCTGCACCTCGTTGCGCCCGTAGTTGAAGACCAGCGTGCCCCAGTCGGGGTGCTCGCCTTTGCGCGGATCGGCGTGCTCGTAGAGGTGCGTGCCGTCGAAGAATGCCAGGCCGTGCGCGTCGCGCGGAAAATGCGCGGGCGTCCAGTCGAGCAGCACGCCGACGCCTTCCTGGTGGGCGCGGTCGACGAAGTACATGAAATCCTCGGGCGAGCCGTAGCGGCTCGTCACCGCGAAATAGCCCACCGTTTGGTATCCCCACGAAGCGTCGAACGGATGCTCCATCAGCGGCATGAACTCGATGTGCGTGTAGCCGAGGCGCTTGACGTACGGAATCAATTCGTCGGCCAGCTCGCGATATGTGAGCCAGCGATCGCCTTCGCTCGCCTTGCGCCGCCACGCGCCCGCGTGCACCTCGTAGATCGACATCGGCGCATGGAGCCAGTCGCGCGCGGCCCGCGCCGTCAGCCACGCGGCGTCGTTCCACTTGTGTCGGTCGATGTTGCAAACCACCGACGCCGTCTTCGGCCGCAGCTCCGCCGCGAAGCCGTAAGGATCCGACTTCAATCCGAGGTGGTGATTCACGCGCGAAAGAATCTCGAATTTGTAGAGCGCGCCTTCGTCGAGGCTGCGGCATGAAGATTTCCCAGATGCCGCTCGCGCCGCGCAGTGCGCATCGCATTGGCGCGGCCGTCCCAGAGATTGAAGTCGCCCACCACGCTCACGCGCTGCGCGTTCGGCGCCCACACGGCGAAATGCACGCCGCGAACGCCCGCAAGCTCACGCACGTGCGCGCCCAGTTTTTCGTATTTCTGGTAGTGCGTGCCCTCGCCCGAAAGATACAAATCGTAATCGGTGAGCAGGGGAGGGAAGGCGTACGGGTCGAGCGTCTCGAGTGTGTTGCCGTCGGCGAAATGGAACTCGATGCGATAGGCGTTCGCAGGGAATCGGTTCATCGCCGCGCAGTTTCGTCATGTTGCTCGGGACGATCGCCTCGAAAAGGCCGCCGGCGTCAATTTGCAAAGCGGCCGCGACGCCGCTCCGACCCCACAGAATCGTCGCTCCCGTCGCGCCCGGCCGAAACGCGCGAATCGCGAGAACCCGCTTGCCATCGCGGTCAATCCAATGCGGCCCAAGTATCTGAAACGGGTCAGAGTCCTCAGCGCGCACGATCCGCCCGAACGGCCTCCTTCCACGGGTCAGTCACCGGTGTTTCGGGGACCGGTTTCTCCGTGACCGGTTTCTCGGGCGGCGCCTTCGCCTCAACCGCCCCCTTCTCGATTTTGTCTTTCTTTTCCATTTCCTTGCTTGCCCGCCATCCTATCGTGCGGGTTCGCGATTCCGCGCCTCACATCTTACCGGAAACCATGAAGCAGAGGTGAGGGACACGGGCGAGGGGCGAGGGTCCCCGCGGCGCCGATCTGGAAGCCAGAGGCAGGGAGGCAAGGCCCAGCGCCGAAGGCGCGACACAAGTTAGCCCAGCGCGTAAGCGCCGGGAAAGTTAGAAAAGAAAAATCAAAAAGCGCGTCGCCCGGCTGAAGGAAAGTTAACTGAAGGAAAGTTAACGTTGGACAATGAAGGGTTCAGAGTTGAAACTGAACTGCGCATTCCTTGCCAACCCCGAAAACATGAGAAATCCTCCCAAAGCCAGGAAGATACTCAAGAAACCCCCGAAACCCAAGAAACTCGGCAAGTCCAAGCCCTTGGCCGGCGTCGGCTGCTATAACGACTTATCCCCGGTGTAGATTGATCTCGTTCACCATCACCCTTCGCACATCACTAGAAGCCATCTCCTAAGTGGTTTTCGTCAGGGCACGGCTTCAGCCGTGCCTCAAAAGACGACCAAATTCAGGGGATTCAACCCCTGAGGGGCGCTAAGCACAAAGAAAAAACGCAAAGAAATTCCAGGTCAGATCGTCAGTCCCTGACGCAACTGGTTGTTCCACGGTCTGTAGAGGGATGCTGCCCTGGTGGACACGAAATGGTCTTATCTTGTCGACCCTGATCTTTGTCGCGGGCCTGATCCTTGTCGCGGTCGCGATCCTTGTCCCGGTCCCGATCTCTGTCCTGCTGTGTCGCATCTGCTGCCGGCGCTACAGGCGCTGCCGCTGGGTTCGCCGCGCACCCGGCAACAAACAGCCCTAGCAGGAACGCGCTCATAACTAGCGATCTCTTCATTTGGAATCTCCTTCGTGGTGTCGCTCGATGCAAAAAAAATGCCACCGCAGACGATTGCACGTAGAGTGGATAGTACCCGCGGTGCTCCGGTGGGTTCTGTTCCAATTCGCACAGTCGTCAAATCCCGCCAAACGCGTCCTTTCGCGCCTTTTTGAGGCCAGCTAACCCCGCTCTTGAACCCGCGACTTAACGCCTCGGCTGGTGCCTTTGAAAAACCTTTCGACTGTGAACTTTCTGGGTCTAGGAGTTATAGAACTACTATCGTAACTTTGTTACTACCCATCCGACGAATTCCGTGCTACCATGGTCCGTTTTTATGAGCTGCGAAATTGACAGTACGAGTCGAAGCGGGGGGCCAGAGTCGCCTGTACTTACAGGCGCACATGAAAGGGGCAGCCGCCTATGAAATTTAGACCGGAGCGCCGAATCCAACGGCCAAGGCGGCTTCGCCCTGCTTTCTACCCCTCTCCCAACTCCAATTTTGGCACCGGGATTAGAAATGGGCGCAAATGATTGAAAACACTCATCAGCGACCACTTCTAATATACGGTGGGGTAGAGGGGGTGTTTTCGCCGCGACGAAAGCAAAGCGAACACGCGACGGGCCAAGTTGCGAGTCGTTTCCTCCGCGTCCTCTGCGCCTCTGCGGTGGCTCCGGCCGCTCTCCGCCTCCCCTCATGGTGTAGAATCGGCGCTGCCGTGGCCCTGGATAAAGCCGCAACTGACCGCATGACTCCCACGAGACACGAACTGGTCGGCCGTAACCTCTCGCACTATCGGATCACCGCCGCGCTCGGCGCGGGCGGAATGGGTGAGGTGTATCGCGCCACCGACACGAAGCTCGGTCGCGAGGTAGCCCTGAAAGTATTGCCGGCGGAGATGGCGCGCGATCCGGAACGCCTCGCCCGCTTCCAA
>CAWBGW010000060.1:0-18404 GCA_963788345.1 uncultured Acidobacteriota bacterium | reverse complement strand
AGCCGCAATCTACATCGACCGAGAACGCGTCGCCGCCACGCAATGGATTCCCGAATACCTCGCTTGGCCCGAGCCAAGCCTTAGCCTCAGAACAGCTGTTGAGGGTTGTTTCCTGCGCCACGGCCAACCATTAGAAAGCAGCCAGTCGCCTCGGCCGGGCGACGGAATAGTCCAAATGATCCCTCACGGTTTAATGGCGACCTTGATCACACCTTCGCGCCGCTCGCCAAAGAGCTTGTACGCCTCCGTGATATTGTCCAACGAAAATGTGTGCGTTAGAAGCGGCGTCAGGTCGAGTCGTCCGCGCCGGACTAGCTCCATCAACCGACGCATGCGTTCTTTACCGCCAGGGCAGAGCGTTGTAACGATCTTTTGGTCCCCAAGGCCGGCTGCGAATGGTTCTAGGGGCACAGAGAGTTTTCCGGAATAGACTCCCAAGCTCGATAGCGTGCCGCCCGCGCGAAGACTGCGAAGCGCACCTTCGAACGTCGCCTGCGTTCCCAGAGCCTCGATAGCTACATCGACTCCCTCGTCCCCTGTGAGTCGCCTGATTTCCGCGACGACGTCGGTCTTCATGTGATCGAGCACCACGTCTGCCCCCATCCGCTTGGCCATTGCAATGCGCACGGGATCGGATTCCACGCGCGATGATGAAGCTTGCGCCCTTCAACTTCGCGCCTGCCGTGGCGCATAGCCCGATCGGCCCCTGGGCAAAGACCGCGACCGTGTCGCCGATCTTCACTTCGGCACTTTCCGCTGCTGAGATTCCCGTGGAGGCAATGTCGGCCAGCAGAACGACCTGCTCATCCCGCAGATCATCGGGAATCTTGGCCATGTTCGCCTGGGCGTGAGGTACGAGAAGGTATTCGGCTTGCGCGCCGTTGATGGTGTTCCCAAATTTCCAGCCGCCGATGGGACCGCCGCACTGCGACCATTTTCCGTTTAGGCAGAAAGCGCACTGACCGCAAGGTGTGATCGCTCCCACCAGTACTCGGTCATCAACTTGATAACCGGTGACGCCAAGTCCCAGCTCGTGAATCACGCCTACCGGCTCATGACCTATCGTCAAGCCTAATTTAACCGGATATTCGCCCCTGAGTATGTGCAGATCCGTGCCGCAAATCGTGGTCAGCGTCACACGAATCACGGCCTCGCCGGGGCCGGGCCTGGGAATCGGGACTTGCTCGATGCCGATCTTGTTGGGGCCTCGGAACACCAGAGCTTTCATTGTGGAGACAATTGGTTTGTAACGCGGAATTGCGCGCTGAGTAGTAGCGGACATTGAATTCTCCTTTCTCACATTCTTTGATACGTCACCATTGTGTAGTTGTCCCTTTCGCGGACCGCAACACTCAAGCGGTTCGCAAACACCCGGGAAGGGGTCTATTCCTGCCGATCGCTAGCCGCGAACGGTGAGGACTGGGCAAGCAGCGTGCGCCACGACGTAATGTGCCGTGTTCCGCTCGAAATGTGTTGCTGCGCTAAGATGGCCCGCGGCATCGCGAGCGCCGAGCACGATCAGGTCCGCGGTGCGTTCCTGAGCGACTTCGACGATTCGCTTTCCGGGATTTCCGTGCTCAACCGAAACTTCCGGAGGGCAAAAGAGCTGAACGGAGTCAGGCACAGTTTCATAGAGGTGGTGAATGGCCTCGGCAACTGAAAGTTCGTACATCCGGTCGTCACGGTCGTGGTCTCGCTGGTGAACAACGTGTACCAACAGCAAGCGGGCCTGATTTTCCTGAGCAAGCGAAATCGCATAGGGCGCAGCCGCGGCAGCCTCCGGGGTGAAATCCGTGGCGAAGAGGATGCGGCGGAAGTGCCCGCCACTGTGAACACCCCTCGAAACCTGCGGACCAATCGTCAAGACCGGAATCGGGGAACGGCGAAAAACCTCTTCCGCGACGGAGCCTAGCAGGAATTTCTGCGCTCCGGTCCGGCCGTGCGTGCCAAGCACGACCATGTCCGCGCCGGTACTCTTGATGGTGTTCTGTAGCACGGACCAGAGAGAGAGGCCCCGTTGAATGATTGTCTCGTGGGGCACGCCGTTGAGCCGGGAATCGAGGCGCACCATGTCTGCTTCAGCGACTTCCTCTTCGGCGGCGATTGAGTCAGCAATCGTTTCGGGCGCCGTGAAAACGTAGGGCACCGGCAGCACGACGTGCAGAGCGTGGAGCCCTGCGCCGTATTTGCGGGCAATCGCGGCCGCGAAGGGAAGTGCGGCCTCGGACGGCTCGGAGAAATCCGTCAGGTATAGAAGGTTCTTAATCTCAATCCGGGCGCCGGTAGTTACGCTCGTCATGGGCCACCTCCAACTGCGAAACTGCACTAGAACCGCTCGAAGTACGGTAATCAGGGTCACTTTTGCGTGTGACTGTCATCACATCGGCCGAGGCGTTGGGTGCGTGACGGAGGTCACACCCGAGAGTGACGCAGGTCGCCGCGTCGCAAATTGGTCCGGTGCTACAAAGGAGGTGAAAGCGAGGGGCTTTTCTCCATTCGGAAGAACGGAGCTGCTAGGAAGCTAGTTGGGCCCTCCGCTGGTAGCGTCTGAAAGAGGTGCGCCATGGTTAGCCAGTCACTACCGATTGCCACGATAAATCCGGCAGGCAGCCGGGAACAGAAACGCTCGGACCAACCGCCGGTGCCGCAAACGGCGGAAGATGTCTTCACGAAGGCCCTGCTCGAACTTCCCACTGAATATAAGCACCGGAACCCTCTCGAGTGGGCTTTCTCTCTATTGGTTCATGCCGCCGTCATCGCAGCCCTCATCATTTTGCCGTTGTATTTTACGCAAGCGATCGATTTGAGAGCCTTTCAGACGAACTGGCTGGTGGCGCCGGTCCCGCCTGGACCGCCACCTCCACCTCCTGTGGCGACAGTTCGGGTAATGAAGTCTGTGGCCCGGCTGATGCAGGCAGGGAAGATGATGGCGCCGTCCGTCATTCCAAAGAAGATTGCCATGATTAAGGAAGAGGCGCTTCCGCCCGATACGACCGACGGAGTGGTTGGCGGAGTTCCGGGAGGAATGCCGGGCGGCCAAGTAGGTGGAGTTTTGGCCGGAATCATTGGAGGAAATGGGAATTCGATGAGTGTGATTGCTCCTCCGCCCCCAGTGAAGCGCATCGTCCGCGTGGGCGGCGATCTGAAACCACCGCGACGAATTTACGCGGCAGACCCACAATATCCGATTATCGCGAAACAAGCGAAAATCCAGGGAACTGTTGTCATCGATGCCGTTATCGATGAACAGGGCAATGTAGTGCAGGCGCACGTTGTGAGCGGCCCCGGTTTGCTGCTAGGGTCTGCGATGGAAGCAGTTGCGAAGTGGAGGTACGAGCCGACGCGCCTAAATGGTCAACCGATCTCAGCTGAGATGCATGTGGAGGTTCATTTCTCTCTGGAGTGATTCTCCCCTAGTCGACCTAATTCTTCCTCCGGGGTTTGCGGCGGGTCTTTGCGAGGATATTCCGCTGGACGCGCCTTTTCGCGATATCATAGCCGGCGCTTGAAGGGCCCAGGGTTGTTTCGAGGGCTTGCCACGGCGGCCTAACGCAGAGGCGAGCGGAGAGGTGATGCCATGGTTCATCGCGGAATTGCCACAATTGCCGTTGCTTTAGCGCTGTGCTTCCTGCTTCTAAGCCACTTCGACCCACAATTTTTCCTGATCCACTTCTACGAATCGCTGATTTACGTCGTGATCGTGCTGATGCTTTTCTATTTTGAGGATCGCTGGGCTTACATGATGGGGATGGTAGCGCCTCCGATTTGGCTGATACTGACCGTGGTCTGGAACGGCGTGTCAGCCATCGGGCGCGAGATAATGGCCGCTTTTCAGCCGGGTGACGCCCTTCTTTGCGTCGAACCTCTTGACGACGGCGGCGATTGTGCTGTCCGTGGTGATGGTGGCTGGCTGCGCGAACCGATGGCGGCGCGAGTTCACCGGACTGCGAAAAGGATGGAGCACTTTTCTTATTACATTTGCAATCGCTGCCGCCTATTACGCGGTGATGGTTGTCTGGATCCTGCGTTTTCCACCGCCAGCCTCACGATGAGGGATAGCTAGCAATGAGAATTCTGCTTGCCGTGGACGAATCGAAGTCATCCCAACAAGCTGTCGAGAAGATCGCGCAGCAGTTCCGGCGTGAGAACGCGGAGGTCCGCATACTGCACGTCTTGGAGCCTGTCTCACCGGCAGCGCCGCCGCAGATGGCTGCGGGATACGCTCCCGAATTGGAAGCTCTGGCGAAGCCGGCAAGGGAGCTGCTTGCGCGTGCGGCAAAGTCTCTCACGGATGCAGGATTCAAGACCGAGACGGTTCTGAGGGAAGGCGACATTCGCGAAACCATCCTGGATATCGCTCAGGAATGGAAAGCCGATCTGATCGTGATTGGTTCGCACGGCCGCAGTGGGATACAGCGGTTCCTGCTGGGCAGCGTAACAGAATCAGTCGCACGGCACGCACCATGCTCCGTCGAAATTGTGCGGGTTTGAAACAACCACCAGGATAGCCGGGCGAGATTTCGGAAGAGGGATTGCTGGCGTATCCCTATCCTCTAATCCCACCCTTGACATAGCCGCAGTGCCGCCTCAGTTTCGCTCCAGTTGAGACGCCCTTCTCTTGTTCGGTCGTCACATTCGTTCGTGACGCAAGTCACAGTAAGCCCTCGCTCACTTTGCGACACTGCCCGTGGGAGCTGCGACGGTGCGACGAAATTCGAAGGCAAGCCTCAGACTCGAAACCGAAAGCATCCGTACCACACTGAAACACCTGGATTTACACGACGCGATGGCCAGCCCCTTGCATCAGCTTTTGGGAGCCAACGGAGCAAAATATGACGACCACGACAGCCATTCTGGATGGGAACGAGGCGGCGGCGTCCGTCGCGTATCGCCTCAACGAAGTGATCGCGATCTATCCGATCACGCCCTCGTCGCCCATGGGCGAGTGGGCCGACCAGTGGCACGAAGAAGGCCAGAAGAACATATGGGGAGTGGTGCCGACGGTGGTTGAGATGCAGAGCGAGGGTGGCGCAGCGGGAGCGCTGCACGGAGCGCTGCAGGCAGGAGCGCTTGGGACCACGTTCACGGCATCGCAGGGCCTGCTCCTGATGATCCCGAACATGTACAAGATCGCGGGAGAACTCACTCCCGTGGTGATTCACGTGGCGGCGCGAACTCTGGCCACGCACGCACTTTCGATTTTTGGCGATCACAGCGACGTGATGGCGCACGCGCGCAACGGGGTTTGCGATGCTTGCCTCGAACTCCGTTCAGGAAGCTTCCGACTTTGCTCTTATCGCACAGGCAGCCAGCCTGGAATCGCGAATCCCGTTCCTGCACTTTTTCGACGGATTCCGCACGTCGCACGAAGTGAACAAGATCACGCCGCTCAGCGACGAGGATTTGCGAGCGATGATCGACGAAAAGTACGTGCTCGGCCATCGCGCACGCGCACTTTCGCCTGACCGCCCAGTGCTGCGTGGCACCGCGCAAAACCCAGACGTGTTCTTTCAGGCGCGCGAGGCCATCAATCCGTTCTATCGCGCCTGCCCCACGATTGTGCAGGACGTGATGAACCGTTTTGCCGCGCGAACGGGAAGAAGCTATCACCTGTTCGATTACGTGGGCGCGCCAGACGCCGAGCGCGTCATCGTGATGATGGGTTCCGGCGCGGGCGCTGTGGAAGAAACAATCGAACGGCTGTCGCTCCAAGGCGAGAAGGTTGGCCTGCTCAAGATACGGCTCTTCCGGCCGTTCGACGCGGGAGCCTTTGTTGCAGCCCTTCCGAAAACAGTTTCCGCGATCGCGGTGCTCGACCGCACCAAGGAGCCGGGCAGTCTGGGCGAACCTATTTATCTCGATGTGCTTGACGGCCCTGAACGAATCGCGGCTTGCTGACGGACAGCGGACGCCGCGTGTGATCGGCGGCCGGTACGGCCTCTCGTCGAAGGAATTTACGCCGGCTATGGCGAAAGCGGTGTTCGACGAAATCAAGAAAGCTGCGCCCAAGAACCATTTCACCATTGGAATTCGCGACGACGTCACGCACACGAGCCTCGACTATGATCCCGAGTTTTCGACGGAGGATCCGCGGACCGTCCGGGCGCTTTTCTACGGTCTCGGCTCCGACGGCACGGTGGGCGCGAACAAGAACTCGATCAAGATTATCGGAAAGAACACCGACAACTACGCGCAGGGCTACTTTGTGTACGACTCGAAGAAAGCCGGCTCCGTGACGGTTTCCCACCTGCGTTTTGGACCGCGTCCTATCCGGGGGTCGTATCTCATCACGCGGGCCAATTTCGTTGCGTGCCACCAGTTCCAGTTCCTGGAGCGGACGGACGTGCTGACGGCAGCGGAGCCCGGTGCGACGTTCCTGCTGAATTCTCCTTTTGGCCCGGACGAAGTGTGGAACCACCTGCCACGAGGCGTGCAGCAGACGATCATCGACAAACACTTGAAGTTCTACGTGATCGACGGTTATGCGGTGGCTCGCGATACGGGGATGGGAAGCCGAATCAACACGATCATGCAGACCTGCTTCTTCGCGATCAGCGGCGTGCTCCCGCGGGAGCAAGCGATCGAGGCAATCAAGAAAGCGATTCGCGAGACGTATGGCAAGCGGGGCGATGCGGTGGTCGATAAGAACTTCGCGGCAGTGGACCACACGCTTGCGCGTTTGCATGCGGTGACGGTTCCGGCTCACGCCACGAGTGCGTTCGATATTCTTCCGGCCGTGCCGCACAGCGCTCCCGCCTTCGTTCGCGATGTGCTCGGCACGATCATCGCGGGACGCGGAGACGATCTGCCGGTCAGCGCGATGCCGTTGGACGGAACGTTCCCGACGGGGACCGCGATGTGGGAGAAGCGCAACATCGCGCAGCAGGTCCCTGTGTGGGACGAAGAGCTCTGCATTCAGTGCGGAAAATGCGTGCTCGTGTGCCCGCACGCCGTAATCCGCGCGAAGGTTTACGATTCTTCGTTGCTTTCGAGCGCGCCTTCGGCATTCAAATCGGCGAAGCCGCGTTGGCGTGAGTTCGAAACCATGCGATACACGTTGCAGGTTTCGCCCGAAGACTGCACGGGATGCCGCTTGTGCGTTGAGGTTTGCCCGGCCAAGAGCAAGAGCGAAACAAAACACAAAGCCATCAACATGGCAGGCTCAGCCTCCGTTGCGAGAGGCGGAGAGCGTCAATTGGAAGTTCTTCCTTGGGCTGCCCGAGTTCGACCGGGAGCGTCTATCGCACGGTCAGGTGAAGGACAGCCAGCTTCTGCAGCCTCTGTTCGAGTTTTCAGGCGCATGTTCGGGCTGCGGCGAAACGCCGTACATCAAGCTGCTCACGCAACTTTTCGGCGACCGGCTGCTCATCGCGAATGCAACAGGATGCTCCTCGATTTACGGCGGGAATTTGCCAACCACGCCGTACACGGTGAACGCGCAGGGAAGGGGTCCCACGTGGTGCAATTCGCTGTTCGAGGACAACGCCGAATTTGGGCTCGGTTTGCGGCTCGCAGTGGACAAACAAGGCGAGTATGCGCGGGAGCTGGTACGTCAGTTGGCGCCGCAATTGGGAGACGGTCTTGCGGGCGGCCTGTTGACACAGAATCAGGCCACGGAGAAGGGAATTGAGGAGCAGCGCCGGCGTGTGGCCGAGTTAAAGAAGAAGCTTGCGAGTGTGGAATCGCAACAGGCGCGCGACCTGCTGGCGGTTGCGGACGCGCTCGTGCAAAAAAGCGTTTGGCTGGTGGGCGGCGATGGTTGGGCCTACGACATTGGATTTGGCGGCCTGGACCACGTTCTCAGCTCGGGGGCGAACGTCAACGTTCTGGTGCTCGATACCGAGGTCTACTCGAACACGGGCGGACAGATGTCGAAATCCACACCGCGAGGGGCGGTGGCGAAGTTCGCGACAGGTGGCAAGAGAACATCGAAAAAGGATTTGGCGATGGAAGCGATCAGTTATGGATCGGTATATGTCGCGCGAGTGGCCATGGGCGGCAACGACACGCAGACGCTGAAGGCGTTTCGCGAAGCAGAGGCTTATGACGGGCCTTCGCTGATCATTGCTTACAGCCATTGCATCGCGCACGGGTACGATATGGCCTTCGGTCTGGAGCAGCAGAAAGGCGCTGTCGTCTCGGGCTACTGGCCGCTGATCCGGTATAACCCCGCGCTGCGGTTGGAAGGGAAGAATCCGTTCCTGCTGGATTCGAAAGCTCCTCAGATCCCGCTGAAGCAATACACCTCGCAGGAAGCGCGCTACACGATGCTCGCGCGAAGCAATCCGGAAGCGGCAAAAGAGCTGATGCGGATGGCGCAGGACGATGTGGACCGGCAATGGACGGTCTATTCGAACCGCGCGGCCATGGCAGGTCCGGGCGAAACAGCCGGAACCGCCGAAACCGGGGCCGTGGCCCAAGCGGCTCGAGATGAGGGCCCGGGAGGAGGAGCCGAGAAATGATCGATCTCACTACAAAATATCTCGGGTTGAAATTGAAGTCGCCGATCGTTGCTTCCGCTTCGCCTCTCTGCGAGTCAGTGGACAATCTTCGACGAATGGAGGATGCGGGGATTGGGGCCGTCGTGCTCCCGTCGCTTTTCGAGGAGCAGTTGCAGCTTGAGAGTCAGGCGCTGGATTCGGATCTCTCGCGCGGAGACGATAGCTTTGCGGAATCCCTGAATTATTTTCCGGACCTGCAAAACTACAATTTGGGACCCGAGGGTTACCTGAATCTGATCCGCCGCGCCAAGAAGAGCCTTTCGATTCCCGTCATTGCCAGTTTGAATGGAGTTTCGGAGGGTGGATGGGTCCGATACGCGGGGCTGATGCAGCAGGCAGGGGCGGATGCCATCGAACTGAACCTCTACGGCCTCGTCACCGATCCGGCGGTCAGCAGTTCGCAAGTGGAGCAGGGCTACTGCGAACTCGTGAGCCAGGTGAAGGCGAGCGTCACGATTCCGGTCGCGGTAAAACTTTCCCAGTTTTTCACCGCTATTCCCTACGTGGCGCAACGCCTGGATGAAGCCGGCGCGGATGCGCTTGTCCTGTTCAACCGGTTTTACCAGCCGGAGTTCGATTTGGAAACCCTCGAGGTTGTGCCGAGCCTGACGCTTAGCAATTCGCAGGAATTGCTGTTACGGCTACATTGGGTTGCGCTGCTCTACGGCCGGATCAAGTCGAACCTGGCCATCACTGGCGGAGTGCACACGGCCGCGGACGTGCTGAAGTCGGTCATGGCGGGCGCCAACGTGGCGATGATGACATCAGCGCTGCTGCGGCACGGAATCGAGCATGCAGGACTCGTGCTCGGACAGCTCACGCGCTGGATGGAAGAGCATGAGTACGAGTCGATTCGTCAAATGCGCGGCAGCATGAGCTATCAGTCCACCTCCCGTCCCGACGTTTTCGAACGGGTGAACTATATGAAGGTCTTGAGTTCTTACGTGTTGCGCTGACGCCGGAGATCAGGAGGGTTCGGATCATGAAAGCAACTCCGTCGGATTTGAGTCTAGGATCTCTCGATTGAGGAGCCAGCAGCCGTGAGCGAGAACGAAGCCGCACGCAAGGTACGCACCGAGGTCGAATCCGACGTCGAGTCGGCGCACCGGCGACGCCCGACGTTCGAGTGCATGTTCAGCCCACAATCGGTTGCGGTGATTGGCGCCACGGATCGTGACCGCAGCGTGGCGCGAACGCTGATCCTGAATCTTCTCAATCCCGCGTTCCGAGGGAAGGTCTACGCCGTCAATCCGAAGCGCGACCAAATTCTCGGGTTGCGCTGCTACAGCAACATCGCGAACGTGCCTGAGAAGGTGGACCTGGCGGTGATTGTCACGCCGGCGCCCGCAGTGCCGGCAGTGATCGGGGAGTGCGTCGACGCGGGAGTTCGCTCCGCCGTGGTGATTTCAGCCGGCTTCAAGGAGCGAGGAGAGGAAGGAACGAAGCTCGAGCAGCAAATACAGGCGCATTTGCGGCGCGGGAAGATGCGGCTGATTGGACCGAACTGCCTCGGCATCATGAACCCACTGACGGCGCTCAATGCGACGTTCGCGCACGATATGTCGCTCCCCGGCAAAGTGGCGTTCTTGAGCCAGAGCGGAGCGCTGGAGACGGCCATTCTCGACTGGAGCCTGAAGGAGCAGGTGGGCTTCAGCGCGATCGTGTCTACGGGTTCGATGCTCGACGTCGGCTGGGGCGACCTGATCGATTACTTCGGCGATGACCCGAGCACGCAAAGCATTTTGCTGTATATGGAATCGGTGGGTGATGCGCGCTCGTTTCTCTCCGCGGCACGAGCCGTGGCGCTGAAGAAACCGATCATCGTGATAAAGGCGGGGCGCTCGGAGGCGGCTTCGCGCGCGGCGTCATCCCACACGGGAGCGCTAACCGGAAGCGACGAAGTGTTCGACGCGGCGCTGCGCCGGTGTGGCGTGCTGCGCGTGCAGAGCATCGGCGATCTGTTCTACATGGCGAAGACTCTGGCACACCAGCCGCGTCCGCGAGGGAACTCGACTGACGATTCTGACGAATGCGGGCGGACCGGGCGTGCTGGCCACCGATGCGTTGATCGCAAACGGCGGAGAGCTTGCGCCCATTTCCGAAGAAACGATTCGTTCGCTGAACGAATTTCTGTCACCGCATTGGAGCCATGCAAATCCGATCGACATTCTCGGCGACGCGGGGCCTGAGGAGTATGCGCGTGCGCTGGAAATTGCGATGCGCGACCCCCAAAGCGACGGCCTTCTCGTTACGCTCGCTCCGCAAGGCATGACCGATCCATCGCGTGTCGCAGAGAGCCTGAAGCCGTACGCGAAGGGTTACGGCAAACCGATCCTGGCAAGCTGGATGGGAGGCAAGCTGGTGGCGGGAGGAATCGCCATCTTGAACGAAGCTGGTATTCCGACGTTCACATATCCCGACACAGCGGCGCGGGCGTTCGATTATCATGTGGCGATACAGCTACAACCTGCAAGGCCTGTACGAGGTTCCGAGCCTGGCCGAGGAAGTGGAGGCGGGCGATAAGTCGCGCGAGCAGGTGGCAGAGATTCTCGAGAAGGTTCGGCGCGCCGGACGCACGATATTGACCGAAGTGGAATCGAAGCAGGTGCTCGCAGCCTACAAGATTCCTACGGTCGAGACGCGAATCGCCACATCGAGCGCGGAAGCGGTAACCGCCGCAAAGGCGATCGGCTTTCCAGCTGTGCTCAAAGTCTACTCGGAAACGATCACGCACAAGACCGATGTGGGCGGCGTGAAGTTGAACCTGGCGAACGAAGACGCTGTGGCAAGAGCCTATCGCGAAATCGAAACCGCGGTTCGCGATAAAGCCGGCGCGACACACTTTCAGGGCGTGACGGTGCAGCCGATGGTGCGGCTGGATGGCTACGAACTGATCCTTGGCAGCAGCCTCGATCCGCAATTCGGCCCGGTGGTGCTGTTCGGTTCAGGCGGACAGCTTGTGGAGGTTTATCGCGACCGAGCGCTTGCTCTGCCGCCCTTGAATGCCACGCTGGCCCAAAGGCTGATGGAGCAAACGAATGTTTACAAGGCGCTCAAGGGCGTGCGGGGCCGCGCCCCGGTGGATTTGGGAGCGTTGCAGCGGATACTCATTCGCTTCAGCCAGCTTGTCGTCGAGCAGCCCTGGATCAAGGAAATCGACATCAATCCGCTGCTCGCGTCGCCCGATCGATTGATCGCTCTCGACGCTCGCGTGATCGTGCATGCATCGAAAGCAGAGATCGACAAGCTGCCGAAGTCGGCTATTCGGCCGTACCCGAGCCAGTACGTTGGGGCGTGGAAGATGAAGGACGGCACAACCGTGCAGCTTCGCCCGATTCGCCCGGAGGACGAACCGCTCATGGTGAAGTTCCACGCAACGCTCTCCGAACGAACCGTTTATCTGCGCTATTTTCACATGGAGCACTTAAGCACGCGCGTGGCCCACGAGAGATTGCTGCAAAAATGCTTTATCGACTATGACCGGGAAATGGCTCTCGTAGCGGATCTTCAGAACCCCAAGACCGGCGAACACGAAATTCTCGCCGTGGGAAGACTTACCAAAACGCCCAACGAGCCCGAAGCGGAAGTGGCCGTTCTGGTGGCCGATCACTGGCAGAACCAGGGCTTGGGGACCGAGCTGGTGCGGCGATTGGTGGAAATCGGGCGCGACGAAAAGCTTGCACGCGTTCTGGCAAACATCATGCCCGAGAACCAGTCGATGCGATCTCTTGCGGACCGGTTCGGATTCGCAGTGCGTTCCACGGACGACCCCAACATGCTTACGGCCGTCTTGAAACTTTCGTAGCCAGCGCCCCGGGGAGCGTGCGCGCTTCTCGAAATGGTTCTATTGGCCTGCTTCTCAAGCAAGCGATCGTGCCAAACAAATGTAACGCCCCTCACATCGAAGCGTGACTGCGGTCACCGCTTTCAGTCAGTAGGAGGCGTAAGAATGAAGCCGAAGGATCGGGAGGCGCCGATGGAAGAGAGCCTCCAAAGCAGTCCGGCAGACACCCGGAAAAAGCCCCCGGCTCCTCCCCGTCCGACTGAGGGCAAAAGGCGACTGGGGATAGACCATGGAGCCTTCGTTCCTTCCGGCCGTGGCGGCGGCTTGACGCGAAGTTTGATTCAACGGCCAAGCATTAGGGCACAACAGACCCAGTCGGGTCACGATAGCTGAGCGTCAGCCGCCGCCACGGTTGTTAGTTACCCGGATCGCAAGCAAAAACAATTATGTGAGGGAGGGATGACTGCACTTTGCGTGCGGACGTTCACCCCGATAGCAGACGATAGGTGTTGCGGGCAATCTGAATCTCTTCTTCACTGGGGAGAACTCGGACGAGCACGCGGCTGGAGTCGCTGCTGATCGTCCCAGAGTTGCTCTCGTTGTTGCGCGAATCCAGGACGATGCCGAGCGATTCGAGGCCTGCGCAGATTTGCTCTCGAACGACTGCGTCGTGCTCGCCGATGCCCGCCGTAAAAACCAGGAGGTCCAAGCCCCCAAGAATCGCAATAAACGCGCCGATCGCTTTCTTCGCCGTGCGGCAGAAGATTTCCACCGCGCATAGAGCGGCGGGATCGTCGGGCATCTGATGCAGTTGGCGCATGTCGCCCGAGATGCCGGAAATACCCAGAAGCCCTGCCTCCTTGTCGACCAACTTCTCCAGCTCTTCGACGTTACTTCCGGAAGTCCGCAAGATGTACAGAAGCACCCCGGGATCGAGATCGCCCGTGCGCGTGCTCATCACGATACCGCCGGTCGGCGTGAGCCCCATCGTGGTGTCAATCGAGGCGCCGTTGGCGATTGCGGTGATGCTCGCGCCGTTTCCCAGGTGCGCGATGATCATTCGCGGCGGAACGTCTGCGCCAAGACGGTGCAGCACGGATTCGCAGGAGAGTCCGTGAAATCCGTAGCGGCGCACGCCCGCGTCCCAGAATTTTCTGGGCAACGCGAAGCGCGACGCGGCTTCCGGCAGAGTGCGGTGAAACGCCGTGTCAAAGCAGGCAAACTGCG
Organism: uncultured Acidobacteriota bacterium; assembly: GCA_963788345.1. Classification (GTDB taxonomy): domain Bacteria; phylum Acidobacteriota; class Terriglobia; order Acidiferrales; family UBA7541; genus Palsa-295. The sequence continues at coordinate 4,892 of CAWBGW010000060.1, read as the reverse complement.
GCACGCCGGGGAAGTGTTGCTGTGCTTGGCGAATCATGTTCAACGCGATCGGCACATGCAGAGGCGCAAACGCGGCAGCGGCCTCGAGTTCCGTGAGAACTTCCGGCGTAATTTTCTGGTGGTCGCGGAGTTTAGGGCCGCCGTGAACGATGCGGTGGCCGATGGCGGCCGGCGCAGGAAAGGGAAGGCGGCCCAATGCTTGCGCGACGGCGCGGACCGCTTCCTCTTGCTTGGCGAACGTGTGAGGCTCGTCCTTCAGCACTTCGCCTTTCGCGCCGTGAATCCAGAAGCGGCCTTGATTTGAGCCAATCCCCTCCGCCGCGCCAGAGCAGAGCGGACGAACGTCATCGGGCTGCGCGGTGAACAATCCGAACTTCAGGGAAGAGGAGCCGCTGTTGAGCGCGAGGATGATTGTCTCGGGCATGCGCGCGTCAACTCAGGGACCATTTCCAATTTCGCACCTCGGGCATGTCTTCGCCATATTCCGACGACATACAACTTGTGGCGCTGCATCATCTCCGTGAACCGCTGCGTCGCGTCATCGGCGAGCGCCTTGAGGCGAGGCACGCGGTGTGATGACGTCCAGCGCCAAGCTGGAAACGATCCAGCCGGTTGAGCACGGTCATGTCGAACGGCGTGGTCGTGGTGCCTTCCTCGACGTACCCGCGCACGTGGATATTGAAGTGATTGCGGCGGCGGTACGTGAGCCGGTGAATCAGGGTCGGATAACCGTGAAATGCAAAGACGACCGGCTTGTCCGTCGTGAAAAGCGCGTCGAAGTCTTCATCGGAGAGTCCGTGCGGGTGCTCGGAAATGGGTTGCAGGGCCATCAGGTCCACCACATTGACCACGCGAATGCGCAAGTCCGGAACGTGTTCGCGCAACAGGGAAACGGCGGCGAGAGTTTCGAGCGTGGGAACGTCGCCAGCGCAAGCCATCACCACGTCCGGAGTGCCGTCGTCGTTGCTCGCCCACTCCCAGATTCCCAGCTCCCGCCGTGCAATGACGAACCGCGGACTCGATGTCGAGCCAGGTGGGCGCGGGCTGCTTGCCCGCGATGATTAGGTTGACGTAGTGGCGGCTGCGCAGGCAGTGATCCGCCACCGAGAGCAAGGTATTCGCGTCCGGCGGCAAATAGATGCGGACGACGTCGGCTTTCTTGTTCGCAACATGGTCGATGAAGCCGGGGTCCTGATGAGAGAAGCCGTTGTGATCCTGCCGCCAGACATGGGATGTGAGCAGGTAATTTAGAGACGCGATGGGCTTGCGCCAGGGGATGTTCAAAGTAGTCTTCAGCCATTTGGCGTGCTGGTTGAACATGGAATCGATGATGTGGATGAAGGCTTCGTAGCAAGAAAACCAGCCGTGCCGCCCGGTGAGCAGGTAGCCTTCGAGCCAGCCTTCACACATGTGCTCGCTGAGAACCTCCATCACGCGGCCGTCTAGGGCGAGGTTTTCATCGGTAGGCAAGGTGGCCGCTTCCCACGTTTTCCCGGTCACGTCGTATAGTGCCTCGAGCCGGTTCGAGGCGGTTTCGTCGGGGCCGAAGACGCGAAAATTGCGGCTGTGCGAGGTTCAGCTTCATGACGTCGCGCAAATACTGGCCCAGGACGCGCGTGGCTTCGCTTTCAGGGCTGCCGGGCGTTTTCACGTCTACGGCGTAGTTGCGGAACGACGGAAGGTGCAGAGGTTCGAGCAGCAAACCGCCGTTGGCGTGCGGATTCATCCCCATGCGCCGCTGTCCCTTGGGAGGCAGCGCGGCGAGGTCCGGCGTCGAGTTTGCCGTTCGGGTCAAATAATTCCTCGGGCCGGTAGCTTTTCATCCACTCTTCGAGAATCTTGAGATGCTCGGGATTCTCGCGCACCTCCGCGACGGGCACCTGATGCGCGCGCCATGTTCCTTCGACAGGTTTCCCGTCCACCACTTTCGGTCCCGTCCAACCTTTGGGCGTGCGGAGGATCAACATGGGCCAGCGAGGCCGCTCCGTGTGGCCTTCTTTGCGGGCGCGCTTCTGAATGGAGTGAATCTCGCCGAAAATCGTGTCGAGCGTCGCCGCCATCCTCTGGTGCATCTCGAACGGCTCATCGCCTTCGAGAAAGTGCGGCTTGTAACCGTATCCGCGAAACAGGGATTCGAGTTCGTCCTGCGAGATGCGCGCCAGCACAGTGGGATTGGCGATTTTGTAGCCATTGAGGTGCAGGATCGGCAGCACGGCGCCGTCCTTGACGGGATTCAAGAACTTATTCGAATGCCAGCTTGTGGCGCACGGCCCGGTCTCGGCTTCGCCGTCGCCGACGATGCATGTCACGATCGAGGTGGGGATTATCGAAAGCCGCGCCGTACGCGTGAAGAAGCGAGTAGCCCAGCTCGCCTCCTTCGTGGATCGATCCCGGAGTTTCCGGCGCGACGTGGCTGGGGACGCCGTAGGGCCACGAAAATTGCCGGAAGAGCCGCTTCATGCCGTCGGAGTTCTGCTCAATGTACGGATAGATTTCGGAGTAGGAGCCCTCGAGATACGTGTGCGCCATGATGCCCGGTCCGCCATGTCCCGGTCCGATGACGTAGATCATGTCGAGGGCGCGCTCGTTGATCAGCCGGTTGAGATGCGTGTAGATGAAATTCAAGCCGGACGTGGTTCCCCAATGTCCGAGCAGCCGCGGCTTGATGTCGTCGAGGGTCAGCGGCCGTTCGAGCAACGGATTGTCCTTGAGATAAATCTGGCCAACGGAAAGATAGTTCGCGGCACGCCAGTAGGCATGCATTCGCTCGATTTGCTCTTGGTTCAAAGGGCCGCTCATCTGCATTCCCCGTCCTGGATTCGAAACCTCTCTTGTGGAGCTCACAAGCATACGCCAAAGGCCGGCTTGTGATTATGAATGCGGAGTCAAAGGGGTTGGATGGATTTGCCTTGAGTAAAGGGAGCACTCGACGAGCGCCAATCAACACATGCTTCAGCAAGTTTCTTTCGTGTAAGATATTATGAACCGATTTTAGGGGCGTAGCTCAGTGGTAGAGCAGCGGCCTTTTAATCTGAGTTAGTAAATCAACGCGAGCCTATTAGCGATTTGCCTGCTCGTCAGCAGGAAGATCCGCCGGCCCAATGAATTGCCTCATCGCAGCCAACCGGCTGGCAACCCCGAGTAGAGCGATGAGCACTGTCAGTACAGTCAACCAGAGCACCGTCAAGACTTCCACGACCCGGACGGGCGCCTTTCCGACTCTATTCAACAGGAATGGCAGGAAGTTCCACGTCGTGATGTGCACGTAATCCCAAGCGTCCTCGCGCATGGCCTGATTCGTAAGACCCCAGGCGCTCATTTTGCCCAAGCTGAAGGCCACGACGTTCTTCAACCGCAGCCACACCACAAAGGTCGGCGGGCTGAGCGTCTCCATCTGATATCTCTCCAACGGGCACCAGAACGCAACCGAACACAGCTGGATGACCACACTGATAAATATGATCGCCAGCCCCGCTCGCCACACGACCTTGCCAACCTCTGCGCGATGCCGCAGGAGCAGCGGGACCGCCATCAGCGCCGCAAATTGCGCGGCGGTGGCCACGTAGCGATCGCCCCAGGCCGTGTCCCCGCTCCAGTCCGTGTATTTCGCGTAGAAGCTGACGTAGGCAAACAGCAGCACGCCGAACGCCACAAAATACGCCTTGACCTCCGGTCGAAAGCTCTTCCACGCGAACGCGGCCACGATGCTGGCGAGCACGAGAAGAGGATCGAACAGGAAAACCGATTTTTCCGGGGTGAACAAAGCGCCGAAAAATCCCACGCGAAACGGAGTTTCAAACGGAAAAGCCATCGGCAGGGAAGGATCGAGCCGCTTCCATTCCTGGCCAAACAGCTGTAGATAGGTGTTGAAAAACGACCCGAAGCGAACATACTGATACGCGCGGTCGATCAGCACGAACACGGCGTAAATCGGCAACGCAATCCGCGCGTAACGAGCGATAAGCGATCGCAATTCCCACCGGCGAGCGTTCTTGAGCCACGCGGTCAAAAACAGGAACAGGCAGACCGCAAGCAGGTCCATCCCCGTGGTCAGGCGCGTGAGCAGGTTCGCCCCCAGCGCCGCAGAGCCGACCACCAGCGCCCAACGCCTCCCACTGCGAAGCCAGTCGTACTGAAACGTCAGACCGCTCACAGTAAGCAGCGCAATGTAGTTGTTCTCCGTCATGTTCTGCGTGTAATGCAGAAACGTGGTGCCGAATAACAGAGCCAGTACGCCCGCGATTCTCTGATTCACCGTGAAGTCCAGTAACCCGAGAAACCGGAAGCAGACCAGGCAAGTCAGCACGCAGAGCAGGATGTTCGTGCTGTAGCTGACGACAATATGGCGTACGGTGGGACTCGTCCCCTGGTATCCCGCGAAGATGAGCAGATTGTTGAGGTATGTCCCCAGCACGTCGGACGGTAGCATCAGGAGCGATTGGCCGATGCCGTACCATCCATAGAGCTTGCCATCCCGCCCGTGGATACCGAAGTCCGGATACTCATCCGCGAAAACCGGCGGGTCGGATGTCCAAATTGAGTGAGTGGCCCCCAAACGGTGAGCTGTATCGCTCGAACCCAGCTCCCCGGACTGCACCAGCACAGCGGTCAGCAAGGCAATCGCGGTTAGAAGAAGGGTGGGATTGCGGAGCAAGCCGCCAGCGCGAACAATCATCGTAGGATTTCCGATTTAGACTCTTCGCTCGCGCATCGTACGCTTCTCCTGCTGTCGACACAACGACTTTGCCGTCAAACCAGGCCCAGCGAGATCGCGAGGTTCCGACGACTCGTTCATGCTAACGAGCCCCGCTTGCTGCCGTGTAACCCAATTTCTCAGACACTGCTCCGATCCGACGGGACGAGCTTACAAGTTGCCCAGCTCCTGATAAACG
>CAWBGW010000059.1:0-13302 GCA_963788345.1 uncultured Acidobacteriota bacterium | reverse complement strand
CCGAACAGGAGCACGATGGCAAAAAAGATGATCAGAAAGCCAAGAACTTCAGCTAACCAGTCGTTCTTCAAAAACCTTTCTAACCACTCCGCGAGGTGGCGGTACTGCCACGCCGCCACAATATAACCGACCACCAGGCCAGCCATGGTCAAAGCCTCAGAAAAAAAACCCTGCATGGCGGCCGTAACGACGTTCAAAAGCACTACCGCACAAATGATCCAGTCCGCGAGGGTCATACCGTACTCCTGCGGGTGGAGATGATTCCTGACATCCGGTCACACATCCAGCTTGTGCCCGGTGAGCTGGAAATACGCCTCAAGGTACTTTTCGCTGGTGCGCAGAGCCACGTCCGGCGGTAGAGCCGGCGCGGGCGGTTGCTTGTTCCAGTGAATCTGCTCGAGGTAATCGCGAACGTACTGCTTGTCATAAGAATCCTGCGGCCGTCCCGGAGCGTACTTGTCGGCGGGCCAGAAGCGGGAAGAATCCGGAGTAAGAACTTCGTCGGCCAGGGTAATCCCCTTGGCGGTTCGTCCAAACTCGAACTTGGTATCGGCGATGATAATGCCACGCTGCCGCGCATAGGCTGCGGCCTTCTTGTACACGCGCAGCGTCAGATCGCGCAGATGACTGGCGGTTTCGACTCCAACGATTTGGCACATCTGATCGAAGGAAATGTTCTCGTCATGCCCGGTCGTCGCTTTGGTGGACGGCGTGAAGATAGGCTCGGGAAAGGCGTCAGACTCTTTGAGGCCCGGGGGAAGCTTGATGCCCGAAACCGCACCGGTGGCTTTGTATTCCTTCCAGGCTGAGCCGGAGATATAACCGCGCACCACGCATTCGACCGGGAACATTGCGGCGCGCTGCACCAGCATGGAGCGTCCCCGCAACTGGTCAGCGTACTTGCGGACTGCGGGCGGATATTGGGCGACATCGGCGGTAATCAGGTGGTTGGGCACGATATCGGCAAGATAATCGAACCAGAAGAGGGAAATCTGGCTGAGAACGCGCCCCTTGTGGGGGATGCCGGTAGCCAGGATGTAGTCGAAGGCGGAGATACGGTCGGTGGCCACGAAAAGCAGTTGCTGGTCGCCCACGCTGTAGACGTCGCGCACCTTGCCGCTGGCGTGAAGGGGAAGATCGGGGAAATCAGTATGCAAGAGGACGGAATCGAGAAGTTCAGGGCTCATGACAGAATTTTACAAGGAAGGAGCGAGGCGTATTCTAGCTGGTCCGAAAAAATTGTCAACGATTCTGATCACACGCCGGGATGCTGGGCGTAATCTGTTCGCTTGAAGGATGTTGACAGGTGACGACGGGCCGAGAATGGCGACAGGACAAGGCGTTCCGCGTCGCGCCTTGTGGAAAAGCTGAGGATGGGAGTGGATAACTTGGTGAGATAGAGCTGGGGTGTTAACTATTGGCTCACAGGCGTGCCCACTTCTCCAAAGTTCGGCGCACGTTTGTTTTACTGGCGAATTCTCCGCGGTCGGCTTCTGCCAAGGCCTTTTCGGTTTCCGTGACTTGCCAATTGTTCAAACCAGGCACCTGCGGTTTGCGTCGTCTGCTGGAACCGAGCGCCCGGGCCTCTTGGCCCTCCAGAAGCGGAACACTGACTCGTGATTTTCGATCGAGGCGCATCTTAAGCACCGAAATCCCTGTTTACGCCGGAGCGCCGAAGCGCACAGAGACCAGTTTCGAAACTCCGGGTTCCTGCATGGTCACGCCGTAGAGTACCGGGGCAATGCTCATGGTTTTCTTGCTGTGAGTGATGAGGACGAACTGAGTCTGCACGCTCATTTCTTTGACCAACTCCGTGAAGCGGCCGATGTTGGCTTCGTCGAGGGGGGCGTCGACTTCGTCGAGGATGCAGAACGGGCTGGGCGCGTACTGGAAAATGCCGACCAGCAGGGCGAGCGCGGTCAGCGCTTTTTCGCCGCCGGAGAGCAGGAGCACGCTTTGCAGGCGCTTACCCGGAGGCGAGGCCACGACGTCGATGCCGCTCTCGGCGCTGTTTTCTTCGTCGGTTAATTTCATGAAGGCGTGGCCGCCGCCAAACAGCTTCTTGAAGGTGGCCTGGAAGTTTTCGTTGATCTTGGCGAAAGCCTCTTCGAATTTCTGACGCGAGATTTGGTCGATCTCGCGGATCGTGGCTGTGGTGTTCTCGATGGAGGAGATTAAATCCTTGCGCTGAGTTTCGAGGAACGAGTGCCGCTCGGCAGTTTCTTTGTACTCTTCGAGAGCCATCATATTGACCGGGCCCATGGCTTCGAGTTTGGCTCGCATGTCGCGGTAGAGTTGGTCTTCAGCGGTAAGTTGTTCGCCCGTGACCGGGGCTAGCGTTGTGTCGGCCGCCGTTGTTTCGGCTATCAGCGCGGCGCGCTCGACGCCTAGTTCGTTGATGCAGGTTTCGGACATGTATTGCGCGTCGGATTCGAGCTTGGCAGCGGCCGCAGACAATTCCCCACGACGATCGCGAGCTTGATCAAGAAGCAGGCGGCCGTGGCGCAGGAGTTCGTCGATTTCGGTCAGACGGGCGCGCAATTGTTCGGTTTCAAATTGCAGAAGACCTTCGCGAGTCTGGGCGGCGTTGCGTTCGGCTTCGAGGTCGGCGGCGTGCTCTGCCAGTTGCAGGTTTTCGGTTTCGCGTTGCAGTTTTTCCGCGGCGGCTGCCTCGATCTGTGACGCCAGTGCGTGAACGCGCTCTCCCATCTCGGAAAAGAGCGATTCGATGCGTTGCAGAACCGCTGCAGCCGAGCGGTGGCGCTCTTCGAGCGTGGCCACTCGAGCGGCGTGCTGCGATGTTGTCTGGGCCGATTCTTCGCGCCGTTGGCGCAGGACCGTCAGAGATTCTTGTGCCGCCGCGATTTGCTGTTCAAGTTGGATGCGTTGCAGTTCCAATGTTTCGATTTCGGATTGACGTGCGCAAAGGATGCCTTCCTGCTCCGCCCGCTCCGAGACCAGCCGTTGCAGTTCGAGTTGCGAGACGCTGAGGCGTTCGCCAACGCGAGTCATCTCTGACTCAAGTTGCTGCAGCATGTGGCCGGACGTCATGGCCTGATGTTCGGCTTCGCGCTTTTCAACGTCCAGACGATCGAGGAGGGAAGTTAGTTCTTTGATTTCCCGGCCCAGTGTGAGCACGCGCATTTCCTCGTCGCGCAGCGCGCGTTCCAGGTCTTCGAGCTGGCGCAGGACTTCGCGCAACTCACGCTTCATCGAGAGCGGGCCCTCGGCGCGCTGTTTGCCTCCGGTGACGGTGACGTTGTGGAAGCACTCCCCGGCTTGAGAGAGGAAGAATGCGTCGGGATTCTCGAGGGCCAGACCGCGGGCCACATCTGCTTCAGGAACGATGTAGCCGTCGCGCAGCTTGGGCAGGATGACCTCGAGTGACTTGCCAAAGCCGTTGAGCACGCGAATCGTGTTCTTCAACGGAACGATCTGTGCCGCGGGCGGCGCGCAGTGCGCGGCTTCATCGAGCACGAAGGAGAACTTGGCTTGGGCATCTTCGGGGTGAACCAGGAAAGTGGCGCGGCCGTCGACGCCGGTGCGCAGCATGCGAAGACCTTCGTCGGCCGCGTCCCAGGACTTGACCACGACGTAGTTCAATTCGTCGCGCAGGAAGTCTTCGACTACGCGCTCGTAGCGCGGTTCCACTTCGAGGAAGTCGGCGAGCACGCCCACAGGCGCAAGGCCTCCATGCATGACGCCGGATTGAAATAGGCGGCGGACGGACTCGGTGGAGTATCCGTGCTCGGCGATCACGGCTTCGAGCGAGCCTTTCTTGCCGAGCGCAGTGGCATATTCCGCGCGCAGCACGTCGAGGTTGGTCTTGCACCGGGTCTCTTCCAGCTTCTTCTGTTCGATCAGGCGGCGCAGTTGGCCGATCTCCTCGGTGATTCCACTGACGCGCTGGGTGACGGTTTCAAATTCGAGGGCGAGTTGGCCGCGCTGTCCGCCGAAAGCCTCGACCTGCGTATTCGCATTATTGATCTCAGCTTCGAGACGGCGGGCCTCGCGGTCGGCTCCGGCCAGTCGTTCCTCAGCCTGTGCGAGTTGGTTGCGCAGGCGCGACGCTGAGGACACTGTGTCGAAGATAGCAACGCGCGACTCTTCCTGCTGGCGCTCGATTTCGGCGAGGCTCGCGGCGGCCGCGGCAGCGTCCTGCTGACAAAGAACGAGGTCGCTTTGGGCGGACGCCAGATCGGCGGCGGCAGATTCGAGAATCTGACGATTGGATTCGCGCTCAGATTCAAGCGTCAACAGGCGGTTGCGGGCCTGTGCCAACTCAGCTTCGGAGGAAGCGACTCGCGCCAGCAACTCCGCGCAACGTTCTTCGTTGTGACGGCGGCGGGCGTGGGCGCGGTCGATTTCGAGCGCGATCTGGCTGATGCGATCGCGGTTCTCGCGCAGCTCGGCCTCGATGGTGTAGCCGCGCTGCGTGCGATCGGAGTGCTCCTCTTCGAGTTGATGCACAGCTTCGCTACGATGCTGCATCTCTTCGGCAAGAGCGTTGAGTTGGGAATCGAGTTCAGCGCTCTCCTGCTCGATCGCCGCGAACTTGCTAGCCAAGACAAGGCGCAGCTTGGCGCGCATTTCTTCGCGCAGGCGTGCGTAGCGCTCAGCCTTGGAGGCTTGCCGCTTCAGAGAGTTCATCTGGCGCGTGACTTCATCGAAGATGTCGTTGATGCGCGACAGATTCAGCTTCGCGTCTTCCAGGCGAGCTTCGGCCAGGCGCTTCTTCGTTTTGAATTTCGTAATGCCGGCAGCCTCTTCGAGAATCGCGCGGCGGTCAGTGGGGCGGCTGCTCAGGATCTGTCCGATGCGGCCCTGCTCGATAAGCGCATAAGACTCGGGGCCCAGGCCCGTACCCATGAACAGTTCCTGAATATCGCGCAGGCGGCAGAGTTTTCCATTCAACAAATATTCACTATCGCCCGAGCGGAACAGGCGGCGGGTGACGTGAATCTCACCGCGGTGAAATTGCTGCTGGTTAAATTTTCGACGGCGGATTTTGAGAACAACGTGCGGCGCCGCGATTCCGACAGACGCGGCGTTCGCCGGCGCGGTGACGTTATGCGCGGGCAGCGCGAAAATTGGCTCGTCCTCAGGGAAGGCAACGGCAATGGTATTGATCTTCGATCGTGGGATTTCGACTTCTTCGGTTCGCCCCGGTTGCGCTTCTTCGACTGCCTGCTCAGTGGATTCAGCGGCCCGGGCGCGAATCGTGGCCTCATCCCAATCGTCGGTGATATGGGAATCAGCTTGGGCGTCCTGAGGAAGATCGTCCTGAATATCAATCTCAGTCGGAGCGTTGGCGTCAGGACCGCTGTACGCGTCGGGATCGATTAGCGTAAGCGACACTTCCGCCATTCCAGTGGGCTTGCGGTCGCGGGTGCCGGCGAAGATGACGTCTTCCATGCGCGAACCGCGCAGAGTCTTGGCCGACTGCTCGCCGAGCACCCAGGAGATGGCGTCGGAAATATTCGACTTGCCGCATCCGTTGGGGCCGATGATCGCCGCCACACCGTCCCCGTGGAACTTGAGTTCGGTGCGGTCGCAGAACGACTTAAACCCGAGAATCTGAAGCCTCTTCAGTTTGAGCAACGTGAACTCCTTAAGAACAGTGGCCAGTGGTCGGTGGCCGATTGCTGTCTCGCATCAAAGCGAGCGCTCGGCCATGCATGTTTACTAACGGGATTCCTATGCTCAATTCGATGCCTGCCCTGGTCCTTTACGGACCGGTTTTCTGCAACATTCTCACCCCAGGCTGGACAGGGCGGGCACAAAGTTAAGCTACTGTAACGGTGAAATTGGGGCGGGGTCAAGCAATATAACACCATATATGGTATGGGCTTATGAAAGACCGCGTTAAGTTGCACACACATTGCGACAGATGGATGGTTTTTCAGTGAGAGTAGGAAAGGAGGTGGGAGTGTCGCGAGAGCGAAATAAGGCTAGCGCAAGCGATCGGTGAGCGCAATGGGTTTCGCCACGATGCGACGATGGCGGGAGCGCTACGAAGAGCTTGGCTTCCGCTTTAGTCGTATGCTGTTTCCATGACCAAAAAGCTCTTCGCCGTAGCTGCGGTCTTGTTGGCAACCGCGTTCGCTGCAGCCCAAAACGCAACTCCCAATACACGTCCGCGTGCTTCCGACCTGGGGGTAAAGGTCGGCATCCTGCCGGCCGGACCGCTTGATGCGATCACCGACGTTGCGGGTGTCGAGGTCGGACAGACGACCATTATTCGCGGCGACAACATTCGCACCGGTGCGACGGCGGTTCTGCCGCACTCCGGGAATCTATATCGCGAAAAGGTGCCGGGCGCGATTTTCGTGGGCAACGGTTTTGGAAAGCTGGCGGGTGGCACGCAGGTCGATGAAATGGGGGACATCGAAACCCCCATCCTGCTGACATCGACCACAAGCGTGCCGCGGGTAGCAGACGCGGTGATCAGTTACATGCTGGCATTGCCCGGCAACGAGGACCTCCTGTCCATCAACCCGGTGGTTGGCGAGACCAACGACGGGTACTTGAGCGATATTCGCGGCCGGCACATCACGCCCGACGATGTGTTCGCAGCTATCAAGAATGCGAAGGGCGGTCCGGTCGAAGAGGGCGCTGTCGGGGCGGGCACAGGGACGGTAGTTTTCGGGTGGAAGGGCGGGATTGGAACCTCGTCCCGCCGGTTGCCCGCCAATCTCGGTGGATACACAGTTGGCGTTCTTGTGCAGACGAATTTTGGCGGAGTCCTCACGATTGCGGGCGCTCCCGTGGGCCAGGAACTGGGACAATACTACCTGCGTAAGGAACTACAGCAGGCCGGTGGCGGGAAAGACAAGGCGGACGGATCCTGCATGATCGTCGTCGCAACCGACGCGCCGCTGGATGCTCGCAACCTTAAGCGGCTAGCCGCGAGGGCGTGGCTGGGCATTGCGCGCACGGGGAGTTCGGGCTCAAACGGCAGCGGTGACTATGTGATCGCATTCTCGACGGCGATGCAGGTGCGCATCCATTCCAATGACAAAGCAATGACACGGAACCTGGAAGTGATGACCAATGACGCGATGTCGCCGCTGTTTCAGGCGGTGATCGAAGCCACCGAGGAAGCAGTGTACAACTCGATGTTTAAGGCAATCACGATGACGGGTAACGGACATACCGTCGAGGCTCTGCCGGTTGAAAAGACAGTGCAGATATTAAAAGAGCACCGAGTGATCAAGTAAGGAACCGCTCTTGTTCGCTGTGAACCGCGACGACACGCCCGAGTGACGGAAAGTCCACAAGTACTGCCTTCGAAACGGCGACAACGGTGCCCGCCAATCTCCGCTCGATCTACCCAAGCTTCTCGAAGAATCTGCAGATGGTTTCGATCCCGCGATAGAAGTTTGGGATGTGGAACTTCTCGTTGGGAGCGTGCAGGTTATCGTCGGGCAGACCGAAGCCCATCATCACGCTGGGAATCTTCAGCACGTCCTGAAAGTCGGTGACGATCGGAATCGAGCCGCCGCTGCGGATGAACACCGTATCTTTCTTGAATGTATCGTGCAGCGCTTCGGTGGCGGCTTTGATGTAGCGATTGTCGGTGCCGACGACACAGGCGGGGCCATTGCTCCAGACCTTGATTTTCGTCTCGATGCCTTTGGGCGTGAGCTTCTTCACGTAGGCGGTGTATTTCTTAAGGACGTCGTCAGGATCCTGATTGGGCACCATGCGCATCGAGACCTTGGCTGCGGCTTTCGCGGGGATCACCGTCTTGGCGCCGGGAGCGGTGAAGCCTCCGGGCATGCCGTGGACTTCAAGCGTAGGCCGCGCCCAAGTGCGATAGAGAACCGAATAGCCGGGTTCGCCGGTGAGGACTTTCGATCCGACTTCAGTCTTGCGGTAGTGCTCTTCGTTGAAGGGCAGGCGCTTCCAAGCTTTGAGTTCGGCTGCAGTCGGTGCTTTCACGCCTTTGTAGAAACCGGGAATCAGAACCTTGCCCTTGGAGTCTTTCAGCTTGCTGATGATTTCGATGAGCGCGAAGAAAGGATTCGGAGCCGCGCCTCCGTACATTCCGGAGTGCAGATCGGTCTTGGCTCCATAGGCTTCGATTTCGGTATAGACCAGGCCGCGCAAGCCGACGCAGAGCGTGGGAAGATCGGGCGCGAATAGTTCCGTGTCGCAAACCAGCGCGAAGTCCGGCTTCAGCTTGGCTTTTTGCTTACGGATGTATTCGGCGATGGCTTCGCCGCCGACTTCCTCTTCGCCTTCGAAAATAACTTTCACGTTGAGCGGCAACTTGCCGCCGCCAGTTTGCATGAGGGCTTCGAGCGCTTTCACTTCCATCCAGAGCTGGCCTTTGTCGTCGACGGCGCCGCGGGCGTAGATGTTGTTGTTGCGCTCGGTGGGCTCGAACGGCGGGCTGTGCCACTCGTCCAGCGGATCGGGAGGTTGTACGTCGTAATGCGCATAGCAGAGGACGGTGGGTTTTCCAGCAGCGTGCAGCCAGTCGGCGTAAATAAGTGGATGTCCCTTGGTGGCGATGACCTCAACGTTTTCCATGCCGATGCGGCGCAGTTCGTTGGCCACGTAGTCGGCGGCTTTCTGAATGTCAGGCTTGTGCTCTTCGAGAGTGCTGACGCTGGGAATGCGGAGGAGATCTTTCAGTTCACTGAGGAAACGTTGCTGATTAGTGCGGGCAAAATCGACTGCGGGCGATGCCATAGGATGATCCTTTCTGTGATCTCGGCAGAGAATGCGTGATAGCGGATCGAGAGTCCGAGGAAACGAATCAGTATAGCGCGAACCTAGGCGAGGCGTTTACCACGGAGGGCACAGAGATTCACAGAGGAAGATCTTAGAGGAATCTCGCTAGTGAGAACGGAGTCAGATCGTATTCTGCAGTGCGGCCTTCGACGACCGCAGCCATCACCTCGGCGGTTATCGGAGCTAGAAGGATGCCGTCGCGGAAGTGGCCGGTGGCGACATAGTAGCCCGGAGTCGAGGTTGCACCAAGGATGGGCAGCCCATCCGGAGTGCCGGGGCGCAAGCCCGCCCAGTTTTCCAGGATCTTGGCGTCGCGAAATTTCGGGATCAGGGCTAACGCGGCGCGATGCAGGCGCTGGATCGTGGCGAGGTCGGTGCGCTTATCGAATCCCGCCTCTTCGACCGTCGCGCCGACCAGCAGGCGTCCGTCGCTGCGCGGGATCAAATACGCCTCGGCAGAACGGATGACGTGCTTGAGCCGCGTGTGCGCTGGCATCAGCAGACAGAGCATTTGTCCTTTCACGGGACGCGTGGCGAAAGCATGCGGTGGGATTTGGCCCGACCACGCTCCGGCGCAGTTGACAACTTTAGCCGCGTGGAATGTGGTTTTGGTGGTCGTGACGCCGGTGGCGCGGCCCTCGATCACAGTGACAGCGGTGACTTCATCACCAGAAGAGAAGTCTATGCCGCGACGCTTGGCCGTTTTCCATGCAGCCGCGGAGAGCGCTCTGGGATCGACGCTGCGCTCGTGCAGATAGAAGGCCGGACAATTTGTTTCGGCCAGGAGAGGCTCGAAGTCGGCCGGTGGAACGGGTAACAACTTCGCATGCGTGAATCCTGTCCACTCGGGAATATGCTCTCGAGCGGGAAACACGATTGTCCCGTGATCGCGCAGATCGACGTGCACTTCAGATTCGAGCTCGAGCTCCTGCGCAAACTCCGGATACATGCGGGCGCTTGCGGTAGCGAGCGGTTGCAGCGGCGGGGCAGTTTCAAGGGGACAGTCGACCAGCATCCCGCCCGCCGCGTAGGATGCCTCGCGGCCCGGCTCTCCGCGCTCGACGATGAGAATGGTTGCTCCGCGCCTGCGCAGCCCGAGGGCAAGCGCGAGGCCGATGATGCCTCCGCCGATAATGATTACGTCCCAAGTCTTCACCTCGGCATTGTAAAAGAGCGAAGGAGCAGCGTGTGCTGAGCAGGAGGGAGATGACAGAGACGGCGCGACTGCATAAAATGACACGCATGAGGATCTTCGTTATTGGGGCGGTGTTGGTGATGACCACGCTCGCGCTGGCGGGCGCGGCGTTGGGGCAACAGGATGCGGACAACGAACCCACGTCATTCATGTATTTTCTTGTCCTCAAGGACGACAACGGAAAACCGGTGCGCAATGCCGCAGTGATCCTGCATGCGGTGAGTGCCAAGGGCAAGCAAGAGCGCGGCGACATGGAGTTGAAGACTGATCCGGACGGGAAGGCGAATTTTGACGGCATTCCTTATGGCATGTTGCGGGTGCAGGTGCTGGCTCCGGGATTTCAGACTTACGGGGAAGACTACGACATCGAAAAGGCGAAAACGGAGATCACGATTAAGCTGAAGCGGCCGCAGGGGCAATATTCGGTGTATGACGATCATCCTAAGCCACCGAGCGCGGCGCCCAAGCAGGATGCACCGCCTCCACCGGATCAGTCCAAGAAGCCGAACTAGAAAATTCTGTACGATTGGGACGCGATGGACTACTTACTGAAGACCGAACCTTCAACTTATTCCTTTGCCGACTTGCAGCGGGAAAAGACGACCATATGGGACGGAGTCTCGAATCCGGTAGCGCTGAAGAATCTGCGAGGGATGAAGCCGGGCGAACGCCTGGTCATCTATCACACGGGAGACGAGAAGAGCGCGGTGGGGACGGCCACCGTCGTGTCGGTGGATGGGTCGGACACGAGGAATCCGCAAGTGAAGATCAAGGTTGGCAGACCCAATCCTAAGCCGGTGACTTTGGCTGAGGCGAAAGCGAATAAACTATTTTCAGATTCGCCGCTGGCGCGGCAGGGAAGACTGAGCGTGGTGCCATTGACAGAGGCTCAGTTTAAGTTTCTTAGCGGCGAGTAAATCGACACCAAAATCAAAACCCCACCCTTGTCCCGCCCAAAAACGGCGGGACAAGGGTGGGGCACCCATTCGCGTTCGCGCTCACTGCGGCAAGATATGTAAAGCTTACGACGGGCGGACGTCGCGGCGAATCAGCGTCGAGTCCAGTAAATAGCCAAGGCCCAGCGTAAATGGGATGGCGCCGAATGCGCCTGCCACCAAGGCGTCAGGTTCGACTCTCGCGATGATGGTGAAGGCGAGCATGTAGCCGACAGCGCCGGCGATGAGCAGAATTCCAGCGCGGCGGGAGTGCGCCGCCTCAGTGAGATCCGGCTCCATGAGTACGGGGACGCCCCGTTGCATGGCCGCCAAGCGCTCTTCGGTGCGCAGTTTGCGCACGCGGTAAAAGGTGTACATTCCCAACAATGCCGTCGGCATCCCGAAAATCATGATGACTGCTGCCAGACCGGTGAGTTCGCCCATGGTGGTTCTCCTTCCCTCGCTCGCGGTTCGGGTTGGCGTAGCTGAAACCGCGTTCAAGGAAATATACGAAAGACGGGTCCAGAAAGTTCCCGTCTGCGGCCAACTCTGTCTAGAATGGATGCTTCCAAGCAAACTGAAGCTACTATTTCCGGGTCATTCTTCTGGGAGACACGCTTCTGGAGACACGATGAAATCTGGGAACAACTGCTTATTGCGTTCGATGGCGACGGCTGGCTGCCTGATGTTGCTGTTTTCGGCACATCTGCTTTGGGCACAAGAAACGAAGGAAAAGGTCACAGTCGACGACGTGGACCGCACTTTCATGGTCCGGTTGCCGAAAGGTTACGACGCCACACAGCATTATCCGGTGGTGATCCTGCTGCACGGCATGAATCAGGATCCGGAGGACATAGAGCGGCTGACGCGCTTCAACGAACTGGCGGACAAAGACGGCATTATCACCATCTACCCAGCCGCGCTGCACGGACGGTGGAATGTGGGGGTTCACGCCGAACAGAAGCGCCCGATGACCATGGGGCCGGGCAGAGGGCGCCGCAGTGGCGGAGGGTATCCCGGCGGAGGTGGCTATCCCGGCGGCGGTGGCGGTTACCCGGCGGAGGCGGTGGCTACCCCGGCGGGGCGGTGGCTACCCGCGGGGAGGCGGACAACAGCAGCCCCAAGGCGGTGAGCCCAGCGAAAGACGGGCGGCTCCTGCGGACGATATTGCTTTCTTTAATCAGATGCTGGATCAAATCCCGATGAAGTTTTCGGTGGACACGTCGCGAATCTACGCGGTCGGATTATCGGAAGGCGGCTTCATGAGCCTTCGTCTCGGATGCGCTTTGGGCGATCGAATCGCGGCTATCGCCGCGGTCGGTGCGGCCATGCCGAAGACGATGATTTGTCTGCCGCCGCGTCCAGTATCGCTGGTAATGATCAATGGCACTTCCGACCCGGTCGTTCCTTATGGCGGCGGCACCGAGCACAACATGAGTTTGTCGACGGTTTCGGTGGAAGACAGTGCCAAGGCGTGGGCGAAGATTGATCGCTGCGAAGAAAAGCCGGAGAAGAGTAAGTTGCCGTCGCACGAAAAGGGAGGCATGGAAACTAGAGTCGATACTTACTCCGGCTGTCAGCAGAACGCGCAGGTCGTCCTGTACAGCGTGAAAGGCGCGGGGAACACCTGGCCGGGCGGCGAGCAATACGAAGTCGAGAAAACGATTGGGAAAACCAGCCCGGATCCGAATGCGAACGAGGTCATCTGGAGCTTCTTGGTCACTAAGAAAACCCCAAGCAAGAGCGAAACTACGCCGTAGCTTTTATTCGGCTAGATATCATTCTGCAGGATCGGCAGTTACCTGCAATCAGGCCGAAGCGGGGAGATCCGAAACCGGCTCTTCCCGCTTCTGGCACTCCGCCGCGGCGCCTACAACGAGCGCAGGAAATTCAACAGATCCTGCACCTGTGAATTGCTCAGGTTGTTGAACTGGTGAATCACGACGTGGGCCTCCGATCCATCGCTGCCGTGAGCATGGATCGCCTGAAGCAGATCGGAGGTGCGGCCGTCGTGGAGGAAGAACAATCTCTGTCCTAATCCCCACAGCGGAGCAGTACGGAATTGATCGGGACCGGCAGCGCCCTGATGGATGCCGTCGGACAGGCTCTCGCCCATGTGGTGCAGAGCGAAGTCGGAATACGGGTTGTAGGTCACGTTGGACATGCCGGTGAAGATCGATGGTCCGGTCTTGAGCGTGGGGGAGTGACAGAGCGCGCAGCCGGTTGAAGTGAACAGGCGGGCTCCGTTTTGGACTGACACCATCGGCCCCGCTGCCGCCGGAGTTGGGGGAGCGGACATGCGAATGAACGCGGCAAAATTCACAACGTCCGACGACATGTCGGATAGTGTTCCGATCAAGCTCCCGAAGTGGGGACTACTGGAGTTGCCGTTGAGAATGTTGCTCGCATCCTCGGGAGAACCGTTAAATA
>CAWBGW010000058.1:0-24019 GCA_963788345.1 uncultured Acidobacteriota bacterium | reverse complement strand
CGACGTTGACGACATTTCCTCGATCTGCGCCACCGTCACCGGCAGTGGCTTCAAGGTCGGCGACGCTGTGAAGACCGTCGCGCAGTAGCGCTCTTCTGCGCGTGCACGCGTTCGCAGGAGTGCTTACGCGAAGAACTCGCCTGCTATCTGTTGCTTTCTGCGCGCTCGCGGCCGTGCCCGCGCTCGCACAAACTCAGCCCTCCAACCACCGCTCAGCAGGAGTTCCTGCACCGCCTCGTCGCTGCCGCCGCCGAGCGGACGCATCACGTCGTCCGCTACAATCCAGCCTACGTGCGCATTCCCTATCCGGGCGGCGACGTACCCGCCGACGCCGGTGTCTGCACCGACGAAATCATCCGCGCCTATCGCGCGGTCGGCACCGACCTGCAAAAAGAAGTACACGAAGACATGGTTCAGAATTTCGGCGCGTACCCGAACAAGTCACGGTGGCTCCTGTCTCGCCCCGATCCCAATATTGACCATCGCCGCGTCCCGAACTTGATGGTTTTCTTCAGCCGCAAGGGCGAGACGTTGCCAATCTCAACCCGCGTCGCAGACTACTCGCCGGGCGATCTCGTTACATGGGACCTCGGCGGCGGCGCTCCCCACATTGGAATCGTGGTCGACCAGAAATCGCCTAGCAGTGGACGCTACCTGATCGTGCACAACATCGGTGCCGGCCCTCGAATGGAAGACGTGCTCTTCAACTGGAAAATCACCGGCCATTACCGCTACTTCGGACCTCACTAAGGGCACGCCTTTTCGCGACACATTCCTGCGTCTCCCGTACTTTCGCCTTATATTCGCCTATCCGTTTGAATACCGCCGTTTCATCCCTATTGCCGAACACCAGGCGAAACTCGTACCATTCCAGTTCTTCTTTGCCCTGAGCGAAGTCGAAGGGTTTGAAGGGGGGTGCGCATGCCGGCGACATGGAAGGGCTCTCTCTCATTCGGTCTGGTTTCGATTCCGATTCAGCTCTCGCCAGCTGCGCGCACGGAGCGCATCAGCTTCAATCAGCTCCATAAAGTGTGTCACACACGCCTGAAGCAGCCGCTCTTTTGCCCCACGTGTAACCGCATGGTGGAGCGCAGCGAAGTGGAGAAGGGCTACGAATACGAGAAGGACCAATACCTGCTCTTCACCGAAGAAGAACTAGAAAAGAATCGAGCCTGAATCCGCGCGCATCATGGAGATCCTGGAATTCGTCAAAGTCGACGAAATCGATCCGCTCTATTTCGACGCCTCCTACTACGCCGCGCCCGAGGCGCCCGGCGCGAAGGCCTATCGTCTGTTGCAGGAAGCGATGCTGCGCACCGGCTACGCAGGCATCGCGAAAGTGACGATGCACAGCCGCGAATACATCGTGATCATCCGCGCGCGCAAGAATGGACTGACGCTGCACACGATGTTCTATTCGAACGAAATTCGCCCCGCGGCCGAATCCGGCACCGACAAATTCGAAGTCAAGGAACAGGAGCGCGCGCTCGCCACGCAGCTCATCGAAAGCCTCGCCGCGCCGTTCGAGCCCGAGAAGTACCACGACACCTACCAGGACGGCTTGCGCACGTTGATCGAAGCGAAGGCGCAGGGGCAGGACGTGGTCGCCGTCCCAGCGGCCGCACAGGCGCCGCAAGTCGATCTGATGGCCGCGCTCAAACAGAGCCTGATGCAGAAGCAGCAACCGCCGCGCGGCGAGAAGAAATCCCTGCTGCGCGTCGTCCCGAAGACTGACCAAGCCGCCGCCGAAACGCAAGCGCAAGCTCCCAAGAAATCCCGCCGCAAAGTAGGGTAATTTCCCCGTAACCGTCTCGCGGCGCCGTTCGTCCATTTGAGCGAGGTTCGACATCGAACCAGCCCACCAATTTCACTTTCGGAGGAAGATCATGAATCGCATGAACAAGACGATCGGGCTCCTTGCAGCACGTTGCGCTTTTTTCTGTTCCCGCTTTCGCACAGAACAAAACAAGTCATCCTAAGCCTCCCGCTCGCGGCCCCGCTCCAGTTCGCAGCAATCCTCATCCGGTCGAGGAACATCGAAATTACAGCGACAAGCCCGGCCATCCGAATGTGCCGCACGTCGACAAGGGCAAAACGTGGGTCGGGCACGATACTGGCCCGAATGATCCTCACTACCACATGGACCATCCGTGGGAGCACGGGCACTTCACCGGCGGATTCGGCCCGCACACGTCTGGCACCTGGGAGGCGGCGGCCCGAGCCGATTCTGGTTCGGCGGCTTCTATTTCAGCGTGGCCCCGTACGACATCGGCTTTTGCGACGGCTGGCACTGGGATTCGGATGACATCGTAATTTATGACGACCCGGATCACGTCGGCTGGTATCTCGCCTACAACGTGAGACTCGGCACGTACGTCCACGTCCAGTATCTCGGGAATAGCTAGCAGCGCGACCCCCGAGATTCTCAATCGCAATCGGCGAAGGCGCGAGTTACCGCTCGCGCCTTTTTGTTGCGCCTTCTCTTCGCCGCCACGCCTTGCACAGCGTTGGATTTCTCCTTGCGTTCCGTTCGCATGCAGAGTACACATCGCACAGTCCAATCCTCGCACCACGCGCCGAGGAGTCCATGCCCGACACGTCCGAAGTCTCCACACCAGCGCTGAAACTGCGCACCCATAAATTCGAAAATGACATCGTCGTGCAGTGCAGCGGAATCCTCACTGTGGCCAACGCCGGCCTGCTGAAGACTCACGTCAAAGAACTGCTCCCGCAAACCAAGCATGTGGTCCTTGACCTTACTGAGCTCTCGCAAATGGACAGCTCCGGCCTCGGCACGATCGTCGCGCTCTACATCTCCGCGAAAAACGCGGGAAGCACCCTCGAGTTGATCAATTTGAGCCCGCGCATCCGCGAGCTCTTCAGCCTCACGAATCTCCTCTCCGTCTTCGAAACCTGCGGCCGCTACGGCACGCGCCTTCCGTAGCGCCCCTCCCTCGCCAGCGATATTTTCGGATTCCTGATGCCTCTCGTTTTACGGATTTGGGTAGAACAAGGTAAAATGGGTTTGCACTTCGATGCCAGACAATCTCGTCAACCTCCACACCTTCGACAATCGCCAGGAAGCTGACCTCGCGAAGGGCGCGCTCGAGGCCAACGGCATCCATGCCATCGTCTCGTCGGACGACGCAGGCAGCCAGGAAGTGAGTTTGCAGTTTGTGCGCGGAGCGAAGTTGTTGGTGAAGCGCGAGGACGAGCAACTCGCCAAAACCGTACTGAGACTTCGCTGAATTACGCCGCCAATCCAATCCTTCGAATCAAGTCTTCCTGCTCGGCCTTGCTTTCGGCGCCGATCGTGAACGCGTCGAGCAAATCGAGCGACAACGCAAACTTCAGCGCCTCGTCCTGCCGCGCGCGCATGTCTCCCTGACCCAGGATCTTCATGCCCACGAGTCCCTTTCCGGCGGCCCGCATCTCGCGCATTACGCTCACCACCGTGTTGGGATCGGCATCCATGGCCGATCCGATCGGATTGATGCGGACGAGATCCACTTCCACCCACGGCGACTTCGCCGCCGCGCGCAACGCCTCGATGGTGTGGCACGAGCAACCGTGCGCGCGAATAATCCCCTTTTCCTTGGCTTCTGAGAGAACGTCCATCACGCCGCGATAGCGTTCCGTCCAATCGGCCTCGGTAACACAATGCATCAGGCCGATATCAAGGTAGTCCGTGCCGAGTTCTTTGCGAAAGCGGTCGAGGTCCGCGCGGGCGCCGGCCGGATCGCGAGAAAACGTCTTCGTCAGCACTGTCACCTTGTCGCGAGGCACGTGCTTGAGGGCCTCGGCCACGTGCGGATGGCTGCCGTACGAATCCGCGGCGTCGAAAAATCGCAGCCCGTTGTCGTAGCCGTTGAGCAAAAGCTTCGACAGGCCATCGACGCCCAGCGCCGTCTGGTGAGAATGATGGCCGACGCCCACCGTCCCCGTCCCCATCGCGAGCCGGCTCGTCGTGATCCCGGTCTTCCCAATGGTCACAGTGTCAGAAGCCGCAAATTTCCGCGGCAGCTTATCGACAAGAGGCGGAACCGCACGCGCGTATCGCCCGAACGATACCATCCTGCCGAAGGCCCGCGACCCAAGCCATGCGGCGCCCATCCCACACGCGGCATAGCGAACGAATTCTCGTCGCTTCATGGCTCCTCCGATTGCCGCCAGGCGCGCTCGAGGCGCGCCGGGGCATTCCTACTCCTCTATGGACGTACCGACGCGCACCAAGTTATCACGAACCTTGAGGTATGATTATCGCCTTTTACCATTCTTCCGTGAGTGATTCGGGAGGAAGAGCAGATGAGTTACGTAGAATCGAACCTGGTTCCCGGTGAAACGGTGATTTACCAAACGCGGCTCCATTGGATCGTGATGCTGGGGCACGCTGTCTTGGGATGCTTGCTGTTCGGTTCGGGAGCGTTCCTACTTTATTACGCGGCCGCGCAGACCGGACTTGATAGCACCACTCTGCACATCATGGAGGGCGGCGGCATCGCGTTGCTCGTTTGCGGCGTCGTCGCGATTCTAATGGGCATGGTGCGTCGGAACGCGACGGAAATGGCGGTGACGAACCGGCGCGTGGTGATCAAGACGGGCCTGGCCAGCCGGAAGACGATCGAAATGCTGCTCAACAAAGTGGAGAGCATCGAAGTGAGCGAGACCGCCTTCGGCAGGATGCTAGGTTATGGAACGATTGTGGTCATCGGGACGGGCGGGACTCCCGAGCCATTTCACAACATGGCGAATCCGCTGGAATTTCGCAGCCAGGTGCAGCAGCAGATCGAGAAGCTGCACTGAGTTCATAATTTAGTCATGAACAGCTACCGGCTTGAGTCTCTGCTAAAACGCGGCCGCACCGACGTACTGGCTATCCACTGCGGCGATTACCGCTTCCAGTCCGCTTTCACTGAATTCCTGAACCGCAGCCTCAACCTCGATGGGAACTATGATCTGATGGTTATTCCCGGCGGTCCGCTCAGCCTGACTCTGACCGAGTATCTTCCGAATTTCTCATGGGCCAGTTGGAAGTGGCTGCGCTTCTTCGTAAAGCAGCACGAAATTCGGCGGCTCGTGTTGATTCAGCACCAGGATTGCGCCTTCTACCAAACGATGCCGCTCCACTTGCATGATTCTCCGGAACTCCGCGCGAGGCAAGAGCAGGATCTGCGGCGGGCAACGACCGCGCTGCGCAAGGAATTACCTGAGCTCACCGTTGAACTCTACTACGCCGGCTGGGACGCAACCGACCGCATCACGATCGAAACGATTGCTGGCTGAATCTCTTCGCAGTCTCTGCCGCCATCCTTTGTGACTTCGCTTCAGGTGCGACGGCCTAAGCAAGTCCGGAGCCGGTCAACGCGTTCGATTCCAGACCTTCGAACACTGTTTCCGCTCGACGCAGCGCCGCATAGACGTTCTCGCAAATGTTCTCGCGGCCCACGACATCTGCGAACTCCGCCTGGTGCATCAACTGTGCGGGCTGTTCGCGCGCCCCGCACAGAATCAAAGTCCGGCCGGTCTCGTGCAGCCGCTTCGCCACGTCCTCGATAGCAAAAAGTCCCGTTGCGTCAAGAGCCGTCATGTTGCGGAGACGCAGGATGACGACGGGAGGCAAGCTCGACATTCGCTCGGTGACGACGGAAATCTTTTCAGTCGCGCCGAACAAGAATGGACCGTGAATGCGGAAAATCGTCGCGTAGTACGGGATGTCCTTGTCTTGCAAAATGTGCACCCGCCCATCTTCCACGTAGTCGTCCGTCACCTGCGAAACGGTAGTCGTGCTGGCCACGCGGCTGATGAACAGCAGCGCCGCCAGAATCATCCCGGCCTCGACCGCGACCGTCAGATCGGCAAACACCGTGAGCGCAAACGTCACAAACCATACGCTCAGGTCCGTCCTGGTCAACTTCAAAAGCGCCGGGATTTCCCGCCACTCGCCCATGTTGTACGAGACCGACCATGAGTATGCCGGCGAGCACCGCCATGGGAACGAATCGCACCAGCGGCGCCGCAAACAGGACGATGCACAGCAGCGTGACCGAATGGATCATCCCCGCCACCGGTGTCTGCGCGCCGGAACGGATGTTGGTGGCAGTGCGGGCAATCGCGCCTGTGGCCGGCAGCCCTCCGAAAAGTGGCGATGCGATGTTTGCCACTCCTTGCCCCACCAGCTCCACGTTCGAATTGTGCTGATCGTTGCTCATGCGATCGGAGACGACGGCAGACATCAGCGATTCAATCGCGCCCAGCATCGCCACGGTAACCGCAGGCCCGAGCAAACTGTGAATCAGGTCGGCGTGAAATTTGGGAATGGCAAAGTGCGGCAACCCGCTGGGTATTCCGTTAAAACGGCTTCCGATGGTTTCCACCGGAATTTTGAGAACAACCACCGCGGCCGTTCCAAGCAGCAGCGCAACAATCGGGCCGGGAATGCGATTGGATACCAGCCTGCAGACGATCAGGATTGCCACAGTAGCGAGGGCGAGAGCCGTTGCCAAGTAGTTCAGCGTCTTGAAATGGGTCGCCAGCGTTTCCATCCGCAGCCAAAACACACCGGGAGTTTTGTCGATCTGCAGGCCGAAGAAATCCTTCACCTGCGTGCTCGCGATCAGGATGGCAATGCCGTTCGTGAAGCCGATCACGATCGGTCGCGGGATGAACTTCACGGCCGATCCCATTCCGGTCACGCCCATGAGTACGAGGAGAATGCCGGCCATCACCGTACACATGAACAATCCGTCCACGCCATGCGCCGCGACGATGCCCGCGATGACGACGACGAACGCACCCGTTGGACCGCCGATCTGTGTTTTTGAGCCGCCCAGCAGTGAAATCAAAAATCCCGTCACGATTGCGCAGTAGATGCCGGCTTGCGGCGTCAGTCCGGACGCGATGGAAAAGGCCATCGCCAAGGGAAGCGCGACGAGCCCGACCGTGACTCCCGCGGTCAAGTCGTGTAGGAATTTCGTGAAATTGTAATCACGAAGACAAAGGATGGACTTCGGCAGCCAACGTTCGCTGGGCCAAATACGAGCCATGTTAAGGATTATGCCAAACGAGAACCGCTGACGTGCGTAAATTGCTTTCGGTGTTCTGCCGAGGAAACGTAACAGTCAACTAACGGAGCTTCGCGTACTCTCTCTTTGCTTGTTTCAAGATGGGAATGTCGGCGTCGGCATCCTTCCACAGTTTGAAGAAATCGTCGTACGAAGCGCGCGCCTTCCCGGTATCGCCGGCGAGCGCGTACGCACGCCCCAGTTGCAAGTGCGCCAGCGGCCAGAGCGGTCCGTTCGCCAGCAGGCCGCGATGGTCGATCAACTTCTGGAACTCGACCGCGGCTTCCTCACTCTTGCGCAGCATCAGGAACGCCTGGCCCCGCACGTATGCGGGATAAGTAAATGCGCCAAATTCCACTCCGGGTCCCGGATCGCCGAATTCATACGCCTTCGCGGAGTCGAGAATTTCGACGGCCTTGTCCGGATGGTTCGCCTTGATCTGAATGTAGGCGCGCGCCGTGGGCAGCC
This sequence comes from uncultured Acidobacteriota bacterium, assembly GCA_963788345.1. GTDB lineage: Bacteria > Acidobacteriota > Terriglobia > Acidiferrales > UBA7541 > Palsa-295. The sequence continues at coordinate 16,490 of CAWBGW010000058.1, read as the reverse complement.
AATAGCTGTTGAGCGTCGTGTTCTTCGGACTCTGTTTCTCGAGCTCGGTCGCGATTCTCTCGGCCTCGTCCCCATCTCCGATTCGCGCCAGCGCGACCGCCACCAGAGTTCTTACGTCGCGCGTCGGTGCCAGCTTCAAAGCCGCATTCGCCTCCGCACGCGCCTGCGCGTCGTTCAGAAATTCCGCTTCGCGCAACGCTGCATTCATCTGCCACAATGCTGCGAGCTCTTTTTCGTCGGCCTTTTGCGCCGATTTCTCGGCTTGGCGAGAGAGGTCTCGCGCTTTCGACAACCTTCCGGCGAAAGCCTCCGTGTCCGCCTGAAACGAAAGCAAGTAATCTTCCCAGCCTAGCTTGCCGGCGGCCCAGGCCGCTTGCCGCTGCATTTCCGCCGTATCACCGTCAACAAAACCCACTCCATACATCACGGTCCTTATGAACGGATCCTCAACCTTGTTCGCGACTGACTTCTGGTACATCTCTCTTGCTTCTTTCGTCCGGTCTTCGAAACAGTAAATCTCGATCAGGTCTCCGTAGACGTTGCCTGCATTCGGAGCCAGTTCCAGCGCTTTCATCCCCTCCGCGATCGCTTCGTCGTAACGCCCAAGGGAAGCGTCAACCGCCGCCAGATTCGAATGCGGAGGCACGTCCCACGGATACGCCTGGGTCCATGCTTCGTACTGCTGCCGTGTTTCCTCCAGATCTCCGATCACTTCCGAGTAGTAGAAACTCGATATCTCGTGCCGCTCGCGCTCGCTCACGCGGTCGCGATGGTTAAACGCAGTCGTAAACTCTTCGTCCGCCAAAGCGTTTTGCCCGGTGTCCGCGTACGCGAGTCCAAGGCCCGCCGTGGCGAGAGTGAAATCAGGATCGATATTGAGAGCGCTCTTGAGATACGGAATCGCTGCCAGGTCGCCTCGCTCGCGTTGAATCCTGGCAGCCACCGAGTACTGTTCCAGCGCCTCAAGCGAATTCGTCGTCGCCTGCTGCAGCGGCGTGTCGTACTTCTGAATCGACGCCAGCGACTCCCCCAGCCGCTCTCGTAGTTGCGTCGATTCCTTGTCGAGCGCTCCGAGCACATCCTCTTTGCGCGCCGCCTCCACTTGCTCCCGCGCCAGCGAATCTCCCGTCAAGCAGTTGACCGCATTCAGCCGGACCACATAGTGGCTGCCCAGCCGGCCGATTGAGCCGCTCAACACAGCCTTGCTCCCCGCGCGTTGGCAAAGGTCCCGCGCTGCCTCGGGATCGAGCTTGTCCGTAACTGGGCGGTTCATCATCTGCATGGTGGCGCGCATTTTCTGGTCGGAAAGGATTTTCAGGAACGGTGACTGGTCCAGCTTCGTCGCCACCGCCTCGCGCAGCGTGTCGTCGAACACGTCGTCGCCCGTCGAGTTCACAAAATCCGTCAGCACCACCGTGTCGCCGCTATTCAATGCGTGCGCGCGCGACGAGAAGAGCCACCCTCCCGTAACCAGGCGCCACACCACCACCACCGCCAGCGCCACGCCTCCCGCAATCCCCGCGATCCGTTTCCAACGCGGCCGCGCGCGCCGCGCCAGAATCGATGCTGTAGCTGTCAGGCTTGTCGCGCGTCCCGCCTCCGTGTCGCGTCTTAGCCGCGCAAGATCGGCGCGTATTTCACTCGTGCTCTGATAACGCAGCGCGCGATCCTTTTCCACCGCCTTGCACACCGTGAGTTCCAGTTCCGGCGGAACGTCTGGATTCACTTGCATCGGCGAAGCGATTTCGCGGTGCAAAATCGCGTCGAAGATCGCTCCCGCCGTGGCACCCGAAAACGCGTTCTGGCCGGTGCACATCTCGAAGAGCACCGCGCCAAACGAAAAAATGTCGGAGCGCGGATCGAGTTCTTCCCCGCGAATCTGTTCGGGCGACATGTACGTCACAGTTCCCTGCATCAGGCCGGGCGAGCTCAGCGTGTCCTCGAACTTCCCGCCGGCGCCCATCGACAAAGTCCTCTCGTCGGCGCCTCCGGGAAAGTGCGTCAGCTTCGCCAGGCCGAAATCGAGTACTTTGGCGTGGTTGGCGGAGGGTTTCAGGGTTTGTACTTGCCTGCCCGCTGTGGCGGACAAACCCTGAGCGCGAAGAAGTTACGAAAATATTTGCCGGCTTGATGTCCCGGTGGATGATGCCCTTCGAATGAGCCGCCTCGAGCGCGTCCGCAATCTCGATTCCCAGCGACAGAACTCGCTCCATCGGCAGCGGCTTGCCCGAAATTTCATGCTTCAGCGTCTGGCCCTCCATGAATTCCATGACGATGAAGGACCGGCCGTCTTGTTCGCCGATATCGTAGATCGTGCAGATATTGGGATGATTCAGTGCGGACGCGGCCTGCGCCTCACGGCGAAAGCGCAGTAACGCCTGCGGGTCGCGCGCAAACTCTTCCGGCAGGAATTTCAGCGCCACAAAACGATGCAGCCGCGTGTCTTCCGCCTTGTAGACGACGCCCATGCCGCCGCCGCCAAGCTTTTCCACGATGCGGTAATGCTGTATCGTTTCGCCAATCATGGTTCAGTCGTAACGGAAGATACCGCTCGATGGCTTCGAATCTTAGGTGCCGCGCCCATCCAAGTCAACGATGACGGCCCATCCGCACCGGCATCGAGGACCCAGCGAAGGCTGATATAATAGCTGCCGTTTCAAGCATACAAAAATCTCAGCGCAATATCTCCGAGGAGGTCGTCCGTGAACAAGTGGTTTATCGCAATCGCGCTCGCCGCAACTCTTTCGTTTCCGCAGCGTCCGCGCAGACCGTCACCTGGCAGCTTGATCCCGCGCATTCCAACGCCCAGTTCACCGTGCGGCACCTGGGTCTTTCCAACGTTCAAGGGGAATTCACAAAAATCAGCGGCACGGCGCAGATCGACGACTCCGACATTTCCAAATCCAGCGTCAACGCCACCATCGACGTCGCTTCCATCGATACGCGCGTTCAGGGCCGCGACAATGATTTGAAGAGCCCGAATTTCTTCGACGTCGCGAAATACCCCACCATGACTTTTCAATCCACCAAGATCTGGAAGACGGGCGACGGCACCGCGAAGATGACCGGCAATCTAACGCTCCACGGCGTCACGAAGGAAGTCACATTCGACGTCACCGGCCCCACGCAGCCGATCCAGGTGATGGGAACGCGCCGTGGCGCTTCCGCCACCACAAAAATCAATCGCCAGGACTTCGGCCTCGTCTACATGACCGGCACGGTCCCCGGCGGCGCCGACCAAATGATCGGCGACACCGTCACCATCACCCTCGACATCGAAATGGTCAAGAAGTAGACACGCGCAGACGGCGAGCCACCCTGCGCCAAACTCTCGCATCACAGGTCGCAGGGCGAAATAAATATTCCAGGAACGTGCCGCAATGCGCACGCTTCGTGTCTACTTCACTGCATTTTTATTGCTCTCCATTGCCGCATTGTCCGCGTGTCGCCTCTACCCTGGAGGACACTCAGGACCGCCGCCCGATCTAATCGTCGTTCAAGCAAACGATCTAGACACGATCGGAACAAACCCCAAGATTCTAGGGCGCGACGGCGGATACAGCGGCGTCTTCGGTGGTTTTGCCGTCTGGATTTATGGCGACACGTTTCTCGCCAATCCCAACGCGCAGGGCCAGACCTTGATTAGCGATTCGTGGGCCTTCACGGCGGACCTCAACGCGCCGGGAGGCATAACAGGTTTTCAAGAACGCGAAGATTCCGTCGGTGCGCCCTCGATGCTTCTGCAGCTCACAGCCGCGGAGCAAGCGTTCAACGCCGCGCATCAGGGCAGCTCTTGCGAACAGCCTTGCGGCGCGCGTTGGGCGTTGTGGCCCGGAGCCATCGTCGCCGACCCCGCGCGAAATCGCGCGCTCGTTTTCTATCAGCTTGTTTCGGCTCGCGCCCGGCAATTTCAATTTTCAGACGGTCGGCTATTCGATAGCGATTTGGCAGAGCTTCGCCGGCCAGCCTCAACGGCCCGTCATCAATCCAAACGCGGAACATCCCGATTTGCTGTTCAGCGCAAACCAGCCCAGCTTCGGCGCGTCCGCCCTCGTGAGTCGGTGACACCCTTTACTCCTACGGCTGCTACAACTCCGAATTCTCTGTCGCCTGCGTTCTCGGCCGAGTCGCGCTCGAAAATGTTCTCGACCTCAGCTCCTGGACCTTCTACGCGGGCAACGGCACTTGGTCCAGCAACGTGACCGACGCCACCTTCGTCTTCACCGGCAATTTCATCATGAACGTATCCTGGAACAACTATCTTGCAGTGCTACGTCGCGGTCTACAACTCACCGCTCTCTCAAAACGTGATGATGCGCACCGCCCCGAATCCCGAAGGTCCCTGGTCTCGCGAGGTTCAAGCTTTACGGCGCTGGCGCCGGTTCCCGGCGAGAAGCCCAATCGATGACGCGCAGGCCCACCCCGAATACAACGTCAACGGCGGCCAAACCATGTTCGTCACCTACTCCCGCTCCACGGGAGCCTTCACCAGCGAATTCCGCCTAGTCTCCGTCCAGTTGCAGCAGCCCGCCAGGCGCACTAAACGCCGTCGCCATGATCCTCGACGTCGAACGAGTTGCATGCTTGGTCGATTGTAGACCATGCGAAGCCTAACGAGGGCGAACGTCGGAAGCGATTGTATGTACCCATGCGTTCCGGTACAGGAAGGATGTCATCAAGCCGTTGGGATCGGTTAAGCCGGCTCTCTTCGATAACGTTGCGCGAGCTTCGAGCGTAGGTGTACGTCGAATTTGCGGCCATCCGCCATGGTTTGGCTCTTGAAGTAGCCGTCGCTGAAATACTCGTTCTGTAGAATCGGTGCGTCCGTGCCGTGTGACGCCGTCAGCATCGCGCCTTTATCGTCGTAGGAATAGCTATCGACATGCCCCTCGGAATCCTTCACTCGAATCAGTCGCCCGCCGCGATCGTATTCGTAGTCCACTGCGCGGCCTTGCGAAGACGGTAATTCTGCGAATTCGGTGTTCTGCGTCATTTTCGAAATGCAGCCACTCGTCCCGACGGAGTGGTTATATCGACAAGATTTCCCTTGTCGTCGCGTTTCATGTCGTAGTCGTGACCTTCCGCGTCCGAGAACGAAGTAAGAATCGTAATCCGCTGCCCGCCCCACTTCGGCATGTATGGAAAGAAGAACATCCATCCATCTCGCCTCGTCACTCGCCACGTCGTCCCAAGGTATTCGGCTTTGGAATTGCGAACGGGCCAGTCCAGCCACCTCGCTCTAAGTAATTGTCGAACGGCTGGCCGTGCTGGACCGGATCATGTTCGAAGTGGATTCTGGCGCCGTCTTCCATTATTAGATCGACGTAGCGGCCCATTTGTCCGATGAGATAGATCTCGAGAGAATTCGTGCCGCCGATGCCAAACGCTCGCGAACCCTCATCCTGGCTTCGGTAAACGCGCGCAAACTGCAAGGGAAACGCGCCGTCGAGCATGAAATCGGCCTTCCGCTGCACCAAAAGACCAAGCGTAAGATCGGCGCTGAACACCTGCGCGTTCATGTCGGGTAGCGGCTGCCCGGCGTATTCGAGATTCCACATAACGGGCTTTCCACGGACGTCATAAATTGAGACCGAAGGGTCCCCAGACTCAACGAAGGGATCCCATGAGCCTTCGGCTCCGATGACATCTCCACCCATTTGATCCACTTCCGTTCCGGAAAGCACGCCGCCGCTGAGCAAGCTCGTGTAGTCGCTGCTCATCGGACAATTGAAATACAGCATCAGCACGTTCTTCGAGATTAGCTTTTGCACACGGGAGTTGAGCCATTCTGGATTCCGATTGCCCAATACCGACAGAGGGTGTAACCGGGCTGACGACACGATGGCAAAGCGACCATCGCTGCGCCAGTTCTCAGCATATCTCCATCCGAACCCAGGAATATTCATGTCGGTAGAGGTCACGCCGATCAAGATCGCAAAGGGGTCCGCCACCAGCTCAGGATGTATTTGCCGGAGAAAATCGATACATTTGTCCGCATCGAGCTGTTTGCGTCTTGCGTCCACAAGCTTCGGATCCAAAGGGACAGGCGGAACAACCGTCACGTCGACTCCGAGTTTGGCCTTGTAATATGCCGGCGCCCAGTCGAGCGACTCACCGTCCGTGAGCCCCATCGGAACCAAGTAGACATGCCTGACCGGCACAGGCGGAAACTTCAACGCCGCTGGCGCCGGTGTGAGGTCGAGCCGCTCCTTGCCGTCGTCTGAAACGAGTTCGAGTCTCGAATACTCCCACGAACCGCGCGCTTGGTTTGCGACTCCGTAGAGATGCCCTTTTCCTCGCGAGCCTGCCAGCTTCACCGACCACTCCGCGAACTTCGACCCGCGAAAGTCGGTGACGTAGCCCCACGCCGGGGATTTCACATCGATGCCGCCGCCAAGCAAAGTCTGCGCATCGCGAGATGCTTGAGCCACCATAACTGACTGCTTGTACGCTTCCGTTTCGGCGATTGGAAAGTGCAGCCAGACCAGTAGGACAGCCACACAAGCGCTAAAGATTATGGATGCGCAGCCGCCCAGAATTGCGAGAACGAGCCGCAGCGCGCTCTCGTCGGCCGTCGAACTCGCCACCGCGATTTTTTCTGGAGACGTGTACTCCACACAAACTGAATAACACGCGACAGAGGTTCAGCCCATGGTACCGCGCGTTCACAATTGCTCATTTATTAACTACACTAGCCGCGTACGGTGTTCGGGATGCCCGTACGAACCTGTTGCTTCCCGACTCTGCGTTCTCGGCGCCTCTGCGGTGCTCTTTTTCGCCGTTTACTTCCTCTCGCCACTAGCCACTGCCTTTGCGATAATGTTTAGTTGACCCTGAGGGCTCATCGTGACCGACCGCTGGACCGGCAATCAAATTCGAAGCACCTTCCTGCGTTTCTTCGAAGAGCGCGGCCACCGCGTCGTGCGCAGCTCGTCGCTCGTCCCGCACGAACGACCCCACGCTGCTTTTCACCAACGCCGGGATGAATCAGTTCAAGGACGTTTTCCTCGGCCTCGAGCAGCGCGACTACAACAGCGCCACCACCTGCCAGAAATGCGTTCGCGCCGGCGGCAAGCACAACGACCTCGAAAACGTCGGCTTCACCAATCGCCATCACACGTTTTTCGAGATGCTCGGCAATTTTTCCTTCGGCGACTACTTCAAGAAGGACGCCATCGCCTACGCCTGGGAACTCGTCACCTCGCCCGAATGGTTTGGGCTTCCTGCTCGATAAGCTCTATTTCACCGTTTTCGGCGGCGCTGAGCTCGGCGGACAAAAACTTCCGCCCGATCACGACGCCGCGTCGCTCTGGGTCCAGACCGGCGCGGCGAAAGATCGCGTCATCGAAATTCCCGGCCTCAAGGAAAATTTCTGGCAGATGGGCGATACCGGTCCGTGCGGCCCGTGCAGCGAAATTTTCTACGACATGGGCCCGAGCCGTCGACGAACCGCGCAGCCCGGCTGCAGCGAAGGCAATTGCAAATTCCCCTGCGACTGCGGCCGCTACGTCGAAATCTGGAACCTCGTCTTCATGCAGTTCAACCGCGGACGCCAGCGGCACGCTCAATCCCCTGCCGAAGCCGTCCGTCGACACCGGCATGGGCCTCGAACGCACCGCCGCCGTCCTCCAAGGCGTAATCAGCAACTACGACACGGACTTGTTTCAGCCGATCATTCGCGAAGCTGCGAAGCTCACGAAAGCAGATATGCGCGATCCGAAGGTTCAACCTTCGCTACGAATCGTCGCCGACCATTCTCGCGCCGCCACATTCCTGATTTCCGATGGCGTCGATTCCCTCGAATGAAGGCCGAGGCTATGTCCTGCGCAAGATCATCCGCCGCGCGCTACGCCACGCGCACATGCTCGAAGCACCGTCGCCGTTCCTTTCAGTCATGTCCGCCGCCGTCCGCGCTGAAATGAAGGACGCGTACCCTGAACTCGATGAACACGCCAAGCGCATCACGCGCGTCCTCGACGAAGAAGAAAACCGCTTCACGCGCACCGTGGAAGTCGGGTTGAAAGAAACTCGACGAGGACTTGCGGCCGCTTCTCGCCGCAGATCAAGGATGCGAAAGCTCCCGGCGAAGCGAGGCTCCCCGAGGGCGCAGGAATGTCCGCGCCTACATACTCCGGGGCGAAAGCGTTCAAGCTTTACGACACCTACGGCCTACCCCGGGACTTCATCGAAGATGTGACCCGCGACGCGGGCGTCACAGTGGACTGGAATGGCTTCGACCGCGCAATGGAGGAGCAGCGGACTCGCGCGAAAGCCTCGTGGAAGGGCGCGCACAAGGAAGCTGCGAGCCCGGCCTACTTGAAGCTGCGCGAAACCTTCAAGACGGAGCCCGACTTCTACTTCGGGACACGCGCGCAAGACGCTCGCATCGAAGCCATCATCACCAAAGAAGGCAGCGTCAACGAAATCCCGCGCGGCGCTGAAGCCGAAGTCGTCCTCGACCGCACCTCGATCTACGCCGAATCCGGCGGCCAGGTGGCGGACACCGGCGGGCTCTACGACAACACCGAATCGCTCGAAGTAGCCGAAGTGCGCGGCGCGTATTATCCGGTCAGCGGACTCGTCGCGCACCGCATCGTCGCGAAAGAAGATTTGCATGTAGGCGACCGCGTCTCCACCGTCGCCGATCCCGAGCGCCGCGCGCGCGACATGCGCAACCACACCGCGACGCACCTGATGCACGCCGCGCTGCGCAATATTCTCGGCACGCACGTGAAGCAAGCCGGCTCGCTCGTCGCGCCCGACCATCTGCGCTTCGATTTCTCGCATTTCGCAGCAGTCGATCACAGCGAACTCAAGGAAATCGAGCAGCAGGTGAACGACGAAATCCTGAAGAATCTCGAGATGCGCACCGACATCATGAACATCGACGACGCGCTCGCCTCCGGCGCGCTCGCCTTCTTCGGCGACAAGTATCCCGAGGCCAACGTCCGCGTCGTCACCATTCCCGACGCCGCCTCGCCCCGCGGCTTCTACAGCAAGGAGCTTTGCGGCGGCACCCACGTCGTCCGCACGGGCGAGATCGGCGTGTTCAAAATCATCTCCGAAGAGTCCTCGGCCGCCGGCGTCCGCCGGATCGAGGCCATTTCCGGCGACCGCGCCCTAGCCGAATACCAGCGCGCGCTCACCACCCTGCGCGACGCCGCCGCCCTGCTGAACACTTCGGAGGACGGCGTGGTCGACGCCATTTCGCGCCAAATTGAGGCCACCAAGACCCTCGAAAGGCAGCTTAAATCGATAAGCACTTCATCCATTTTGGGCCAGGTTCCGGCGCTCCTCGAGGGTGCCCGGACCATCAACGGAGTTCGCGTAGTAGCCGCAAAAGTCAGCGGAGCCGACCGTGACAATTTGCGTCAGTTGGTGGATACGCTGCGCCAGAAACTGGGCTCCGGAGTGGTCGTTTTGGCCTCCGCAGATGACGGCAAAGTGGCTCTAATCACAGGAGTTACGAAGGACCTGATCCCCCGCGTCCACGCCGGCAAAATCGTCCAGGAACTCGCCAAGTTGGTAGGCGGGTCCGGCGGCGGTAGACCAGATTTGGCAGAGGCTGGCGGAAAGGACACATCCGCCATAGAAAGGGCCTTGAGTACCGTTTACCCCCTCCTCGAGCAGTTACTATAATCCCCTTAGCGCCAGATGTTTACGCTGGTACTTGTGTATCTGGAACCGGCGCAAATCCGCCGTTCGGGAGCGATATCCCGAATCTTCAGTCCCGAAACTTCGGGAGTTCGTTCAGTAGGCGAAAGAACGTTTCTGCCTTCCCCAAGGCCATGAGAAGACTCTGCATCAGGTCCTAGGGTTTGTACTCGCAAACCCTAGCCTTAAAACGGTGGCAGTTCTGGTACCGAGCCTGTGGCTCGCAGTCGCCATGCCGGTTCGCGCCCAGATTGCACCGTATGTAGATGAGCACGGGAAGCTCGTCTACATGAATGAGGATTCCATCGGACGCCGTAGTGGGAGTACTATTAGTTCCTCTCCCTCGGCGATTTCAACCGCGCCGTCGGATCGGCTGGATAAGATCGTTCATGAAGCGGCCGAGCGGCACAAGGTTGACCCCGAGCTGGTCAAGGCCGTGATCAGCACGGAGTCGGGATGGAATCCCTACGCGATCTCCCGCAAGGGAGCCGTGGGCTTGATGCAGTTGATTCCCGGGACGGCACAACGTTACGGTGTTGGTAATCCTTTCGATCCCGCTCAGAACGTGGAGGGCGGGACAACGTATCTGAAGACGCTGCTCGATCGTTACAACGGCGATTTGTCGAAGTCGCTTGCCGCATACAACGCCGGCGAGCGAGCCGTAGATCGTAGCGGCGGCGTTCCTCCAATTTGGGAAACGCGACGATACGTGCAAAAGGTGACCAACGCATACTTTCGGCCCGGCTCGGATCGCGACCAGACGCAATGGACTCCTCCGCGGAAACCGTTGCGCCAGGAAGTGAACTCGAAAGGCCGGGTTGTTTTCACGAACGAATGAGACATTCGGTTTCGACTCGTCTTCGCTTTACAGCTGACGTTCTGTTTATCGCCATCGCGCTATCGCTGTGCCCGACCCCTTCCGCTTTCGCTGACGCCAAATCCGAAGCTCGCGATCAATTCGAGCACGCCGTGAAGATGCGCACCATGCTCGAGGGCTATCTGCCTCGCGACCGCGCGCTCGCCGACTACAAGCAGACCATCGGCGCCTACCACAAGGTATACGTGATTTCGGCGCAAGCCGAAGAGGTGACGCCCTCGCTGATCGCGGAGGCGGAGTTGTACCGCGAGATGGGCCGCCAGTTTGACGCGAAATATTTTCAGACCGCCATCGATACGTACAATTTCCTGCTGAAGCAGTACCCCGGCTCGCGCTACCGCGGCGAAGCGCTGTTTGCGATCGCGCAAATTCAAGAACAAGACCAAAACAAGGCCGACGCCGCCGAGGCCACTTTCAAGGATTTCCTGAAGCGCTATCCAAAGAACGATAAAGCGAACGACGCACGCGCCGCGCTGAAAGAAATTGCCATCGCGCGCGAGGTACCGAAAGAGGTACCGAAGGCCGTTCCCGTCACCGCCAGCACGGGGCCGGCGTCCGCGGTCGCAATCCCCGCCGTAAAGGAAGAGCTGCCGCAGCAAGGGCCTGTCGTCGAGCCGCGCGAATCCGACAACCGCACTCCCGGCGTGATGAGCATCCAGACCTTCAATGCGGACGACCACTCGCGGATCGTCGTCGCGCTCGAAGACACCATCCAGTATGACGCGGCGCATTTGCACGCGCCCGACCGCATCTATTTCGATCTGCACCGCGCGAAACTACAACGTGACGGGATCGCGCGAGATCACAACGCTGCCGGCTGGACAGTTTGGCAATGCCAAAGCGCAGCCAATTGTGAAGGAGTTCTGGTACTCGCCGCGGCTGGGGCTGAATCTCGTCACCAACCGATCGATCCCCGCGCCGGGACGGAGAACTTCGTTGTCAGCCATCTTGCGCTGGACGAGCCGAACCCGGACATGTTCCAGCGCCCGCGGACTACCAGATCGTGCGCCAGGTGGTGGAGCGGCCGCGACAGAGCGGTCTGCGCAGTAATCGGCCGGTCAATTTTTCGCGAGGATCTTCCCGACGCCCGCAACGAATGCTTCCGGGTTAAACTCCGTACGTACAATCACGTCGGCGCTGTCCGTCAGGATGGCGACGCGCCAATTGCAGCAAACGCGAGAAGCTGTTCCGGTCGAGCGGTCTTCACCTCGGAACACAAGTGCTCCGCCTTGGAATGCCGTGTTCTCCTTTGACATCGACGAGGACGAGATCGTAAGCGCGGGCAGAGAACATTGCCAGCGCTTCGACGGCGTTCAGGGTCGAGTCGACGTCGTAGCCGGAGACGCGCAGAATCTGGTCGCGCAGCGGGCGCAGCATCTCTCGTTTGCACACATGCAGAATGGTGGGCCGCTCAGGTTGAGGCTGCTGGTCCGGTAAGCTTTCCGTCACGAAGTAGCGCCTCCAGCCTCGATCAGAGGCCACATTCGTTAGATGCAGGAGTAACAGATTGGCGTCCAGATGACGTGGACGGCCTGACGAAGTTTATTGCGCCGGATCGTAGTTGAGGTTGGGCCCGAGCCAGCGCTCGACTTCTTCGACGCTCATGCCCTTGCGCTCGGCGTAGTCGGCGACCTGGTCGCGGTCGATCTTGCCCAGGGTGAAGTAGCGCGACTCCGGGTGGGCGAAGTAGAGGCCGCTGACGCTGGAGCCGGGCCACATCGCGAACGATTCGGTGATCAGCATGCCGGTGTTCTTCGACATCGAGCAGGCGCCAGAGCGTGCCCTTCTCGGTGTGATCGGGGCAGGCGGGATAGCCGGCGGCGGGACGGATGCCGCGATACTTTTCGTGGATGAGGTCGCGGATGCTCAGGTCTTCGTCGCGGCCGTAGCCCCATTCGTCGCGGACGCGCTTGTGCAGGCACTCGGCGAAGGCTTCGGCGAGGCGGTCGGCGATGGCTTCGGCCATGATGGCGTTGTAGTCGTCGTTGCTCGGCGCGGAAGCCGTCGCAGAGCTCCTTGAGGCCGATGCCGCTGGTGACGGCGAAGGCGCCGATGTGGTCGGGCAGGCCGGTCTCCTTGGGCGCGATGAAGTCGGCGAGCGAGCGGCAGGGCTCGCTGCCTTCCCGGTTCGCCTGCTGGCGGAGGAAGTGGAATCGCGTCGAGGACCTGCGTGCGCGTGTCGTCGGTGTAGAGCTCGACATCGTCGCCGACGGCGTTGGCGGGAAAGAGGCCGTAGACGCCGCGGGCGGTGATCAGCTTCTCCTCGATGATCTGGTCGAGCAGTGCGTTGCGCTTCGGTGAAGATCTGGCGCGCCTGCGCGCCGTGCTCCGGCGTCGTTCGAGGATGCGCGGGTAGACGCCTTTGAGGCCCCAGGTGTGGAAGAACGGCGTCCAGTCGATGAAGTCGCGCAGGGTGGCGAGCGGGAAAGTCGTCGAGGACGCGGACGCCGGTGAACTCGGGCGTCGGCATGTCTTCGGCGCGCCACTCGATCGGAGTGCGGCGGGTGCGGGCGGTCTCGATGGAGACGACGGCTTGGCGCGGGGCGGCGTGGGACTTGCGCAGCGCTTCGTAGTCGGCGCGATGCTGCGCGACGAAGTCGCGCCTTGCCCTCGTCGCTCAGCAGGCTGGTGGTCGACGGGCACGGCGCGGCTGGCGTCGAGCACGTGGACGACCGGCTCGCTGTAGTGGGGCGCGATCTTGACGGCCGTGTGGGCGCGGCTGGTGGTGGCGCCGCCGATGAGCAGCGGCAGCTTGAAGCCCTGGCGCTCCATCTCGCGGGCCACGTGCACCATCTCGTCGAGCGACGGCGTGATGAGGCCGCTCAGGCCGATGATGTCGCGCCTTCTCGGCCTGCGCGCGCTCGAGGATTTTTTCGCACGGGACCATGACGCCCAGGTCGATGACCTCGTAGTTGTTGCAGGCGAGGACGACGCCGACGATGTTCTTGCCGATGTCGTGCACGTCGCCCTTGACGGTGGCGAGCACGATTTTCCCCTGCGCCTTGACCTCTTGCCCGGCCGCGACCATGCGCGGCCTTCTCGGCCTCCATGAACGGCGTGAGGTAGGCGACGGCCTTCTTCATCACGCGCGCCGACTTCACCACCTGCGGCAGGAACATCTTGCCGGCGCCGAACAAATCGCCGACGACGCTCATGCCGGCCATCAGCGGGCCTTCGATGACCAGCAGCGGACGGCCCAGCTTGAGCGCGGGCTTCCTCGGTGTCGGTCTCGATGTATGTGTCGATGCCCTTGACCAGCGCGTGGCGAAAGGCGCTCCTCGACGGTGCCGTTGCGCCACTCTTCGGCCTTCTTCTCGGCCTAGCGACCTCGTCCGCTCGTGCCTTGAGCTTCTCGCCGAAGTCGACGAGCCGCTCGGTGGCGTCGGGACGGCGGTTGAGCAGCACGTCCTCGACCAGCTCTTTCAGACTCGGGCTCGATCTCCTCGTAGACCTCGAGCATGCCGGCGTTCACGATGCCCATGTCCATGCCCGCCGCGATGGCGTGATAGAGAAACGCCGAGTGCATGGCCTCGCGCACTTTGTTGTTGCCGCGAAAGCTGAAGGAGACGTTGGAGACGCCGCCGCTGACCTTGGCGTGCGGCAGGTTGGCCTTGATCCAGCGCGTGGCGTTGATGAAATCCACGGCGTAGTTGTTGTGCTCCTCCATGCCGGTGGCCACGGTGAGGATGTTGGGATCGAAAATGATGTCCTCCGGCGGGAAGCCGACCTCGTCGACGAGAATGCGGTAGGCGCGCTCGCAGATGCGGATCTTGTCCTCGTAGGTGGCGGCCTGGCCCTTCTCGTCAAAGGCCATCACCACGACCGCCGCGCCGTACTTCAGGACGGTTGCGGCGTGCTCACGGAATTTCTCCTCGCCTTCCTTGAGCGAAATGGAATTGACGATGCCCTTGCCCTGCAGGCATTTGAGGCCGGCCTCGATGACCTCCCACTTGGAGGAGTCCGACCATGAAGGGCACCTTGGCGACTTCGGGCTCGCTGCCGAGCAAGCTGCAGGAAGCGCGTCATCGCGGCGACGCCGTCGATCATGCCTTCGTCCATGCAGATGTCGATGACGTTGGCGCCGTTCTCGACCTGCTGGCGCGCGACGCTGACGGCTTCTTCGTATTTGCCTTCCTTGATGAGCTTGGCGAACTTCGGCGAGCCGGCGACGTTGGTGCGCTCGCCGATCATGATGAAGACGCCCGGCTGCTGCGTGAAGGGCTGCGAGCCGGAGAGACGGAGCGGCTTCCGAGTCTCCTCGGCTGCGGCATCTTTCGAGGCTACGCTGCGACCTCTCGGGCTGGGCAGTTCGCGCGGAGCTTGCCTTCGAGCGCCTTGGCGATGGCCGCGATGTGCTCGGGCGTGTTGCCGCAGCAGCCGCCGGCGATGTTGATCAGGCCGCCGTGCGCGAAATTCGCCGAGATAGCGGGCCATGTCCGCCGGTCCGAGATCGAAGCCGGTCTCCGAGAGCGGATTGGGCAAGCCGGCGTTGGGGTAGCACGAGATGGCGACGTTCGCCTTCTCTGAGAGCTCGGTCAGGAACGGATACATCAGGTCGGGACCGAGCGAGCAGTTGAGGCCGACGGAGAGCGGCTTCACGTGCTTCACCGCGTTCCAGAAGGCTTCGGTGGTCTGCGCGGAGATCATCGTCTCGCCGCCGCGGCCCACCGCCGCGGAGATCATCACCGGCAGCTCCCTGCACTGCTGTCGCGTCCTCGTCGAAGACCTCGCGAATGGCCACCAGAGCGGCCTTGGCGTTGAGCGAGTCGAAGATGGTCTCGACCAGCAGCAGGTCGACGCCGCCGGCGATGAGCGCGCGCACCTGCTGCGTGTAGGCGGCCTTCACCTGGTCGAAGGTGACCACGCGGAAGCCGGCATCGTCGGCGTCGGGCGAGTTCGAGAGCGAGACGGTCAGCGGGCCGATGGCGCCGGCCACGAAGCGCTGGCGGCCGGTTCGCGTTGCCCGATGCGGTCGGCCCATTCGCGGCACTGCCGCGCCGACTGCTCGTTGATCTCCCAGGCCAGATCGTTGAGGAACGGGTCGTCGATGATCTTCTGGTAGAACTCCGGATCTTTGCGGCCGCCGTGCTCGCGCGGGTCGTCGACGAAGAATTCGCTCTGCGTGATGCTGGTGGCGCCGAAGGTGTTGGTCTCGATGATGTCCGCGCCGGCCTCGAGAAAGCGACGATGGATGTCGCAGATCATCGTCCGGCTGGGTGAGCGAGAAGAGGTCGCCGTTGTTCAGCAGGTCCTTCGTCGAGTCCTTGAAGCGCTCGCCGCGGATGTCGGCTTCCTTCATGCCGTAGGTGCGGATGGTGGTGCCCATCGCGCCGTCGATGATGGCGATGCGGTTTTCGAGAATCTTTTCCAGCGGATGGATCCGATGAGTCTTCGTCATGTCTCCTCCAATGGCTCGCGCGTGGCGATGCCGGCAATGTGCATGTTGATCCGCGTCGTTCGCGCGGCGGCTTCAATTTTGGGGTTGCTCGCTAAGCGAGTACGCCGGCCACGTCTTTATCCGACGAGACGGCGTCGGGCATGGCCCGCGTTGGCACCAGCGAGATCTTCCTTGCGCATGACCAGGGTGGTGGCGTTCAGCGTGGCTAGTTCGAAGCCGTGGCCGTGGGTGATCGCGTCCGTGGGACAGGCCTCGACGCAGTAGCCGCAGAAGATGCAGCGGTTGTAGTCGATGTTGTAGACCTTGGCATAGCGCTCGGCGGAAGAGATGCGATTCCTCTGCAGTGTTCTCCGCGGCTTCGATGTAGATGCAGTTGGAGGGGCAGGCGGCTGCGCACAGAAAGCAGGCGACGCACTTCTCCAGGCCATTCTCGTCGCGCTGGAGTTGGTGCTTGCCGCGGAAGCGCTCCTGGAATACTGGGCGCCGCGCATCGGACCCTGGCCGTCGGGGTAGTTTTCTACCTCGGTCGGCTGGAACATCTCGCCCGAAGGTGATGCTCAT
>CAWBGW010000057.1:0-19872 GCA_963788345.1 uncultured Acidobacteriota bacterium | reverse complement strand
GTAGCGACTTTCACTTTGTTGCCACCGTCAATGTCTGACACCCAGAGTTCGTTCCTCTCGGGTGCAGGGAACGTGACGTACACTACGCGCTTCGCATTCGGCGAGATGAGGGGCTGAGTTGCGTCCTCCGCTATATCCGTGGACTGCTTCGAACGAACGTGGTAAGCGGTCAGGAATCCCGAGGATTTACCGTTCACATAGTAAATTCCCTTCCCCCCCGGGTCTGGCATGGGCGAAAAGTCCGGTCCCGTTCCGAAGGTGATCTGCGTCAGACTTCGGTCCTCCAAACCGTATTTCCAGATGTTCGTCAGCCCGTTTACGTTGCGGCTGAACAGCACGGTTTTCCCTGGTTCGGCCAATACGGCGTCACCATTCCGAGATATCTCCCCTAGATTGACGGCCTCATGGCTAGTCAAGTTTATTCGAAGGAAAGTACGGACGCTCGGCGAGCCACTTTGCCAAGCAACAGCGAGCAGGTCACGGCCGCCTGGAAACAGGGAGACCGGGCCGACACTACGCCCAGTTTGTTCGGAGTTGTACACCAATTCTTCGTTCAGTCCCGACTTTTCCGCACGAAAAATCCCGGGCCTATCAGACTTCTCATAATAAATGAAGGCGCCATCCAAAGAAGGCACCACAGAGACGGCGGACACCACACGCCGGGGAGCCCCACCGAGCGTAGGCACCGCCCAGACCTCGTCACGACCGAAAAACCTCGCGTAATAGATTTCTTTCCCATCCGGCGAAAAATTGTCCACATACTTGTCGCCATCATCATTCGTGAGTTGAAGAGGCTCGCCTCCAGAAGTGAGCATCAGGAACACCTGAGCGACGCCGCCTACCGGTGACGTAAACGCCACTGCGTGGCCGTCGGGAGAAAGCTTTGCGGAGTTCATCGGTTTGTTCCACTGGCTGATTTGCGTAATCTTTGGGGGGCCGCTCGAAGTGTTCGAGCGGGGCCAAAAGTGATAGGTCACAAAGGCTGCTCCCAGCAGAACTACGACGCAGACGGCCAAGAGCCCATATCGCTTCCGTGCAAGCCCCGAGCGACGTCGAGGCCCGCCAGCGACCTCCTGAATCGCCCCGCTCCCCGATGACAAAATTCTGCCCGAATCTGCATCTCGCCGGAGGCGCTTCAGGTCAGTGCGTATGTCCGAGGCCGACTGGTAACGTAGGTCGCGGTCTTTCTCCAGTGTCTTGTTGATGATTCGTTCTAATTCCGCCGGAACATCCGGATTCAGCCGCACAGGAGGAACTGGGGCGCGGTTCAAAATCGCATCGGTAATCGCTCCCGATGTTTCCCCGCGAAAGGGGAGAGCGCCCGTCGCCATCTCGTACAGCACCACGCCAAACGAGAACAGATCAGTGCGCGCATCCAGCTCTTTTCCGCGCACCTGTTCCGGTGACATGTAGGTCACTGTGCCGACTGCAACGCCTGGGCTTGTTAGCAGTTCTTCCGCCGTCGGCATCGCAGAAGCACCGGCACCCGTTGCCACAGGACTGACCTTGGCCAGTCCGAAATCGAGAATCTTGGCGTGCCCGCGCCGGGTTTCAGGGTTTGTACTTGCAAACCCTGAATGAAAACTCGTCAGGAAGATGTTTGCAGGTTTGATGTCTCGGTGGATCACCCCTTGGGCGTGGGCCGCGTCGAGCCCTTCCGCCACCTGGATGCCCAGATCAAGGATGGTTTCGACCTCCATGGGCCGGCCGCCGATGCGATGCTTCAGCGTCGTGCCGTCCAAATACTCCATCGAAATGAAGGCTCGCCCGTTCTCCTCGCCGATCTCATACACAGTGCAGATGTTCGGGTGATTTAGCGCCGACGCTGCCTGCGCCTCCCGCCGGAATCGCTCCAGCGCCTGATGGTCCCGCGCAACCTCGTCCGGCAGGAACTTGAGCGCCACGAACCGGCGCAGGCTCGCGTCTTCCGCCTTGTACACCACGCCCATGCCTCCGCCGCCGAGCTTCTCTACGATCCGGTAGTGCGAGATGGTTTGGCCGATTAGAGACGAGGACTCCGCCATTTGGCGCCAATCTTAGGTTGCGCAGGAAGCCGAGTCAACGAAGACAGACTGCGCAAAGACCAGCAGCTCAGACTGCATTTGCGATTGAAAGCTAGAAGGCTAGTTACCGCGGCTAGTTGTTGTCCCGAATTTCTGGCGTTGTGGTTGAGATGGAACCGTCGGCGGCGATTTTCAGGCTGCGCGGCTTCGTCGAGGCCAGGCACGATTGCTCCTGCCGCGCGAGTGCGAAACCCTTGGCTGAATCCCAGGTAAGGTGCACCTCGACAGGGCAAAGGATCACCGCGTTGCCTTGGTTGTCGTAGTCGGAGACGTGTCCTTCAAGATCGTACTCGTGTTCCGGTTCCACATCGAGCACAGCATCAGGCTTTCCCGGCGCTCGTTGCAAGGACGCCGCGAACGCAAAAGTCTGCGTCGCGCCGCAACTCGCGTAGGAACCTGATTCCGCCGCGATTCGAACCGCGCTGAACACGAATTCGGAAGTCGCTGGATTCCGGCCGGCACCGAGCCAAACAATCTCGTGGCTGGGACCTTCGGTCGCGAGGACCTGCCACACGCTCACGTTCGGTGCTTCAACGAGAACCTTAGCGCGAAATGACAAGTCAGAACCTGTCACCATCTCTGAAGGAGCGATCGCCGCCAGCAGGACGGAAGGCCGTTCCGACCGCCCGGGCGGTTCGCTGGCGTCGGGAGAAGCTTCCTGGAGCAACGGCGCAGGGATAATCTCCTGGGTCAAGGTTGCGCCAGAAGCGCCCACCTGCACCGCAAAAAAGCGCTCGTCCGCAGCGGACTCTCTTCCCCGCGACGCAAAAAGGTAGGCCGTGGCGCGCGCCCCGGTCGGCGCAAACTTTCCCAGAAATGCGGTCACGCCGAGCCCGGGAATTTCGGGATTGCGCGTCGCCCAAGCCGCGTCTCTCGCGATTTGCGTCGCGAACTCAGCGAGAGTCCGCGGGTCACCTGGCTTCGGCGGGAACGGCACTCGCTCGCCGCTCTCCAGATAAAAGCGGCGCATAACCAGGCTGTACGAAGTCGCCGCTTACGCTTGAGTCGCACAGAAAATCGCCGCGGGCCGAGTCCCAGTTGCACTGAACTTTCGTCGTCGGAGCCGACACGCTGTCATATGTCGTGCAAGCTCCCCCGCCATCGTTATTGACGCATTGCTGGACGGCGATCACTGCAGGCGCGGATTTTCGAAAATCGACCAACACGTGCTTCTCAATTTCCGTGGAGGCGTTCCCGCCCATCATCCCTGTGAACCATCGCAGCGCAAGAAGCGGCACGGTCGAATCCTTCAGCGCCAGGGAAACGCCCTCCGAGGGTTCCAGAAGCTGATCGGGAGCGCTGCTTCTATCAGCGGGTGTCTCGACCATGAAATCCGAGTTGGCGCGGTCATTGCGGTCGTGCAAAAGCTCGAACCACGACTCCTTCCCGCCCGTCTTGGTGCGCATGAAGATCGCGAGTGTCGATTCCGTCCCGTACATTCCTCCCTCTCGCGGGTTCTCCTTCGCGAAGAAAACGTCGATTCGTTCGTAGGGATATTTCCCCGTCGCAAAAGGGCCGCCAGAAAAAACCGGCTTCGTCGAATTAACGCGAGCAATTGCTTCCGGCAAAGCGGGCGACAGGCGAAAATCCTTCTTGTCGAGCAGCACTTCGTTCCCCGCATTCGACGTGCAAGAGACGTCGCTGGCCGGGCTCTGCTCGCTATCCTGCGCGAACGCGGAAGGCGCTGCGAGCAGCACCACTACGGCGATCATTGCCAGCAATGCCCAGATGAGCCGGTCTTTCAATTCGCTGCCTCGCAGACCCGTGATTAAAACGCGGACTCGTAGCAACCAGCGCAAGCCAATCGCCAGTGGGAGTTTGCGAAAACAAAGCAATTATCGCCCGGGTCTCGCTGCTTGTGTGGACCGCCTGACGGTCTCGTATCCGAAAGCACACGCAGACAACGTACATTGAAATCTGGTTCGCTATGGTCGTTTACGGAAGTAAGCCCTTGACTTTTCGTGTTTACTATGTTATAATCAGCTTTCCTCAATTATCTTAATAATTGATTTGTGTGCGCCCGATACATCGGGTGTCCGCGGAGGTGTGTTTTGAATGTGCATCTTAAAGCGCGGCGACGTCGAAAAGACGCGCGACGCTGCCAGATGCAACTTATGAAATTTGGAACCCGAATTCTAATAACCGGAACGCGATTAGAAATCGGCGTAAGTAACTGAAAACATGAGCCAGCGACCATTTCTAATAGTCAAAAAGTGGGGGGGGCGTAGAATTTCGATGTGCGGAAGAACAGTTTCAGCGAAAATGATTTTCCATATTCGCCGCCGTTTCGCCACGCCGCCTCCCAATGCGACTCGGTGCCGCCCAGTGCGATATGATGTCGGGCTATTTGCCGGACACTATGCCACCCGCAACGCGGGACTCGTAAAGGACAAAAGTGTATAAGACGGTGGAAGAACGGTTTCGGAAGGCGCTGCGGCACCACATCCACGAGCGCTATAAGGTGGATGTGCCGATCGTGGTCGAGCGGCCGCCCAAGCTGACGATGGGCGAAGCGGCGTCGCCGCTGTGCTTCGAGCTGGCGAAGCAGATGAAGAAAGCGCCGCGCGCGCTGGCGCAGGAAATTGCCAACTCGCTGAAGCCGATCCCGGGAATTGCGCGCGTGGAAGTGGCGGGCGGCGGCTACCTGAACGCGTTTTTCGACCGCACCGCATTCTTTCGCGCTACGTTGGGGGAAAGCGGCCCCCGAGGCGTTGTTGCCGACGCAACTGCTCTGAAAGTGATTGTCGAGCACACCAGCGTCAATCCAAATAAAGCGGCGCACATCGGGCATTTGCGAAACGCGGTTCTGGGCGACACGTTTGCGCGGATTCTGCGCTACGTGGGCCGGCGCGTCGAGATCCAGAATTACATCGACAATACCGGCGTGCAGGTTGCCGACGTCGTTCTTGGGTTCATTCATCTCGAGAAAAAATCCCTCGCTGACGTTCGCGCGCTGATCGCCAAGCCAAAATTCGATTACTACTGCTGGGATCTCTACGCGCGAGTCACGCATTTTCTCGCGGAAGATAAGTCGCGCCTCGAGCTGCGCGCGCAAACCCTGAAAGACATCGAAGAAGATCACGGCGAAGCGGCGAAAATCGCGGAGATTGTTTCGACGGCCATCGTCGCCCTCCATCTGCAAACGCTCGCGCGGCTCGATATCGGTTACGACCTGCTTTCGCGCGAGAGCGAGATTCTGCACCTGAAGTTCTGGGACGCCGCGTTCGCGATGCTGAAAGAACGCGGCGCCATTCAACTCGCGACGTCGGGCAAGAACGCCGGATGCTGGGTGATGCAGCTTCCGTCGGACCGCGAAGAAGCGGACGACAAAGAAGAATCCGCGGAAGAGCCGCCCGAAGAGGCCGACGCGAAAATCATCGTGCGCTCCAGCGGCACCGTCACGTACGTCGGCAAGGACATTGCCTACCACCTCTGGAAATTCGGGCTGCTGAATAAGGATTTTCGCTACCGTCGATTTCACTTCGAGGGCGGCGGGCACCAGCCCTGGGTTACCACGACGGAAGCGACCGAGCCGGGCGCGCCGGAATTCGGTCACGCGCGCGAAGTGTTCAACGTGATCGATTCCCGTCAGGCATATCCGCAGCAGGTAGTCGTCGCAGGATTGCGGGCGCTCGGATATGAAGAGCAGGCCGATCATCTGAAGCATTTTTCGTACAACGTGGTCGCGCTGACGCCGCGTTGCGCGCTCGAAATGGGCTACGAAATTCCGCCGGAGGACGCGAAGAAGCCATACATCGAAGTGAGCGGCCGCAAGGGCCAGGGCGTGAAGGCCGACGATCTGCTCGATCAACTCGAAGCGGGCGCGCGCAAAGAAGTGGACGCGCGGCATCCGGACACGCCGGAATCGGAGCGCGCCGCGATTGCCCACGCGATTGCCATCGGCGCGCTGCGATATTTTCTGCTGCGGTTCACGCGTTCAACGGTGATCGCGTTCGATTTCGAGGATGCGCTCAGCTTCGAGGGCGAAACGGGACCATACGCTCAATATGCGGTAGTGCGCGTGAACGGAATCTTGCGCAAGGGGCGCGGAGGGCAATCCTGCGTTCGCCGCCGAAGATGCAAAAGACCAGGCGCGCATCGACGATGGCTCGCTCGACGTCTCGCGGTTTCTCGCCGCGCCCGCCGGAGACGATTTGTGGGAGCTGGTGCTGCTGGCGGGGTCGCTCGACGCGCGAATCGATGCGACGGTGGCCGCGCAGGAGCCCGCGTTTCTCGCGCGCTACGCGTTCGAGCTAGCGCAGGCGTTCAACGTCTTCTATCACAAGCACCACATCCTCAAGGAAGAAGACGCCGAGAAGCGCGCTTTCCTGCTGCGGCTCACGTCGCTCGTGCGCGAGCAACTCGTCACAGTGCTCGGGCTGATGGGAATCGCCGCCCCGGAGAAGATGTGAAATGAGGCTCGGCTTTCACAATTTCAACGCGAAGTCGACGATGGAGCGGATGGCGATGCCGGTGGGACCTTTCGCCAGCCAGGGGCGGCCTTCGTCCACCCAGCACGTTGACGCGATATCCAGGTGCACCCACGGCGTCTCTTCCGCGAACTCCTTGAGGAACCATGCCGCGGTGATCGCGCCGCCGCCCTTGCCGCTGCCGGTGTTGCGAATGTCCGCGATATTGCTCTTGATCATCTCCTCGTATTCGTCGTCCATCGGCATGGGCCACATTTTTTCGCCCACGGCCGCGGCGCTCGCCAGAAACTGGTCGAGAAATTCGCGCGGCGTGCCAAACGCGCCCACATTAACGTTCGCCAGCGCCACTTCGATCGCGCCAGTGAGCGTGGCGGCGTCGATGAGATGAGTGCAGCCGAGCGTTCTTCGCATAAGTGATTCCGTCGGCAAGGATCAGGCGGCCTTCGGCGTCGGTGTTGATCACCTCGATGGTCTTCCCCGACATCGCCACTTGCACGTCGCCCGGCTTCTGGGCGCGACCACCAGGCATATTCTCGGTGGCGGGAACGATCGCGATCACGGGCACCTTCGGCTTCAGATACGCCAAAGCGCGCATCGCGCCGAGCATCGTCGCGCCACCGCCCATGTCGTACTTCATTTTTTCCATGTTGTTCGCGGGCTTGATCGAGATGCCGCCGGTATCGAATGTGACGGCTTTGCCGACGAGTCCCAGCAGCGGGGCGCCCACGGCGGTGGTTTCAGGCACGTATCGCAGAACGATTACGCGCGGCGGCTCGACGCTTCCCTGCGCGACTCCGATCAGAGCGCCCATCTTGAGTTCGTGGATCCTGCGCTCGTCGAGAACTTCGATTCCGAGCCCGACTTCTTTCGCCATCGCTTCGGCCTTTGCCGCGAGCATGCTCGGCGTGAGGTAGTTCGAAGGCTCATTGATCAAATCGCGCGCGAAATTCTGCGAATCGGCGATCACGCGGCCGTGTTCGATGGCGGCGTTCAGATTCCCTGCAAGTCCGGCATCGAAGCCCGCCAGCGACACGGATTGGATTTCGCTCTTCTTCTTGTCGGTCCTGTACTTGTCCGATTCGAAATCCGCGACGATCAGGCCTTCGACCACTGCCTGAGCGGCCTCCGGGCCGCGTTCGGCTTCGCGCGTGAGAAAGACGAAGTTCTTCACGCCGCGCGATTTCAGGTGGCGCAGCGCGGCTCCGGCAATCTTGCGCAGATCGGACGTCGCAAACTTGCCCGGCTTCCCCGCTCCCACCAGGAGCAGCTTTTGCGCTGCAAGTCCCTGCGGAAAATGAATCAGGACGAGTTCGAGAGCCTTACCGGTGATTTCGCCGCTGGAAACCAGCGAGCCGAGCCGGCCGCTCATCGCACGATCGATCTCGCCGGCTACTCCGTCGAGTTTGTTGTCGCCATCGAAAACGTAGGTAACGAGCGCATCCGCTTCCATCGAAGCGTACGGCCGAGTTGCAAGTTGGATCTGCATGTGTTCCTTTCGCTTTTATTTCTTTTCCGTGGGTACGTTTATCGTCGGCGGAAGCGGTACATGGCTTCGTTGGCTTCTCGTTTGGCTTCTTTTTGGCGTTCGGCTTCGCGCCGGTCGTGGAACTTCTTGCCTTTCCCTACTGCCAGCTCGCACTTCGCAATGCCGTCGCGAAAATAAATCTTCAGCGGGACTACCGTCATGCCCTTCTGCTGCGTTTGCACGAAGAACCGTTCGATCTCGCGCCGGTTGAGCAGCAGCTTTCGCTTTCGAAGAGGGTCGTGATTTCTGGGGCCGCCCGGCTGGTACTCCGGGATATGACTGTTGATGAGCCAAGCCTCTCCAGCTCGAATCTCGGCGTAGGCTTCGCGCAGCGTTCCCTTGCCTTCCCGTAGGGACTTGACCTCGGTCCCTACGAGTACGAGGCCCGCCTCGAGTGTGTCGAGCAGGTGGTAATTGTAAGAGGCGGAGCGATTCTGCGCGACAATTTTCACGCCCTCGCGATCGGATTTTTTCGCCCCTGTTTTCGCCACGCGCTATGATAGCTGCCGCGCACAAGGGGCCGCAAGTCGCTCCCGATTGCCGCTTTCCCCGAGCGTGCCGCCCTGAAATGGGAGACCCATATGCTTCCCGACGCGCCCATTGCCGAGCAGGGCTTCCTCGTCACGCACTTTTTGACCGTAAAGGACCAGGCGAAGTCCGCGGAATTCTACGTGGAAATTCTCGGCGGGGAAGTGGTTAGGCCGGAGGATCCCACCTACGTCAAGCTGGCCAACTCCTGGCTCATTCTCAACTCGGGAGGCGGGCCGACACCCGACAAACCGAAAGTGTTCCTGGAACCTCCCCGGGACCTCAATAGAATGGGCAGCTTCCTAAATCTGCGCGTGGCGGACATCTGGGCCTGCTACAAGGAATGGAGGGCGAAAGGCGCTCATTTCTTGACCGAGCCGCTCGATAACCATGGCGACGAGATGAGGTGCTACATGCGGGATCCGGACGGCTATCTCATCGAGGTGGGTCAATATAGTCCGAAGGCGATCGAACTGTTCAGGCGAAGCACTTCTAAGGTACCGGATTGAGGCCGTTGAGGCTGAGGCTCTGATTGCGAATTTCGTCAAATTCTGGTACTTTACTTAAACCCCCGCAGTGCTGTTACGTCCAATCAGTGTGTGTCGACGTGCTTTGGCGCGGCAACTGCGTGGATTCCTTGCCGCATCCAAGCCCGGGTGCTAGACTGATCGACACTCGGAAGAATTGACTGGAGGGCCTTTTTGCGCCGTACATTGTACTTGCCTCTCTTGGCGTTCGCGGCGGTTGTCCTCGCGGGCTGTCCCAAGAGCGTTGATCAAGATTTCGAAGCTGGCCGCAAGGCTGAGGCCGTCCAGGACTACGATACCGCGCTGGTCGACTACGAACGCGCCCTCCGTGCTCAACCGATGAACTCCGAGTACAAACTCCGCGCGATTCGCATGCATTCGATGGATGGCAGCTTCCATGTCGACCAGGGCGAAAAGCTGCTCAAAAAGGGCGACTTGGAGATGGCCCTCGCCGAATTTGAGAAAGCAGAGGCCGTCGACCCTTCCAACATGGCCGCTGAGCAGGAAGTCCAGAGGACCATGAAGCTAGTGGCTGCGAAGAATGCCGCGAACACGCCACAAAAGATCAATCCGAATCCCGAGAATGAAGACTTGCTGTCAGGTCCACCCGAGCTGAAGCCACTCTCGCGTGAGCCGATCAACCTAAAGATGACGAACAACAGCAACGTCGTCTTCGAGACAATTGCCAAGCTCGCAGGGTTGAGCGTGATTTTCGACTCGGAGTTTCAGTCCAAGCGAATTTCCGTTGAGCTTCCCAATGTGACGATCGACCAGGCGCTCGATATCGTTTCGGCCCAATGCAAGGCTTTCTGGAAGCCGATGACCCCCAACGTGATTTTCGTCGCCCCTGATAATCCGACGAAACGGAAAGACATCGAAGACGAAGTCGTACAAACGTTCTATATCTCGAACACGCTGCAGTCGCAAGACCTGACCGAAATGGTCACGCTTCTGCGGTCGGTGCTCATGCTTGCAAAGGTGCAACCAGTGAATTCGCAGAACGCGATCGTGATTCGCGACACGCCTGATAAGGTCGCGGCAGCAGCGAAGATTCTGCGTACCATCGACAAGGCGAAGCCGGAAGTCTCGATTCACGTTCAGGTGCTCACCGCAAGCCGCGACCGTTTGCGCGACCTGGGAATTTTGCCCGGGCAGAGCGTATCGGTAGCGTTCACGCCGCGCACGTCGCTGCAACCCAGCAGCTCGAGCAGCAGTTCGAGTAGTTCAAGCAGTTCGAGCACATCGAGCAGCACGACTTCAACCGTCGATCAGGTTCTGCTGAGCGCCCTCCACAGCGTTGGAACAAACGACTACAGCATCACACTTCCCGGCGCGACGGCCAACGCAATCATGAGCGACAACAAGACGCACATCATTCAGGACCCCGAGGTTCGCGTCTCAGATGGCGAACGAGCGCAGCTCAAGATTGGTGAGCGCGTCCCAATCGCGACAGGCAGCTTTCAGGCGGGCGTCGGCGTTGGAGTGGGTGGCGGCGCAGGCGTCGTGAACCCCCTGGTTAACACGCAGTTCACTTATCAGGACGTCGGCGTCAACATCGACGTGACCCCACGCGTGCATCCGGACGGCGACATCAGCATGAAACTGATCGTCGACGTCTCCTCTCTGGCCGGCAGCGAGAGCATCGGTGGAATCAACCAGCCGATCATTACTCAGAACAAAATCGAGCATGAGGTCCGTCTGAAAGACGGCGAAGCGAGTATCCTCGGCGGCCTCATCTCGCGGGACGAAACGCTGAACGCGAACGGCATACCCGGCCTGATGCAACTTCCGATGTTTCGGTACCTGTTCTCGGACAACAGCAAGGAAGTCCAGGACCAGGAAATCTATATCATTCTGACACCGCACATTATTCGCTTCCCCTCGATCACGGCGGAAGATTTGCGCTCACTGGCCACAGGGTCCGAGACGAACCTCCGCGTGTACCGGGAGCAAGACCAGGCTCTTGTGGAACCTGCGACGCAGCTGCCAACGGGCGCGATGGCAGCGCCGCCAATTCCGTCGGGCAATCCGCTCGCCAGCCCCGCGCCGGCTGGGCTGATGCCCGTCCAGACGGGAACGCCCGCGGCGCAACTGCAATTTGATCCCGGAAGCGTGACCGTCAAGCAGGGAGACGCAACAACGCTCGGGCTGAAGGTGTCCAACATCAACGATCTCTACTCCATTCCTCTGCTCATTCACTACAACCCGGCCGTGATACAGATCGAAGAGATACGAAGCGGCGGCTTCCTGGGCGGCGGAACGCAGGAAATCGCGATTGTCCAGCGAATCGATGCGCAGCGCGGAGAAGCAGTGGTCTCCGCGACGCGACAGCCGAACACTCCGGGAATTAGCGGAACGGGGACGCTGCTCGGCGTGGTCGTGCGCGCCGTGGGACCGGGAACCTCCCAGCTCCAGATTCTTCAGGTTAACGCGCGCGATTCGCAGCAGCACACAATCCCGCTCGTCTCGGGCGAAGCCACTGTTCAGGTGCAGTGAGGCTGTGTGAGTCGGACCCTCCACATGCTGAGTCTTCGTCACGCGCGACATGTTTCGTCGGCTCGCGCGGTTTCAAGACGGCGAGTAGTGCGAGCGGTCGCCGCGGGGATGACGCTTCTCGAACTCATCATCGCGTGCGCGATTCTTTCTGTTCTGGCGACGGCGGCCTTGCCGCTGGCACGGGTGGCGATCATGCGCAAGAAGGAAACTGACCTACACTACGACCTTCGCCAGATCCGCGACGCGATCGATCGTTACAAGGACTACGCCGACCAGAACAAGATTCAGGTGCAGGCGGGAACAGAAGGATATCCGCCCGATCTTGAGACACTGGTGAAGGGCGTGCCGCTCACCGGGACCCAGGATAAGCGAATCCATTTCCTACGCGCGCTTCCCAAAGATCCGATGACGAACAGCACAGATTGGGGCATGCGATCCGTCCAAGACGATCCCGATTCATCGGCCTGGGGAGGCACAGACGTCTTCGACGTGTTCTCGAAGTCGACAGCTACGGCGCTGAATGGCACAAAGTATTCTGACTGGTGATTGCAGGATGAATTCCGCGAAGCCGGAAAAATCGAGCCCAATGCCGATTGCGTGGAGAGCGTTGCGCGAGGGCCGGGGCGCGTCGCAAGGCTTTACGCTGATCGAGTTGATGATCGTCATCGCGATCATTCTCATTCTGGCGACGATTGCCGTCGGACGATACCAGGTGTCGTACGAAAAGGCTAAGGAAGCAACGCTCAAGCAAGACCTTGTCGTGCTGAACAAAGCCATCCAGGATTACACCACCGACAAAGAAGCAGCGCCTAACTCGCTCGACGACCTTGTGAGCGAGCATTACATCGGCAAAATACCGAACGACCCAATTACCGGCAAACCTGATTGGACGCCGGACATGGACTGCGGCAACCTCGTGTTGAGCCCCGATCAGGGAAGCGGCGGAATCTGCGGCGTCCATTCGGCATCCGACGCCGTCTCGCCGTTCGAGCAGACGCCTTACAGCTCCTGGTAGCGAGTGACATTTTGTGGCGCGGCTTCGAATCGTTTGACCCTCGCGCGCGCATTCGCTATGATGTTTTCGCGGGGTGGAGCAGCCTGGTAGCTCGTCGGGCTCATAACCCGGAGGTCGTTGGTTCAAATCCAACCCCCGCAACCAGCTCTAATACTTGGTTTTGACATGCAAAGTGAGGCCGGGCTAACGCCCGGCCTTTTTCTCTGCTCGGGCTTAGGAGCCCAAAAAGTCGGCTGACAATTTTCTACGAGCCCCGCAACTTCCGCGGGACTCCGGGCCGGAGGTCGTTGGTTCAAATCCAACCCCCGCAACCAGCCAATCGTCTCCGAGCAAATCCCGGTTACCATCAGCAACATAGAAGCGTCGTGCCGCGTCGCGATGCGGCGTCATTCGTAATCTCGCTTGAGTGCTTCAGAAGCTCTGTCCTGGCGAGCGCCGTGTCTTTTAGGAGGAGATCGCGCAAATCCTTGAGGCCACTCGCGACGAAGCTTCGGATTTCACCGACGCGCGACTCGATCGATTCAGGCGTCGCTGACACCCGGCGATCACTGATGCCTTGCAGCTCGGCTTCCTTCCGCCCGGTCTCTTCGAGGAGTGACTTAACCGGGCTGTGGAAGACAATCACCTATGTCATTGATTTCAAGGACGACCAGAGTTTTGGCGAGGCACAGGGGTTTTCAGCACAGAATCGTGAGAAGGTTGCAGGCTCAAATCAAAAAGTCATGGGCTTTCCGTTCAGTTCCTTTTCGTTGCTCCAATCGTGGTATTCGTGACATTCAAAACAGCGAGATTCAGCGCCCTCAGATCCCGAATGGTGGCATTGCCGGCAGGCGCGAATTCCGGGCAGAAGAATATCGGCTGTTTCCTGGCTCGTGCGCGCTTTGGCATGGCAGGATTCGCAGGTCACGAAGCGATGTTGATCGTGATCGAAGACTGCATGCTGGAACCAGCGCACGGCAATGTTGGATTTCACCACCGCAGGCAGTTGAGTGGCCGAACTTGTGGTGAGCGAATGGCATTGCTTGCAGGTTTTCGCCCAGAGGAGTTGCTCGGCCTCCGTAACCCGCGCGTTCACCCATTGTTGCGGCGTGTAGACGCGGGGTGAAACGGGCAAAGGTTTCGCCGGAAGAGCGACGGTGGACACCGATTCGCGCAATTCGGCGGGGTGGGCGGCGATATATTCCTGAAATTTCTTGATGAGGAATGCGTGAATGATATCCGGCGTGTCGTGAGGAACGCCTTCCGCAAATCGCTTGTCGAACAAAAGCGTGTGACATCCGGCGCAATGCTTCGAATAGGAAGTGGGCGCCATATAGGCGCGAGCATTCGAATGCGAAGGTGGACCGAATGATCGAACGACTGCAAGCGCCGCGACGGGAGGAGCGGGTGCTGCCTGCGCGACATTTGCTTCTGCTGCCGCAGAGCCGAATCGCGGTGGCTGCGTGGAAGCGCCCGAGCGATGGCAATCTCCGCAATCAAGCTGGACGGGCCCGTGCGGACCGGCGAGATTCGCGTTCATGTGGACTGCATGATTGACCTTGATGGTGCCGGGGTCCGTGAATCCTGGGCGGAGTGCGGCGAATTCAGGGTGCCCAGTTTCAAAGCTGGTGATGCTGGTTGTGAAATTGGGCGTCGCGTGACTTGTTTGGAGATGGGCATGGCATTGCGTACAGCTTGTGTCCGGTGTAGCCGCGAGTTGGATTCGCCCACGATGCTCGACGTGGCAGGAAGAGCAGGAGGGAGTGAAAACCTGATTCTGGTGATGAGTGGGTCCATCATGGCAAGCGAGGCACGCGCGGTCGTTTGCCTTCGCGCCGAAAAAAGCGGCACTGGCGACGTGGCAAGACTTGCAACTCTTTGCCAGGACGGCATGCGCCGGGGACATTGGTCCAGCGCTGTAGAGCTTGTTGTTGTGCGCGAGGCCGTAGCCGACAAGCCAGAGCAACGCCGCGACCGGCAGGAGAACCGAAAGCAGAAAACGAGACTCGCGAAAGCGATGCGGATGCTTGAAATAATTCAAATCAATGCGCTGCGCGAGCCGTTTGGTTGTCCGCTTCGATCGCGGCACGATTCCTCTTTTCCGCGTTCTTCCTAGTAGCGCAAGGCCATGTAGGCGTGCGCGGCGCCGAGCAACAGCAATGCGAGCGACAACGGAATGTGAACCATCAGCCAGCCATGAAGCCAGTGGTGGAGGCGGGCTTGCTTCCGCAATTGCCGCTCTTCCTCACAAATGTCCTGAAGGTCCCCGACGATACCGTGGATATCCGGCGGCAACAAGCGTGCGCAGAGCGTCAAAAGTATTGCGCGCCTTAGCCGCATCGGCGAGCGCGTGACCGCGCGCGTCCGGCTTCTCCAGGAACGGCCGCATCTGGCGCGAGTAAAAGCTGCGCAGGGGTTCGATATCGGCCTCGGAGATCGCGGCCACTTCCTCGGTTGCGACCGCGGCGCGCGCGCCCGCCGTGGCGAGCGGATTTCCAAGAGCCGATGCGTTTGCAACGAACTCATCGGCTTCAGCGAGGAGTTGGCCGCGCACCCGGTGAATTTGCTCGAAGATCGTTTCAAGCGGGACTTCAGCGGTGATCACGCTGGGCATGTAATGTTGCAGGGCTGCACCGAAGACGCCGCTTGCGACCACAAGAATGAGGAGGATCATGAGGATGCTCGTCACCGGGCCGCCGAATCGAAAACCTCCGTGGAAAAGGATTAGCGGCAAGCTAAGCAAGCCGAGCCACAAATGGCCGCGCATCCATGCCTGTGCGCGCCCAATCCTCCAGACCGGCACTTTCTTGCGCGCGCCGAGCAAGCCCGCGAAAATCATGAACGCAAAGCCGACGATGCCAAAGGCAAGCCCCAAGCCGCTTGCGCCGCTTGGGCCCATGGGCGAGCTTGCAGCGTACGGGATATAAATCGCGATTGCGGCGACGAGAATCACCACCGAAGCAATCAGCCATCTTTTGTGCGTGCCGTCTATGCGCACTTTTCAACTCTTCGAAAGCGATTCCGTAATTTTCCTGTTTCCGCCTACGATTTCCGCGCCTGCGACGGCGATTGCCCCACTAAACCCGCAAAAAATTCGCGCGGATCAACGCGGCGGGCCGCGTCATGTGGGCAAGCATACACACAACTCGGTTCCTCGTGCTCGGCGCACAAGTCGCATGACGTAGCTTTTTTCTTCACCACGGCTTTTTTCCGCCCCGGATGCTCGGGATCATCCGCCATCACTTCAAACGGATGAAGGTTAATGTTGCCGTAGGGGCAATTCTCGGCGCAGAGTCCGCAGCCGACGCACCAATCTTCGATTACAACCTCAAGAGAATTGCGGCGGCGAATCGCGCCCACAGGGCAGCCCACCATGCAGAGCGGATCCTTGCACTGGCGGCAAGACGTGGGGACAAGATACTTTTCGAAACGCAGCCCCTCGCGGACAAGGCGGGTGACGCCATTGTGAGCATCGGCGCAGGCGCGCACGCACGCGTCGCAACGTGTGCAACGCTCCAGATCGAGCAGCAGGAGGCTCTGCGCTTCCATCAACCCCTGGGCCAAAAAACTGTCGAGAGGCTGGCTTTGCACAAGCGATAGGCGTTCGCGGTTCTGTTGCAGGTGCGCCTCTTCGACCTTTTCCAGCTTCTTGCGAATTTCGGGGAATTCGCTGACCATCCGTTTAAAATCGTCACTGGAGATGCGCACAAGTTCGACGTGATCGAGAGCCGTACACGTCGCGGTGCGAACATTGTTCGCCAGCAGCCCGATTTCTCCGAAGTAGTCGCCGCGCGAAAGGTACGCCAGCACCATTTCGCCGCCGGGGTGCGTTTGCGTCACTTTCACGAATCCAATGCGCACGAGATAAAAATAATCGGATGCGTCGCCCTGGCGACAGATCACTTGGCCGGGCGTATAACGAACAAGCTCGACGTTGTCACGCAGGCTGCCGATGAATTCGTCGGTTAGTTCGGCGAAAACGGGGACTCCGCGAAGGTGGCTATCGAGCGCGCGCTGGCGATACGACCGGTCGAGCGCGGCGCGAAAGTTCTTGTTGCGCTGCATGATGTCGAGCACGTTTCGCAGCATTTCGAGCATCGTGCAATCCGTCTCAGCGCGCACAGTGGCTGAACGCGGATACAGGCTCATGCAAGTCATTTCGCCGAAGAGGTCGCCGGGGCCCAGCTCCGCAATTGGATTTTCATAGGAGAGATCCACGGGCGCATCAATGTGGATGTAGCGTTGATCGGTGTCCTCCTCGCGCTCGTCCTCCCGGCGCGGAACCAGCCGGCTTGTGAGTTTGCTGAAGAATCCTCGCGCGCCGCCTTGGGTTTTCACATGCGCAATGGGGGTGGAAATCGAAACCCTCGCCTTCCCTTCCACAATGTAGAAAGCCGTCGAGCCGTATTCTCCCTCGCGGCAAATTATTTCGCCGCGCTTGAAGTGCCGGCGCACCACCGCGCCTCGATTCAAGCTGAGGAAAGTTCCGGAAACGCCCTTGAATACAGGAAGCTGCTGCAATTCATCAGGCGTGACTGCTTCGGCGCGCGTATCAACGGCAATCGCCGTGCCGGTGATGCCTTTGTTTGTCAATGCTCCGGTGGGGCAGGAAACCATGCACTCGCCGCACGAGACGCAAGACGAATTGCCCATAGGCAAGCTGTTATCAAAGGCGATTCCCGCGTTTGCGCCCTTGCCCATCCGGCCGAGAACGAAATTCTCGCGAATTTCGCCGCAGCCGCGAATGCAACGGTCGCACAAAATGCATGCATCAAAATCAACGGCGATGCTCGGCGACGATATATCTTTGACGCGGCTGGTGCTGCGGCGCGAATAGCGCGGCTGCGAAATGCCGGCTTGCTTCGCCAAGGCTTCCAGCTCGCAGTCGCCGGAGCTTTGCTGGCGCGCGCAGGGAGTCGGATGGTCCGCCATCAGCAACTCGACCAGCGTGTTCCGCGCTTGTTTTACCTTTTCGGATGAAGTAGTGACGACCATGCCGCTTTCGGCCGGGCGCACGCAGGACGCGGCAAACACACGGGCGCCCACGTCAACCACGCAGACGCGACACACTCCAACAGGCGTTTCATTCTGCTGATGGCAAAGCGTGGGGATGGCGATGTCGTTCATCCGTGCCGCGTCGAACACGGTCGTGCCCGGCGGCACCGCAATTTTCTTACCGTCAATCGTGAGTTCGATGAGTCCGGCTGCGCTCATGCGGGTCTCACCGCCGCGATCGGAGGTGCATGAACCGCTGCCGCTGAATGACAAATGCCGGAAGGGCACTCGCGGTGCGTGATGTGCGCTTCCACCTCTTCGCGGAAATATTTCAGCACAGAAGCGATCGGTGCCGGGACCACTTGGCCCAAGCCGCAGATCGAAGTCAATCGCAATGCCTGCGAGAGCTCATCCACGAGGGCCATATCACCCGGCGAGCCTTGGCCTTGCGACCAGCCAGCGAGAATGTCCACCATCTTTTGCGAGCCGATGCGACAGGGCACGCACTTTCCGCACGATTCGTTGCGGTAGAATTGCGTCGCACTCAGCGCCATGTCCAGCATGCAGGTGGGCTCGGCGCAAACCACCACCGCGCCAGAGCCGAGCATCGAGCCCGCATCCGCAAGCGATTTGAAATCCAGGTGGACATCCGCCATCGAACCCGGCAAGTAGCCGGAAGAAGGGCCTGATGGCGCGAACGCCTTCAGCTTTTTTCCGCCCAGGATGCCGCCTGCACGCTTAAAAATCAGGTCGGACATCGGCGAGCCCATCGGAATTTCGTAAACGCCGGGACGCACCACATCGCCGCTCACGCCGACAAATTTCAAGCCCGCCATGCCATTCACGCCCTGGGATTTGTACCAATCCACGCCGCGCTCCAGAACTTGCGGGACGTGGGCGAACGTTTCGACATTATTGATAACCGTTGGCTTGTTCCATAGCCCCTGTTGGACCGGGAATGGCGGCTTGTTTCGCGGCTCGGCACGCTTGCCTTCGATGGCCTCCAGCAACGCGCTTTCTTCGCCGCAGATATAGCCGCCCGGGCTGACGAATACTTCGATATCGAACGAAAGTTCGCTGCTGAGAATGTGTTGGCCCAAGAGCCCTTCCCGGCGGCAGCGGTGAATTTCTTCTTCGCAAGCTTTTTCCTGAGGCTCATATTCGTGGCGAATATACAGGATGCCCTTGCGCGCACCTGTGATCAGCCCTGCAAGAATCATCCCTTCGATCACCAGGTGCGAGAGATGCGTAAGGATGAAGCGATCCTTGAATGTACCCGGCTCGCTCTCGTCCGCGTTGCACACGATGTACTTTTCCGGGTCTGGCGATTGGCGCACGATTTGCCACTTCGACTCCGTGGGGAATCCGGCGCCGCCCAACCCGCGCAAGCCCGATGCCTTCAGCGCGGCAAGCGCAGAATCCCAATCGCGCGACGCCACCAGGCGGCGCACAGCTGCGTAATGTTCGCCTCCGCTTTGGCGGTAGGGGTCGGAGGCCAATTCAACGC
The DNA here is from genome assembly GCA_963788345.1 of uncultured Acidobacteriota bacterium. Classification (GTDB taxonomy): domain Bacteria; phylum Acidobacteriota; class Terriglobia; order Acidiferrales; family UBA7541; genus Palsa-295. Next base: position 807 of record CAWBGW010000057.1, on the reverse strand, counting down.
GCTCGTGCGATGCAAGAATCGGTGGCAATTCTCCCCTGGCGAGCAATCCGCGAATCATCTGCTCGATGCCTGCTTCGTCGGCTCGCGTGAAGATGCGGTCGTTGATGGAAATGGCAGGAGCGTGATCACATTGGCCCAAGCAGGAAACGCCACGAATGGTGACATCTTGATCGCTGGCGTTCTGGTATTGCGTTTCGACATTCGAGCGAAGCCGGTCTGCGCCTCGCAAATGGCACGACATATCGCGGCAAATCCGAACGTCGGCTTTTGGCGGAGGCGTCAACCGAAAGTGCGGAAAAAAGCTCGCAACGCCATGCAGGCGGGAAATGGGTACGTCTATTCTCTTCGACAACGCGTCCAGCTGCTCGGCCGGCAGGAAGCCGAACTTTTGCTGTAGCGCCCTGAGTTCCTCAACGATCAAATTGTTTCCCTCGCCCAGGGGAAATTATTTTGTCCCCGCATGTCCGCCCAAGTAAACGAGAAGCAGAATGGTCCAGCACTCATATAGCAATCCTCGCCGCGCAAGTCTACGAGGGTGTGCGCACCTGCGTCAAAGAGTTACCGCCAACAGTTTTTCGAGGCCGACATGCCCCGACATGCGTTGACACGGCGGTTTACCGGTAGTACAAGAACGGCGCTGTGCGATCAACCTTGCTGACAATTCCTCGGCGTCCTGACTTACCATACGGAAGATGATTCGGAGACTCGCGGCATATCGCGCCCGCTTGGCGACGGCCTCCTTTTTGTTTTTTGCTCTCACGTGCGCCCGTGTTATTTCGCCCGGAGCTCAATCGCACAACGCAGCTA
>CAWBGW010000056.1:0-28568 GCA_963788345.1 uncultured Acidobacteriota bacterium | reverse complement strand
GGGCTACTGCCCACGCTGCGCGAAAGAGCATCTGGAATTGAATCGCGGTATCGGCTTGCCGCAGTTGCCGCCGTCGAGGCTCCCCGACAGCGAAGGTCCTGCGCTCGACCTCCACACTCCCGAACCCGCCGATCCTCCTGGTCGCTTGCGCTGAACAGATTTCGGAGACTCCCCTAGCCTTTTAGTCCTGCGTCGCGCCGAGATAGCGATGGAAAAATGCGAGCGTCTCGATCGCGAGTTGCCGCCGAGTTTCGAGAGTCTGAAATGTGTGCCCGGCTTCAACTTTGACAAACGACACAGGCACTCCTGCGATCTGCAGTTTTTCGAAAAGCTCCTGCGCCTGTGAAATTGGGACGCGTTCATCATGCGTGCCATGGACGATCAAAAAAGGCGCGTCTTCTTTCGAAATGTGGAAGGCAGGCGACGCTTCCTGCCAAACCTGCGGCTGTTTTGCGTAGTCAACCCCTAAAAAATCGGTCAAGAATGCGACACCCTCGGGATCTTTCTCAGTGGTGAAATCGGCAGGTCCGCTGACGTCCACGACCGCTTGCACCTTGCTCGAATACTTTGCGAGAGCAGGATCGGAATTGTCTCGCGTTTCCTCCATTCCCAGCAGAGCGGCCAATTGCGCGCCGGCCGAGTGACCGAAGGCCCCGACGCGCTCTGGGCTGACGCCATACTTGGCTGCGTTGGCACGCACCCATCGCACGGCGCGCTGCACGTCATCCAGTTGAGCCGGCCAGCGATTCTCACCGGCATGGAAGAGACGATATTCTACCGAAAACGCGACGAATCCGGAGCGCGCGAGGAATTGCCCCATGCCGCGCATCGTGCTCTTGTCGAGATCTGTCCATCCGCCGCCATGAATGAGCACTACCGCCGGACTGATCGTCGACCCGCGAGCGGCACGTGCGTAGACATCGAGATGTAGCTCGGAACCGTTCATGGAACTGTAAGGAACATTTTCCTGCGTCGTTACTGTCGCGGTCTCAGCCTGTGATGTGGTCGCTGAGGACTGCTGCGCCGCCGCTTCGCGTTTCTGCCCGGGAAGCTCGAGAGCAGCCGTCGTACTCAATAACAAAATTGCCAGAACCAGGCCCTTATTTTTCATCAATTGAAATTGCACTATCCCGTTGGAGCGAGCGCGTATCCAGGATAGACCGCACCCAGTCGTTCCCATTTTAATACCGTTCGCAGGTGCGTTTTGAATTGATGTGCGGCTATAATCTCGTTCGGCTCTACCGAACCCAAAATGGAGGAAGCATGAAGCGAAGCGTCATGGGATTCACTGGCTTGCTCCTGCTGCTGCTCGCGGGATGGTTCCCCGCTGCGGCGCAGGACGACGCCATGGCCACGACGACCTTGAAGGTGGGCGATGTCGCGCCAGATTTCAGTTTGCCGAGCGATCAACAAAAGCCGGTGAAGCTGAGCGACTATCGTGGAAAGAAGACCGTAATCCTCGCCTTCTACGTCCTGGCTTTCACAGGTGGTTGAACGAAGGAGCTACAGGCCTATCAGGCTGATTTGGCCAAACTCGAAGCAAACGACACCGAAGTTTTCGGAATCAGCATTGACAGTCCCCCCGCCAACGGAGCATTCGCGAAGCAAATCGGCGTTACGTTCCCGCTTCTAAGCGACATGAACCACAAGGTCCTTACCTCTTACGGGATTCTGAAAAAATATCCCATGGGCGGAGATGACTACGAGTGGGCGCGGCGCACGACGTTCGTGGTGGACAAAGACGGAAAGATTCAGCACATCGAATTCGACAACAGTGCTGTGAATCCCAATAACGCCGTCGACGTCTGCTTGAAACTCCACGACAAAGCCACGCCGTAGGAAGCAATCTCCGCGTAGCAGATCACCGGGGCGGGATCACTCCCGCCCCTTTTCTTCCTTGGTTAGGGTTTCACGCGCACGCAGCCCAGCCGACCGTTGAACCGCACGGCCGCGTGGACGTTTCTCGCCGGACGATGGTAAGCTTCCGCCCTCAAACTTCGCACGCGAGGCGAGCGCGTTATCTCGAAGAGTGAGATGCCGGGCGCCCTCCAGGATGACATCCGATGAACCCCGATCCGAAGAGCGTTCGCAATGCAGCAGAAGGCTTGCGAACGCTCGCGCAGCCGGTGTCCGCGCCACTCACTCGCGCGGCTATATTCCTGGTCGTCACTCTGAAACCGGGCCCCGAGAGTCGCGCGACCGTGCGGGGGTTCTGCGGCGACCTCGCCGCGTTGTTGCGCGCGGTGGGATCTCGCGATCTCGAGGGAGCACTTTCCTGCATCTTGGGATTTGGCTCTGAAGCGTGGGACCACCTCTTTGGGCCGCCGCGTCCGGCAGAGCTTCATCCGTTCCGCGACTTTCATGCCGGAACGCGCCATGCGGTTTCCACACCGGGGGACTTGCTGTTTCACATTCGCGCCAAGCGCATGGATTTATGCTTCGAGCTCGCCACGCAAATCATGGCGCGCATCGCACATGCCGTCACGCCCGTCGATGAAGTGCACGGCTTCCACTTTTTCGATGACCGCGACCTCATCGGTTTCGTCGACGGGACGGAGAATCCGACGGGCGAAGCGGCGGTCGACGCCGTGCTGATCGGCGACGAGGACGCCGGGTTCGCCGGCGGGAGCTACGTGATCGTGCAGAAGTATCTCCACGATATGGAAGGCTGGAATGCGCTTCCCACCGAGACTCAGGAACGAATCATCGGCCGCAAGAAGCTCTCCGACATCGAACTCGACGATTCCGTCAAGCCAACCTCGGCGCACAATGCGCTTACGACGATCGTCGAGGACGGCAAAGAGGTGAAAATCCTGCGCGACAACATGCCCTTCGGCCGGCCCGCGCACGGCGAATTTGGCACCTATTTCATCGGCTACAGCCGTTCGCCGCGCACCACGGAGCAGATGATCGAAAACATGTTCGTCGGCCGTCCGCCGGGAAATTACGACCGGCTGCTCGACTTCAGCCGCGCCGTCACCGGAAGCCTGTTCTTCGTGCCGTCCGCGACGTTTCTAGACGGCGTGGCCAACGACGAGCCACAAGCCGCGACCTCGTCCGCCGCACCGCCGGCCGAGCTTTCGTCATCCAACCAATCGCAGGGCGACGGTTCGCTCTGCATCGGTTCCCTCAAAGGAGACACCTCACATGAATAATCTACATCGCGAGCTGGCCCCCATTTCCGACGGGGCGTGGGCTCAAATTGAGGAGGAAACTTCTCGCACGTTCAAGCGATACCTGGCCGGGCGGCGCGTCGTCGACGTGCACCCGCCGGCGGGCACAGGTCTCTCCGCGGTCGGCACCGGCCACCTAAAGACGATCGCGGCTCCCAGGGACGGTATCCTCGCCCGGCAGCGCGAGGTGAATGCGCTGGTCGAGCTGCGTTTTCCGTTCGAACTCGATCGCCAGGCGATCGACGACGTCGAGCGTGGCGCCAACGACTCGAACTGGCAACCGGCGAAGGACGCCGCGCGCCAGATCGCCTTTGCCGAAGATTGCGCCATCTTCGAAGGCTATGCCGCTGCCGGCATCGGCGGCGTCCGTCAGGGAACCAGCAATCCGAAGGTGACGCTTCCCGCCGATGTGCGGGAGTACCCGCAAGCCATTGCCCAGGGCTTGAGTCAGTTGCGCCTGGTCGGCGTCAACGGCCCCTACTCGGTGCTGCTCGGCGCCGACGCCTACACCGCGCTCGCCGAGACCAGCGACCACGGATACCCGGTGCTCGAACACGTCAAGCGGCTGACGATCGACAAAATCATCTGGGCGCCCGCCATCGCCGGCGCTTTCGTGCTGACCACTCGCGGCGGCGATTTCGATCTTCACATCGGCCAGGACGTCTCCATCGGCTACCTCAGCCACACCGATAAAACCGTCCGGCTGTATCTGCAGGAGACGTTTACCTTCCTTTATCTCACCGACGAGGCCGCCGTCGCACTGGCCCCTCATGGGAAAGCGCAGAAGAAGTGACGCGGCACTTTTTGATACTTCGATAAACGTCAATTTGCGTGAAACACAGTGCTAGCGGGAAGTGTTGCGACGGCTGAAGATCAATGCGAAGATTCCCACGAAGAGACTCAAGGTAGGAAACAGAAGAACCAGAATCCCGTGGCGCAAAGCTTCGCGGCCCTGCGCTCCGGATGCGGCGGCGTTCTGGTAGCACATCGCACAACCCTGCGCGGCCGCGTGTGGCGCGCAAGTCGCGAATAGTGCGGCGCAGGCAGCCAACATCGCGGCCACTCGAAATACGAAGTTAAACCTCGCTTTCAATTCGCGTCTCTCCAACAGCTCATTGCCGCATGTGCAGCAGCCGGACGCTGTCTGGGAAGAACATGATCAGCATCATGCAGATGCAGAATACCATGGCCGGCACCAGTAACAGAAAGAGTCCGAGCCGCTCGAAGCGCAGGTGCATGAAGTACGAGACGATCAGCGCCGCCTTGATGAGCGACAAGCCCACCAGGATCGTCAGCATCAGCACCGGAGCGAGCCTCAAATACGCGAGGAACACTTCCACTCCGGTGAGCGCCAACAACCACACCCACACGATAACAAACGCTTTGTGGTGTCCTACATCGTGACTTTCCGCGGCTGCCGCATGCGAACTCATCGTCGCTCCTATCCTTTCAGGCTGACCGACATCAAGTACACCAGCGGGAAAATGAACATCCAAACTAGGTCGACGAAGTGCCAGTAAAGGCCGCTCACTTCCACGTGGTCGGAATTGTATTTGCCCTTGCTAAACCCGCGCGCGATGATCGCCAAATACGCGGCGCCGATCGTGACGTGCAGCATGTGCAGCCCCGTAAGGCCAAAGAATGTCCCGCCAAATAGCGGCGCGCCCCAGGGATTCGACCATGGCGTGACGTGCTCCACGGTGATGAGCGTGTACCACTCCGTCGCGTGAATGGCGACGAACGCGAGGCCGAAGATAATGGTCCACCAGAGCAGCTTGACCGCCTTTTTCGTCTCGCCCTTTTGCGCCGCGGCAACGCCAAACACCATCGTCAAGCTGGAGCTGAGCAGGATCACCGTCATCAACGTGGACTTGGCAATCGCGGGCCAGATCTCAAACGGCCTGGGCCAATCCGGGTTGGCCAGACGCACGTACGCGTAGCTGACGAGCAACGCCGAAAAAGTGAGGGAGTCCGACACGATGAACAGCCACATTCCCAGCTTCTTCGAGTTAATCGCGAAGGGAGAACCGCCGCCCGACCATGGCGACTCAACTATGCCTTCGACTTCGGTTTCGCTCACGTTTCACCGTCCCAGAATGAGGAGTAAGAACAGGAACACCCAAAGCCCATCCATGAAATGCCAGTACATCGCCACCACTTCTGTGGCCGTCCCGCGCGTCAGGCGGTGCGTCGGACGGACAAGAACCAAAAGCAGCGCCAGGATGCCGCCCAGAAGATGCAGCCCGTGCGCTGCCGTGAAGACGTAGAAGAAACTGCTGCTCGGATTGGTCGCCAGAAAAACGCCGGCGTGCACCATTTGCCGCCACGCGAGCACCTGCCCGATCAGAAAGAAGACCCCGAGGATCGTCGTGACGCCCCACCAGTGTCGAAATCCGGGCTGATCGTCGGCGCGGAAAAGCCGTCGCGAACGAGCGATGGTGAAGCTGCTGGCGACGAGAATAAGAGTGTTCAACCACAAAATCCGCGGAAACACCGGCAGCGGCACCCAGCCGCTGTTGGGCATTCCTTTACGGACGATGTAGGCGCTGACCAGCGCCATGAAGAACATCAGGATGCCGCCGAGCCCGATGGTCATCCCGGTGACGTAGGTGCGCTGAGGAACGCGAGCCGCTCCGGAAGATTCGTTCCCTTCTCCGCCGCCGTACCCGCCATTTCCGCCGGACGAGCCTCCGCCCGTTCCACCGTGATCGCTCCGGATCAGCTCGACGTCGTGTGTGGCGGTGGCGGGCATGGATCGGCCTTATTTTGTCCGCGCCACTTCGGCGGGAGCCAGATGCTGAGGAACGAAGTCTTCCACCGCTCCGGGAACACTGAATTCGTACGGGCCGCGATAGACGCTGGGATAGTGCCCGCCGAAATTATCGAGCGGCGGCGGAGAGTCCGTGTCCCATTCGAGGGTCGTGGCGTTCCAGGGATTCTTCCCGGCCTTGGCGCCGTGTTTCAAACTCCAGAAAAAATTGAACAAGAAGAAAATCTGCGCGCCCGCCGTGACGAACGCGGCCCAAGTGATGAAGTTGTGGACGGGCTGCAGGGGCTTCAGGAAATCCACGGCCGTGTAGTCCGCGTAGCGCCGGATTCCGCCCGCGATTCCCAGCCAGTGCATCGGCATGAAGATCAGATACGCGCCGATAAACGTAAACCAGAAATGGATTTTCCCAAGCGGCTCGCTCATCATGCGGCCAAACATTTTCGGGAACCAGAAGTACATGGCCGCGAAGATGCCGAAGATCGCGGCGACGCCCATTACCAGGTGAAAGTGCGCGACGACGTAGTAGGTGGCGTGCAGCCGATTGTCCACGGCGGGCTGTGCGAGGAAGAGTCCCGAAAGGCCGCCGCTGACGAACAGCGAAACGAACCCCAGCGCGAAGAGCATCGGCGTCTTGAAAATGATCTTCCCGTTCCAGAGTGTACCCAGCCAGTTGAAAGTCTTGATCGCCGAAGGAACGCCGATGGACATCGTCAGCACCGAGAACGCGAACCCGGAATAAGGGCTCATGCCGCTGACGAACATGTGATGTCCCCAGACCATGAACCCGAGGAAACCAATCCCGCAGATGGCGCCAGCCATCGCGCGGTATCCGAACACCGGCTTGCGCGAGAAGGTCGAGAGGACGTGCGATGCCACGCCCATGCCCGGCAGAATCGCGATGTAAACCTCGGGGTGGCCGAAGAACCAGAACAAGTGCTGCCAGAGAAGCGGCGAGCCTCCGCTGTGCGGCTGCAACTGGTCGTTTACCACCGTGCCGGCCGGAATGAAGAAGCTCGTTCCCGCCGAGCGATCGAGCAGCAACAGAACTCCACCGGCGAGCAGCACGCCGAACGCGAGCAAGCCGAGAATCGCAGTGACGAACCAGCCCCAAACCGTAAGCGGCATGCGGAAGAGGCTCATGCCCGGCGCGCGCATGTCGATTGTGGTGGCGATGAAGTTGAGCGCTCCAAGCAGCGAAGCCAGGCAGAACAGCGAGATGCTGATGATCCAGCACGTCTGGCCCCAGCCTTCGCCAGGCCCCGTCACTTCGCCGAGCCCGCTCAGGGGCGCGTAGCCGGTCCAACCGCTGATCGGCGCGCCGCCCGGAACCACAAACGCAGCCAGAATCGCAACGAACGCGAGAAACGTCACCCAAAACGAGAGCATGTTCAGGTGAGGGAAAGCCATGTCAGGCGCGCCAATTTGAATCGGCAGAAAATAGTTTCCGAAGCCGCCCTGCGGCGCCGTCGTGAGAACGAAAAACACCATGATCGTGCCGTGCATCGTCAGCACCGCCGCATATTGCTCCGGCGTCATGATTCCGCCCTGAATAAATGGAATGTGCGCGCCCGGCCACGCCAAGTGGAAACGCATGATCACGGAGAGAATCACTCCGATGACTACGGCCGTCATGGCCAGCATGATGTACTGAATGCCGATCACTTTATGATCGACGCTGAAAATGTACTTGCTGACAAAGCCTGTCGGCTGATGGGGCACGGGGTGAGCGTGCGAACTCATGCATGGCCTCCTGGACGGGTTTCAGGGTTTGTACTTGCAAACCCTGAGCTGAAAAAGTTCGGGTTCACTGGCCGGCCGCCGGCTGTTCTTGCTGCTTCAGGAAATTCTCGTAGTCGGATTCGGAGACGACGTCGAGGAACGTCCGCATCCGGTAATGTCCCAGCCCGCACAACTGTGTGCAGACCACTTCGTAGCGACCGATGGCGTTCGCGGTGAAGTGCATCGGAATGACCATGCCCGGCACGGTGTCCTGCTGCAGGCGCAACTCGCGGACGTAGAAATTGTGAATCACGTCCTGCGAGCGCAATAGCAATTCGATTTCGCGGTTCACGGGTACGGTGATCGTGGGAACGACGATGTCATCTTTGCCCGCGGGATCGTTCGGATCGAGGCCCAGTGGATTGCCGGTCGATGCACTGATCAGCTTGGGATCGAGCTTGCCGAATTTGCCGTCGGGACCGGCGTACCGGAAATTGAAGACGAATTGGTTCGCGGTGACTTCCACCTGGATCGCGTTCGGCGCGGCCTGCGCGAATCGCATTTCCGCCCACGCCTTGTATCCCATCAGACCCAACCCGACGAAGAGGATGACCGTCGCCGTGGTCCAGACGACCTCCATGGTGTTGTTGCCATGCGTGTATTTGGCGCGCTGGCCGCGGTCGCGAAAGCGGAATATCGCGTAAGCGAGACCAAGCTGCGACAGGATGAACACCGTGCCGGTGACGAGCGAGCGTGAGGTCGTACTGATGATCGATCTCATTGCCCACCGACGTGATCGAAGCCGGCGCTTCCCATAGCCGCGAGACGAAAATGTACACCGTGACGACAACTAGCGTGACGATCAGGAGTGACAACACCCCTGCGGTTGCGGCAGACCCACGATCGGACGTCCTGCTGAACTTCTTCCGGAACTTCCCAAGTCGCATTCGCTTTTGCTCCCTTGCCCCCAACGGCAAAAAGCGTGAATGGAACCTATAAGAAAGACGCATCATATAGAAGCGGAGAGGAATTTCAAGGACGAAGATTGAAGTAACGTGCCAGAACTCTTGCTCAACGTGCGGGGATGTCAACGAATGCGCAAGTTCCTGGCTGTGCGGCCTCGATTGCGGCAACAATCTCCGGGATCTTTAACCTGACCAGACTCCATTTGTTTCGGCTCAGAATTACGATGGCGAGCTTACGGCCTTCCAGATTCTGCTGATAGGGGAGATTCGTGTCTGTGGTGAGAAACACATCAAACCCAGCTTGCTCTGCGGCGCGCAGCAAATCGCCGTTCAGCAAAGTGTTCCAGCCTTGCTCACGAGCCGTCTTGACGACATGATCTTGCAGCGCGTTTCGAATTGCGACTGGGGTTCCCTGGTCAAAGAGAACGAACATTACGAGGAGAGCGACGGAGATTCCAAACTTTGCGCAGCAAAATCTAAGACTGCCTTGACCTGCTCGCGGGTCAGGCCGTCGTACAGTTGAACGATTTCGTCAATGGTGAGGCCGTCCTCCAGGTTCTCGAAAACGGCAGCGACAGGCATGCGCGTCCCGCGGAAGACCCAGGCGCCGCTAACTTTCCCCGGCACGCTTTCCACCACTGAGCATTTCGACCAATCGAGCGTCATTGCAGCCCTCTGGTGCATTCTAGCTCAAATCTCATACGTGGGAGCGGAGTTCTGGCCCGAAAGTACCCTGCGCTACTCGTAGCGCAACGATACCATCGGATCGACGCGAGAGGCGCGCCGCGCCGGAATGTAGGTCGCAAACCACGAAACCATACTAAGCAGCGTCGCAACCGAGATGAAGACGATCGGATCCCAGGTCTTTACTCCATAGATCAGCCCGGCCATGAACCGCGTGAGGCCCAGCGCAGCCGCAACGCCAATGACGACCCCTATGGCCGCCAACCGCATTCCCTGAAGCACGACCATTTTGCGCACGTTCTCGGGGCTCGCCCCCAAAGCCATGCGAATGCCGATTTCCTGGGTGCGTTGCTGAACGGAATACGCCATCAGGCCGTAGATGCCGATGGCAGCCAGAAGGAGCGCGACTCCCGCGAAGATCGAGAGGAGCGTAGTGTTGAAGTCGCTTCGAGCCGTGGATTCTCCCACCACCTGATCCATCGTGCGAATATGCGCAACGGGAAGCCCGCCGGTAGCGACGCGAAGTTCTCGCTCAAGGTCCGCGCTCAAGGAGAATGGCGCAACCTTCGTGCGAATCACCCAGTTGATGGGAAGTACGCGACTCTCGAGCGTGGTGATGCCGTCGAGGATCTGCGGCTCGGGCAAAAACATCATGGGCGTCAGGTCGCTGTCGAGACCGGAATCGCGCGTATCGCCGACGATGCCGATGATCTGGCGCGGCGGTTCTTCGAATTCCGGACCCAGGCCGTGGCCGATCGTGATGCGCGCTCCGACGGCGTCGCCCTTCGGCCAATACTTCTTGGCCATCGCTTCGGTGATCACAACGACGCGATCCGAGCCGGCGTCATCGCGTTCGGTGAACGTGCGGCCGCGCAGCAGCGGAATCCGGAACACCTGGAAGTATTGCCACGAGACGTTGCGCCACTGCACGTCGCCGTTGTAAGGACCGTCGGTCGGCGGAACACCTTCGATCGTGAACGGCATATCGATGCCTCCCGTTAGCGGCAAGCAGCAAGTGCTCGCGATGGCCTCCACTCCCGGCAGCGCGCCAACGCGCTGTTCCACGTCGCGCACCGCCTGAGCCACTCCGGCGGTATTCTCGAATCGCGTTCCGGAAAGCGACATCTCCATCGTCAGAACATTGTGCGAATCAAAACCGGGCTTCACCGATCGCAGCGTTGCGAAGGTGCGAATCAGGAGCGCGGCGCCGACCAGCAGAATCAGCGCGAGCGCCATCTCCGTGACGACCAGAATCGAGCGCGCCTTGTTCTGGCGGAAGCCGCTGCCGGTGCGCGAGCTGCCTTCCTTGAGCGTCACGCTCAGGTCGGTGCGCGATGCGCTGAACGCGGGTATCAGGCCAAACAGGATGCCCGTGAGCAGCGCGACGCCCAGCGTAAACGCAAGCACGCGCCAGTCGAGCGACACTGCCGAACCGTGCTCGCCGAGCCGCGGAATATCCACCGGGTTGATCGCCAGCAACGCGCGCACTCCGAAGTAACCCAGCACAAGCCCAAGAACGCCTCCCACAAGCGAGAGCAGCACGCTTTCTGTGAGCAACTGATAGATGATGCGGCGGCGGCCCGCGCCCAGCGCCGATCGAATCGCGATCTCGCGCTTGCGCAGCGTCGCGCGAGCGAGCAGCAGGTTCGCCACATTGGCGCACGCAATCAGCAGCACGAAACCGACTGCGCCCAGCAAAATCAACAGCGCAGCCCGAACGTCCCTGACCACCGTGTCCCTCAAAGGCACGGCCGTGGCGCTTTCGTGCGCGTCCATCAGCGGACCCGGAAATTTTCTGCGGAACTCTTCCGCGGAAAGTTTCATGGCAGCTTTGGCCTGGTCGACCGTGACACCCGGGCGCATCCGGGCCGTGCAGAGCAGATAATGCCCTTGATTGGTGCTATTGGGGTCTGCCTGAAGCGGCACCCAAACGTCGGCAAGGGGATCGGTTTTGAACGTGGGACCGAGCACGCCGATCACTTCGTAAGGGTCGCCAGACAGCGCAATCGTTTTGCCCACGATTGCCGGGTCGCCTCCGTACTGGCTGTGCCACAATCCGTTGCTGATGACGACCACGTGCGGTCCACCGGGACGGTCTTCGTCCAGAGTGTACGTGCGGCCCATCGCAACCGGCGCGCCGAAAACCGCGAAGTAATCCGCCGAGGCATGAATTCCCTTCACCTGCCGAGGACGGTCCCCACCGGTGAGGTTGATGCCGGGGCCGGCGAAGTCGTACGCGGCGACGGCCTGGAACACCTGCGTCTGTTCGCGCCACACCATGAATTTCGGAATCGAAGCGGAGTTGCCGTCTCCATCCGGGAAATGGCGCATCAGCGCGACGAGCCGGTCTGGCTGCGGATACGAGAGCGGCTGCAACAACACCGTGTCGACCACCGAAAAAATGGCCGTATTCGCGCCTATGCCCAGCGCGAGCGCAGCAATCGCCGTAGCAGCGAACGCGGGACTCCGCCACAGGACGCGCACTGCGTGCTTCAGGTCGCCGATCAGATTCTCGACAAAGTTTCCGTTGGCCATGGAGATCCTTAGACAGACTCGGTTTGCTCGCTATGAGAAGTACGACGACCCAACGGAAAAGGTTCCCGGCGAAGATAGAAACTAGGGGGCGAAGGAAACAGCAGGACGTAGAGGAAACGAACCCACTTCCCACTTCGGCGACCGCCGGTCGGAAATGCGCGTTCCGGCTAGCGGCCAAATTCGTTTTGTTCCCGAGCACGAGAAGCGTACGATGCACCCCGCGAGATCCAGCGTATGCGCGCTTGACGATTGATGCGCATACCGTGAAAGGAGGAAAGATAACGTGGGAGGCTTGATCCCGTTAACCGACGCGTCCCGGCGCCCGGCGCATTTTCCCATCGTCACGCTCGGCCTCATCCTCACGAATTTCTTCGTTTTCTTCCTTGAACTGAGCGGCGGCGATGCATTCGTGCTGAAGTGGTCGGCGATCCCCGCGAACATCATCGCCGGCCATCACTGGATCACCATACTCACGGCCATGTTCATGCACGGCAGTTGGTCGCACATCCTGGGCAACATGATTTTCCTGTGGGCCTTTGGCCCCGAGATGGAAGATGCGATGAATCCGGTGAAGTACCTGGTGTTCTACCTTGCCGGCGGATTCGTGGCCATGCTCGCGCAGATCGCAATGAGCCCCAGTTCCACGGTTCCCAACCTGGGCGCGAGCGGCGCAATCGCCGCCGTGATGGGCGGGTTCCTGGTGACGTACCCTGGCGACGAAATCAAGTCGATTCTGATCATTTTCATTTTCGTGAAAATCACCATGATCCCTGCAGTGCTTCTGATTGGGTTTTGGTTCCTCATTCAACTCTTCAACGTCGGATCAGTGGCAGCCACCCAGACTGGCGGAGTGGCCTACGTAGCTCACGTTGGCGGCGTCATCTTTGGAGCTCTCACCGCGCGCCTTTTCGAAGGCTCCAGGCAGCCCGCCGACTAGAAAGCATCGGCTTCGTTGAAATCCCAGTGGGTTCCGACGCGGTTCCTCAGGAAACTCGCAAGCCGATCAGGGTGTGCCAGACGCAGGCATGGTCGCCCCCACCGCCGCCGTCGACTCCGTGTGGTTCCACGATGGCGGCGTCACTCCGAGCAGGTGCTGGACGAAGAAGTCGAAACGCTTGTGATCCCCATAGGCGGCATACTGATCGCCGCGAGCGGCCGGATGGTTCGCTCCGGGAACCACGAGCAGGTCGAAATTCTTGTTGTGTTTCATCAACTGGTGCACCACCTGCATCGTGGAAGAGGGATCGACGTTGGTATCCAGCTCTCCGACGACCAGTAAGAGATCGCCTTGCAACCGCCAAGCGTTGTCCACATTCGACGACTCGGAATACTGCGGCCCGATGGGCCAGCCCATCCACTGCTCATTCCACCAGAGCTTGTCCATGCGATTGTCGTGGCAACCTGCGTACGAAACTGCCGCCTTGTAGAACTCCGGGTGAAAGAGCAGCCCGCCCAGCGAGTTCTGGCCTCCGGCTGAGCCACCATAGATTCCCACGCGCATGATGTCGTACCACGGATACTTCGCGGCCACGGCTTTGTGCCAAAGGATGCGATCGGGAAAACCGGCGTCTCCCAGATCCTTCCACGCCGTGTCCTGAAACGCCTTCGAACGGTTCGACGTTCCCATGCCATCGCTCTCCGAGACGATAAATCCAACCTCCGCCTGCGACATCATCGGCGAATAAACCATGAAGGACTTGGGTACGAAGGAGCCCTGCGGCCCCGCGTAGATATATTCGATGACGGGGTATTTCCTGGACGCGTCGAAGTTTGTCGGGCGAATGATGATGCCCCAAATCGGCGTCTTGCCGTCGCGGCCGGGCGCGGTGAAAACCTCCGGGGCCTTCCAGCCCGCCTTCACGAGTTCGGTCATGTCGCCGCGTTCGAGGGTGGCAAGCACGGAATTGTCAGCCGTCTTGCGCAGCACGAGGACCGGCGGGGAATCGAGGCGCGAATAGTTATCGACGAAAAACTTTCCGTCGTGCGAATACGCGCCGGTGTGATTGCCGTCTTCGGGCGTGAGCCGCGTGAGGCCAGAGCCATCGAAGTTGATGCGATAGTAATAGGCGAAGTACGGATCCTGGCCGGGATACATTCCGCCGGCGCTGAAATAGATTTGACGCTTTTCGTCGTCGACGCGCTGCACCGCGCGAACCACCCAATCGCCCGTCGTGATCTGGTTCTTCACGGCGCCAGTGACTCCGTCAAGCATGTACAGGTGATTCCAGCCGTCGCGCTCCGACATCCAGATGACCTCCTTGCCGTCATCTACGTCGTGGCGATATTTCTTGCCGGAATCCGCCAGGCTCCCATTTGCCTCACGATAGTTGAAGAACGTCTGCGGCTCTTCGGAAATCACCGCGCGCGGCTTGCCCGTCGCGGCGTCAACTTCAATCACTCGATAAACCTGATGGCCGCGCTGGTTGTATTCGAACGTGAACGCCCGGCTGTCTTTGCGCCAGACGATTTCTGAGAGCGCGTAGGGATTGGGAAACAAGGAGTTGTCGACGTTTGTTTGCTTTTTTGCGGCGACGTCAAACAGCGCCGGCTGATCGAGATCGAGAACATCACCGGGCTTGGTGTAAGGAACCGTGAAATTCTCAGGCTGTAGCTGATCCTCGGGGGACGAAGACACGTAGTGAACCTCACGATGGTATCCCGATTTCACGCGGTAGGCAGCCAGCTTCGTCGAGTCAGGCGACCATACGATCGACGACAAATCGTAGTGATTGCCTTCAGAGCCGTCGGTGCTGAGGAATATCAGGTCGTGAGATCCCGGCCGCCTAATCGCGACGTTGAAGTTGTTGATGACCGCTTCCCACTTTTTGTCAGGCGAGACGCGCGGCCCCTCCTGTCCCCGGCGGCTGCCTTCGATCTCGCCGCCACCGCGGTTGTCACCGGCTTTCTTGCAGACGGAATCGGCCAGCGTACACCGAACCGCCGTGCTGTCGACGAACGTCAGGAACGACGCGCCGCTCGCGTCGAAATTGAGGAAGTTGAGCGGCAGCTCGTCGGCCTTGTATGTGTTGCCGGTTGCCGCCGAAAGCGACGCTGCGATTTTCTCCTGGTCGAACGCGGGCTGCTTCTTCAGCGTCTCGGCGTCGACGATGATGAACTCGGTCTTCCCCCTCGAGAGCTTGCGATACCAAAAGCGGTTCGTGTCGCCGATCCACGAAGCGGGCCCGGCGATGTCGATCGCCGCGGCCTCATACTTTTGCTTCAAGGAAGTGGCGCGCTCGTAGTCAGCCGGGGTGCCCTGAGCGGCTGCGTTTGGCGGGATAAAGTATCCGATCAGAATAGCGACCACTATCCAAACCGTTCGTAGCTGTGGCTTCACGTTTTTCCTCCGGTCGACCGACTCCACCGCTGCTCATCGGGCGCGACTGTCGTCTACCCCGCACGAGCGTGCGTTCGGTCGATGTTTCATTTCCTGGTGGCCAGATTCTACACCCAGTTGCAGTTAGCTAGTGAGTCTCACGGGCGCTGGAGCACGGCGTGGCATTTGACAAATGAAATCGCCAACGCTTACGATAAGAATCCACGCGGTCGTGGCGGAACTGGCAGACGCACCAGCTTGAGGGGCAAAAACCGCCATCCTTGCAAGTCTTTTACCATCAATCTAAGTGGTTGAATTAGTTGCAGTTCTCGTTGGAGCACGTTGGCGCGGGTTGGTTGGTTTTTGAGGGAATTGGTCACAAATTGGTCGCAGAGACGCTCCCGTGGCAGATGATGGTGACCGAATGAGCGGTCTTTTTTATGCACCAGAATATGCAACCACTCGCCGCGTCCGACTTCAACTACGTGTCCGTTTGCTCAGCAGAACAATATCGTCAAAATCTTTTCCTCTTGAGTTCATCGACTCGACGAGCTGCTTACCTTCATCGTCACTGCCGCAATCAAAATCAAGAATGAACCAACCATCCTTAGTTTCCGTTTTTCGAGAGGGCGGTGAAACTCCTAGTCCTTCAAGCGACTGAATCAACTCATCCTTTGCTTTCTCCGACGGTATGGGACGCAGTTCGCATCTAACATAGCGGTCTGCCTTCGGGTCCCCGATATAGCCTTCTTCAGGATCGCATCCCGCAGGTGTTCCATAAAATTAGACAGGTGGACAGACAAGGTATGGTACTGGCGAAATTCCAACGCCGATTGGAAAGACATCACAATCGATAAGAAACCGCGAGACTGCGATTTCCTGCACGCCCCCTTGGGAAGCAAGGACTGCCACTACAGGAAGCATTCCGAAGTGTTCGGCGACGAACAACGTCGAGCACTCATCCAGCGGGCGACCACACCGCGCGGGAATACTCACAGCGTCCAGACACAGTGACCGTGTCTTGGGAGAGAGTGGAAGAGTAGCCCCGTCCTAACTGGCGGCTTTCTTCACTCCCGCCTTCACCTTGGCCCACCGCCGCTTTTGCGCTCTTGAAATCTGCGCTCGCGCTTCCGCCGACAGTCTCCTGACGCTGTGATTTGCTGAGCGCCCCAATGCTTTCGCCGCGTCTCTCACCCCATCCAATTGGTCCTGCAAATTGCCCAACTGCTTTTCGAGTTTTCGCTCTTCTCGTTTGATCGCTGCCAGAATGTTCATTCACGTCCTCCGCGTCGAATCTATACCACACTTTGACTATCATCCAAGTGGCGTGATTTAAGGCTGTCGAGGTATCGAGATTTTGTGAAAAGCGACACGCAAAACCGTGATATCCACAGAAAATTCCAGCGAGGTTCAGTCGATTCCAGCCACGGACCACAACCGACGTTCCCCTGCCCGGTGTCTCCAAGATGAATGCCGTCAGTTAGCCGCCGCTGCTTTTAACGAGTCCCTGTTCTTACCGACGATGCGGACTTCTTTTCCATACAATCCTGCAAACTTGATTGCCATCCCAAGAAGTTCATACTCGTCATAGTCCACCGCGAATGCGTCCTGATGAATGAGCAACGGCTCGACATTCTCTTTGCATGACTTGACGAAGTCCGGCAAGACCTTTTCCATCGCCATCCTGAGAGTCTTCTCCCGCTTCTCTACATCTTGTTGGGCGATCATTGCTTTTCCTTTTGCCCGCGATGCTAAGAGCGCATCATCGCTCAAATTCTATCCCTGCGCGGAACGTAAACAAGCGGGATTTTGTGCAAGGCGACCGGAACATGGTAGGGCCGACAGTGCTCTTGCCCGGATCGGAAAACTCATCGCTCGACCGCCGCTTGAACCTCTTCGCAAAGATGGTCTACGAACTGCGACACGGTTTGAAGGCGGACCCGGCAGAGCGGACAACCTGGAACAGTCACAGGTCCAGTGCTGTTGGGCACAGACTCCTTGAAGAAATCGAAGCGGTGCTTGGTAAATTCCGCTTTCACGATAGCGTGAATCCGGGCTCGTTCGGCGTCGTTCATGTGTTCCCTGCCCCTGACGCAAACACTTAGGCACTATATCTTGATGTTGACACTTCTGGTAGATATTCCGCGCTTCGGACGAGAGGCTGGTTGGATAAGGGAGCCGCCGTGCCGCAGTTACGTGAGGAGCCGTCCTGTGGCGGTTGGGGATTTTTTAGACCCGCCAGTAGGGTAACGGTTCCGCTTGCGGCACAGTCCTGTTTTTTCTCCCCCGAAGAGAGAACCCCCGCCGTGCAACAATTTGAACAGCGCGATATAGATGGACGGGCTGCAATGAAAAAACTCATGGAGCAGATTCTGTCTTTTCTTGTGGATTATGCATGGCGCACGATCAGGATTATCTTTTCGGGATGGGCTGAGAATATTCTGGCGTTAATCACGCTGTACGTGACGCTGACCGCTCACTGCGTTGGTCCAGAAGGTGACCATCGGTGCTACAGCGTTTGGCGCGCCTTTGGATGGACTGCGGGAGTTTGGTTCGGATGGTTTCTGCTTGGTGTGATTGTGAGGTGGATTATGGTTTTTGTGGCGGCGATTTTTGGCTCACTCGGACTTGATGTGATAAGCAGGGCACGCAAAAACACGCCCATAGAGAGGCTCCGAGAATTAGGACTCGAAAAATGAAATGTGTCGGAATTGTCGGAAGAAAACCGCCGCAACGCATAAATAACTTTTACGCCACGTGGCTTTGTGAGTGCCCGCTTACATCACAACGCTTGTGATAGCGTTTGAAGGACTTGACACTGTCTGGTAGGCGTGGTGCTTTAAGCCATGATGCAAACTCAATCAGTAACACCGAACCTAAACGCGCTGCTTCTTACGGCTGCTGTCGTTGTACTTGCTGCAATTGCGATTTTGCGTAGTCCTCGAAAGTGGCACACGGCGCTGTACATCATTGGCTGCATGGCGGTGTCTTGCGCTGTTGGTTTCGGCATGGGCTTCGCACTCCACCATACTGCTGAGGGTGCGGGCAGTGTCGCGGCTTTCCTCACACAGTGGGCTGGGCTAATAGCCGCAATTGAACGGATTCGCTTCTACCGCAAGCCAAAGAGCCTTGCAGTCGGTCCCCTCAATGGAAAGTGACTTGCTGGTGGAGGTGATAAGGTAAACAATCGAGGCAAACTATGAAGGACGAATGGAACAGCCAGTTAGCAGGTGCTTGGGGCGTGCATTATTCGATGGAATCCAGTTCGGACCCCATATGGACAGTCACGGCACAAGCGCGAGGCAGCGTTATTCTTCATCAGGCCACCCTTGCAGAACCAGGGTTCTTCATCGCTACCCGTGGGTTCGCGCAGCAAAAGATGTAAGCCCGCATCCGTCTCGGCTCCGACAACCAATCTGATTAGCGGCGACATAGTACCTCAGCGTGATTGACTTTCCGCTTACTGGGGGTCTAGTTTAGCAGTCGAAGCGGGACGCACCCGTGTTACTAGCACGAATGCGCCCCTGGCCGCCGAACCTCACTGCAAGGCTGCGACGGTTGAGAGCATTGTGCCGCGACACGCTAGTCGCCTGCAAGGCGACCGTTCCGCTTCATTTCGATTTACGAAACGGAGCGAACACAATGCAGATTCAAATTCCTTTTCCCCCACCCGACCCGAAAATGTTTCCCGTAGAGAGCCCCGCACGATCTCTGTTCGATTTCGTTGCGGCATTTCTCATGCTTGTGAATCTCGCTTTGCTGATTCTGCCTGAGAAATGTCGAGTGTGGATTTTCGGGAAGCGGGGAAGAACATGAGCCACAGAAGTTCGGGTAACGGATGGCTGTTTCTCGGAGCATTCCTGTGGTGGCTCTTGTGGCGGTTGGGGATTTTTTAGAGCCGTCAGGGTAGAGCCGCGCGGTTCCGCTTGCGGCACAGTCGCTCGATGGATTCTCAGAAACCGGTCAGGTGTCTGATTGGACTCGGAAGAAGCAAGACCTAACTAACGAAAGGTACAAGCAACATAAAAAAACGACGTATTGCTGCAAGAACGTGAGCCAGGCCGATGCGATGAAGCGACGTCTTCGGCTACACTGCCGTGGTGGATATCATCCGCCCGCGGCCCTCTGGGGCTACCTCAGCAAGGCCTTCGACGGCTTCAAGCCCGCTCCGGACCTTGATATCGTCACGGCCGATGAGATTGGCGATCCCCACAAGCTGCAGGTCCAACTCTCGGTCGATGGCCAGTTGCGCCAGGACTATAACACGGCCGACATTGGTCATCCGGCAGCTGAGTGCATCGAGTGGTGGAGCCGATTCGCACGTATCCTGCCCGTGACTTGCTGTTTGTCGGCACTAACCATCAACAACTGGGACCGCTGCAGGACGGTGAGACGGCCGAGATGGGGATCGAGAAGATCGGCGAGTTCACGTTTCATATCGTCGATCCGAAGAAGCGCTCCTGGCCCAAGGGGCATAGACGCCTCGGTGGGACAGGGCGTGCGCGCAAGGCTGACGGAGGCCGCATCCGCGTAGTCGAGACGCGGCAGCCAAGTTCATAGGAGGAGAAACCCGTGGCAAAAATCGTAGGTGGGTTCGGTTCCGGCCATACGCCCCTGATGAGCATCCCGGGCCAGATGTGGTCCGTCTACGCGCAGGGCGACCCGCGCAACCGTGAGCTGGTCAAGATGCCGGAGGGCAAGCGCGTCACGTACGACGAGCTGCTGAAAGTGGCCGACCCCGCATCAAGGACCGATCAACGACGAGACGTTCGTCCGCAAGTACGGCAACATCCAGAAGAGCCTGGATGTGATGGACACGTGCTTCGGGAAGCGAACCCCGACGTTGTCGTCATGTTCGGCGACGACCAGGGCGAGATGTTCTTCGACGACAACTATGCCCAGTCATCAACGTCTACTGGGGCGACACACCAAGATGATCCCTCGCGGATCCCGCCCGGCATGCACCGAGGCGACGCGGATCTCCGGCGCGTGCCTACGGCACGCCGAGCGCGACTATCCCTGCGACCCGCGCCTCGGCCTGCACATCATCGAGTCTGCTCATGGACCGCGACTTTCGACGTGGCCCAGTCCCGCTACGTCAAGGAAGAGCTACGGCGGCGAGCATCGGGCCGGCCACCTGGTACCTCGACTCCAAGCGAGACGTAAGCCGCGCCGCCAGGGCATGCGGCCACGCCTTCGCCTTCCCGGTCGATCGCTGGTTCCACGGCAAGTCCCGACGATCGTGCCGATCACGATCAACACCTGCTACCCGCCCAACTGGATCAGCCCGCGCCGCGCCTATGCGCTCGGCCGGGCCGTGCGCGAGGCCGTCGAGGCGTGGGGCACCGACAAGCGCGTTGCCTTCGCCTGCTCCGGTGGTCTCAGCCACTTCGTCGTCGACGAGGAGATTGACCGGATGGCGCTCCGTGGCATGGCCGAGGCCGACGGCGAGATCCTGAGTCTCGCTGCCACGACACCGCCTGCAGTCGGCGACCACCGAGATCCTCAACTGGGTCTCGACGGCCGGCGCCATGGGCAACAGCAAGATGGACGTCCTCTGCTACGAGCCGGGTTACCGCACGCCGGCAGGCACCGGTTGCGGCTGCGGCTGCGGCATCTGGGAGTCCTAATCCCGAGGTCCCGTCCGCAAATGCGCGCGTGAGCGGACGGGCGCGCTCCTGATACCCTGGCAGGCTCCAGGCGAGGCTGACGTTGAAATCAGCCTCGCCTGGAGCCTGTCCCGCTGATCCAGCCGGTAGGGCCTCACCCCCGGCCCCTCTCCATCTATAGATGGAGAGGGGGGCAAGAAAAAGACTATTCCACGACGGCGATCACGGAGGCCAGTTTCTGCCAGTTGACGAAGGCAAGCAGCAGGCCGAAGCCCAGAATGCCGATCGACGTCAGGTACATGCCGCGGTAACCGCTGAGCGTAATCATCGAGCCGGCCAGCAGCGCGCCGATGCCGGCGCCGACCTGATACGAGAGCGAGAAGGTTGCCATCGCCGAGCCGCGCCGCCGTGGATCGGCCAGGTCCATGCCCAGCGCCATCGCAGAGGAGGCTGCTGACCGCGCTGCCGGCGCCGGTCAGAACACCGCAGAGCAGAACCGTAGCGCAGGGTTGGCCGTAACGATCAGCAGGGCGACGCCGAGCATCTGCGCAGGATGCCGGGAACGATTGAGTAGCCGCGGCCTGCCCGGTCGCCGGCGGCGCCGAACAACGGCCGGCTCGCGAATCCGACAAGCCGGCGACGACGTAAACAGCCCATGTCCTAGCATGCCGAGATGGCGCGCGTAGAGCGGCAGGAATGCCGTGCAGCGCCGGCTGTGACAGCGTCACGGTGGCGCTGACGACGTCGCCAGCAGGACGCCGCGATCGATCATCGCTGTCGCCGACGGACGGCAAGCCCAATGCCGCCCCTGCGCGCGGCGATCGGCCCGCGGCAGCGAGACGCGCGGCCGCACGCCGAGCAATGCGGTCGACGGCGCTGAGGACCGACAACAGCGCGGCGCCACCAGAAAGACGGCTGTCATAGCCACCGTGTGGTGCAGACAGCAGCCACAGCGCAACCGCGGGGAAGCCGATGCTGGCGGCGCCGGTGATGCTGCTGTAGTAGCCTGCCGCCTCGCCCCGTCGCGCACGGGCGCGAGATGCGCCAGCACCGTATAGCCGCCCGTCATCAGTCCGGCCCAACCGAGACCGCGGGCGGCGCTGGCGACGAACACGGCCCAGAGCGCGGAGACCGCGTAGATCGGGCTGCTGACTGCGATCAGCAGTGCTCCCAGCGTCAGGACGCCGACGGCGCTCCATCGGTATCGGCCCAGAGGCCGACAAGGGTCGGAGCGAGAAGCTGGGCAGGCTGAACGTCAACAGCACGATGCCGGCAAGAAAGGCAGAACCGCCGGGTGAACCACAGAGCGGGATAACGACCACCAGCATCGAGTACTGAGCGATGCCGAGAAAGACGGACGAGCACAGGAAGATGTACGCGCTCGTCCAGATCGGTGGCCGAGCGGTCGTCACGCTCGTGGTCTCAAGCGGTCTGGGCCGTAGCTGCGGTGCAGCGGTGTTGGTCGATCCTGCTGGTGTAATCAGGCCGCTCAATTCCACGCGTGCTCAAGCTCCGCTTGCATGCGCCGCCAGGCTCCGTCGCATGCGCCGTCAAGTCCCGCTCGCGACGCCGTGCTCGTGCCAGGAGCGCAGACGGAACGAGAGGCCGATCTCCAGCACGCCGAAGATCAGCGCGTAGATACCGATGATCAAAACGACGGTGAAGACGCCCTGTCCTCGGAAAGATGGCGAGCAAAACTCCGAGGATGACCGAAGCGATACCGGCAAGAACGAGCAGTACCTCGCCGCTGAGTCCCTGCCGAAGCCGGATCGCGGCGAATAGCTCCAGGATACCGGTGATGATCGTCCAAGCTGCGATGAAGTAAAGGAAGGCGATCGCCGTGAGAGCCGGATGAAAGAAGGTGATCACGCCGATGATGATGCCAAGGATACCCTCAGCGAGCAACGCGAGCCATTGCACATGCCGTTCGGCCGCACGCACGGCCCCAACGATCGAGAAGATGCCGTTGACCGAGGCGTAGGCGCTGAACAGTGTGACCAGGACGAAGAGGGTTACTCCCGGCCAGACGATGGCCACAATGCCGAAGACGATCGCGAGGATGCCGCGAACCAGAACAATCCACCAGTGCTTGCCGAGAATGTCGAACATTTCCGCTCCTTCCTCATAGCCCGGGAGACCGGGCTTCAATCCCGAATTGTGCGGAGTTGCCTGATGCAATCTACGGGTGACCGGCGACCGGCGTTTGAATAGCGCTCCCTGGGAGAGCGAATGCACGCTGAGTATACGCCGTATCCGGGGCGGGCGACCGGGAGCGCCGGCTTCCAGCCGGCACGAGCCGGCAAGATGCCCGCGCCCCCGGAATGTGCGGTTGCCCGCGCCGCCGTCACGCCCGCGGCAGCGGCACCGCCGCACCGCGCTGCGCGGACAGCAGAGCCGCGTTCACGACCTCCTGCGCCTTCCAGCCGTCGGAGAAGCTCGGCACTGCCGGCGTGCCTCGGAGGATCGCGTTGACCAGCAGCCGCGCTCCCGCCGGCTGCGCTGAGAGCACATCGAAGGGGTTGCCACTCGACACACCCTGCCAGTATTCGTCCGGAATCGGTAGGACGCGGCTCTCACCGGGACCGCGCCCGCCGCGGACCTCCGTCTCGAGCAGCGACAACTCCACCGCGAGCGTGCCCTCCTCGCCGCGGACGATGACCTGCTGGCGAAAGGCTTCCTCGCCGACGTCGGTCACGGCGCTCAGCTGGATGACCGCCTGCACGCCGCCCGCGAGCTCCAGGCCCGAGTGTTGCCGTGTCGTTGGCGCCGGCGATCGGCACACCGGCCGCGCTCCGGCGCGACAGCGTCGTCGAGAGCGCGGCCCGAACGTTCACGATCTCGCCCGCGTACCATCGAAGCAGGTCGATGAAATGGGAGCCGAGGTCGCCGAGAACACCGCTGCCGCGGCCGGCATCGAAACGCCAGCTATAGTCGCTGCCTCGCCCGTAGCCGCTGAACCAGCGCATCTCGATCTGGTGGATGCGGCCGATCGAGCCGGTCTCGATCAGACGGCGAAGATAGCGATAGGGCGGCAGCCAGCGGTAGGTAAACATCGTCAGGTGCACGACGCCGGCCGTCTGCGCCCGCTCGTACATCGCCTGTGCTTCCGACGCGCTGGCAGCGAGCGGCTTCTCACAGAGGACGTGGAGGCCGGCGTCCAGTGCAGCCATCGTCATCGGGTAATGCAGGTCGTCCGTGGTGGCAACGACCAGCGCGTCTAGGCCTGCCTCGGCGATCATCCGCCGCGAGTCGCTGAAGACTGACCCGATCCCATGCCTCTGTGCCAGTGCCGAAGCCCGCGGCTGGTTGCGGCCGGGAGATCGCGACCAGTTCAGCCCCGGTATGGCTCAGGAGCCCGGCCAGATGCACCCGCCAGACCAGTCGCTGGTGCCGGCCAGGCCGACGCGCACACGCTCTCTCATGCAATACGATTCTCTCCGGATTGGAGGCAAGAGTGAAGCAACTGGATGGCAAAGAGCACCCATCACCGGTGGCGCCAGCGGCATCGGCCGCGCCTGCGCGCTGCGCTTTGCGCAAGAGGGCGCCGCCGTCTGTGTCGCCGACCTGAATGAAGCCGGAGCGGCCGAGACCGTCCGTGCGATCGCGGCCGGCGGCCAGGCGCTGGCGCTGCGCGTCGACGTTCACACAGGAGGCAGACGCCGAAGCGATGGTCGCCGGCTGCGTCGGAGAGTTCGGCGCGGTTGACGTGCTCATCGCGGCGGCGGGCATTGCGCCGCCGCCCGAGAACGTGCTCGATCTCTCGATTGAGACGTTCCGCCGCGTGATGGAGGTCAACCTCTATGGCGTGCTGTTCGCCGACCGAGCGGCTGCGCGCTGGATGATGGCGAACGCACGCAGCGGCAGCATCATCAACATGGCGTCGGTGGCGTCCAGGCGGCCGGAGTCAGGCGCCTGGTACGGCGTCAGCAAGGCAGGGGTCTGGATGCTGACCAAGGTCCTGGCCCGCGAGTCCTCGGCCCTGCCGGCATCCGCGTCAACGCGCTGGGGCCGTGGTGGATTGAGACGCCGATGACGGCCGTGCTGCAGGAGGACGCCGAACTGCGGGCCGAGCGTCACTCCGCCAGACGCCGTTGCGGCGGATCGGCCGGCCGGAGGAGGTGGCCGCCGCCGCGCTCTTCTTGCGTCGGACGAGTCGTCCTACTTCACGGGCGAGCTGCTGCACCCGTCCGGCGGAACTGACCGGGCTAAGCGTCGCATGATGGGACGATGCGGCGGGCTGGGAGGGTGTCCCAGACCCGCCGCACGTCGTGACGGTTCGTCGCAGGCGCGCTCCAGCGCGCGGGCCTGTTTGCTCGCCGTTGTCGCCCTTAGTTGCTGGCCTCGAAGTCGCTCGGGAGGTGGCCATTGCCAATAAGGCCGGACATGACCTGGCAGCCGCCTAAGGCCGAAGGCGAATACTGACCGCTGCCCAACAGGTCGATCGTCGTGTTCATGCGAAACTGGAGTGGAGACGTGTCGCCGGAGCTGTGCCGGTCGCAGTCGCCGTAAGCGTGTCACCCGAGACAGTGCCCTGGTACGTTGCCGTAGTAGCCGAAAAGGCCCGCCGGTCACGCTGCTCCCGCTCTGCGTCAGCACGAGGTCCGGCTGCGAATTCGCGGAGCGCCAATCGCCCGTCCAGCTACACGCTGGCGTAGCTGCCGGTCGGCACAGTCCCCAGGTCCCGTGGCCGTCCAGGTGGCCGTGGTACCGGATGCAGCAGATCTTGGGCCTGTGCCGTCCGTGATCTGCCCTTCTGAAACCGTCCCGCTGAACTGCCCTTGGGAGGCAGAGCCATCGAGCTTGGCCATCTGACTCGTGGTGAATTGCAGTTGGTCGCCGTTCAGCGTGCCCGTCACCGTGCTGCTGTTGCTGACGTAGTTGCCCTTCGCCCGGTCGCCTGGGGAGAGGGACGTCCTCGTGACTGTCGTGCCGTTCAACTGCAGAGTCAGCATCGGCGAATAGTTATTGCTCTGGTTCATCTGCCAGGTGCCGGCGATATTCCACTGGCTGCAGCCTCCCGTGGGACAGCCTGACAGGCGGGCATCCGCCAACCCGGCGTAGGCGCTCAGGTGGCTGGGCGCGGGGCAATTCGTATTGGTCACGCCGACCCTGGGATCCTTTACGTTCGGATTGTTCTGACAATTCGTCACCATCGTTCCGATATCTGCATTACCATACATATCTAGCTGGAACCCTCGCCCGAGGCAGGCAAGGATGCTGCCCAATTGGTCCGCGTGCCCAGACATGGCTGCCGTGATGACTTGTCTACAGACGGCCGCTATGTCGGCGCTCGACATGGGTCGTGCCGCACTGGGGTCCGTACCAGGTTGAGGGGGCAGCCCGGGACGGGCGGGATTGCCGTTACCAAGCACAATTGGGCGAATGTAGCTCACACAGGAGGGTTTCCCGCAACTGTTCACGGCCTGAGCCCAAAGTCAGGATTGGGCGCTTCGAGGTACACTTTATGAAATCGTGGGCACAGGTAACCATGGTATTGAGCTGGTCCGACTCAGTTGGAGCGCGGTGCTCACACCGACCAGGCCCTTGCAGATCTTCGTCATGTCGTCCGTGACGGTGTTGGCCCGCGCCGTCGCAGCTTCGTTCTCACACGTCGATTGGGCGTCATCCAGGGGCCGCGGGGCCGTCACGAGAGCTGGCAGCGCGGGCCGCTCTGCGGCGGCCGCGACCAGTCTGCCGGCGGCCGGACGGCTAGCGGGCGGTCAGTGCTGCGATGAGCAACGCCGCCAAAACAAGGCCGATCCGGAGCTGCACGAGCTGTCCAGTTCCGCCTACGGCGCTCGCACCACTGCGGCGCTCGCGCATGGTATTACTTCTCCTCCAGCTACGGTCGCCGTGGTGCGCTCCTCGTCTGGTGGACACTGCATACCTCCGCGTAGTTGCTATGCCTGCAGAGCCTCGCAGGCCTGGTTGGGTCCGACAAGGCGGAATACTGGTCGCTGAAGTCGTCGATGATCGCACTCATGTGCAACTCCAGCGAGTTCGAGTTGCTGTCATTCTCGGTGACCGTGCCGGTCATGGCGTCGCCCGAGACGGTCCCTTGCACGCTCCCCCAGTAGCCGAACGTCCCCGCCACTTGATTGCCGGACTGCGTCAGCTCGATCCGCAGCTCGCCGAACCGCTCATGGTCCAGCGCGTAAAGCTATTGTGTCCTCGATCTGCGAGGCGCTGACCGTTCCCACGTAGGGCTGCGGAGCGCTAGGCGTGCCGCCGGCGTTGGGGTTCCAGGGCAGATTCAGGGTAATGGTCGAGCCCGAGATGCTGCCGCTGTACGAGTTGCCAGTGACGTTCGTGCCGAACATGCCGGGGTCGGATGTGACGGTGATGCCGATCGTCGTGCCCGTCTGGGTGAGTGCGAGGACCGGCTGGTAGTTGCCATTTTGCAGAAACAGGGTCCAGGAGCCGGCAACGTTGCAGGATGGCGCAGCCGCCTGGTCGGCGCAGTCCGCCGGGCCCGTGGCCGTCCAAGTGGCCGTGGAACCCGGATGCAGCAGATTCTGGGCCGTGCCGTCCGTGATCTGCCCTTGCAACCGTCCCGCTGTACTGCGCTTGGGAGGCAGAGCCATCGCGCTTGGCCATCTGACTCGTGGTGAATTGCAGTTGGTCGCCGTTCAGCGTGCCCGTCACCGTGCTGCTGTTGCTGACGTAGTTGCCCTTCGCCTGGTCGCCTGGGGAGAGCATGACCGTCCCCGTGACTGTCGTGCCGTTCAACTGCAGAGTCAGCATCGGCGAATAGTCATCGCTCTGGCTGACCTGCCAGGTGCCGGCGATATTCGACTCGGGCTGCAGGAACTCGATCGACCCGTGGGACAGCCCTGGGACACCCTATCAGCCAGGTTTAGCAGCAGCGACGAGCCGGAGTGGCAACCGAGACTCTGGAGGCACGAAGCTACTGCCACGCCGCCTGGCCCTGCTGTGTCGTCCGGCGCCCCGATGCCGTGACTGATCTTATCGCCAAGGCAGGCGACGACCGCACCGTAGCTCGACAGGTTCACCGATGAATTCTTGGTTAGATTCCGTGCACAGCTTCGTGATCTGAGCCTGTGACCAGACGGTGCCACTGGCGCGGGCCGGGCCCAATCAGCGCGGACGAACACGACTCGGCCAGACAGCCGCGCAAGAGACTCCCATTCGCCTGAGTGTCGGCGCTTAACTGGCCGCTCAGGCAGGTGGCCACAGCGGCAGGCGTGAACAGCGGGGACCGCGAGCCGCCCTGCGTGCTTTGGATGAGGATCGTACAGAAGGCCGTAATTTGCGTGGGGGTTAGGGTCACGCTGGCGGCCTGGGCATCGCCCGAGGCCCACTGCTCGCACTGGCCCTCATTGGTCACCTGCGATGGATCCAGTTGTCCGCCTGCATCTACTATCGGCGCAACGCGTATCACGGCCGGCGGACCGCCTGTGGCTGCGGCGTGCGCAATCACAGACGATGGCGCAAAGCTCATCCCAACCATGAACGCCAGGGTCAGTAGGCTCATCCAGAGCCCCGGGCTGTACGTTCCTCGTCTGGTGGACACTGCATACCTCCGCGTAGTTGCAATTCCTGACCGCGCCTCGCAGGCCTGGTTGGGTCCGACAAGTAAGCACGGGGTCAGGGGTCGCAACAGAATCGATATGCTTTTGAGCGTTTCGAGAAATTTTAACACAGTAAAGGTATCGCCGAAAAGGTGAACGGCCTGTCACGGGTGCTCCTCACAATCGTGGAGCGGCTTTAGGGGGAGGGAGAAGCAATACCAAACTCTGAGCCAAAAAAAACGTTAAGGTTACAAAAAAACATTTC
>CAWBGW010000055.1:0-41737 GCA_963788345.1 uncultured Acidobacteriota bacterium | reverse complement strand
CAAGCATCGCAGGTGTGGATTCAGCGGGCGTTTCAGCTTTTCGCGGGATCAAGCGCTCGCAGGCGGTGAGAAGCAGGTTCCACTCTCGCAAAGTCAACACACTCTGAGACACGCCACGGAGTCGGCCCAGGAAGATCTCGAATTCCTCTTCGTTGATAGGCACTACCGAGTGTTGCGGAGCGGTCTCACTCTCAGAGGACTCCGCAATCCCTCCAATGATTCCTACGAGTCCGAAAGGGCTCGCCAGAGAAATGTACCGCCTGCGTGCATCCATGTCTCCGCGTAGATGCAGCAGCAGCATGTCACGGAGGCTCGGATGCTGCACGGATATGTGTTGTTCGCCGCTATGTGATGACGTGACCGTGAGGAAGCTGTGATCAAGCCTGTCGACGCATTCCTCAAAACTTAGATGACCGCCGTCACGCCTAGAAACACGCGTCTCATAACTGGCTCGAAGTCCACGGGCCGTTGTTGGACCGTCAAAATCCAACATGGCTGAGAGCAGTGTCTGTTCCGATTGGCTCAGTGCCCGGAACGCTTGAATCCATCTCTCTCCCGGGTTGTTAAGAAAGTCCCACACCTCTTCCCAAGTTAGCGTGGGTGCTTGAGGATTGTCGGAGGATGGTTTCAGGACGACGGAAGTCAATTGGCTGATTCTCAAAGGCGAGAAGTTCGGGTGACTAACGATCTCGATAGCGTGTGTGCGTATGAGAGTGCGATGCTCGGTGCTCAAATTCGCCTGTTTAGCGTGATTGTAGAGTATCTCTGCCTTTTGCATCGTGGATAATTTTCCCACTTCAACTAATACCTCATGTGGCCGAGGAAACTCCGCTACGGCATCTCTCAGTCGCGATGTTGCGAGGGCCTCTTCGAGGATGTATCGTCGGGCCGTCCACACTAAGAGCCGCCTGTTACTCAGTTGTCTAAGGATGCCTGGAAGGTCACGACTCCATTCATCCGCGCGGGCAGCGACGAGAGAAATCGAGCCGATAGCGTCATCGGCAATAAACAATCTTCGTCTTTCCGCCCTCTTTCTCTTGGCATCCTTTTCGTCCGCAACGCGGAAGATATCATTTGATGACCTCACATCGATAATCTCGAAACCATCTGTGGCATGTATTAGCGCCAGCGCGGCCGCGATAGTCGTTTTTCCTGCTTCCGGTGCACCGTCCAGAACGATGAAATGCTTCTTCTTCAGAAGCGACAGTGCCTTTGTGTGAGCTTCGGTCTGAACGTATGTTGCTAGTCTAGGCTGCCAGTCTTCCAAGTATGCTTGGCTCCTGGCATACAAATCGCGGTTGACGATCACTTCCAGGTCAGCAAGGCCGAGGAGTTGTGGATACGACTTGCGAATATCTCGATGGATGTCGAGGAACTGACAGATCTCCTTACCATCAACCGTTGCAAAGTTGCCGCCGAACTTGTAACCGACCACGGTTTCGTTAAGATCGCTGCGGGTCTGAGTTGTCAGCGGCACATCGGTGAGGAGGACGTAATTGTTGGTATTTCGATGTCGCGAGAGTACGCGCGGCAGTTCGTTACGGAGAGTGGATTTTAATGACGACCGGGCGGCATCGGTACCTTGCTCCTCAAAGTCGACGTACTTAACTTGGAAGACCCAGTTGCCAGTCCATTGGCAGTGAGGAGTGGGAAATGCGGCCACGCCGACGAATGCTGCGTCTCTGCCTTGATCCTTCGATCCTCCAAACGAAGTCACCCCCGGGCCGATGACCGCTTTCAAGAGAGTCTGCACGAGCAACTCGAAGTTGTACCAGCCGATATTCGAAATCCGGTATTTGAGGCTCACGTTGCATCCCAACTTTCAAAACGGCCAAAGGCACTTTCAGCGTAATATAAATCATTTCGTTATCAGTACCAAACCAGTTGTGTCCGTCAATGAACAATTGGTTTTCTATTAGACTGCCCTTGTGGTCTATGAGGAGGTTGGGGGACGAGGATTCGATGGCACGCAGAACGCGCACACCCATCACAGACCGCGAAGACGATCCGGTACCCCGCAGTCGCCACAAGAAGAAATCCGACGTGATCGTCATCGTGTTTGTGCTGATCGTCCTGGCGTTGTTCGTGATCAGCCGGACTCGGCGGATTGCTGTGCCGGGCCATGCTCCCCGCGAGGAGTCTTCGCTTCCGAGTCGATAGCTTGCGCCTCAGGAAGACAGGTCTTTTTGTGACGCACTTTGTGACGCAACCCCACCTGGGAAGCCCCGGTAAGTGGTGTCTTTTGCTGTCCGCTGGCTGTCAATTAAGGCACGCCGGAATCGGGCTCAAGTTATGGTGCGAACGTCACTTACAGGCTACACACGTCCGTTCTAGTCAGTTTCATTTGGTGTTTTCGCAACGCGGGGGTCGGGGGTTCGAATCCCCTGCCGTCCACCATCATTTTGATTCGCCCGTATAGAATCTAGCCGAAGAACTGGCTGCTTCAGCGAGCCACGGAGCTGTGGCGCGCAAACAGCCAGCTAGTCAGGGCGTCCAGGGGCGGCCTCAAACGGAACGTTGGCGCTGGCCGAAAGCTTCCGGAATTCGGGCGACGAGCGAAGCAGATCAAACGCCGGTTCGACTCCAAGGTAGATCATCCAGGAGCTGCGCTGTGCCGCCGCTTCGTCGAGTGCTTCCAGCGCCTCTTTCTTCTTGCCGAGCAACGAGAGATATCGGGCCTTTTCGTAGAGGGTCAAGTAGCCGGAATCCACGTAAGTTTGCAGAGCTACGCTGTAACGGGACGAAATGTCTGTTTGGTCGATGGTGTTGGCAAGTTCACTGTGCCCAAAGAACCGGAACACGTTCCCAAGTTCCTCGACTGCTTGTCCTTTATTTCCTTCCAGGGCGTAAGCGATCCAAAGCTTTTGATGAGCCACTACGAAAAGCGGGTCTAGCTGCAAGACCTCCTGATAACCTGCGACGGCTTTCGGAAAGTCGCGGCGGTAGTAGCTAATCCAGGCGATATTGGTTCGGATAATCATCGAAAGTGGATCGAGCTGCTGCGCTTTTCGAATATGGTTTAGTCCGGATTCGAAATCACCTTTGCAAGCCAGAAACAAGCCGTAGACGTGCTGGGTGTTCGCATCGCTGGGATTGAGCTCGAGCGCACGCTGAAACTCGCTCTCGGAAGTGTGCCAGTCCCAGTCGTACTTCCATAGCGCAAAGGCGAGCGCGGCGTGGGCAGAGCTGACCGAGTCGTCAAGTTCAATAGCCTTTCGCGCGGCGGCCTCCGCGCGAGGCTCAGCGTCGCGGGGGCTCATGCCATCGTAGTCGGCGAGCAGCCCATAGGCGTGTGCTGCTCCCGCATAGGCTGGCGCAAGCGCCGTATCGAGATCGGTCGCCTGATTGAAATATTCGAGACTCTTGCGGAGGTCGGCGTTGGTTCGATGATTCAAGAAGAACAGGCCGCGGAGATAAGCTTCGTAGGCTTCGATGCTCACTGGTCGCGCGTTCTGAGGGTGTGCCAAGCTGCCCGGGCCGATGGCAGCCTGTATGGATGTGGCCACGGAACGCGCGACATCGTCCTGCAGCGCGACAATGTCCCCGGCGTCACGCTCAAAACTCCGGGCCCAGAGATGGCGGTCTTCCGCCGCCTGAATAAGCTGAGCGTTGACGCGAATCGTGTTGCCGGAACGAGCTACCGAACCTTCTACGACCGCGTCTACGTCAAGTTCACGGCGGATCTGGTCAAGGGGTTTCCGTGCGGTCTTGTACTGCATCACGGAGGCCCTCGATATGACACGAATGGTGCCAAGTTGCGCCAGATCGGTGATCACTACATCGGTCAAGCCGTCGGCAAAATATTCCTGATTCGGATCGCCTGACAGGTTATCGAAGGGGAGCACCGCGATCGAGCGAATCGGCCCGCTTGCGGCAGCCTTTTTCATTCGTCCTGGAACGTAGGTCCACAAGAGTACCAAGCACACAAAGATCAATCCCGTGAGGCTTGCCAGCCAGAGTGCCGACCAGCGTGATGGCAGCCGAACGCGGTCCCGGCTGGGGCTCGCAATCGTGCTCAGGTTAGCGATTACAGCGTCGCGCTCGTCCGTTTTTTGGGGCGCGGTGGGCAGAATGAAGAGCTTCGGACTGACGGGCTCGGCGGGCGGTGCAGCCGGCGGATCAACCTGGACGGGCGCAATGAACCGATACCCGCGCCGAGGAATTGTCTCGATATAAAGAGGCTTGCCAGCATCGTCGCCGAGCGCGTCGCGGAGCTTCTTGACGGTCGCGTTCAGGCTGTCGTCTAGATCGGCCGGCTCGTG
Source organism: uncultured Acidobacteriota bacterium (assembly GCA_963788345.1). Lineage (GTDB taxonomy): Bacteria > Acidobacteriota > Terriglobia > Acidiferrales > UBA7541 > Palsa-295. The sequence goes on along the minus strand of CAWBGW010000055.1, from coordinate 37,475 downwards.
CCCGGGCCAGAGATCTCGTGACAACTCCTGCCGAGACACCACCTGGTCGGTGTGCTCGACGAGCATGCTCAGCATTCGGAGCGGTTGTTCTTGGATGTGGAGGCGAATTCCGTGTTTCCGCAACTCGCCGGCCTGAAAATCGGCCTCGAAGGGGCCGAACCGCCGAACGGGCTGGGAAGTTCCCGGTTCCATGGCGTGACAGTGCGCCTTATTTCGTGAATTGGTACCGGAATATACCATCGGGCAGCAGCGACGGCAAGCTACAAGAAGGTAAATGTAGGAGCGCGTCGACTGTCTCAGAAGCGGAAATTTCTTGCACACCTCAGGCCCTGAACGCGAAATCGGATGCAGATCAGATTTAGATCAGGGTGATCTGCAAGTGCCACTTTGCGATGAGCAGGCCGGATCAGGTGAGGCGAGAGTCTGCATAAATCATTGAGTGCTGTGGACTTGGCACGCGACATGCTCGGGCTAATGGGACGGGATGTTGCTCAAATCTTAGCTACGTACCTGGGAGGGCGATATGCGGCGACACGTTGTAAGGGCTGCCATTTGCGCAGCGGCGTTGTTGGTTTTCTCGGCAGGCGCAACGATGGCCTCCAGCACTATCAATTTAGCCGACGGGAGCACGGTGACGGGCTCTTTCGTCTATGACCCAACCACCAACTCGATCGTCTCCTTTAGTTTCGCAAGTACTGCGTACAACGGAACTACGTTTCAGAACGGTGTCAACGGGGGTGGCGGAGTGGTGTTGAGTAACCAAGATGGCGACGAAGTTTTCGGGTTCGATGCCGCTCAACCCAATGATGGCGTAATAGGTGAGTTGGATATCGTTTTGTCGTGCAACGGCGTGGTGAACTGCGCTGAAGACGGTACGGTCGGCAATTCCTTCGCAATCACGGCGGGAGCACCATCCTGCCCCAATCCAGGCACTTCGACAGGGTTCTGCATTGCGTCGGGCCAGCAGTACAGTGTTCCTGAAGGTTTGGTTCCCGAGGATGATGCGGTGGCTGGTCAAAACTTCGTCCTCGTTACCGATCCGCCTGCTGGCGACTTGACGTTTACCCTGTCCCCAACGTCCGCCGGTACCGTGTTCGGCGGCGGCAGCACGGGTGGCGGCTCCGTTCCTGAGCCCGGCTCACTCGCCCTCACAATTATCGGATTGGCAGGGGCAGCGCTGAAACGGCGGTTTTCAGGCGTCGCGTAACACGTAGCACGAAGATTTAGGGGGCGTAGGGCTTTGGGTCGCGCCCTCTTCGGATCCGGCAAAGTACAATCGCCGGAACGTGTAGCGGCAAGGTCGCGTCAGCGAGTGATCTCCAGTTCGGGATCGGTGGGGATAGCGTGTTTCTCGGCCGCGCCGGGTTTTGAGGGAATGTTAGCGCCCGCAGAGGGATCGATGGATTGCTGCTCCAGCAAGTCGGCAAGCTGAAGGCGCAAGTTGCCGGGGTTCGTCGAATAAGAATATGCGGTCTCCAAGTCGATGACGTTGGCGCGAGCCAGTTTCTCGATTTCGTCGTCGAAACATTGCATTCCTTCGGTCGATCCGTCGCGCATCGCGTCCACCAGGGATTTTCCCTCCGTCTCGCCGTGATGGACATACTCCCTGGTTCGCAGGGTGGATTTCAGAATCTCAAACACCGCGACTCGCCCGCTTGCGTCACGCCGCGGAATCAGCCGCTGCGAGATGATGTAGCCGAACGTCTTCGCAAATCGTGCTCGCATGACGTGCTGATCGCTCATGGGGAAAACACCCACGATGCGTTCCACCGTTTTCGAGGCATCGATGGTATGGAGGGTGGAAAACACGAGATGGCCCGTTTCGGCGGCTTCGAGGGCGGTCTCGATGGTCTGCTTGTCGCGCATTTCGCCAACCAAGATCACTTTGGGTGCCTGACGCAGGGCGGCGCGAAGGGCGAGCGGAAAACTCGGTGTATCGGAATACAGCTCCCGCTGATGGATCGTAGCTTTCTTGTGCGAGTGAAGGAATTCGATCGGATCTTCGATGGTAATGATGTGGTAGGGCTTTTCTTCGTTGATCTTGTTAACGAACGCCGCCAGCGTCGAAGATTTGCCGCTCCCCGTCGGACCCGTTACGAGCACGATTCCCTGCTTGAGCTCCGTAGCTTCTCCGAGCTGCGCCGGTAGATTCAGCTTCTGAAAATCGGGAACGCTGCTGGGAATCACGCGCATCACGATCGCGCAGCTGCCGCGCTGCGTGAAAATGTTCACGCGGAAGCGGGAAACCTTCGGCAGGCTGTAGGAAATATCGCACGAGCCTTCTTCTTTCAGCTTGCCCATGGCTTGCGCATTCTGTCCGATCAAGTCGGCGGCAATGCGGGCCGTGTCTTCTGCGCTGAGCACGTTCACGTTGGCCATGCGGAGTTGCACGAGCTGGCCGTTGGCTTCTACTTGAGGCGCGCGGCCGGGCGAGAAAATGAGGTCGCTGGTGCCTTTGGTGGCGCGCAGCATTGCGGCGATGATGCTGGGCGTCGGGACCGCGACGCTCACTGCGGCTGCGTTGGGCGATTGCGTGTTGGGCGCGTCCATTGTATCTCCTTCTAAAATCGCTACGAGGCTCTCGATCCCACGGAAACTGGCGGCTCGTGCTCGGAAGCGGCAACCTCATCCGCCATCACCGGCAATTCGACAAGAAACGTCGCGCCGCCTTCGGGACGATTCCAGCAGGAAATGCGACCCGCGTGCTCCTGCACGATTCCATAGCAGATACTGAGGCCCGAGGCCGGTTCCCTTACCGACAGGCTTGGTCGTAAAGAAGGGATCGAATACCTGCTGGGGAGACCGGATTCCCGGACCGGAGTCGGAAAACTCGATGAGGACCTTCTGGAGATCGTGACTGGTACGAATCGTGATTTTCCCGCCGCCGACCTCCTCGATCGCGTCCACCGCGTTGCTTATCAGGTTGAAGCAGACTTGCAACAACTGGTTCGCGTCGCCGCGCACGGGAGGCAGTCCGGCATCGGCAAGAATTTCGATCGCGATCTTCTTGCCGCGCAAATCCATGTTGCTCAAATGGAGGGCGGTTTCGATGACCTGATTCAGGTCGAGCAGCTCCTTCTCGGAGGGCACGCGCCGAGCAAAACTGAGGAGGCTCGTCACGAGGGTTTTGATGCGTCGCGCGAGGGTGCGAATCTTGTCGGCAACGACGCGCTGGCGATCGCCGAGCGCCGGGTCGTCAACCAGCAGGTCGGAGTAACCCAGAATGCCGGTGAGCGGATTATTGATCTCGTGGGCCGCGCCCGCGGCAAGCTGGCCGATCGACATCAGTTTCTCGTTCTGAATCATCTGCGACTGGAAATGCTGCAGATCTCGGAAAGCCTCGCGAGACGCGGCGAGCAAGCCGCAGGCGGTCGTGGTCGATGAGCCGCTGGCGAACGAAGAGCAGGGCGGCGACGACCACGAGCGTTAGTTGCGTCAGCCCTATCCGGAACGTTCGCACCTCGGTTGGGTTCTTGCTGAACCACAGGCTCCAGATCGCCATCAGGGGCACGGAGAAAACCGCGACCATTACAAACCGGGACGGCCAACGTGATTCGCTCTCCGTTCGCGACCGGTATTTCTTCCTGCTTGGGCTTCAGCCGAAAACCAACGATTCCGGCCGTCCCGAACCACACAAAAGAAGCGATCAGCGGGAGATCGGTGGGGCTGCCGGTGTAGTAGTGCTGAACATCGATGGCGCGGTTCGTGATGTAGGAGCCAGCAGCGTAGAGTAGTGCCGCGCTGAAACAGGTGCGAGTAGATCTCGCGCCAGGCTCCGCGCGATTTCGCCAGCAGGGTGGCGAATCCCAACACCAGCAGGAGGTTTTCCGCGGCGGCAAGATTGTCATAACTGACGCCGTATGCGACGAGGTTGGGAGCAACGTACTGCCAGGGAATGACGGCGTAAGTATAGAGGAAGACCCACCACACAAGTAGTAGCGAGAAGTCGAGATACCCGATATGGGCGCCCAGATCGTCGCGCTGGTCGTGTGGCTTCAAAGCGAGGGCTGCGATCATCGGGACGGGATGGAGGAAAATTATGACGTCGCCCACAAACGGATTCGGCACTTCCTGGCGCAGCACGACCTCGAAGTAGGTCCAGATCAATTGGCCAAAAAACCAGGCAGCGCAGCCCGCCGCCAGCAGAAGCCAGAAGGCGCGTATGCGCCGGTTCTGAGAGGTCACGTTGAGCAGCAGGCCCAAGGACGCGAACAGCGCGACGAGGCACATGCCGATATCGCCAAACGCCGTCAGATGCGGCCCATGCTTAACCGTAAGAGATGCTATGGCATACGCGCCAAAAAGCAGAATCCAGCCGAACGCGAGCGCCCACGAAGTGGCGGGGAGCCGTCGCAAGGCGCTTAGGCGCAAGGCGAGTAGGGTGTTGGACCGTTCCATGGCGCTGACGGACAACGGTGCTAAGGGCTAGGGTACGATTAGTTCTCTCCTGACGGGTGAGTGATTACAGTTTGCGTGCTTTGCTGAGCAACACGAACCGTCAAGCGATCAAGGCAGGGTCTACCGTAGTGAAAGGGATAACTAGAGACTTTGCCCCCAGCTTGCCGCGAAGGGCTTCAGGGGGGCGATGTTTCAGCTTCGTGGCGGCGTGCAAGCCATTACTGGCGATCGTTGCCTTGGGTCGCTTGGCGTTCGGCGACGATTTTGCGCGCGTTCTGATAGAGGGCGCGGGCCTGCGGAATCATTTCCTCGGCTTTATCGAGCTGGACGTCATTCTGCAGTTCGACCTTGAAACCTTCGTTCAGGCCGAAGACTGACGTGAACACCTCGCGCTTGATCTCCCATTTAAGCCAGGGAAGATCGCCCTGAATGTCGGCGCCGGTGTATTTGATGTGCTGATCGTCGAGGTACTTGCGAAGCTGTGCGATCACTGCATCGTCCACAACGAAATCCTTCGTCACTTCGGGCTTCGTGGCCAGATAGTAGCGGTCGAAATCGCCCACGCTCTGCGGGAAAGGGATAGAAGACGCCTCGCGCCATCAGGAGCTGCTCGAAATCATCCAACTTCGGCGCGGCGACGATGACGTCGGGAGTGATACCGCCCCCGCCGAACACCTGACGGCCCGTGTCGGTCAGTTTCACGACGGGATTCTTGGGCGGCTGCGGATTGTAGTGGTAATCGTACAGCGAGACGTTCGTGTAGTCGCGCTGGATCAAGCGGCCGCTCGGGGTGTAGTAGCGCGCGGTAGTGAGCAGCATCGCCGTATCTTCGCTCAGCGGGATTTGCGTCTGGACGAGCCCTTTGCCGAAGCTCGTCTCACCCACGATCAGGCCGCGGTCGTGATCTTGAATCGCACCCGAGACGATCTCCGACGCGGACGCGGTTTGCGAATTCACGAGAACGATCAGCGGGACGTCGATACCCTGGTTGCCGTGAACCGCATAATAGGAATGCGGAGGAGACTGCCGGCCGTGGTGCGACACCACGAGTTCACCCTTGTCGAGGAAAATGTCGCTCATCCCGACCGCCTGGCTCAGCAGGCCGCCGCCATTGTTGCGGAGGTCGATAATCAGGCCGTCGAGCTTGGGATAATCCAGCTTGCTCAGCGCCTCCTCGAGATCGCTGTCGGTGGTGTCGTTGAAGGTGTTCACCCGCACGTACCCGATACCCGGCTTGATCATCGTCGAGTATTCCACGCCGGGGCGGGGAATCTCATCGCGAACGACGGTGACCTCGATTGGCTGGGCCCAGCCTTCGCGGCCGAGTGAGATATGAACCGTCGTGCCGCGCGCGCCCCTGAGCATGTCCGCAACTTCAGTGGTGGTGAGGCCGTCGCATTTCTTGTCGTCGACTTTCAGGATGATGTCGCCCGGCCGAATCCCGGCCTTGAACGCAGGCGTGCCGACGAACGGCGCGACAACCACCGTCTGGTTTTCGCGCTGCGCCACCGTCATTCCGACGCCGTAATACTTGCCTTGCTGCTCTTCGCGGAAGGTGGCGTATTGCCGCGGATCGAAAAAGTTCGAGTGAGGGTCCAGCACGCGAAGCATGCCTGGGATCGCCCCATCGTAAATCGCTTTGTCCACATCGATGGGATCGGCGTAGTTGCGCTCAACGACGGAAAGGACGTTCGAGAAGTTCTTCACCGAGTCCTGGAGATCGCCGGTGCCGGCTGCCGTGGCCTTTACGGTCGGGCCAAAAAATCCGCCGAGAATGGCGGAAGCGACTAGGACTACAACCAGCAGCACTACCCCACGTCCAGATGTCTCGGATCGTTCCATGCGGCCTCTTTTTGGCTTCAAGTTTGCGAGTGCAAACTGTGCTGAAGCCCGATTTTTGCCCCGAAGCGCCAGTATAGCATACAAACTTTCGGCGGTTTGACACGCCTACAACCCTCTTCTATGATGCAAAAATGGCACTTCAGGATATCGTGTAAGAGCCGCCACATGCTCAGCATCCCTCATCTGATCATAATTTTCGTGGTGGCGCTGGTTGTGTTTGGCCCCGAGAAGCTCCCCGAGCTGGCCCGCACCCTGGGGAAAGTAATGGGCGAGTTCAGGCGCGCCACGGGCGATCTGCGTTCGACATTTGAAGATCATATGAGGGACCTGGAGCGCGAGGCTGACCAGAGGCGCATCGGCGGCGGTCCGAAGCCTGCGCCTCCCACGACGAGCGCGGTTACGACTGCACCCAGCACGGAGCAACCGACGGGCACGGTTCCGACCAGCGCACCTAACTCGACGGAGCGCACGGAGCCAACTGTAGATTCGGCGGATCTCCATTCAGGCGATTCTCAGCCAGTCAATCCTGATTCGACCACGTCCCCTCCGACCGGCCAGACGCAAGATACAGAGTCTAATTCCGAGACAGTGAGCGATGGCGGCAAGTTCCCAGCCTGACCCCGTGGCCCCACCGCGCGCCGGAGAGGATGACGCCGGCGGGCGGATGTCGTTTTTCGAGCATTTGGTGGAGCTTCGGAAGCGCCTAATCACCTCCGTCGCCGCAATTGGCGCTGGGATGGTGATTGGTTTCCTCGTCGCCAACCACGCCATCAATTTTATCGTCCAGCCGATCCTCGCGGCCCTGCGCGCTCATCACCTGGAGGACCGGCTCTACTATCCGAGTCCTGCGACGCCGATCAGCCTCTACATCAGTCTCAGCCTTTACATCGGAATCGTGATTGCGATGCCGGTGGTGCTGTACCAAATTTGGCTTTTTGTGGCGCCCGGGCTCTACAAGCACGAGCGGCGAGCGGTGATGGGCTTCGTCGTCTCGTCCATGTTTCTTTTCTTGTGCGGGATCGCGTTCGGCTACTACGTAATGCTGCCGCAAGTGCTCAGCTTTTTGATCGGGTTCGCGACCGATCTGCCGCTGAAGCCGCTGATCGCCATCAACGAGTATTTTGATTTCATTTTGGTGGTTCTTGTGGGCCTGGGCGTGATCTTCGAATTGCCGGTGCTGATTTTCATATTGTCGCTATTTGGGATTGTGACGCCGAGATTCCTGCTGAGGAATTTCCGGTACGCGATGCTGATCATTACGATTGTCGCGGCGATCGTCACACCCACGCCGGACGCCACGACCATGCTGATTTTCATGGCGCCGATGGTGGCGCTCTACTTTGTGGGTGTGTTCGTTTCCTATATGGTGCTGCGGAACAAGCGCGCCAAGGCTCTGGCCGCGGGGGAGGCACACTGACGTGAAGATGGCGCGAAATTTATTCTGGGTGGGAGCTGCGGCTTTCGCCGCTCTGGTTGTCGTCGCGTGCGGGCAAGGAAACGGGAGCTCGAGCGCGGCTGCCAGCGCTTCTGCCGCGCCTCCGGCAAACTCGCCGCAAGCGGCTTCCACGCAGCCGACGATCGCTCCGGAGGATCAGGCACCGCCCGCTTCACAGACTGGCGGCTTCGACGGGCAAAAGGCTTACGATTTCACCGCGAAGCTGGTGAGCTTCGGTCCACGCCCGCCTGCGTCGGACGCAATCCACCGCACGCAGGATTACGTCATCAGCACGCTGAAAGGTTTTGGATGCGCCGTTGATGGGGACGATTTCCATTCGCCGACGCCGGTGGGCGACCTCGCAATGAAAAACATCATCGCGAAAGTTCCCGGCGCGGGGCAAGGAATCATCCTGCTGCTGACGCACTACGACACCGTGCGGCTGGATAATTTTGTGGGCGCGGACGACGGGGGCTCATCGAGCGGCCTGCTGCTGGAAATGGCGCGACAGCTCTGTGGTGCGAAGGAGAAGCCGCCCAATTCCGTGTGGATTGCGTTTCTCGATGGCGAAGAGGATCAGATGAATTTTGCCTCCGCGCAGCAGGCCCAAACCACTTGGAATGACCCGGACACAACCTACGGAAGCCGCGAACTTGCCGCGAAGATGGCAGTATCAGGGGAGCTAAAACGTGTCCGGGCGGTGATTCTTGCGGACATGGTGGGCCAGAAAAAGTTGCGCGTTCAGCCCGAGGCGAATTCAACGAAATGGCTGGCGGACCTGATCTGGAAGACCGCGGACCGCTTGGGTGAGAAGGACGTATTCGTTTCGAAGGAAGTGAGCGCGGTTACAGACGACCATGGGCCCTTTTTGAAGCGAGGCGTTCCTTCCGTCGATATCATCGAGGCAGACTGGCTGACGAACTATCCTTACTGGCACACAACGGAAGACACGATGGACAAATTAAGCCCGAAGAGCCTAGCCAGCGTGGGTCACGTGATTCTCGTCAGCGTTTCGGATCTGCAGCAGAAATTCCGCTAGGTCCCCTCGGCGGTTCAGCCTTGTTTCTTCAAAGGTCGGAACGAAAAAAGCATCGACGACAAGTGTGATTTTGTAGCGATTGATTTTCCGCAGGTACTTGATTCATGGGCGCTTAGCGGAAGTTCTATTCACACTCTGTAGCGATTGATTCTTTGGCGTTTTATGACGAGATTCGGTGCGGCGGTACTATCACAGAAACAGTACCCTGTTTGTTGACACGCTCGCCCGTTAGCGGGTTGCTCCCTTCCGATCGTTGGCCCATGCGAGTCGTGTGCTACATTCTCTTCTCCGGCCATGGCAATCGTTCGCGTACGAAGTTCTGCGGGGTCCTACGACGTTCATTGCGCGCGTGGCGTGCTCGCGAAGGCGCGTTCGCTGATTGGCCGCGTGGGCGAATCGACGGGGACTTTCGTGCTTTCATCTCCGCGAGTCTGGCGACTCTGGGGACGAGACGTTGCGCGAGCGGTCGGCATTTCCCCGCGGCACGCTATTCTCTTCGACGATAGCGAGCAAGCGAAACGCGTGGCGACCGTGGAAGCTATCGCACGCACACTGTCGCGCGCCGGTGCGGATCGCCATTGCGTTCTGGTGGGCGTGGGAGGCGGCGTGGTGGGCGATGTGGCGGGCTTCGCGGCGGCGACGTACCTTCGCGGCGTGCGAATTGTGCATGTGCCGACCACGCTGGTGGCGCAAGTCGACAGTTCTATCGGGGGGAAGACCGGTGTGGACTTGCCCGAGGGCAAGAATCTGGTGGGAGCGTTTCATCCGCCGACACTGGTAATCGCCGACCCGGACATGCTTCGGACGCTGCCGCACCGGGAATATCGGTCCGGTCTCTACGAAGTGGTGAAGTACGGAGTCATTGCCGACGCCAAGCTTTTCCGATTTCTCGAGGCGCACATGAACCGGGTGCTGCGCCGCGATCCGTCCGCGCTCGACTGGATTATTCCGCGCTGCATTGGCATCAAGGCGCGGGTTGTAAATAAAGATGAACGCGACACCGGTTTGCGCAAGATATTGAATTTTGGGCATACGCTGGGGCACGCGCTAGAGGCCGCGACCGGTTACAAGCGCTTTCTGCACGGAGAAGCGATTGCTTGGGGGATGATGGCTGCCACTCTCCTCGGCGTCGCTACGAACCGCACGCGCGAGTCCGATGCTTCGCGAATTTTCCGGCTTATCGCCAGCGTGGGGCCGTTGCCCTCGCTCGGCGGAATACGCGCTTCTGAATTGCGCCGCATCATGGCAGGCGACAAGAAGGCCCGCGGCGGACGGGTTCTTTGGGTGCTGGCAGACGCGATTGGGAAAACAAAGCGGGATGTAGAAGTACCGTGGCCCGTTGTCGCGCGCGCATTTGCGGAATTGCCGCGCATCGCCGCACAAGCGCAGAATTGACCCGCCCAGCGAATGGCCCCCGATAAAGAACAAGATGTTGAGAAGGTCTCGGGCACGCGGCCGCAAGGCGTTCACGACGAGCGCGAGGCCGCTGAGCGCGTTCAGAAAATGTTCTCGCGGATCGCGCCGCGTTACGACTTCCTGAACCACCTGCTGTCATTTTCACTCGATCGTGTTTGGCGGCGCCGCACGGCTGATCGTTTCAAGCACATCCTCGAGCGGCCGGAAACGCGCGTCCTCGATCTGTGCTGCGGCACGGGCGACCTTGCCTTTGCTCTGGACCGCGTGCGCGGCGCGGCGGCGGTGCCAATCGTCGGCGCTGACTTTGTCGAGGGGATGCTCGTGCGGGCTCGTGACAAAGCGGCGATTGCCGGCCGCAGTGCCACTTTTGTCGGCTCGGATGCACAGAACCTCCCGTTTCCGGATGCGAGCTTCGATCTGGTCACCTCAGCGTTTGGATTTCGCAACCTCGCGAACTACGAGCACGGCCTGCGGGAAATTGCGCGCGTGCTGAAACCGGGTGGGGAAGTGGGAATCCTCGAGTTTTCGGAGCCGGGCAACGGGCCTTTGGCGGGCGTTTTTCGATTCTACTTTCGGCAAGTTCTTCCGCGTATCGGCGGCGCTATTTCCGGCAGCGGCGAAGCGTACTCGTACCTGCCTGCGTCTGTTTCGAAATTTCCGTCGCCTCCGCAACTGGCGCATTTGATGGAAAGGTGCGGATTCGGCGAGACGAACTTCGAGGCGTGGAATTTCGGAAGCGTCGTGCTGCATCGAGGGAAGAAAGGCTAGAAAAACAAACTCCACCGCAGAGGCGCAGAGTCCGCAGAGGAAGGAAAGCCCTTAGAGACAGGAAAAACCTTTACCACAGAGGTCACCGAGACAAAGCAGAGGGCACGGAGGCCATGTCTCAACGAGCCAGCCCCGCTCCTCGCTGGATCAGAGCCGCCGCAACGCTCGTGCCGATCCTCGGAAATCGACGCTAGTTTTCGAGGCCGAGGCTGCGGATTTTGTGCAGGAGAGTTTTGTAGGAGACGCCGAGTTTCTCGGCCGCGCGGGTCTTGTTCCATTTTGATTCGCGAAGGGCGTTCTGGATCTTGAATCGCTCGACGTGCGTGACGGCGCGATTGGACACTTCGTCGAGCGCTCCCTCCCAAACGAATTCTTCCTCGAGCATTCCAAGGGGCAATTCCGCGGCGGAGGGCTTCGGTGCAGGAAGCTGCAAAGTGGCTGCGTCGATTCTTGGGCCGTTGACGAGAATGGCGGCGCGCTCGATCGAGTTTTGCAACTCCCGAACGTTACCGGGCCAGGAGTACGTGCGAAGCCGGGCGCGAGCATCTTCCGTGAGTTCGAGGGCTGGCTTGCGGAACTCGCGTTTGAATCGTTCCAGGAAGTGCTCGGCTAAGAGCAGAACATCATCGCCGCGGTCGCGGAGCGGTGGAATCGTGATGGGAACCGCGGAAATCCGGAAATAGAGATCTTCGCGGAAGGATTTCTCGGCCACGGCCGCGCGCAGGTCCTTGTTGGTGGCCGTCAGGATGCGCACGTTCACATCGATTTGCTGCGTGCCGCCCACGCGCTCGAACCGTTTCTCCTCGAGAACGCGAAGCAGCTTGCTCTGGATCGCAAGCGGCAGTTCGCCGATTTCATCCAGGAACAGCGTCCCGCGGTGCGCCAGCTCGAGCTTTCCCATTTTCCGAGCCCCCGCTCCCGTGTAAGCGCCGCGCTCGTGTCCGAAAAGCTCGTTTTCGACGAGGCCTTCGGGAATCGCGGCGCAATTCAACGCCACGAATGGGGCCGCGGCGCGCGGGCTCAGGTGATGAACCGCGCGCGCAAAAAGCTCCTTGCCTGTCCCGCTTTCGCCGAGCAGCAATACAGTGGAATCAGTCGCGGCGACGCGCTGCGTCATCTGGCTCGCGTCCTTCATCGCGGGATGCTCGCCGACGATGCGCGGAAAACCATAACGCGCGGCGTATTCCTCGCGGAGCAGCAGGTTCTCGCGCAGCAACTCCTGCTGGTTGGCGGCGCGCTCGAGCAACAGCTTCAAGTGGTCGAGGTCCACAGGCTTCTGAATGAAATCGAAGGCGCCATCCTTCATCGCCGTGACCGCCTCTTCAACCGAGCCGTAGGCAGTCATGAGAATGACGGGAAGAGTGGCCTCCACGCGGCGCGCTTCGCGCAGAACGTCGATGCCGGAACTGCCGGGGAGTTTCAAATCGGAGAGGACGAGAAGGTAGCGCCGGCTGCGAACTTTATCGATGGCGGAATTGCCGTCGGGGGCTTCTTCCACGGTGTAGCCGGCGCGTTCCAGAGCCTTGCGCAGCATGGCCCGCAGTTCGGCTTTATCCTCGACGAGAAGAACAGGCTCCATGGCTACGTTTTCTAGCGCGCCCAGCCAGGACTGCCGCCCGCCTTGCGAAGCTCTTCCTCCGCGTCGGCAATTGCTTGCTTGTCTGCTTCAACTTGTTTCTTTTTTGCGTCGATGTCGGCAAGCTTTTTCGTGTAGCCGCTGCCAAACGGCTGCTGGCTCAGGTTGTCGTTCAGGCCCTTGACGGGGTCGCCGCCGTAGTACTGCACTTCCGCGACGCCAATCTCGCGCTGCAGTACGTCGAGTTCGGCTTGGTCCTGGTCGAGCTTGTGGTGGAGCGTGGCGAATTTGTCGCGCCAGGATTTCTCGTCGTTGGCACCGGACGGAGCGGCGGCTTGCGCGCCTCCGGCCTGGGCTGATCCGGATTCTTTTTCCTCGCCGATCGTTGAAATGCCGCCTCCGGTGGGAATATTGTCGTTCGTAAAGACCTTGGCCGGTTTCGGCGTCTCCTTCTTTTGCTCGCGCGCTTTCCGGGCGGCTTCCGCGAGAGAGTCCTGTTGGGGAGCCGCGGATTGAGGCGGATTTTGATTCTGTGACGGTGCAGACGTAGATTGCGCCTGCTGGTTCTGGCTTTGCTGTGATCCACTCTGCTGCTGAGCCTGCTGCGACCATGCTGCCGCCGGAAGCACAAGCAATGCTGCCACGGAAACCCAAAGCATTCGACGCATAAGCGGCCTCCTTGGAGGGCCTCGGGAACCTTCTAGTTTAGATGCGGACGGCTTGCGAGGGGAAGACGAACGGTGAAGGCTCCTGCCGCAAAGGTAACCACAGGAGAAACTCGGCGCCGCCGCCGGAGCGATTGCGGGCTTCGATGCTGCCGCCGTGCTGCAAGGCGACTTTTTGCACCACGGCCAAGCCGAGACCGGTGCCGTCGGACTTTGTGGTATAGAAGGGAAGGAAAATCTTCGGAAGATCCTGCTGGGGCACACCAGGCCCATTGTCCGAGACGCAGATGCGTTGCCACTTTCGGCCGCCGAGATCCTCGATGCTGCCTGAAATCGTCACGCGGGGCTCGGCGCCCGTATCACGAGCCGCTTCCGCGCCGTTTCGCGTCAGATTCAGCAGGGCCTGGCGAATCAAGGCTTCGTCGCCCGGCAGCTCCTCGAATGAACCCTCGCACTTGACTTCGCACTGCGGAATCGCCTCGTGCAGTTCCTCAGCGACGCGTTCGACCAGAGCCTGCATCGGAATCGTCTCGTAGGAAATTTCGAGCGGCCTGGCGAAGCGCAGGAATTCGGTGACGACGTGGGCGAGAGCGCGCGTCTGATCGAGAATCTTTTCCGCCGATTCGCGGATCTCGCCTGGTTTGGCTTCGCTTCGAATCATTTGGGCGTAGCCGGAGATCGTCGCGAGAGAATTCTTGAATTCGTGCGCGATACCAGCGGACATCTCGCCCAGCGCGGCAAGATTTTCCTTCCAGCGGATTTGCCTTTGGAGCGCGGTTAGCTCGGTAAGGTCGCTCATCAGGCAGAGCGCGCCGCTCACTTTCATGTCGAGGGCCGTCGAGAGAGTTTCGCCGCTGCTGCGGGCGAAGTTTCTAACCGCGCGGTAAATCGGGGAGATGGTGACGCCGATATGCCGCACCTCGCCGTGGGGAGTCGTGTGCTCGACCTCGCCGCGTTGGAACGTCTGGCCTTCGCGCAGGCATGCCGTGAGCATGCGCGCCAGATCGGAATCCGCGCCGAGGATTTCCTTGTACGCGCGGTAGCGCACGGGACTGGTTCCGAGAGCGGCTTCCGCGGCGGGATTGGTGGAGCTGATCGCGCCGGTGGCATTGACGAGCAGCAGGCCAGTGGGCATGTTGCGCGTGACTTCTTCAGTGAGCCGTTCGGATTCCTGTGCGCGCTCTTGGGCCAGCAAGTGCAGCCGAGCCAGTTCCTTTTCCTGCGCGCGCAGTTTTTCAATCACGCCCTGCATCGACGCCGTCATGAACGCGGATGGGTTCTCCATGTCGGGCCCGGGAGTTGACCACTCGGCGCGCGACGACGCAGGTTGCCCGCGAAGAAACTTTCGGATCACGATTGCGAAGCCAATCACGGCGACGAGAAGGATGACGAGAAATGCGACGACATAAATCAGGTTTGCCGGCGAGAGCGCGGGGGCAGCCGAAGTGAAGGGCGACGTCATTGCGGAACCTCGTTCGGCATCATCGTACCGTGAGCAGGGGCACCGTAAGCAGCGGCACCGTTAGGAGTGATTGGTACCAGTTGACGACTGGCGTGCCGAAAAAAACCACCAGCAGCGCCGCCATCCCCAGAAAGCTTCCGAATGGCAACTCGTAGTTCGATTCCTTGCGACGCGCCAGAATGAAAGCGAGTCCCAGCAGGCTGCCGAGAAGCGAGCCTGCCAGAATCGTCAGCAGCGTTCGCTTGGCCCCGAGAAACGCGCCGGCCATGAGCATCATCTTCACGTCACCCAGGCCCATTCCTTCGCGCCCGCGCAATCGAAAGTAGGCCTCGGACACGAGCCAAAGCAAGCTGCTGCCGATCGCGGCGCCGAGGAGCGCGTCTGCAAACGACAGCACCGGTGCCGGAGGCGGGAAGGCGAAAATATGGTCGGCGAGCCAGAGCGCGGTTCCGTCGGTCGGCTGCGTGAAAAAACTGATCCCCAGCCCGATCCCGAATCCTGTGTAGTTCACCACGTCCGGCAGGACGCGTTCGCGCAGATCGGTAAACACGAGAACGATCATCAGCGCCGAGAACGCGGCCCACTTTGCTGCTTCCGGCGTGAGTCCAAATGCGCGATAGCACGCGAAGAAGAGAATCCCTGAGAGCAGTTCCACCACCGGGTACATCGGCGAGATTTTCGTTTTGCACTTGCGGCATTTCCCGCGGAGCAGCAGATAGCTGACCACTGGGATGTTGTCGTACGGCCGAATCGCGGCTCCGCACTTCGGACACGCGGATGCCGGCATGACGATCGACTTGCGCTCCGGAATCCGCACGATGCAGACGTTGAGGAAGCTGCCGATGATCAGACCGAAGAGGAAAACGAAAATGCCGATAAGTGTTGCAGAGGCCACCAGTTGAATTTGCCACATCCGCCGCGGCCTCTCAAGTCAGCTCATGCTCACCGTGCCCGACTTCTAACGCACTCGCGAAGCTGCGTGGGGTAAAATGCCGCGTCAACGCCGTTATGAGCAAGACGAGCAATTCGAAGAAGCACGCCGCCATTGGCATCCGGGCACATTCGGGCTGGGCAGCGGTCGTCGCCGTTGCAGGCGATTCGGGCGAAGTGCGGATTGTCGATCGCCAGCGCATCGTGGTGGTGGATTCCGATGGGCCGCGCGCCAAACAGCCGTATCACTTCGCGGAGAATCTTCCGCTCAGTGACGCCCAGATTCATCTCGACCGTTGCGAGAGGACCGCTATTCGCCTTGCCACTGCAGGTCTGCAAAGCGTCGTAAAGATGCTTCGGGATTCGCAGCACGACGTGATCGGCTGCGGCATTTTGCAGGCGTCAGGTCGCCCGCTGCCGGCGCTTGCCGCGACGCTCGCCTCTCATGCGCTGATCCACGCGGCGGAGGGCGAGTTCTTCCGCAGCGCGTTCGCCCGGGCTTGTGCCGAAATAGGCGTGCCAGTATCCAAGATTCGTGAGCGGGAGCTTTTCGACATCGCGGCTGGGGAATTGCATATTCCGGCGGCCAGGCTCAAATCAAAGCTCGTGATTCTCGGCCGTGAACTCGGTCCGCCCTGGACCCAGGACCAGAAAAGTGCAGCGCTGGCGGGCTGGCTGCTCCTCGGTGCCAGGCTGAAGCTGCGTTAAAGGTCGCGCGCGCCTGAATTTTTGCCCTGTTCTTCTGGTAGACTCTCGGCCGCAAACTTGCCGCCATGCGCTGGCTCGAACAGAAAATTCGCCGCTACGAGCACATGCGTTGGGCGCAGGAGCCCAACCGCCGCGTCTTACCATTTGCCTGGGGACTCGAGTACATCGGCGGAAGCGCTTCCGAGGCCGACCCGCGCGGGTTTCTCGATCGCTTCATCGACGAAACAATTGCCCACAGTGATGAATGGTATGCATCGACACCGGCGAATGATTACGCACTAGATGGCAACGTTCTCACGTTCACAAGCCAAATTGCGTCGCCGTGGCCCGAGAACAACCGCGTTTACGGCCAAGTGTTTCGCGCGCGCCAAACCGGGCCGGCGGTGGTTGTCCTCGCGCAGTGGAACGCGCGATGGGAGGAGCAGCAGGACGTTTGCCGCTGGCTGAATCGGCTCGGCATCACGGCCGTGAAGATGAGTTTGCCGTATCACGACCGGCGCGCGATTCCGGACCATCCGCGCGGCGATTACCTGGTTTCCGCGAATATCGGACTGACGCTTCAGGCGAATCGGCAGGCCGTTCTCGACGTACGCCGCACTTTGCGCTGGCTTGAGCTACAGGGCTATGACCGGCTCGGCATCGTCGGCACGAGCATTGGGTCTTCGATCGCGTTCGTTACGATCTGCCACGAGCCGGCGCTGCGCGCGGGCGCGTTCCTGCATGTAGCTACGTACTGCGGCGACGTGGTTGCGAACGGTCTAACGACGCATGAATGTGTGGGAATCTCTGCAGACGAAAGTGTCGCACGAGGACATCAGGCGCTACTGGTCGCCCATCAGCCCGTTTCCGTATATCGCGAAACTCGAGGGCGCCGGCAAGAAAATCCTGGCGATCAGCGGACGCTACGATCCGACGTTCTGGCCGGAATTCACGAACGCGTTTCTGCGGGAAGTGCATCGGGACGGGTTGCAGATCGAAACTCTTTCGCTTCCGTGCGGGCACTACTCGCTGGGCGCGGCGCCGTTCAAGTACGTGGTGGGCCTCCGGCTTGGGATGTTTTTGTTTCAGTCACTGGCGTTAGAAAGGCAGGCAAAGTTCAAAAGCTTTACCACAGAGGACACTGAGAAAACCCTGAGGGCACCGAGAAAACCTGAAAATCCACCGCAGAGGCCCGCCCAGCGAGACGGCGGCAGGCCGCAGAGGACGCCGAGAAAATCCGAACTACTCCCTAGAGAAGTTTGCTGAAGCTTTCGTCTGCGATTGCCTGCGCCACGGCTTCTATGTCTGGCGAGAGGGAGCGGTCGGAGTCGACGGTCTTTCGATAGCGAGCGGACAATATCGTAGGCCTTTCGCGCCTCAATCCCGGTTCGCAACGGCGCTAGCAAATCGATTCCCTGGCACGCGGCCAGCAACTCGATCGCCAGGATATTTCGCAGATTCGCGAGCATCGGCTGCAAGCGGCGCGCCGCGCCCATGCCCATCGAAACGTAGTCTTCCTGATTCGCCGATGTCGGAATGGAATCCACCGAGTGGGGAACCGCGAGCGCCTTCATCTCGCTCGCGAGCGCGGCCGCCGCCACCTGCAAGATCATGAACCCGGAATTGAGTCCGGCCTCGCGCACGAGAAACGCCGGTAGCTGGCTGGTCTGTGGATTGGTCATCTGCTCGATGCGGCGCTCGGAAATTCCGCCGAGCGTAGCGAGCGCGACGGCCACTTGGTCAGCAGCCATCGCGAGCGGCTGACCGTGAAAATTTCCGCCGCTAAGAACCTCTCCGGATTCGCCTCCCGGATCGGCGAACACCAGAGGATTGTCGGTGGCGCTGTTCATCTCAATCGCGACGATGGCGCGAACCTGTGCCAGCGCGTCTCGAGCCGCGCCGTGGACCTGCGGCGCGCAGCGCAGGCTGTACGGGTCCTGCACGCGCGGGTCCTTTTCGGCCGAGCGATGCGATTCACGAATTTGGCTTCCGCGATTCAGTCGCTCGAGATTTCGCGCCGTTATCGCGTGACCAGGGTGCGGCCGAACGTTCGCGATTCGCGCATCGAAGGCCGCGGGGCTGCCTCGCAGCGCATCGAGCGAGAGCGCGGTGGCAACGTCGGCTGTGTCGACGGCCGTCTCCGCTTCGCGCAGCGCCAGCGCCAGCAAGCGCAAGCATCGCCTGCGTCCCGTTTAGCAGCGCAAGACCTTCCTTCGCCTCGAGCGCGAGCGGCGCGATTCCGGCGCTTCGCATCGCATCGCCGCCCGAAATCTTGCGGCCCTCGTAGACTGGCGTCGCCTTCGCCGATCGCCACCTGCGCGAGATGCGCGAGCGGAGCCAAGTCGCCCGAGGCGCCCACCGAGCCTTGCGACGGAATCACCGGATGCACGCCGCGATTGAGCATCGCGCAGAGCGTTTCAGCCACGACCGGACGCACGCCCGAAAAGCCTTTTGCGATTGCGTTCGCGCGCAGCACGAGCATGGCGCGCGTTTCCGACTCGCTGAGCGGCGCGCCCACGCCGCACGCGTGACTCCGCACCAGATTCACCTGTAGCTGCCGGATCTGCTCGCGCGAAATTCGCACGGACGCCATTTTGCCGAAGCCGGTGTTCACGCCGTAGACGGCCGTGTTCGAATCGATCAGGCGCTCGATCACCGCTCGCGAAGCGTTCATTCGCTCGCGCGCGCCCGCGGAAAGCTCCACTTCGGCGCGCTCGAATACCACGGCGTAGAGCTGCTCGAGCGTCAGATGCTCGCCGTCGATTTGAAATTTCATTCGCGGGTTCTCACGGTATGTGCGCTGCCTCGGACGCGGCTGCGTCGGAAAGGTCGTCGCTCGGACGGGGAAATACTTCCTGTATTTATCCGGCAGCGATTTCGGCTTTCCCGTGCGGTCGCAGATGACGTGCAGCGTCTCGCCGGTTGCGATCAGTTCGCCGGACACCGCGTTCAGGATTTCGTATCCGAATCTCACGGTCCGGCGCTGCGACTCCGTCACGCGCGTGCGAATCGTGAGCTGATCGTCGAATCGCGCCGGGCGCTTGTAGCGGCACGACGCCTCGGCCACGACGATGAAGCTGTCGTCCTCGATTTCCATCTGCTTGTACTCGAATCCGAGCTGGCGGCAAAGCTCGACGCGGCCGACTTCGAACCACGTGAAGTAATTGCCGTAGTAGACCAAGCCCATCTGGTCGGTTTCCGCGTAGCGCACGCGCACGGTTGTTTCGGCGTAAGGCGTCATCGGGAGCGGCCTAGTGTCCTGTCCATTTGGGCGCGCGTTTTTCAAGAAACGCCGAAAGCCCTTCGCGGAAATCGTGTGTCGAACGAATATCGGCATTCTCGCGAACCGCGTGCTCGATTTCCATCCGCAGCGCATCCTCGCCGTTCTTCAGCAGCAAGCGCTTCGTTCGGAGAATGCTTGTCGGGCTCGACGCGAGCAGGGAAGCCGCGAGTTCGCGGGCGCGGTCGGCGAGCTTTTCTGGTGGAACGATTTCGGTAACCAGTCCCAGACGATGCGCCTCGGCCGCATCGATGATTCGGCCGCTGAGCAGCAGATCGCGCGCCGTTTTCTCGCCGACCTGGCGCCGCAGAAACACCGAAACCAGCGCCGGAATAAAGCCGATCTTCACTTCGGTGTATCCGAACTTCGCTTCCGGAACGGCCAGCGTGAAATCGGCGAGCGTCGCAATTCCGCACCCGCCCGCAATGGCCGCACCGTTCACCGCCGAAATCAGCGGCTTCGGGAAACTGTAGATGCGGTAGAACATGTTCGCCATGCGCCGCGAGTCTTCGAGGTGCTGCTGTGGCGATTGGTCTGCAATCGCGCGCAGGCCATCCAGATCCATTCCCGCACAGAACGCTTTGCCCGCGCCCGTGATGATGACCACGCGAGCGGGGCCCGCGTCTGCTTCGCAGAGAGCAGCAACGAGATCCTCGATCATCTGCGCCGAAATCGCGTTGCGCTTGTCTGGGCGATTCAGCGTGATCGTCGCGACTTGGTCCGCAATTTCGTATTTGAGCGTTTCGTAGCTCATTGACCGCGTCTTCTCTGCGTCCTCTGCGTCTCCTTGCCCTGAGCTCGCGGGCGCGAGCGAAGGGTGCGGTGAGCCGCATCGGAATTCATCAATTTGGTTTCGCGGCTTCCGTTTCATGCGCGTATCGTTCGCGCAATTCGTGAGTCATCGCGCAGGCCACCGCGAGCGACTTCGTGTCGATGCCAGTCGAAACGCCGCGCGCCGCCAGAGTGGTCAGCACAGCTTCCGTGGGAATATTACCCACAAGTGCGTCGCCCGCAAACGGGCATCCGCCGAGGCCGGTGAGAGCGCCGTCGAAGCGGCGGCAACCCGCCTCGTACGCTGCGAGAACTTTTTCGGCGGCGCCTTCCGGCCGGCTGTGCAGATGAACGCCAATCTCGACTCCTGCCACGCAATTCTTCACGGCGCCGTACAAATGGGCGACGTCTTCCGGCGACGCGGTGCCGACCGTATCGGCCAGCGAAACGGTGCGCACGCCGACATCCTTCAGCCAAATGAGCGTTTCTTCGACGATTTCGGCGCCCCAAGGCTCATCGTACGGATTCCCGAACGCCATCGAGATATATATCACCAGTTTGCGCCCGGCGGCTTTCGTGTCGCGCTGCAGCTTTTCCACCAGCTCGCGCGATTCCGCGCGCGACATATTGGCATTCGCGCGCCGAAAGTAGGCGGATATGGAATAAGGGTAGCCGATCGTCGTGACGCCGGGTGCGGCAAGTGCGCGATCGAGTCCCTGCGCATTCACGACGATGCCGATGATTTCCGGCGACTCGCCGGACGGCAATTTGACCTTGCTCAATTCCTTCATCACCGCTTCGCTATCGGCCATCTGCGGCACATGCTTCGGCGACACGAAGCTGACCGCGTCAATATGCCGGAACCCGAGCGAGACAAGGCTGGTCAAGTACTTCACTTTTTCTTCCGTGGGAATGATCTGGCGCAAGCCCTGCCACGCGTCGCGCGGACATTCCACGATGGTTACGGACCCTGTCATTGCGATCTTCGATGCTTGATGACGAATTCACCCAACAATGAAAGTACGAAAGCAGCGGAAGAAATCTCGCCCACGACGATCCACTCGTCGTACGGAGTAGGTCCGAGTTCGCTGAAATCCCACGTGACCCCTCCTTCGGGTTTGTACGCCGCCGGGCGCTCGTTCCAGTACCAGACACAGACGCCGAAGGCGATTACGGTGGCTGCGAAGAGGGCCCACGTTCGTCGACTGATCATGTCTGCAGGACTCCGGTCTTGAATTCAGCGACGTCCGGATTCAACGCTGCGGATTCGAGCGCCTCGATCAGCGCTTCGCGCGTGTGCGCGGGGTCGATGATGGCGTCCACCCAGAGTCGCGCGGCGGCGTAACGCGGATCGGTCTGATGTTCGTAAGTGGCGCGAATCGACTCGTACAGTTCCTTCTTCTCGGCGTCGCTCAACTTCTTGCCTTCGCGCTCGAGCTGCTTGATCTTGATTTCGACGAGCGTGCCAGCCGCGGAATCGCCGCTCATGACGGCATAGCGCGCCGTGGGCCACGCAAAAATGAAACGCGGATCGTAGGCTTTGCCGCACATGGCATAGTGCCCGGCGCCGAAGCTGCCGCCACAAATCACGGCAATCTTCGGCACGACGCTGTTCGCCACCGCATTCACCATCTTTGCGCCGGCGCGGATGATGCCGCTCCATTCCGCTTCTTTGCCGACCATAAAACCGTTCACGTCGTGCAGGAAAATCAGCGGCACGAGATTCTGATTGCAGTCGAGAATGAACCGCGCGGCCTTATCCGCCGACTCGGTGTAGATGACGCCGCCGAATTCGATGCGCTTGTCGCCGGTTCCGGGCGCCGCGACGGTGACGTTCTTCTTCTGATTCGCGACGATGCCCACAGCCCAGCCGCCGATCCGCGCGTAGCCGCACAGGAGCGTTTGCCCGTACTCGGCGCGATACTCCTCGAATTGGCTGGCATCGACGATGCGCGCGATGATTTCGCGCATGTCGTACTGCTTCGATGGCTCGGAGGAAAAGATTCCGTAGATTTCGTCGGCGTGAATAGGCTGGCGGCCGCGCGCGGTTTGTGGTCGAACGGGGCGCCGGCGCCGATGCCCGATCTTGTCGACGAGCGCGCGAATGCGGTTGATGCACGCCGGATCGTCCGGCTCGCGGAAGTCGATCGTCCCGCTGATCTGCGCGTGCATCTTCGCGCCGCCGAGATCTTCCGCGGACGTCTTCTGGCCGATCGCGGCCTGCACCAGCGCAGGACCGGCGAGGAAAAGGCCGCTGCCCTCGGTCATCAGAATGTGGTCGCACATCACCGGCAAATAGGCTCCGCCGGCGACGCACATTCCCATGATCGCCGTGATCTGCGGAATGCCCATCGCGCTCATCACTGCGTTGTTGCGAAAGACGCGGCCAAAATCATCCGTGTCGGGAAACACGTCTTCCTGCAGCGGGAGAAACACGCCGGCGGAATCGACGAGATAAATTGTCGGGATGCGATTTTCGATGGCGATATTCTGCGCGCGAATCACCTTCTTCGCGGTCATCGGGAAAAACGCGCCCGCTTTTACGGTGGCGTCGTTCGCGATGATCATCACGCGCCGGTGGGACACTTGGGCGAGGCCCGTGACCGTTCCCGCCGCGGGAGCGCCGCCCCACTCCTCGTACATTTCGTGCGCGGCGTAGAGGCCCAACTCGAAGAATTCCGTTTTCGGGTCGATCAGCTTGGCGATGCGCTCGCGGGCCGTCAGGCGGCCTTTCTTGTGCTGCGATTCGATCGCTTTCGCGCCGCCGCCCTGGCGGATTTGCTCTTCTTCGTTCTTGATTTCGGTGAGCCGGTCGATCATCCGCCGGCTGTTTTTCTCGAAGGCGGGCGACTTCGGATCCGCCTGCGTTTCGATGACTGTTCCGCTCACCCGGCTCCTTCCCGCGATTGGCACCGGCCGCCACGACTGGCGCCGCGCCATCCGCGCAAACGGAGATTGTATCATCGGCTCATTATCGACGATTCGTTTTGACTGGCGCGCGGGCTGCGTTAGAATGCGGCTGGTCCCGCTGCTGCTGCGGGGCTAATTCTTCTCCGGAGGCGCCTATGCGCTGCATTTCGCAAGTGAAGGACGGGTCCGCCTCCACGCTTCTCTTGTAGTCGCTTCGGCGTCTCGTTCTTCCATTTCGCCTTTATCTTTAAACTATCTGTCGCGGCATCGAATTGTCGCGGCATCGATGCATCTTCGCATCCGCCCGCATGGGCGCTGGACTCACGGAGAAGATTGAAATGAAATTCATCGATTTGAATCTCGTGCGACGCCTCGAAATGGCCTCAGCCAAATCCGGGAAGGCCTGTGCCGAAGGTGCGCAGAGACTCCATCCCGCTCTCGGGGCCGCCGCGGAAGAGATTGCTGGTGGCATTGCCGTGTACGCAGGCGTCGATTCGCCGGTAACGCAGGCGCTCGGCGTGGGTCTTAACGGCCCCGTTGATGACGCCGAACTCGACCGTCTCGAAAACTTTTTCCGTTCGCGGGGAGCGGCCACCGCTATCGAGCTGTGCCCGTTCGCGGGCATTCCTCTCTACGAGGCCCTTGCAAAGCGCGAATACCGCCTTGTCGAAGTTTCCAACGTTCTGTTCCGCGATCTAACTCCTGCCGACGATTTTCCGCCGCCTGCGCCCGGCGTAACCGTCCGTCCCGCGCTGCCAGAGGACGAAAAACTCTTCACGCAGACCGTGGCGCAAGGATTCGCCGAGCTCAGCCCAATAACGCCGGCGCTCCTCGACGTCATGGAGGGCTTCTTTCACAGTGAAGGCAATCATCCCTTCATCGCCTTCGTCGATGGCGCGGTTGCCGGGGGAGCGTCCGCATTCGCCTTCGACGGCGTTGTCGGCATGTTCGGCGCGAGCACTCTGCCGGAGTTTCGAGGACGCGGCGTCCAGGGGGCATTGCTCGCCGCGCGACTTCGCTGGGGCGCACAAAACGGTTGCGAACTGGCGAAGGGAATCACGCTGCCCGGCAGCACGTCGCACCGCAACCACGAACGCTTCGGCTTCCGCGTCGCCTACACGCGCACAAAGCTAGTGCGGCAGTAACGAAGCGAGGTATTGCGTCGGTGTCGAGCCCTGTAGTAGATACCCGTATCAAGAATACTTATGAACTCTGTGAATACTTTCGCCGCTGGTGGCGTCGGGCCGCCTGCACGCCGGGAATCGTGGTTCGACAAGAATTGGAAGTGGTTTGTTCCCACTCTTGCTGGTGCTCTGCTGGTATGCGTCGCTGCCTTCGTGTTTGGCGTGCTGTCTCTTGTGGGGTCGATGTTTCGGAGTTCGTATCCCTACAAGGTTGCGCTTGAACGGGCGAACGCGTCTGCGGAAGTGGCAGAGCGGATCGGAAAGCCGCTAACGGTCGGCTGGCTCATGAGTGGGTCGATCAACTACAGAGGGCCGGAAGCGAACGCAGCGTTCAATATTCCGAATCGCGGGGCCCAAGGGCAAAGGGACGATCGTAGTAGAGGCGAAGAAGCGCGCAAATCACTGGACGTTTCAAACTCTCGAGGTCGATATTGACGGTGAGGACCGGCCGATTCCGCTGCTGGAGCCGGGCCCAGCCGAACACCCCGATTCAAGCGACAATTCCACCTGACAATCGTGCCGCCGTCGAAAGCAAGTCGGTTCCATCGGGTGTCTCACGGACTAATCCCCATTCCAGCGCTTCGTGCGCGCTGACCTTGCGGCCGGTTGTGAGCATTTCGAGGGCACGGGCGGGACCGATGAGGCGCGTCAGGCGCTGCGTCCCGCCCCAACCGGTGAGGATGCCGAGCGCGCCGCCGGGATGCGCGAACACGGCGTCAGGCGTGGCGACTCGCGCGTGGCAAGCGAGCGCCAAGTCCAGTCCGCCGCCCATGCAGTAGCCGCGAATCGCGGCAACGATCGGCTTCGGCGATTTCTCGATGGCGCCAAGGACTCGCTGGCCTGCGCGCGAGAACTCGAACGCTTCGGCCGGCGATAGATGCGCTAGTTCATTCACGTCAGCGCCCACCGCGAATGCTCTCTCGCTTCCTGCGATCACGCAGCCTGCAAATTCCGGTGTTGCCGCGAGCCGTCTCGACTTGCGAGCCAAGCTCGTCAAGCAGGCCGCGCTCGAGACGCGGGAGCCCGTCTTCGCTCTCGAGCGTGAGAAGGAGAATGCCATCATGCGGCGCAGCGAACAGGCGAGTGCTCACTGCTAGTTCAGGCTCCGTGCGACGCGGCGGGAACTCGCTGGCGAATGAAATCGACGATGGCCTGCGTGGGCGTGCCGGGCAAAAAAACCTCGGCGATGCCGGATTTCTTCAGGGCGGGAATGTCTGCCTCCGGAATGATGCCGCCGATCAGGACTGTGACGTCGGTCATGCCCTTTTCGCGAAGCAGGTCCATCAGGCGCGGGCATATCGTGTTGTGCGCGCCGGAAAGAATCGAAAGGCCGATGACGTCCACGTCCTCTTGCGTCGCCGCGGATGCGATCATTTCGGGAGTCTGGCGAAGGCCCGTGTAAATCACTTCCATGCCGGCGTCGCGCAAGGCGCGAGCGATAATCTTTGCGCCGCGGTCGTGGCCGTCGAGGCCCGGCTTGGCAATCAGTACGCGGATTTTCTTTTCTGGCATCGAATCGGACGCGTCTGTATGACGAGCATCGCTCCCAGTATCTTGCGGCAGCGAATTTACCACAGAGCGCACAGAGAAAGGCGAGAGAGCATAGAGAAAGGCCGGAAACGGGAGGTCGGAGGAATATTAAGAGTCCAAGAATGAGGCGCTAACGCTATTTCAGGGCGGAAAGGAAACTGTCCAGGGCGGAGTTGAACTGGTCGGGACTATCGACAAAAAGCGCGTGGCCCGCGCCGTCGAACACTTCGAGCTTCGAGCCAGGAATCTGCTTCTGCATCTCGACCACGCGATCGAAGTAGAAGCTTTTCGCGGCGCAGACAAGCGTGGGCTTGTCGATCTTAGGCAACATCGCGCGGTAATCGGCGGCGTATCGGCCTACGAGCAGCGCCACCGCGGAGGCCGTCGGAACGCCGAGCGATGCCTGAATCACTCGCTGAATGTATTCTTCCGGCTGCGGCTTATGAAACTGGATCTTCCGCACGAAGAAGTCGGCGGTCTTTTTGCGATCTTCGAGAAGGTCCTTCAGTAAGGAGAAATCCTGTTCGGCTTCACCGGGCGCGAAGCCGCCTGCGAGTTCGTCGACAAGAACCAGGCCCGCAACGTCGCGCGTGCCAAATTGATCCACGTACGACAGCGTCTCGACCACCGCCATCGACCAGCCGACGAGCACCACCGGCGCGAGGTGCAATTGATCGACGACGGCTTTGATGTCGCGCGCCATCTGCGCGGGATAAAGCCCGTCGGGCGTCTGCGAGGATTCGCCTTGGCAGCGCGGATCGATCGCGACGACATGATAGTTCGCGGCGAAGTGGTCGATCTGTTGCTGCCAGATCCACGCGGGCATGGTCCAGCCCGGAACGAAAAGAATTGTTGGGGGCCTGCGGAACGTTATCACGCGGGTGACCGGCTGCCCGGGCGCACTCTCCAGCAACTGGCCGTCAGTAGCGGATTTGTGCACCGTTTGCGCCTTGCCGGCTTCGACGTAGTGAATCTTCACTCCGTCGCTCGCCGTGACGAACCCGCTCTTGCTCATGCTCGCTCCCACGGTTGGCGCAACGGTCCAAACCACCGCAAATATCGTGAGAATCGCTCGCGCGCCACGCGTCATGTTGCTTCGAATCGTCATTGCCGGTGGCTCCTCGACTATCGCTTGCCGCTTGTCTCTGTGTACTCCAGTTTTTCTCCGTGTCCTCTGTATTTCAGCATTTAAGCACAAGGTTCTAGAGCACATATCGCCGAATTCCATCCTTAAGGATCGCCACATTGAAGTTTATAAGCAGGCCAAGCCTGCAGCCAGAAAGCCTGAGGTACGTTAGGACGACTGCCTCGTGCACCGGAGCAATGGATTCGATGGCCTTGAGCTCTACGATCACCCTATCGCCCACGAGAAAGTCCAATCTGTAACCGCACTCGAGTCTGACGTCCTTATAGACGACGGGAAGCGGCTTTTGTCTTTCGAATGCGATCGTTCGCAAGACGAATTCTCGAGCAAGGCATTCTTCGTAGGCAGATTCTAGGAGTCCCGGGCCGAGAGTCTTATGAACCTCGATGGCGGCTCCGATGATGAGCGACGTGAGCGAGTTATCAGCCATGGTTAACCGACGGGAATTTACCACAGAGGACACGGAGAAAGGCCGGAGGGCACAGAGAAAACCGCAACGAGCAAGTACGGGATGCTAGGTGATGGCGACTTCTTCGTAGACGCCGAAGACGGTGCGCATGGCTTCGCAAATTTCGCCCAGGGTGGCGTAGGCTTTCACGGCATCGTACAGGTAGGGCATCAGGTTCTCGCTGCCGGCGGCGGCCTTGCGCAGGGCGCTCAAGCCGGCGCTCGACTTCGTCATTCGAGCGATCCGCGCGCAATTTGCGCAGGCGCTCCGCTTGGCCGGTGCGCGACGGTCTCGTCAATCTGCAAAATGTCGATCGGCTTTTCGGCGAGTGACGTAATCATTCACGCCGACGATGATCTTTTCCTTGCGGTCGACGGCCATTTGATACCGATACGACGCCTCGGCGATTTCGCGCTGCGGATAAGAGCGCTCGATGGCCGCCACCATGCCGCCGAGCGCGTCGATCTTCTCGATGTAATCCCAGGCGCCGCGCTCCACTTCATCGGTAAGCGCTTCGACAAAATACGAGCCGCCGAGCGGGTCCGCGGTATTCGTGACGCCGCTTTCATGCGCGATGATTTGCTGCGTGCGAAGCGCAATCGTCGCGGCGAATTCGGTGGGCAGCGCCCACGCCTCGTCGAGGGAATTGGTGTGCAACGATTGCGTGCCGCCCATGACCGCCGCCAGCGCCTGCAACGCCGTGCGCACCACGTTGTTGTAGGGTTGCTGCGCCGTCAAGCGAGCAGCCCGCCGTCTGCGTGTGGAAGCGCAACGCCCACGACCGCGCGTTCTTCGCGCCGAAGCGGTCGCGCATCGTCTTGTACCAGATGCGCCGCGCGGCGCGGTATTTCGCGATCTCCTCGAAGAAATCGCTGTGCGCGTTGAAGAAAAACGACAGCCGCGGCACGAATTCGTCCACGTCAAGCCCGCGACGAATGCCCCAATCCACGTACTCGATTCCGTCGCGCAGCGTGAAGGCGAGCTCCTGAATCGCAGTCGAGCCCGCTTCGCGGATGTGGTAGCCGCTGATCGAAATCGGATTGAACTTCGGCGTGTGCTTCACGCCGAACTCGAACGTGTCGATCACCAGCCGCATCGACGGCTCGGGCGGATAGATGTATTCCTTCTGCGCGATATATTCCTTGAGGATGTCGTTTTGAAGCGTACCCGAGATTTTCTTCCAGTCCGCGCCCTGCTTTTCGGCGACAGCCAGATACATCGCCCAAATCGCCGCGGCGGGCGAATTGATGGTCATCGACGTGGTGACGTCGGCGAGCGGAATCTTGTCGAACAGCACTTCCATGTCGGCGAGCGAACTGATCGCCACGCCGCATTTTCCCACTTCGCCTTCCGAAAGCGGATGATCGGAGTCGTATCCCATCAAAGTGGGCAGATCGAATGCCACGGAGAGTCCGTTCTGGCCTTGCGAAAGCAGGTAGCGGAAGCGGCGGTTCGTATCCTCGGCGGCGCCGAATCCGGCGAATTGCCGCATGGTCCACAAGCGCCCGCGGTACATCGTCGAATGAATGCCGCGCGTGTAAGGAGGCTGGCCCGGATAGCCGAGGTCGCGTATCGGGATTCCAATTCGCGAGGTCGGCCTCAGTGTAGAGCCGTCGAATGGGATAGCTCGATACCGTGGTGAATTCCGTCGCGCGCTCGGGAGATTTCTCGAGCGTCGGCCGCAGCGTCTTTTCTTCCCACTCGCGCTCAGCTGCGGACGGTTTTCTTTCGACGGGAGAAGACGACGCGGATTGAGCGTTCGATTCCTTGGTGGTCTTTTGAGTCATCGGGAGGACTCCTCCACCGATTCGCGCCAGCCTCGTGCGACCTGCATCCACATTCTATGGCAAGGGGAGGGAGCCAGCAAGAAAGGGGTGGGCGGGGCGGCGTAAGAACCGCCCCAGGACTATTTTCGGCCCGGCCGTTCTACTTCTTGCCCGGCGCCCACGGATTCGAGCGCGCGGGCGGTTCATCGGCGTCGAGCGCGCCGGGGATGTTCGGCACGCCGGAGACCTTGCCGCGCATCGCGTCGGCCATCTCGATGCGGTTGACCTCGAGCGTTCGGCCCATGGATTGGTTGAACGCCACCTCGGCTACCAACAGATTGATTTTGGCGAGGAGCAAGTTGGCTTGCGCCGACGTCAGGTCGCGCGACCTCTGAACGACCAGGTAGCTTGTGGACGATCCGAGCTGATACTTCTTCTGCTCGGAGTCGAGAGTTCGTTGCGCCAGGTCCTGCGCTTTCTCTGTCGCAACCACCTGCGCGCGGTATTGCGTCAGAGCGATCAAGGCGTTCCGGACGTTCACAAACACCTGGTTTTCCAGCTCCTGGTACTGAATCTTTGCCTGTCGCGCGGCCAGCGTTGCCTGAGCGTTGTCTGCCTGCGCCGAGCGATTTCGCACCGGCAGAGTCAATGTGAGTCCACCTTCATAAGTGGGGAAATCATTCGCGAACACCGAACTGAGCGCGTTGCCCAACCCGCCCGCTTTGACGGCAGTGGGAAAGACGGGGCTTCCGACGAAAGCCAGCACTCCTGGCGGACTTGGATTCCCCACGGTGATGGGATTGCCATTTGCATCGACCAAGGGGGCAGAAGGGTCTGATACGTAGCTCGTCGGGATAGTAGATGTGTTCACGGTGGCATTGCCGCCGACGCCAGTCGTGCTGTATTGGCCGAAGGCGGTAAGCGACGGCAACAGAGAGTTCTTCGTCGCCCGCACTTCGATGTCGTCGTTTTTCAGCAAGTACTCCTGTTGCTTGATGTCGGGCCGCTTCTGCAACGCTTCCTTCACCGCGTCCTGAATTGCGATATTCTCCACGACATCCGGAGTCGAAAGAGGCTGAGTGGGAACGATTTCCACCGCGTTCAGTGAGGGATCGAGCGGATTCTTGGTGATGTCGTTCAGGAGCTTCGTTTCCTGCTGAAGCTTGGTCGTTTGGGCCTGAACCAGGGCCTGCTGGTCGGATGCCAGTTCGGATTCCGAAGTTAGCACGTCGAGAGGCGCCATGGTTCCGATTTCAAGCTGCTTCTTGCTATCCCCGTAGAGCTTCTGAGAGACCGCAACAGCCGCTTCCTCTACCTTTACGAAATCGCGGTCATAGACCAACAGCCAGTAATCGTCTTCCACTTGCGAAATGTCGTTGATCACGGAGAGCTTGAACTGCTGCTCGTTGGCCCTCAGAGTGTTCTTTGCCTCGATGATGTACCGCGTGTTCGCAAGGAATCCGAAGCCTTTCAGCAGCGGCTGCGAGACAGTGACCGTCAGAGTGGATTGCACGAAGGGGTTGAAGATATTGCCCGGCGATTCGGATGAGAATCGGCTGTTATTAAAGCTCACCGACAGCGCGGTGCCTTCGTGAAAGCCCTGACTGTAAGACAGGTCGTAGAAGCCCGTGTTCGACACCAATCGGGCCAGGGTCGTCGTGCCAGTCCCCGAGGTAAACGGATTCACCACCGGATTCGCCGCACTCGACCATCCAACCTGCGTTTGCACAATCGGGTCAAATCCCGATGCCGGCCCGGAACCGAGTAGCAAAGGAGCATTCGACACTCCCTCCAGCACGCCGCCAGCTTTCGTCCTCAACAGGCTCACCTCACCGAACCACGGCAGGTAACGTTGCACGCGTATGTCCAGATTGTTCTCGAGCGCGAGTGCAATCGCATCATCGAGGCTCAGCATCAATTTGCCGTCTTGGATCAATTGGTTCAGCCGCGGCGTGTTTGTCAGTTCCGGCGCGGCTACTTGAATCGGCGTGTAGGGAGCGAAGATGTTCGGGAAGAATGGCTTGCCCTTCGAATAGTCGGGGCCTAGGTTTAGCCTCTTCGCCGTTATCGGCGCAGGGGGCGGCGCGGACTGATCCTGCGGTTGGCTTTGAGTTTGACCTTGCGCTTGCGCCTGCGACTGCTGCGCCTGCGCGAATACCGGCGAGACGACCAACGAGGCCGCCGTCCACAAAACCACCGCCGCATGCCTTAAACTTCGACTCATCGTGTTTTTCCTCTCCCCAGAAGAATCTCATCACAAACTTGTATGCCAGCCACTCGCAAGTCCCCATTGCGCGAACCCTTAGTTAGTACAAACGCGCGGGAGCATCCATTTGTTTCAGTAAGCCAACTGCGGTGCAACACAGCGGCCATGCGTATTCGATTGAAAGTAGACGGTTAAGGTCGAATTTGGACACCTTTGCTGTTCGATTTCGGGCAGTGCCGTGCGTATCCGAACAGGCGGGAACGAAGTGTAGCACCCGCACTCGACTGGCGACAATCCAGATAGCAACCACCAGCCACGGGTGTGGACGGTCGATTGGAAGGGTGAATTGCCGAAAGCCGGTCCATTAGTCACGGATGGACCGCCAGATCGGTCCCACCCAACCCGACCCGGGATTGTGCGGTGGGAGCAGATCCCGCGTGGGAAAAGCGCTTCTTGAGTTCGAGGAAGGGCGTTTCGAAATATCGATAGCTGAGAGACGCAGCCGCCGTTGCCAAGGCCAGACTGAAAGGAAAAACGAAAAGTGGGTGAGTCAATCCAATTCGACCGAGCCCCGCTAAGACAGCGTGAATCGACAACGAATTGAGCAAATACATCCCGTAGCTAAGAACGCCGATGTAGCGGATTGGCCGTAATGTCAGGATCGGCGCGAGGCCATTATCTTCGCGAACCACGCAGGCGCCCACCAGCGCAACTGTCGCCACCGAAGCAGTCAGCACGAGGGGATGAACGGGATACAGGCATAACGCCAAGCCAGCTAGCGCGGCCGGGGCCGACCATTTATGGCCCAGGATGACAAACAGCCAACGAAATCCGCGTTCGGAGTTGAGAGCCTGAGCCAAGAGCACGCCCAGGCA
Source organism: uncultured Acidobacteriota bacterium (assembly GCA_963788345.1). Lineage (GTDB taxonomy): Bacteria > Acidobacteriota > Terriglobia > Acidiferrales > UBA7541 > Palsa-295. The sequence goes on along the minus strand of CAWBGW010000055.1, from coordinate 5,143 downwards.
GATGGGAATCGCGATGCTGAGCACAATCCGGGCCGCCAGCGACCCGTGCGGCAAGATGCGATTCGTCCAGCCATAGCCAACAGCGAGCCGCGTCGCGATTACCGCGACGATGAGTACGGAGGACCAGATTCCCCGAAAGAAGCGGAGCACAATCGGCCAGAACGCGTAAAACTGCTCTTCGGTTGCCAGGGTCCAGGCCAGGTTGAAGGGACCCGTTGGCCAATTCGGCGTCATGCACCAGGTATAGGTGTAGGTAAGGAATCCCGGCAGATAGTGGAAGAACGTGCGAACGCGCACGGGATCTCTCTCGAAGAACAACATGATCACCACGTAGATAGCGACTACGGCGTAATAGAGCGGCCAGATGCGGAGCGAGCGGCGAACATAAAAGTCTCGAATCGAGATTGTGCCGGACCGATGGCGTTCCCGCAGCAGGAGCGTCGTGATCAAGAATCCGCTTATGGCGAAGAAGATGTTTACTCCCCACTCTCCTTGTCGGAGCACCGGAATCATTGTCAGTCTCGAATAATACGGAGTGCTCCACCACGAGTGGAACCAGATCACCCCAATGATACTTAGGGCTCTCAGGCCATCGAGGGAGCCGAAGAAGCGCACCTCACGAAATCGACTGTAGCCAGGCGTCATCAGCACTCAGCAGAGTTTTTCTCGCCGGACGGAAACATCCGCTCGTCCCGATCAGGCAAACCGCTGCCACGCTAGCAGCGAGCGGCCCGTGAAGCCAGGAACAACCCCGCGCGAATTTTACCATTTCGTTTCTGGCGTAGTCCAAAAACTCCGAACTCACTGCCGGGGCGAACATGAATCCGTCGCAAGCCGTTTTGCAACAAATCTTCGTTCGTTGACACCCGTTGCTTCGCGGCTCTACCATGCATAGCGGCCTAGGCGTATATCCTGCATGCGATTCGACTCGTTTCCTCGCCAATACTATCGACCACGACTGTTTCCAAGCGCGGCGCGCCTCGCTGGTTTGCTCGGTGTCGCAGTCCTCGTGTGTACGCAATTGCCGGGAGGGTTGCGGGCGCAAAGCCCCGAGCAGCTGACACCGCAAGGCTATGTCAACGACTTCGCGAACGTGCTCAGCCAATCGGCCCGCGATCAGCTCACCGCGCTTTGCACTGAAGTCGACCAGAAGGCCGCAGCGCAGATCGCGGTCGTCACTGTGAAATCGCTCGGAGGCCGGCCGATCGAGGACTATTCGATTGACCTCGCGACGCGTTGGGGAGTGGGCCCGAAGCAGAAGGATCGCGGCCTGATGATCCTGCTCGCCGTTGATGATCACAAGGATCGGTTCGAGGTCGGCTACGGACTTGAAGGAATTTTGCCGGACGGAAAAGTAGGGACCTTCGAGCGGGAGGCAGTGCCTCTTCTTAGGGCCGGCAACTATGACGGAGCGGTGCTCCTTATGACGCGCCGTGCTGCCGACGTGATTGCCGCCGATCGTGGCGTCACCCTCTCGGGTTCGTCTCCCGCGCCTCCTGAGGAAACCAGCCCAAGTAGCGGCTTCGATCCAGGGCTGGGGGCGCTCATCGTGCTCGGTGTAGTCCTTCTGGTCATTTTCGCGGTTGCGAGGAGCAGCGGTTTCGGCGGGGGTTCGCGTTCGGGACGCTCCGGCGGAAGCGGCTGGTGGGTGGGCCCGATGTTGGCAAGCAGTTGGGGCAGAGGTGGGTTCGGCGGCAGCAGTTGGGGTGGTGGAGGGGGCGGCGGAGGCGGCGGATTTGGCGGGGGCGGAGGGTTTGGGGGAGGCTCATTCGGCGGCGGCGGTGCGAGCGGGAGCTGGTAATCTCTTCGAGCTTCTGGCGTAGGTTGGCACGGGGCGCGAACAGCGGGGAAGGTTGGCGATGGAAGAACAACTCAGCGAACTGGTCCGGCGGCTCAAGAGCGCGGCGGGCAATAACCTTAAGGCCGTGGTGCTGTACGGCTCGGGCGTGACCAACGAATTTTCCGCCAAGCATTCCGACCTGAACATCCTGTGCGCTGTCGACCGCGCTGGATCGCAAGAGCTCGAGCGGCTTCATCCCGCCGCGGAGTGGTGGATGCGGCGCGGCAACCCGGCGCCGCTGATCTTCACGTTTGACGAGCTGCAACGCTCGGCAGACGTTTTCGCTATCGAGCTTGTCGACATGAAGCTGCGCCACCGCATGCTGCACGGCGATGATTTCTTCGAGCAGTTCGAAGTTCCGTTGCGCTTGCACGCCCTGCAGCTTGAGCGGGAATTGCGCACGAACTGGCTCAGGCTGCGCGAAGCGGTTCTGGCCGCGCCCCAAGAAAGAAAGACGCATCTGGCGATCATGATGTCGTCAGTGTCGACGTTCTGTGCTCTGTTTCGGCACGCGCTGTGGGCGTTGGGAAGCCCGATGCCGGCCACCAAGCGTGAAGCCGTGGACGGAATCGCGTCGCTCACAGGCGGCAACCCATCGGCGTTTCACGCGATTCTCGAGTTGCGGGAAGGGAAGCGCAAACCGCGCCAGATCGATGTCGAAGAGACGCTGCACGCATACCTCGAACTCGTCGAGGTGGTGACGAACGAGGTGGATCGTCGGTTGGACGCGCTATGAGGCAAAAAGATCGCGAGGGAGGTTCCCGATGAAGATTGTTGGTGCAGTCGTTGCGGCCCTGGTTGTAATCGCGTTGGTGCTCCTGGTGGTCGTTGGCGGGTCATACATCAGCAGCAAGAATCAGATGGTGGCGCTGAACGAGACCGTGAAGTCGGACTGGTCTGAGGTCGATGTGAATTTGCAGCGCCGTTCCGACCTGATTCCGAACCTCGTTGCCACCGTGCAAGGCTACGCCACACACGAACAAACCGTCTTCGACGATATCGCCAAATCTCGCGCGGCTTTGCTTGGCGCGCAGACGCCTCAGGATAAGATCGCCGCAAACGGCCAGCTCGACGGCGCTCTCGGTCGCTTGCTGCTTATCGTCGAGAACTATCCGAAGCTGCAAGCGAACGAGGGTTTTCTGAAGTTGCAGGACGAGCTGGCGGGCACCGAAAATCGCATCGCGGTCGCGCGCAAGCGTTACAACGATTCGCTGCAAGCCTATAACACCTACATCGCGCAATTCCCGAACAGCATCTTCGCGGGCTGGGCCGGCTTCAAGCGCAACGACGCGTACTTTGAGGCGTCCGAGGCATCGCGCGCGGTCCCAAAGGTCACATTTCCAGCCGCGAACCCAGCTCCGGCGCCGAGCCACTGACGAGCGCGGGCTCAGCGGTCTGCAAAAAGGAGTCTAGCTGACCGCTTTCTTGTGGAACTGTCGAAGACCGACTATAAGCAGCAACACATCGAAGCCCGTCAAGGCCACTAAAATAAACGGAAGTGACAGGTGTGGGAACTGGGGCACGAGTGTGGCGCGCAGTCCTTCGCTTGCGTAGGCGAGCGGGTTGATCAGGACCACTTTTTGCAGGATGGGGAATTTGTTCAGCGCGCTCCAGGGATAATACGTGCACCCGAAAAATATCATGGGGGTCAGCACCATGCTGAACATCAAGCCGATGTGCTGCTGATCCACGCTGCAACCGAGCGCAAGCCCGCCGCAGGCTGAGAAACCTGCAACCAGCAGCGTGACGCAGACGAAGGCAAGCGGATTCGCCAGGTGCAATTCCAGCCCGGGACGAAGAATGAGCCATCCCAGGGGAATCACCACCAAGCCCGCCACGATCGCTTGAATGAGACCCGCCACCACCTTTTCCACCGCAACCCACGAAATATCGATAGGGGCCAGCAACCGGTCTTCAATTTCGCGAGTGAACTGGAATTCTCCGATCAGCGGCATAGCCACGGCCCAAATCCCGGTGAACACCATGCTAATGGCCATGATTCCGGGAAGCAGCAGGCTCTTGTAGACCGCGGGAAGATAGCCGCTGCCCACCATTACGCGGCCGAAAATAAAGACGAACAGCAGCGGCTGCAAGAATGTCTGGAAGAGCAGCGGAACCAGATTCCGCCTGGCCACATGAGCGTCGCGAGCCAATAGCGCGAAAAACGCTTTCCAATTCATTCGCGCAAGCTCCTTCCGGTGTGATGGAGAAACAGATTTTCCAGGCTGGGCTCGGAAATGTGCACGTCCGACACCTCAACGCCGAACGTCGCCGCAGTGTTCACGATCTCCGCAATCAGCGAACCGCCTCGGCCGGCATAGAGGTCGGCTCCACTGTCCGCGGAGGCGCGCACTTCTGTCACGCCAGACAGAGTGGCGAGCCGCTCGAGCAGCGGCGCGGAGTGACGTGCAAAGCGCAGCCGCAGCAGAAATCCGCCGGGGATCGAAGCTTTCAGCTCGTTCGGCGTGCCCGACGCAATAATCCGCCCATGATCGATGATCGCGAGTTGCCGGCACAAAGTGTCGGCCTCCTCCATGTTGTGCGTGGTGAGCAAGATGGTGCGGCCTTTCTCGTTGTACTCGCGGATGATCTCCCACAGCAGCAGCCGGGTTTGCGGATCCAGGCCCGCGCTCGGTTCGTCGAGGAACAGCACCTGCGGGTCATGCATCATGGCGCGCGCGATCGAGATGCGCTGCATCATGCCGCCGGAAAATCCGCGCACGAGCTGGTCGGCACGATCCGTCAGCTTGAAGCGATCGAGCAAGGCATTCGCGCGCTCGCGTGCGCTCGTGCGAACTCAGGCCGAAGTAGGCTCCGTGGAAGAGCAGAATCTCGCGCGCGGTCAGCGAGAAATCGAGGTTGGGGCGCTGTGCCACCACTCCGATCTGGCGCTTGGCAGCCGTCTGATCGCGCCACACGTCGTGTCCGCCCACCCACGCAGTGCCGCTGGTTGGGCGAACGCGCGTGGTCAGAATGCCCACCGTCGTGGACTTTCCCGCGCCATTCGGACCGAGGAGGCCGAAAATTTGCCCGGGCGCAACCTCGAGATTAATCCCGTCGAGCGCCACGATCTGGGGTTTCGGTTCCTTGCTTCGCTTGCCGCCGGCAGGCGCAGCAGCGCCGCGACCCGCCGCGGCTGGTGGCGCCGAGCTATAAATCTTGCGCAGATCGGTGGTACGAATCGCCGATTCCATAGCAGAGGTCCCTTAGTAGAGAACGTCTTCGCGCGCCAAACGTTACGAACCCAGGAATTCTCAGCCGAGGAGTATACATACCACACCAGCGAAACCGTTAAACAATCTG
>CAWBGW010000054.1:0-34920 GCA_963788345.1 uncultured Acidobacteriota bacterium | reverse complement strand
TGGCGCATTGCCGAACGTAGCGCATGCGCGAAGCTTGGGGTGTCGCTATGCAGCTCCCGCTGATGAATCGTGCAGCATTTGTGATTGTGCAGGAACTCGATCGGATCTTCGATCGTAATGATGTGGTAATACTTCTCGCGGTTTATCACGTCCAGCAGCAGACGCCAAAGTCGACGATTTACCGGAGCCCGCGGGTCCGGTCACCAGAACAATTCCATCCTTCAGCTTGGCCACCTCCGACAACTGTTGGGGCACACGCAGCGAAGCAAAGTCGGGAATGGTAGTGGGAATAACGCGCATCACGACCGCGCAACTACCGCGCTGAATGAAAATGTTGACCCGGAAGCGGGCGAGGCCGGGTAAGCCGTAAGAAATGTCGCAAGCCCCATGCTCACGCAGCGTAGTGACCGCTTGCTTATTGTCGCCAATCAGATCCGCGGCAATGTGCCGCGTGTCGTCAGCAGTCAGGAACGTCAGGCCCGGCACCTGCACGGGAATCATCTGCCCATAGACCTGCACCTGCGGCGGGCGTCCAGGCGAAAAAATCAGGTCGCTGATCTTTTCCGAGGCGCGCAGCATCGCGCCCAATAGCGCCGGCGTGGCGACTCGGCCGCTTCCAGAAAAACCTTCTAATGCAACGGAAATCGGAGCAATGGTTGGTGCCGCCATTCGTCCTCTCACTCGGGAATCGCACGCACCACAGAAATTGGAGACAGAACTGGAGATAGTTAAACTGTATCGCGCCGCAGGCCGAAGACGAAGGACAGTAAGTGCATAGTCCTTCGTAACCCGAGCGTCCTCACCCAAAAAAAGGCGGCTCGCGGGAGCCGTCTGTAACTGCTTGTATCGAAAGAGGATCTACTTCTTCGCCGCCTTCTTGCCGTACTTGGTTTCCACCGAAGACCCGATGCTGGTCAGCATCTGCTTGGCGGCGTCCGCATACGTGCCCGTGGGCTGCAACTGCAGGTATTTCTGAAATGCGTCGGCAGTTCCCGGCGGCGCCACCATTTTGTCTCCCTGGAGCGTAGCCTTGCCAATCAGGTTCACACCCTTCCAATAGTAGGCGTCGGCGCGGTTGGGATCGGCGGCAATCACTTTTTCGAAGGCTGCGATCGCGTCATCCACCTTGCCCGCATTCGTGAGCACAGCGCCAGTGTTGAAGTAGTACTGCCCGGCATTCGCAGGATTAGCCTGGGCCGCCAGTTCGTAGGTCTTGACCGCATCATCCACCTTGTTGGACTTGGCGTACGCTTCGGCCAAATTGTTGTAATAAGCGGCTAGATTCTCGCCCGCATTTAGGATCTTTGTCATTGGTGGCACCCTTCTTCAGATCGATGGCTTTCTGATAATCCTCGACGGCCGAAGCCAGTCGCTTTTGCTTTTCCGCCGGATCCGTCTGCTTCGTTGCTGACATCCGGTAATAATCCGCAAGCTTGAACCAGAGCAAATCGCGAGTCGCGTCCATCTGGGTGGCCTCGGTCAGAGACGCAATGGCGGTATCGAAGTCGCCCGCATCGGCGGCAGTCTTGGCCGCGTTCAGCTTCTCGTTCAGAGTTTTGACGGTCATGGTTTCCTTGGCCGCCTTGGCCTGCTGCTCCTGCATCTGTTTCAATTGTTCCGGCGACAGCCCCTGCCCCTTGGCCGCGGCTTCCATCTCCTTCTTCACATCCATGTCCAGAGTGTTCTCGTCGAGTTGAACCTTGAATCCCTTGACGTGATCCAGTTCTTTCCCGGCCTTCATGTCATCCGCGTTCTTGTACAGAGTCACCAGGTAGCTGCCGGGCGTAAGCCCCAGCGAAAAGTATTCGCCCTTCTTGTTTGTCTTGAGCGTGTATTTCTGACCATTGTCGCTATTGGTCCAGACCACGATTCCATCGGCGATAGGATTACCCTGTGCGTCTTTGCACACCCCCTTAACCGTTCCCGAAGCCTGGGCGAAGACTGGAGGCACGCACAGTCCCAGCGCCAGCACTGCGAACAAAAGAATTGCCAAATGTTTTTTCATTTTGCCTCCCGGCAAATTCGAATTTTATGACTGATACTCAAGAGTCGATGTTCAAAAGACGATTTGACGAATAGCGAAATCAAAATTCACTACGTCGCAACATGCCTGGCTGCGTACGGAATTGGATCCTGCACTCCCGCCGCTTCAAAGGCGCGCAGCCGCAACGCGCAACTGTCGCAAATTCCGCAGGCCTCATCCTCGCGGCTGTAACATGACCAAGTTAAATCGAAGGGCGCACCCAGTTCAAGACCAAGACGCACAATCTCGTTTTTTCCCATCGCGATGAGGGGAGTGACGATCTCAATGTCGCCTTCCTTCGTGCCGGTCTTCACCACCTCATTGAACGCCCTGTAATAAGCCGGACGGCAATCGGGATAACCCGAACTATCGGGCTCAACTGCGCCAATGTATACCTTTTTCGCTCCCAATACTTCGGCCCAGCTGACCGCGACAGACAGGAAATGCGCATTGCGGAAAGGAACGTAAGTCACCGGAACGCCATGGCCAATCGCCTTGCTCGTGGGTACGGCGATGCTGTGGTCGGTGAGCGCAGAGCCGCCAATAGCACGCAGCGCCTCATTCCTGACGCACCAGTGTGTTCTGAATCCCCAGCCGCTGGCAAATCGACTGAAACGACCGCCGCTCGCGTTCCTCGGTGCGCTGCCCGTAACTGATGTGCACCGCGGCAGCATCGTGATCCCGCGCTGCCAACGCCGCGCAAACGCACGAATCCATCCCGCCACTCAGTAGCGCAACCGCCCGTGATGGTCTTCGAGCCTGGCATAGAACGATTAACGAAAATTGTTGATTGCTGATTTCAGATTTTAGATTGAAATCCGTAACGAACGCTCTTTCTGGCTTCAATCTGAAATCTGAAATCAAAAATCAGCAATTTCTTTAAACTCCCTTCACCGCCGGATCCCAAATAAACTTATGCAACTGCAGCCCCAGCCGCGCGGGAACGTCGTCGGCAATCATCCACTCTGCCAGTTCCCGCGGATCGAGCAGGCAGTGCGAGCTGTCGCGAGCGCCAGTTGCGTCTTTGCGGAATGCCGGGAGAAAACAGCACAGCGTTCACCCGCCGTGACAAATTGTGCCGCTGGGCAAACTCGCGGGCGAATTCGTAATCCGCGCGGCTACTCAGGACAAACTTGATTTCGTCGTGAGCAGCCAGCGTCTCCAGATTCTCCATGCAAAACGTGTCACCCTCGCCTGAGTCCGGACACTTCACGTCCACGATCTTGATGACCCCCTCCGGAACCCGCTCCAACAACCGTTCTCCGCTAGTCTCCAGAAGAACCGTGTAGCCCTCGCGCAAAAGATGCTGCATCAGCGGTACCACCTCCCGCTCCTGCAGCATTGGCTCGCCGCCCGTGATCTCGACCAAGCTCCCACTCGGGCTCAGGCGCAAGACCTCGCTCACTACCTCTTCGACCGCCATTCTGCGCCCACCCTGGAATGTGTACTCGCTGTCGCACCACATACAGCGCAGATTGCATCCCGTCAACCGCACGAACACGCACGGCAAACCCGCATAGGTCGACTCGCCCTGCAGCGACTTGTAGATTTCGGTGATCTGCATAGTAGCGCCGCCGTCTCGGCGGCCGTTGTGAGGGCGTCCCGCCCGCACTCGCAGACGGCTGCAAACTCGGCCCTGCCGCTCATTTTGAAAAGGCGAGCCTTGCAGAGGTTGCAGGAAAAAGCCACAAACGCACGCCCCGACGTGGCGAATGCCGTTAGCCGCGACGAAAGCGTAATTCGCCGTGGAAGAGCGGCCCTTCAGGGCCGCGTGAGCCTCCCGAAATCAGGAGCGGCTTTAGCCGCCGCATTGCCCGCTGATTTATTCGCTATACCTCGCCGTGGTGGTTTCGGTTTCGAAGACCGTCACGTCCTTTACCCGCACGCGGCCATTCGTCACGCTCTTCAGCTTCGATTCGACTGCTCGTAGAAATACTTCGCCAGATTCTCCGCCGACGGATTAATCACGGTAAAAGGCTCGATCTCATTGATCATCTGATGGTCCAGTCGCTCGATCACGTGCTTCATCACCTCGCGCAATTCTTTAAAATCGAGCAGCAACCCAGCCTTATCCAGTTCCGATCCAGCCAGCGTCACCCGGATCTTGTAGTTGTGCCCGTGCGGCTTCTCGCACTTGCCCTTATAGTTCCGCAGGTAATGCCCCGCCGCAAATGTATCTTCCACCGTAACTTCGAACATGATCCCCCCAGCAGTCCAGGCGTGAATACAGCCCCGCCGCGCCTATAGCGAATCTCACATTGTACCGCCGGAGCTAGTGCCATAGCTTGATCGCATCGGTAAAACTGAGGGAAGCGAGGGGCGAGCCAGCCGCGAAGCGGCGAAAGAATGCAGCCCACAGCTTGCCCTGAGCTTGTCGAAGGGGCGCAAGCCGCTGGGTAGCAGAGCGCAGGAATGAACAAGCCCCGTACGGCGAAAGAAACGGCTTCAACGGCGGGCGGGCAGACTCCGCTTGACTCGGTTCCCCTTCCGAAGGTAGTTTGCCTATTCGCCGTTCCATCATAAGGAGCACGCATGCTGCACCGGAAATCCTCGCTCGTGTTGTTGTTCATCCTGATCTCGACCACGGCTCTTCTCGCGCAGAACCGCCCCGAACCGCCGGACTTCGACGTCAAAGAGCACTACACGAAATACGAATACCGAATCCCGATGCGCGACGGCGTCCACCTGTTCACGTCCGTCTATGTGCCCGAAAGACTGCTTCGCATTCTTACCCGTTCCTGATCGATCGCACGCCTTACAGCGTTGCCCCTTACGGCGTCGACCTCTACCGCACGCAACTCGGTCCTTCTCCCGATTTCGACAAGGCGGGATACATCTTCGTCTTCCAGGACGTACGCGGTCGCTACATGTCGGAGGGCACAATTCATCGAAATGCGTCCCCACATCGACAACAAGAAATCCAAGCAGGACGTGGACGACAGCAGCGATCTCTACGACACCATCGACTGGCTCCTCAAGAATGTGCCGAACAACAACGGCAACGCCGGAATCTGGGGAATCTCGTATCCGGGATTTTTCACCTCGGCCAGCATCATCGATTCGCATCCCGCGCTGAAGGCCGCCTCACCCGCAAGCTCCCATGACCGATCTTTTCATGGGCGACGACGCCTACCACGGCGGCGCCTTCATGCTGGCCGCGAATTTCGGCTTTTACAGCTCCTTCAAGCCGCAGGAAAATCCGCAGCTCCCGCCGAAAACCCCCGTGCCCTTCGATTGGGGAACCACAGATGCCTACGAGTTCTATCTCCACGTCGGCCCGCTGTCGAATCTAAGCAAATATCTGGAAGGCAAAAGCGCGCTATGGGACGACCAGGTAAACCACGATACCTACGACGACTACTGGAAGGTGCGCAACCTGGCCCCACACATGAAAAATATCCACTGCGCCGTGCTGACTGTCGGCGGATGGTTCGACGCCGAAGATCTGCAAGGCCCCTTCACCACATTCCATTCCATCGATCAAGAATAACTCCGGAATCTTCAATGCGCTCGTAGTCGGGCCCTGGGTGCATGGCGGCTGGGCCCGCTACGACGGCGAACACCTGGGACGCGTCGAGTTCGCCGCCAACACCGGCGAGTACTACCGAAAAAATATTCTCTTCCCCTTCTTTGAGCAGTACCTCAAAGGCAATCGGCGACGCCAAACTTCCCAAAGCTTACGTGTTCGAAACCGGCACGAATGTCTGGCGGCAATATTCCGCCTGGCCGCCGAAAAATGTCGAGCCCAAGACGCTCTACTTCCACGCCAACGGCCACCTGTCGTTCGAAGCGCCCGCAGAGGAGTCTCCATCCTCCGACGAATACGTAAGCGACCCGGCCAAAGCCCGTACCCTTTGTGAACTACGCGGCGCTCAATGTGCCGCAGGAATACATGCTCTCGGACCAGCGCTTCGCCGACCGCCGCACCGACGTGGTTGTCTATGAAACCCCAATTCTGCAGGAAGATGTGACCATCGCCGGACCGATTTCGCCGAAGCTCTTCGTCTCGACCAGCGGCACGGACTCGGATTGGGACGTGAAGCTAATTGATGTTTATCCGCCCGATTATCCCAGACAGCAAGCAGGACGCACCGCAACCCGAAGACCGCGACAAACCGCAGAAAAGATGTGCCCGCTCCCGCCTTCGTCATGGGTGGATATCAACAACTAGTGCGCGGCGAACCCTTCCGCGGAAAATTCCGTCACAGCTTCGAAAAGCCCGAACCGTTCACCCCCGGCAAAGTCGAAGAAATCAACTTCACCATGCAGGACATCAACCACACCTTCCGCCGCGGACACCGCATCATGGTGCAGGTGCAAAGTTCCTGGTTCCCGCTCACCGATCGCAATCCCCAAACCTTCGTCAACATTCCCACCGCCAAACCTGCGGACTTCGTAAAAGCCACAGAGCGCGTCTACCACACGACAACACAGCCGTCGGGAATCGTGGTGGGAGTCGTGCCGCGGCCGATGAGCGAGAAAGAACAGAAGTGAGTCTGCTCTGATCGCGCGGCGTGAGTCGTCTGGAATGGCCGCAATTCCCAGGTAGGCGTCATCCCGAGCGAAGCCGTTCTTCAGGCGTAGGGAGGGATTCCGCGGTAATGAGTCGTCGAGCGCGCGGTCGTCGGATGCGCAATTCCGTAGCGTCATCCCGAGCGAGCCGTCTGAGATTGCGTGTTCGAATCAGGACGCACCCACCCCGAAGAATTCCTCCACCGCCCGCATCTCAGTAGTCTTCTTATAATTCGGCAGGCTCTCGATAAACACGCGCCCGTACTGCTTCTTCAGAATCCGATTGTCCAACAGCACCAGCAGTCCCCGATCATGCAGCGACCGAATCAGCCGCCCGAACCCCTGTTTCAGCGTGATCACCGCAGCCGGCACCTGATATTGAAAGAACGCATTTCCGCCATCGGCATCAATCGCCTTCACCCGCGCCGCCACCACCGGATCGCTCGGCACGGCAAACGGCAGCCGGTCAATGATCACGCAACTCAGTTGCTCGCCCTGCACGTCCACACCCTGCCAGAATGACGAAGTCGCAAACAGCACCGCATTCGGCGTCAGCCGAAACTCCTCCAGCAGCGCGCTCTTCGGCGCATCGCCCTGTCGCAGCATCGGAAATTCGACCGCGCCCAGCAGCCGCTGATAAATGTCATTCATCTGCGCATAGCTGGTAAAAAGCACAAACGCACGCCCGCGCGTAATCTCGAGCAGCCTGCGAATGCGCTCCGCCGCCTTCGCCGTAAACTGCGGCGTCCGCGGATCCGGCAAGTCCGGCGGCACATACAACAGCGCCTGGCTCTCGTAATCGAAGTGCGAAGGCAGCACCGACTCCCGCGCGTGCTCCATCCCCAGCCGCTGCCGGATATATTCAAACCCGCCGCCCACAGCCAGCGTCGCCGAAGTCAGCACCGCGCACTCCAGTTTCGACCACAAGCATTCGCGCAAGATCGGACCCACATCAATCGGCGTAGCCTGCAAGAAAACATTCTGCCGGCCTTGAAAGCCTTCTTTTGCTTTCTCTGTGTCTCTGTGTCTCTGTGGTGAAGACGATCGTCCCCGCCCACCCCGCCGCTCAATCCAAAACACCGTATTGCGATCCTCAGACTCCATCGCAAACTGAAGCTGCACCTGAATTTCCTGCGCCCGCCGCACGAAGTTGAATATTTCCTCCGGCTTCTGTGCCAAGCCTTCCAGTTCGCCCGCCAGCCGCGTCAACGCCTGATTCAGCGCCACAAACTCGTCTCCATTTTCCTCCAGAAACTCACGGCGCTTCTCGAACGCAAACCGTCCGTCTCCCGGAGGCAGCAGCGAGAAAAAGAATTGCGAACGCTCCCGCAAACTTCCCAGCGCTCCCGAAAGCGACGCCGACATCATCTTGTTGTGCTGCAGCGAATTCTCCACATCCCGCGCCAGTTCCTCCATGCGCAGATTGCTCACCGAAATCCCGAAATAATTTCCCGCCACATCCTCCAGTTCATGCGCCTCATCGAAAATCACCGCCCCCACTTCCGGCAGAATCCCCGCATCAGGCGCACCGTCCGCCTGCAACTTGATGGCGAGATCGGCAAAGAACAAATGATGATTCACGATGATGATGTCGCTCTCCATCGCCTTCCGCCGCATTTCGGTGATGAAGCACCGCTCCCACTCGCTGCACTTCTGCCCAATGCAAGCGTCCGCGCGCGCGTCCAGCTTGTGCCAAAGCAGGCTGGCCTCAGGCAATTCCGCCAACTCAGCGCGATCGCCGGTTGATGGTCGTCTTTTCCCACGCCGCGATCGCGCGATACTGCTCAATCTCCTCCAGCCCGCTCAGCACTGGCTGGCCCGTCAGGTCGTACAATTTCTTGCGGCACAAATAATTGTTGCGCCCTTTCATGTAGCAAACCGAAAGCCGGGAGCCGGAAGCCGGAAGCCCGTAAAGTGCCTGCTCCAGAAACGGCACGTCCTTATAGAAAAGCTGTTCCTGCAGATTCTTTGTCCCCGTCGAAATGATCACGCGCTTCCCCGACCGAATCACCGGCATAAGGTACGCCAGCGTCTTGCCCGTGCCCGTGCCCGCCTCCACAATCAGGTGCCGCTTTTCTTCCAGTGCCTGCTCGACCGCCTGCGCCATCTGCAGTTGTCCGCGTCGAAATTCATACGCCGGATGCGTGCGCGACAGAACTCCGCCGGGCGCGAAGAATTGGTACAACGATGCATCCTTGCCGCTGGGAGCAGAGCGGTTCGTCGAAGGAGGAGAGGCGGGCTGGGAACTCAAAGCCACAGGAGTCTCTATAATAGCTACTTCCGGCCGCATGCATCGGCTCGACTCCTGTGGGGACAGCTGCCCTCGGCTGCTCCACTCGCAGAACGGCGGTTCAAACTTCTTGACTCAATTTTGACCCAGCCCACCTACAATTCGACCAGCACTCTCGCCACTACCGCTGCGAGCGTCCCCACAATCGCCATCGTGGGCCGCCCCAACGTAGGCAAGTCCACGCTGTTCAACCGCATCGTAGGCTCGCGCCGCGCCATCGTCGGCGACGAACCCGGCATCACCCGCGACCGCCTCTACGGCGACGCCGAATGGGAAGGCCGCCACCTGCGCATCGTCGATACCGGCGGCATCATTGCCGAAGACAAGGATTTCATCCCTGCGGAAATTTTCCGCCAGGCCCGCGTCGCCCTCGACGAAGCCGCCGCCATCGTCATGGTCGTCGACGGACGCACCGAACTCGCCGCGCCCGATCTCGAACTCGTCAGCCTCCTGCGCAAAACCGGACGCCCGCTCTTCCTGGCCGTCAATAAAGTCGACACCATCAAGCAGCAGTCTCTGCTCGACGAATTTCACCGCCTGGGATCCGCAAGATGTTTCCAATCTCCGCCGAGCACGGCCGCGGCGTCGACGACCTCCTCGACGCAATCCTCGAAATCCTCCCTCCAACTCCAGAGATCGACGAAAGTAGCGCCGGCGCCCCGCCCGCTGTCGAGAAGCCGCCCCGCCCTCGCCGCCGAAATCACCCCAATCCCTCCCCGTTCCCGATGAACGAATCCGAAAATGACGCCGCGCCAACGACCAACGACCAACGACCAACGACCGCCGATACCCGACGAAGAAGCAACCCACGAAGTCAAAGTCGCCATCATCGGCCATCCCAACGTCGGCAAGTCGACGCTGCTGAATGGCCTCACCGCTTCCGACCGCGCCATCGTCTCCCCCATCCCCGGCACCACGCGCGACGCGGTCGACGAAATCGTCGAGCACAACGGACGCAGCTTCCGCTTCATCGACACCGCCGGCATCCGCCGCAAAGGCAAGACGCGCCTCATGGCCGAAAAACTTTCCGTCGTCATGGCGCGCAAGCATCTCGAAGGCGCCGACATCGCCCTGCTCGTCATCGACGCCACCGAAGGCGTCAGCCAGCTCGACGCCTCCATCGCCGGATACGCCCACGAGAGCGGACGTTCCATCATCATCGTCGTCAACAAATGGGATCTCGTGCGTAACCCCAGAAGATCGGCGGAAGAAAAATCCGCGCGGCCCACCAAATCCGACCGTATGCGCGAGAGCAAACGTCCCGGCGACCGCGACGCCTACGAACAACGCCTGCGCTACGAACTGAAATTCCTGAACTACGCGCCCATCGTTTTCATCTCCGCCCAAAGCGGCAAAGGCACCGAAAAGATCTTTCCGCTGCTCGAAGAAGTCGCCACCGAACGCCGCAAGCGCGTCACCACCTCGCAAATGAACCGCTTCATCGAGCACGTCGACTTCGAACGCGCCTCCGTCCCCATGCGCCAGCGCGTGAAAATTCTCTACATGACGCAGGCCTCGGTCGCCCCGCCCACCTTCGTCCTCTTCACCAACCGCGCCGTAAAGCTGCACTTCTCCTACCAGCGCTTTCTGGAAAACCAAATCCGCGAAGCCTTCGGCTTCGTCGGCACGCCAATCTGGATCAAGAACAGAGCCAGAAATTCCTAGCAGAAGCTCACGTAGGGACAGCCGCCTCGGCTGTCCACGTTTGAATATTAGTGTGGGAACACCCGCCTCTCGTCCGTCGGGCGCAGCCCGGCCCTAGCTAATTGGTGAGGATCGGACCCCGACGTTGACCCGCCAGAAACGCAACTCTGATAATTCCCGCAGAGCGCACGGCATCGAGGACCTGTTTAACCGTGCCCCACCGCGCCCGTTCGTCCGCGACAATGTAGACCTTCCGCTCCACTTCGCGATCTTTCAGCCGGTCGTGAATCTTCACCGCAAGATTTGTGACGTTGACCCGATTGCTGCCAAAATAGACTTGCCCGTCACGCAGGATCGTGACCTTCATCACATCCTCCCGAAGCGCGCCCGGCATCGAGACAGCGTGCGAAACGTGGGGAATGTCAGCGCTGACTCCTGGTGGACTGTGGGTACCATCATGAACATAATGAGTATGACAAACACCACCATCGCCATGACACTTGCGAACTGCAGCGTGTTGAAGTCGCTGAAGAGTCTTGTCGACGTTCGATATCTCTGCAGCATAGCGCACCATCTCTGTCTCCATCTCAGTACACTGCACAGACAACGGAAGGTCACTGCCGTAACCAACGCCCTGAACCCCGGCAAGAAATTATTCCCCGCTCAACTCCTGTCCCTTCGTCATCAGCCCGACCCGCTGCCCGCCCGCCTGATACGCCAAATCAATCACGTCGGCGACATACAAAAAGTCCACATCGGCATCCCCGCGCACAAATACCACCTTCTCCGCCCGCTTCAAATAAACCTGTGCCAGCCGTAATTCCAGATCCTCCCAGCGAACATCTTCCTGATTGATCTTCACGATCGGCGGCGCATCCTTCGTCGTCCCGTCAACCTGAATCACCACCGTGCGCTCGACCGCCGGCTCCGACGCTCGATCTGTCGCCGGCTGAGGAATCTGTACTTTCTCGCCGTACTTCGGATCCATCGCCACCACCAACATGAACATCACGATCAAAGTCAGCAGCACATCAATCAGCGGCGTGACGTTAATCTGCGGACCAGACGCACCTCCGCCTGCCATTGAGGATGTCAAAGCCATGGAAATTCACCCCTCTCGGCACGCGCGTGTTTGCAACATCAGACACCTCGCTTTGCTTGGGGGTTCCTCGTTTTCGTGGGAGAACTTCTCGAAGGGGCGCGTGGCAAGGGCGGTCAATACGCACCAGCCTGGCAGGATGAAAGAAAAAAAAGAAAGAAGTAGTCCCCGGCGCTTGAAGCAGAGCTACTTGATCTGCACGAGTTCATTCGCGGGCTCCGCTTCGGAAGCCAACGGCGCAGCATGCTGCGGCGCTCTCCACGAATCAAAAATCGAAACCTGATGCACGCACGACACCGTGCAATGCGGCGCGCAAGATTTCTCCGTCAAATATTCCCGCTGCAGATCGTCACGCGTGTAAGTCGCCAGCGGCACTCCAGGATATCCACGCTGCTGCGAACAGTAATGCACCAGCCCGTTTTCGCAGATGTACAGATAGCGCCCGCCCGCCCGGCACCGCCAGTCGTTGGGCTGCCCTTTCGCGATGTTGTCCTGAAATGCGTTAATCCGGGTGAAGCTGCTTTTTTCCAGGGCCTGCATTTCGTGATAGATGCGGCGCTCTTCCTCACCCAGCGGCTGCAATTGCCCGCTGCCATCATGAATAATTCCGATGGTCGAAGTGAAGCCAAGTTCGATCGCGCGCTTGCCAATCACCAGCGCATCCTGCGGACGGTGAATGCCGCCTCCAACTACAGAATTAATATTCACGTGAAAGTCGGCATGTTCAGCCAGCAACTGCAGTTTCTTGTCCAATACTTTCAGACTTTTCTTCGACACTTCGTCCGGATTCACGTTGTCGATGGAGATTTGCAGCCATTCGAGTCCCGCGCGGTTCAGGCTCTGAATTCGTTCGGCCACCAGCAGGTATCCGTTGGTGATGAGCCCAGCGATCATGCCATCGGCCCGGATGCGTCGAATCACGTCATCAAGCTCGGGATGCATCAGTGGCTCGCCGCCAGAAATCGTCACGACCGCGGTCCCCAGCGACCCCAGCTTGTCGATTCGGCGATACATTTCGTCGATCGGCACCGGCTTCGAGAAATCATCGAACTCGTTGCAATAAGTACAAGCCAGGTTACAGCGTCGCATCGGAATGATGTGCGCCAGCAACGGATGGTCCGTCGAGACCAGCGCTCGAATCGCCATCTTCGCCCCGCGCAAGTCCCGATGCACAGCCTTAGCGCGCCGGCGCAATTTTGTAATCACAGATGTCATGAGAATTCGCTTACTCCATTACACCACAGCCCTTCGTCCCCAGGCATGAACCGCAACAGTGTTCGGTGAATTCGTAAGGTTAAACGGCGCAGACTCATGTGGGGACGGCCGAGCCCCGGCTGTCCGGTCGAGACGGTTTTTGTCGCGGCGGCGCCTTGCTGTCTCCTTAAGCCTTGGACCCACTTGTCAGACATGACGCGGCCGTCCGCGTTCCCTACGCAATTCCCACAGAAACGCATTACACTAGTGGGTTACAACTTGCGCGTCGATACCTCATGCGCGCCAGGTCATCCGCGAGGAAGCCATCATGTCCGTTAATAGTTTCAACTCCCACTCCGACCTGAAAGTCGGCGACAAAGCCTACGAAATCTACCGCCTCGACGCCCTCGACAAACAGGGAATCTCCACCAAACACCTGCCTTTCTCTCTGCGCATCCTGCTCGAGAACCTCCTCCGCACCGAAGATGGCCGCAACGTCACCAAAGAAGAAATTCGCGCCGCTGGCGAATTGGAACAGCAAATCGAAGCCCGACAAAGAAATCGCCTTCACACCCAGCCGCGTGCTTCTCCAGGATTTCACCGGCGTCCCCTGCGTAGTCGACCTGGCCGCCATGCGCGACGCCATGCAGACCCTGGGCGGCGATCCGGCTCTTATCAATCCGCTGCAGCCGGTAGAACTGGTCATCGACCACTCCGTCCAGGTCGATGAATTCGGCACCGCCAACGCTTTCGATATGAATGCTCTTCTCGAATTTCAGCGCAACAAAGAGCGTTACTCTTTTCTTCGCTGGGGTCAAACCGGTTTCCGCAACCTCGCCATCGTCCCGCCCGACACCGGCATCGTGCATCAGGTGAATCTCGAATATCTCGCGCGTGTAGTCTTCGTGCAAGAAGACCAACGGCAAGCGCACCGCCTATCCCGACACCCTGGTCGGCACCGACAGTCACACGACAATGGTCAATGGGTTGGGGGTGTTGGGGTGGGGAGTGGGTGGGATCGAGGCGGAGGCGGCGATGTTCGGGCAGCCGGTCTCCATGCTCATTCCGTTGGTGGTCGGGCGTGAAGCTCACGGGGCGATTGCGCGAAGGTGCGACCGCCACCGATTTTGTTCTCACCGTAACCGAGATGTTGCGCAAGCACGGAGTCGTTGGAAAATTCGTCGAGTACTTTGGGCCGGGGCTGCGGGATTTGCCGCTGGCCGATCGCGCCACGATCGCCAACATGAGTCCGGAATATGGAGCGACTTGCGGAATTTTTCCGATTGATAAAGAGACGCTGAAATATTTGCGGCTCACCGGGCGCAGCGAGGAGCAGATTGCTCTGGTCGAGGCCTACAGCCGCGAGCAGGGACTGTTTCATGACGAGAAGAGTGCGGAGGCTGAATATTCTGAGCTGCTTTCGCTTGATCTCGCCACGGTTGAACCCAGTCTCGCGGGGCCGAAGCGGCCGCAGGATCGGGTGGTGCTGTCGCTGGCGGGAGAGTCGTTTCAGAAAGCGCTGCCTTCTCTGCTCAAGCCGAAAGCCGCGGCCAAAGCTGCAGCGGCTTCCGCGGTTCCAGCTGCGAATAACGCGCGATGGGAGCAGGAAGGCGGGAGTCCGACTGCGATTGGCGTGGAAGATCCGAAGGTTCATGAGCATGTGCCGGCCTCGGTGAAAGATTCGCTGAAGCATGGCAGCGTCGTCATCGCCGCCATCACTTCGTGCACGAATACTTCGAATCCCTCCGTGCTGATTGCGGCAGGACTGCTGGCGAAGAAAGCGGTCGAGAAGGGGCTGCAAGTGCCGCCGTGGGTGAAGACTTCGCTGGCTCCCGGATCGAAAGTCGTGACCGACTACCTGGCGAAGGCTGGATTGACGCCCTATCTCGAGAAGCTGAAATTTCATCTGGTCGGGTACGGATGTACAACGTGCATCGGAAATTCGGGACCACTGCCCACGGAAGTTTCGCAGGCGATCGACGAGAAAGAACTCGTGGTCGCGTCGGTGCTTTCGGGGAACCGGAATTTTGAGGGACGCATCAACTCGGAAGTGCGCGCCAATTACCTGATGTCGCCGCCGCTGGTGGTGGCGTTTGCGCTGGCGGGGCGCATCGACATCGACTTGCGCAAGGACGCCATCGGCAAGGGCAGAGACGGCGAGCCGGTATACATGGCGGACATCTGGCCGTCGCAGCGCGAGATTGAAGAGTCGATGCAGCAATCGATTACCTCCGAGATGTTTTCGAAATCCTATGCGGACGTATTCAAGGGCGACGAGCGCTGGCGCGGGCTGTCTGTGCCCAAGGGTGAAACCTACGCGTGGGACGAAAGATTCCACCTACATCCGGCGCGCTCCGTATTTCGACGACATGTCGGTGAAGCCGTCGCCCGTGCGCGACGTCAAGAAGGCCCGCGTGCTCGCCGTCCTCGGCGACAGCGTCACCACCGACCATATCTCACCCGCTGGGTCGATCAAGAAAGACGGTCCCGCCGGAAAATATCTGCAGGAGCATGGCGTGAAGCCCGCCGATTTCAACTCCTACGGTTCGCGGCGCGGCAATCACGAAGTCATGGTCCGCGGCACATTTGCCAACGTGCGGCTGCGCAACAAGCTGGTCGCGGTCGAAGGCGGATACACCCGCCACCTGCCAACCAATACCGAAATGTCGATCTTCGACGCTTCGGAAAAATATCGCGCCGACGGCACGCCGCTGATCGTTCTCGCCGGCAAGGAATACGGCTCCGGTTCGTCGCGCGACTGGGCGGCCAAGGGACCGGCCCTGCTGGGCGTGCGCGCCGTGATCGCCGAGAGCTACGAACGCATTCACCGCTCGAACCTGGTGGGCATGGGCGTCCTCCCGCTGCAGTTTTCCGCGGGCCAAACCGCCGAATCGCTGAAGCTGACCGGAGAAGAAGTGTTCGAGATCACCGGCATCCGCGACCTAGTCGAACACTTCGCCGCCGGCCGCGAAGTGAAAGTCCGCGCCACCTCGAAAGGCAAGCCGGACATCGAGTTCAACGCCCTGGTCAGAATCGACACGCCGCAGGAAGCGCTGTACTACGCCAACGGCGGGATTCTGCAGTATGTGTTGCGGCAGTTGTTGGCGACGAAGCCGCAGGCGGTGGGGGTGTAGCTTCGCTGTAATCGAAGCTTCTCAATCTCAGGCAGCGTCGATTCCCACTCTTCAAAAATCGCGAAGGGCGGGGCAGCCCGCAACGGCAAATTCAAAAGCAAGATCAACGGCACGTCAAAGGCCGCGGACAGGAGTGTCCGCTCCACACTCTGTTGTCTTTCCGGGGTAACTTCAAAAGGCAGAGTATGCTGTGCGCGGTTACTGTGTCCGTCACTTTGGTCATCTCAACTTTCGCAGTGGGAGTCTTTACCATGAGACTGGGCCTGCCGGTCTTGCGCCCGTTCCAACCGGGGCTGACTCATCGAGAATTATTATGAAAATCAAGTTCGACCGCATCGTCAGCATTGCGACGCTGGTGGCGTCGTTGGTGGCGATTGTTCTCGTGTTGAAGAGGCCGGCGCCGGTGGCGCATCCGCAGGCGCCCGCTGCGATTGCGGAACATGCGCAGGCGTTTGACCAGAAGATGGCCGAGTTCGAGCAGGCGGCGCAGCGAATCGCCAGCGAGCAGTCCCTCCGACGTTTCCAAAGTCCGACGCCGGGCCACCTGCATCGCTCCAGCCCTAAGGCTGAGGTGCACATCAATTCGGACGAGATCAGTGCGGTGCTGGCGCAGACGTTGGGCAACGCGGCCGGAGAGTCCAGTCTTTCTCCAGACTCAAATGTCGGCAGCGCGGCGCCCACCATCAAGGACCAGCAGGTCACCTTCGAAGGGGACTGTGGTACACGGGCAGTTCCTGACGGAAATTGCCGGCAAAGATGTCTGGATTACGATCTCCGGGCATATCGGCGAAAAGGATGGCTATGCCACGTTCGATCCTACGGAATTTAAGGTGGGGGATCTGAGCGTTCCTGTGTCGCTGGTGAATCCGGCGCTGCAGAAGAAAGCTGGCCGAACAGCGCGACCGGCTGAAGCTTCCGGACAATGTTGGCGCGATGAAAGTGGAGAATGGACAACTGGTGATGCAGCAGAAATAGACTGGGCGATTGCAGATTTCAGATTGCAGATTGAAGATCTCAGATTGATAAATCTTGTCGCGCGAAATGTGACATATGGGATTAGACAATCTGAAATCTACGGTCTGACAATTTCCTCCGTCCGCTTCGATCCGATTCTCGGCCGCCACTTTTCCGTACCAGCGGCCTGAATCTTTGATCGTTCTCTGCTGCGTTTTGAAAGTCTACGTAGGCCAGGCCGAAGCGCTGGCTGAAACCTTCTGCCCACTCGAAATTATCCAGCAGACTCCAGGCGTGATATCCGCGAACGTCGGCGCCGTCGGCGATGGATTGCGCCAGCGCTGCCAGATACTCGCGATGGTAGGTAATGCGGCGACTGTCGTGAATCGCGCCGCTGGCGTCGGGCCCGTCGTTATAGGAACATCCGCTCTCGGTGATCTCGATCACCGGGCGGTTGTAGTCGCGGGTGATGCGCAGGATCATGTCATAGAGCGCTTTCGGCCAGACTTCCCAGCCGAAGTCGGTCTTCGGGCCTTGCTGTCCGCCGTCCATCTTCACCGGAAACAGCCAGTCTTGCGCGTGCGTGGCACGTTCCATCGCGCTCGGCGCTGAGACGATCGTCCGGTAATAAAGATTGATGCCGATGAAATCGAGCGGGGCGCGGACACTTTCCATGTCGCCGGATTTGATCCGCATGACGGTCTCCGGCAGAAACGTAAGCGCATCGGGATAGCGCCCGCGCAAGGCGGGCTCGAGGAACCAGACGTTGGTCATGGCGTGGGCGCGTTCGGTCGCCAGCTTGATCTTCCTCGGAATTGGTGGCGGGCTCGCAGGGCGACATGCTGAACGCCGTGCCGACCCGCGCTGACTGGACGAAACGCCTTTAGCGCGCGGAACGCCGCGCCCTGCGCCAGGTTGACCACGTGGGTGGCGCGCAAGAAAATCGAGCAGGCTCTTGCGTCCGGGAGCGTGCGTGCCTTCGAGATATCCCAAATCAACGAAGGCAGCGGGCTCGTTGAATAGCATCCAGTCGGAGACGCGGTCGCCCAGCGCGTGCGCGACGAGTTGTACGTAGTCGGCGAAGCGGGCTGCGGTATCGCGATTGGTCCATCCACCGGAATCTTCGAGAGCTTGCGGCAGGTCCCAGTGATAGAGCGTGACCAACGGGCGGATGTGCGCCTCGAGCAGGGCATCCACGAGACGGCTGTAATAGTCGATGCCTTTAGAATTCGCCGCGCCCGAGCCGGACGGCTGAATGCGCGGCCAGGAGATCGAAAACCGGTAGCTGTTCAGATTCATCGCCCGCATCAGGGCGATGTCTTCGCGCCAGCGGTGGTAGGAATCGCACGCCACGTCGCCGGTGTCGCCGTTTCTGATTTTGCCGGGCGTGTGCGCGAAGCGATCCCAGACGGACTCGCCTTTGCCATCTTCATTCCACGCGCCTTCGATCTGATAAGCGGCGGTGGCCGTGCCCCAGAAAAATCTCCTGGGAAACGTAGTCTCGGAACGTGTATCGAACTGCTGAGCCACTGCGCGAGCTGAGGGCGCAGTGCTGGCTTTGGAAGATCCGCTGCAACCCGTGAAGGCAGCGGGTAGTCCCGCGGCCGCGCTGGCCCCGAGAATGGATTGCACAAACTTGCGGCGTGTCAGGCGCAACTAGGCGGGTTCTCCTTGTCGCTTCACAAGGACAGATTCTAGCGGAAACGAGCGATGGTGGCTTATTTCGAGTTTGTCACGGGCTGAAGCCCACGCGTGAGACGACTCTTTCGTCCCGCTGGGCTTGCTCGTTTCCCACTTGCCTTCCCACGGCTTGCGGCTAAAGGCGGAGCAGACTGTACGCCTGTGTCCTGATTTCTTATTCCGGATTCAAGCTATCAAACAGCTTCCACAGTTTGTCGGCGGTGGCGCGATAAATGATCCAGCCGTTGCCATTATCTGAAATCTCGCGAAAGAGCAACTCGCCGCGGCCGTCGCCGTCGGCGTCCACTGCGTCCACCAACTCGAAGCGCGGCGTGATATCGAGATGATATTTGTCTGTGATCCCAACGAAAACCTTGTGCAGGTTGTTGTAGATATCCGGACTTGCCACCAGCAGGATTGAGTACTGAAGATCGGAATCGGTCTCTGCGTGAGGAGTGCCGGCGGGCGGAGGAGGCATGTGAGCGTCGGCCGTGTAGACCATCACCGGCTTATTGTTGCCCCAAAGGTCGTAGGATTTCATTTGGACGTTTTCGAGAATCGGGTCTGGAGTTTTATGGGCCGATGCTTTTGCGGACGAAGTATGGCGCGCCGTTTGCGGGCTTGCCGGCTTCGGCGCAGGCACAATCTTTGCCTTCGCCCGGGCCTCCACATAGGCGCGCACCTGATCTTTGGCCAGCGCCGTCATCTGCACGAGGCGCTCGCCTTCTTCGTCTTTGAGCCACTCGAAGGCGAATGACTTTGGTTGGGGACCGCCCGCATCGGAAATTGCCGGGATCAATTGCACGGCAGTTTTGTCGGCCGATTGTCCGGAAGGTTTTCCTGCGTTTGCGGCGTTGGTGGGGGACACAGCGGATGCCATCGCGCCCGCCTTGCTGTACCCCGGCACTTCATCTTCGGGCAAAGGGTCGACTGGCTTCCCGCGCCGCAGCCTCGGCCGGTTGGCTTCATCGGCTCCGCTGTCGGACTGCGCTGGCGAGGGACGTTCGGCTGGCTTGCTGTCGGAGGGCTTGGCATCGCTCGTCTTGGAATCCGCAGGCTCGGAACCGCTAGCAGGTGACGCCGGCGCACTTGGCCCGGATGGGGTTGGCGTCGTGGAACTCGGTCCGGTTTGACTCGGCGGATTCTGACTTGGAGTGCTCTGACTGGGATTCGTCTGACTTGGACTCGATTGACCCTGATTCGTCTGTCCTGATCCCGTCGATCCCCCCGCCGTCTTCTGCGACGAGGAAGTCGGAGAGTCGTTCGCCGGCTGCGTATCATTCGGCGCGCTCGCTCTCCTGATGAGTCGAGGAGGCGCGTCCGTAGGATCCATTCCAACCGGTTGCTTCTCCGCTTTCAGCGCAGTCTTTGGCTTCTCCGATCCTTCCGGAACCCATGCGCCCGTTCCCAGCCACGGCATCTGCGCGTTAACGGCGTTGCTGTGCAGCGCGGTGTTGACCGTAAACAGGCCCAACGAACTGCCGGCGTGCTCCGCCTCGTAGACCGTGCCCGGCTCGAGGGCCATGGGGACTGGATCGGCTTTGTAGGCGGTCGCGTCCCAGAACTTTCCGCCAACAAGAATCGCGATTGGCACCAGCGACGCTTTGCCGTTGGCGGCGAGTTGCAGCACGGCCACCGCCCGCGGTCCGGCCTCTTTTTTCCTAGGGACCTTGCGCTCACCGGGCGTGATCTGCGGACGTTCTTCCTGCGCTGCCGCTGGGACTGCTGACAAGGCAACACAGAGAAGCAGCGCGACTAAAAACCATGCGCGGTATAAAATCTTGTGGACCAGCACTTTGCTGAACGCGGCGCGGTCCGCATTTACGGCATTCGACTTCGATTTGCCCGGAGAAATTCCCATGAATATCAATGATAAGGCTCCCGACTTTACTTTGCAGGACGAGAACGGAAAAGAAGTCGCGTCGAAGGACCTGCGCGGCAAAACCGTCGTTCTCTACTTTTATCCCCGCGCCGACACTCCGGGGTGCACCATCGAAGCGCGCGGGTTCCGCGACACCTACAAAAAGATGCAGAAGACGGGCGCAGTGCTGCTCGGCATATCGCCGGATACTCCGAAGGCGCAAAAGAAATTTCAGGAGAAGTTCGATTTGCCCTTCACGCTGCTGGCCGACGCCGACAAGAAAGTCGCTGAGGCTTTCGGCGTGATGAAAGAAAAAAATATGTATGGCAAGAAAGTTTGGGGAGTGGCGCGGACCACGTTCATCATCGGGCCCGACGGGAAGATCCAGCATATTTTCGAGAAGGTAAAGCCAGAGGGTCACGCCGAAGAAGTGCTGGAATATCTGAAGGAATCGGGCAAAGGCGCGGCATAGGGCTTTGCGCGAAGCGCTACGCAGGGAACTCGGCGCCGATTCAGATTTCAACGGGAGGAAAATTATGCGACACCTCATCAAAGTGATTTGGGGTCTCGCGCTCGTGTTGACCGCTTACGGTGCGAACCCGAAACCAGCTCCGACCCAGGACGACCAAAGTTCGATGGTGATTGTTTTCAAAGACGGGCATCAGGAAACTTTTTCCATGACGGACATAGCACGGATCGAATTTAAGGGCACGAGCGATTCCGCACTCGGCCCCAGCCACTTTTTTGGCAAATGGGAGGTCGGCGACGGCAGCGGAGGAACGTTCTTCGTCCGCCTGGAGCCGAATGGCGAAGCTACCAGGTCTATCGGCGCCAGCCATGGGATCTGGACCATGGTAGGTGACGAGGCGCGCTCAGCTGGGACGATGGCTGGCATGATGTGATTCGAAGGATTGGCGACGCGTACGAAAAGTTCGCTTTTGCGCCGGGCGCCACATTTCACGACAAGCCCGACAACGTAACCTCCGCCAAGAATATTGACCCGATGTAATGCAGTTCTGGGAACAATTTTCGATGGCCCTTCGTACTTTATAAAAGGGAAGTGAGTCTTCACGTTTGCAGCACTTTCCCGGGGGAAAATCATGCGCGGTCTCATCAGAGCGCGTCGCGGTCTCTGGAATTCTTTTATTCGCAATTGCCGGCGTCGTGGCAAAACCGGTACCGTCTCCTGCGGACGATCGCGGCTCCCTAGTGATCGTATTCAAAGATGGCCACCGTCAGAGCTTCGCCATGGGAGAGATCGCACGACTGGACTTCAAGGCGCCTGCCGTGATCGTTTACAAGGATGGCCACCAGGAAAAATTTTCCGCCTCCGACATCGCCCGCATCGAGTTTGGAACTTCTTCGATGAGCGAAATGATGCCCGGACGAGGCCACTATGTGGGTAAGTGGGAAGTAGGTCAGGGCAATGGCAGCACGTTCTTCATCACTCTTGACGCCGACGGAGAGGCCAGAAAGACGCTGGGCGCCTCGCACGGGACCTGGACGCTGGTCGACGGTGAGGCTCGAATCAGTTGGGACGATGGCTGGCACGACGTGATTCGAAAAGTGGGAACCAAGCACGAGAAGGTTGCCTATGAACCGGGCAAAACATACGACGACCCGCCGGCTAACGTGACCGCGGCAAGAAACACGCAACCCAAACCCATCTAGCCCGCAGTGCGATTGGAATCTCGCTTGATGCGGAAGTCGAGGGTCTCGGAAAAACCCGCGCAGATTCGACCCCTGAGTCGTGCTTTCTTCGGCCGCGATCCGCGGCGCGTGGCGCGCGATCTGCTGGGCAAAGTGCTGGTGCGGGAGGCGAATCCCCGGCAATTGGACTCTGCACGTCTTACCGCCCGCATTGTTGAAGTCGAGGCTTATCTTGGTGCGGAAGACCCAGCCGCTCACTCCGCGGCGGGAAATACAGGCCGCACGGCCGTGCTCTTCGGGCCACCAGGTCACGCCTACGTTTATTTCATTTATGGAAATCATTACTGTCTGAACGTCTCCTGCGAGCCTGAGGGCCTTGCCGGAGGAGTTCTGATTCGCGCCGTGGAACCGCTCTCCGGCCTGGACGAAATGGCTCGAGCCCGTGGAATCGAAATTCACGGGCCGAAAGACCTGCCTAAACTTACCAGCGGGCCGGGACGGCTGGCGCAGGCTTTTGCCATTACGCGCGCTCGCGACAATGGATGCGATCTTACTTCCTCGGCCAGCAGCCTGTGGATGGGCGAAGACGGTTATCAGGCTCATGGCATCCGTTTAACTCCGCGCATCGGCATCACCAAGGCTGCGGACAAGGCTTTGCGCTACATCTTAGAAGGAAACCCCTTTGTCTCCGGGCCGAGAAAGCGATTCCAGTCGACCGTCTGATTTTCCGCATTGGGAAGGGCGGCGGTTTTTCAGGCCGCTTTTGCGCAGCGCCGCTGGACGTATGGGTGTACACTTGGCTCCGGCTTGAGTATTGCAAAAGCCTCGCTGGAAAAGGTCTTTCGCTCGCTCCCTGTGGAAGGTTCTCCGCAACCCCCGTAGCCGCGCGAATCATCTGATGAAGTAGGACCCTCATGCCTCGCCGCGCGCGATGTCGGATGCTGGTTGTAACGCTGGCTACCTTCGTTGTGTCGGCGCCACTGCTCATGGCCGCCGACGGGGCCGTGGCCAGTCTTCCTCCTCCTCAACGACACTCTCTTACATCCTGGTCGGTTTTGCGGGCGGCTTTGTGCGCCACGATAATCCTCATCACGGCCCGGTGAAACTTGCACAACGGATACGGCAGTACCTTCCGAAAGGCGATTCGATCCAAGTCTTTGAAAACCGGCACCGAAAAGCTGCCTATAAATCCATTCTTCGGCTGCTCGATAGCAATCACGATGGCGTGCTCAGCAAGCAGGAGAAATCGCAGGCGCGCATCATTCTTTTCGGGCATAGTTGGGGAGCTTCCGCCGTAGTGATGTTATCGCGGGAACTGGAGCGTGCGGGAATTCCGGTGTTGCTCACGGTGCAGGTCGACAGCGTCGAGAAGCCCTGGCAGCAAGACAAAATCATTCCCGACAATGTCGCGGCGGCGGTGAATTTCTATCAGCCGCATGGGCTGCTCCACGGTCGTGCGCAGATCACCGCGGCCGATGATTCGAAGACGCAGATTCTGGGAAATTACCGCTTCGATTACCAGAAAGTCGCCGGTGCAGTGCACTGGAGCGTCGTGGTTCCAGCGGGTATTCACTCCCAGCCACATGCAGAGCGAATGCGATCCCCGGCTGTGGTCGCAGGTCGAAGGTCTGGTGCGGCAGCACATGGAGCCGCAACCGGCTACGGCGGCGATTCCCTCCCTTTAGAGCATGCATTCCGCTCGCTCTGCACTTCAGCCGGCATTTTTCCCGAGCAGGAGATTGTCGATCAGCCGCGTGCTCCCCACAAACGCCGCCACGGCTGCGAGCGCGCCAGCGGAAATGTCTTTGACCGGATCCAGCGTGTCCGGGTCGACAATCTCGCAGTAATCGAGACGGACCGAGCTTTCCTGGACGAATTCGGCGCGCGCCGCGGCTTCCAGTTTGGCTGCGTCCCGTTCTCCCGCATCCGCCGACTGTTGTATGCGCAGCAGCGCACGATGCAACACCAACGCGCGCTTGCGCTGCTCCGGATCGAGATAGGCATTCCGGGAACTCATGGCTAACCCGTCGGGCTCGCGCACGATGGGGCAAACTACAATTTCCACTGGCAGATTCAGATCGCGCACCATGCGGCGGATGATTGCCACTTGTGCCGCATCTTTTTGTCCGAAGAATGCCGCATCCGGTTCCACGACGTGAAATAACTTTGCGACCACGGTGCTGACCCCGCGAAAATGTCCGGGTCGCGAACGCCCGTCCAGCTTGTCACTCAGTCCCTCGACCGTGACCCACGTCATAGCGCCTGCCGGATACATCTCTTCCACCGACGGCGCGAACAGGAATTCGACGCCTTCGCGCTTCAGCAGTTCACAGTCGCGGTCGAACGATCTGGGATATTTCGCCAGGTCTTCGTTCGGGCCAAACTGGGTGGGGTTCACGAAGATAGACGCCGCTACTACGTCGTTTGACGCGCGAGCCGCCCGCACCAGCGACAAGTGCCCTTCATGCAGCGCCCCCATGGTCGGAACAAATCCCAGCCGCTTTCCCAGCGTGCCTGACGGCGCGCGATGCATCCGTCATTTCGTTAATTGTGGTGCAGATTTTCAAGAGTGGACGGCGCGATCGTGTGCGCGTTTCACGCCGAAGGCACCCATTTGATTGCGACATGGGCGCCCGCGAGTATGCCGCCGATAATGCCTTTGTTGCGGCGAATGGCAACGCTATCCTGCTCGGAAGCCTTCGCGCTATTTTCCGCGGCCGCTACGATTCGCCCGTATGGCCAATTCGAAGCGGGCAAGGCCGCCAGCGCCGGAAGCAACTCCGCCGGCTTCAGTCTGATTTCCGCGCTGTCGGCAACATCGAGCAATGCCACGCCATCCGGGCGAATGATGAGGTAAGGGTTGCGCCAGGTTTTCATGTTGTGGACGCGCTCGACCTGCGCAGAATCGGCTGCGGGGATGGCCTGCAAAATGACTTCCGGAGCAGGCGGTGTCGCGGCATTCTGCTGCGAACATGCAACCAGAGAACACTACCGGGAAGCAGAACCAATCGCGCCGCCCACATGCCAAAGGACTTACTAATCACGGGGCCGAAGTTACCTCACCACCACGGGAACGTCGTGTTTCGCCGCCCATACCAAGCAGACGATCCATCCAATTACGGTCCATCCCAGGAAAAGATTGAGCAGAAAGATCGAAAGGAGATCGCGCTTGCTTCGGGCCAGGGCAATAATCGACGGCAGAAAATACATCAGAAACGGCAACCCGAAGAACGGGAAGAAGAAAAACGCTGACACCATCATGACCGGCCTCCCTCTGCTATAGCCTAGCACTATCGACCTTGGCTTGCGAAATCCCGCAACGCAGCCCATCAATACAGTTCATCACTAGAATATACGCAGGAGATCGCATCCGAGTTCCCAGGTTTATCAGGGATAATCCGCCTAAATCCGTGGCAAGAAACTCTCATTGCCGCCGCATAGCCCGCTTCCTCGAAAGAATCTCATCCAGCCCGGCGCCGGTTTCTTTCGGTAGATGATAAGACTCCTCGTCCGCCGGATACTGGTGCGACCGCACGTCGGCGCGAAACGCCTGCACTGCATGAGTGATCAGCGCCGCCGCATCGCCATAGCGACGCACAAACTTTGCCGGAGGGCCGAACGTTAGATTCAAAATGTCATGAAATACCAGCACTTGACCGTCGCACTCGGGCCCGGCGCCAATTCCGATGGTCGGAGCGCTAATCTCGGCTGTAATCATGGCCGCCACCTCCCGCGGAATGCCTTCGAGGAAGAGACAAGCGATCGCCGGAGCGGTCCAGGGCGACGGCATCGCGCATCAGTTGTTCAATAGCGCTCAGACTCTTTCCCTGCACTTTGTAGCCGCCCATTACGTTTACCGACTGCGGAGTGAGCCCGATGTGGCCCGCGACTGGGAATCTCGGCGTCGATAATTTGCCGAATCAAGTCGGCGCGCTTTTCCCCGCCTTCGACCTTCACCATTTCGGCGCCGCCTTCCTTCATAAATCGAGCGGCATTGCTGAGAGCGGTTTTGGAATCGATCTGATAAGACCCGTACGGCATGTCGGCCACGAGCAGCGCGTTCTTAACGCCACGCCGTACTGCCTTCACGTGATGTAGCATCTCGTCCATGGTGACCGAGAGCGTGTTCTCGTAGCCGAGCATGGTTTGGGCCAGCGAATCGCCGACCAATACTATTTCCACGCCGGCCTCGTCCACCAGACGCGCGGCGGAGTAGTCATAGGCGGTGAGGCAAGTGATGGGTTCGTGGCGGAGTTTGTGTTCCCGCAGGGATGCGGTCGTGATCTTATGGCGGAGCCGTTCGCCGCATCGGGGTCAAACTCATGATGTCCTCCAGTGCCCCTCCGCCTCGGCGGATAGAGCCTGTACACATCTGACTTCTACAGCTTGGACTATTGTAGCGGGAAAACGGTTGGCAGTCGATTGGCGGTAGATCCTGCGTTTTCATTGGGTTAGTTTGGCCTTACGGCGAATGCAAGCCATAGCAATCGTCGCAGGCACTGTGAAATGCTGTGTAAGACGACCCTCCTGTCGTCTTACATTATGGTAGGATTGATTCATGTCCACCTACCGTACGGTGATTAGTTCCAAAGGCCAAGTCGTCATTCCCGCCGAACTACGAGAACAACTCGGACTCCGTAAGGGCACGCCCGCAACCTGGACCGAAGAGAAAGGCCGCCTGGTTTTAAGTCCGATGACCGAGAAGCGCCTGCGCGAGATTCGGGGATTTCTCAAGCCTAAGCCAGGCGAACCATCGGCTTTCGAGGGTTTGTTTGAGGAGCGGGAGCGAGGGCGCAGGAGAGAGAAATAGTGCCCCGGACCCTATGCACGGGCAATCGCCGATACGTCCTCGATGCCAATGCTCTGGTCGGTTTGTTCGAAAACCGTGATGTGATCGCCGAAAAGGTTGAAAACCTGCTTCGCGATGCGCTTTTCCGAGAGGTTCCTTTGTTGATGTCGGCAGTCAACTGGGGAGAAGTTTTCTACACGGAGTGGAAGTATCGTGGAGAGGTCAGCGCTCGCGAGGCTGAAGCGAAGTTACGGGAACTCCCCGTCGCGGTGATCCCTGCCGACCTTGACCGCGCCACCCGGGCCGGCGCGCTCAAACAGAGACACAACCTGGGATATGCCGATGCCTTTGCCGCCGAACTGGCGATCGAACGCGGCGCATGGCTGGTGACAGCCGATCCGGAATTTTCGAAGCTGGGAAAAACGCTGTCGGTGTATTCGCTTCCTCGTTACGAAAAATAGCATCGGCGGCCACGTCGTGGGTGCCGGCGATCGCCAGCGCCCAGCCCCGCATCACAGAACCGATAACTCGGTCCATCCCGAACTGAGTACGAGCTCAGTTAGTACGACAACGCGAACACGGTTCCGCAGCCGTATGGAGCGTAGCAGCTAGGGTCCCCCCCTTCTGAAGTAGATCCGTATAGGGTGTGGGCTTGTTGATCGAGCGCAATACCGCGTTGCGGACCACCTCCATCGGCACCGCCGGTGAAGCTGTAGAGCATGGTTTCTGTCCAACCGCCCTGGCCGTTACGGGATAGTTCAAAAATTGTCCCATTGCCAGAAGTACCGCCGCTGTACGTGGTACCGAACAGATTTCCAGAGGAATCCTCGATTAACCCACCAGGATTCGCGGCGTCACTGCCTCCCATGAACGAGTACAGCGTGGTTACAACGCCAGTCGAGCTCATCTGAAAAACCGTACCATTGCCCGAGCTGCCGCCCTGGTCGGTAATGCCGTAGAAGCCGCTTGTGCCAGCCGGAATCAACACGCTGGGATACGTGCCATCGGTACCATTAAAGCTGTGCAGCAAGGTTTCGCCGCTCTTCGTCAGCTTGTACACGGTACCGCAACCAACGGCGAACCCATTGTTGCACGTACCGCTGCCACCGTAGATTGTGCTCCCAACGAGCGCTCCGGATTGAGGCACCAGAAGGCTGTTAGGCTCCGCACCATCGCTTGGCCCGCCCACGAAGCTATGCAGCACAACCTCTTTACACGTTGCGGATGGGCTGCAGTTTAGTGCGAAGACGGCGCCCTCATTATTCGTTCCGCCAAAATATCCTGTGCCAAAAATAGCGCCCGCCTCTTGAATTAAACCGGCCTGTGGCGACGCCGCGTCGTTGCCTCCCTGGAAGTTGTACTGTGCTATTTTCTGGCCTTTTTGATTGAGCTCGAATACGGTCCCACCCCCCTCTCCGCCCTGAGAAGTAGTGCCGTATAAGTTGTTCCCGGAAAGCAGGACCTCGGTGGTAGGGACCTGTCCATCGCCCGCGCCGGTAAATGCGTGCAAGATTGTCTCCGTGCCTGCCGGATCCAGTTTGTATACCGTTCCACAGCCCGAAGGAGTGAAGCTGCTGTTACAGCTCGGATCTCCACCATACCCGGTGGTTCCGTAGAGATTGCCTTTGTCATCGCGGACAACACCGTCGAAGGCGAGCGCTCCGTCCGTTCCACCGGCGAAAGCGTGAAGCGTAGTCAGCGTCTGCGCTGGGAGCGGTGATGCGAGAAATATCAGTCCCAGAATCAGTACTGTTGCCGACCCTATAAAGCGGGCTGTGCTAATTGAGCCAAAAGATTGCTGGAATTGCGTAGTCATATCTTTAGTCTTTGCCTGGCGTCCATAAATTTCGGTATCGTCACCCGTCGGTATCGTTGCCCGAAGGAGCCTGAGCTTCGATTCCACGAACGGATGTTGGGTTGTCTTGTCTTGGAAGTCTGGGGCGGAAGTCTGGGGCGGAAATCCTGGTCGATTTCTTCTAGGCGCCCACTCGCGTCCTGCCCGCCGAGCGGCAGGAAGTATTGCGTGCCTTTGATGGGTTCGGTGACTTTGCGAAGGAGTTCCTGCAGGTCTTCGTTGCGGTCGACGAAATCAATGTCGGACGTGTTGACGATCAGCAAATCCGAAGACGTGTAGTGAAAAAAGAAGTGCTCGTAGGCTTTGATCACTTCCGCGAGATATTCGTCGCTCACCGCGCGCTCAGCCGGCGCATTCTTTTTCTTGAGCCGCTTCTTCAGCACGTCGGACGTAGCCTGCAAATAAATGACCAGGTCCGGCGTCGGCAACTGCTCGCGAAAATGGTTGTAATACCGGTTGTAGGTGTCGAGTTCCTGATCGGTGAGATTGAGGCAGGCAAACAGTTTGTCTTTTTCGAAGATGAAATCCGAGACCACGGTCTTCTGCGACCGTGGACCCAGATCAAGCGCCTGCAGCTGCTCGAAGCGCCGCACCAGAAATGTAAACTGCGCCTGAAACGCGGCCCCGCGTTCGCCTTCATAAAAAGAATCCAGAAAGGGATTGCTGTCGGGCTCCATCACGCGTTGCGCGTTCAATCGCTCGGCCAGAATGCGCGCCAGCGTGCTCTTGCCCACTCGGATGGGCCCTTCCACAGCAATGTACCGGGGCGAGTTCGAAAAGATTGGCCATGAGTTCGTGCGATGTCTCGGAATTGGCAGGATATCTCGGTTGCGTCTGGCTGGCAATTGCAGGAAGAGTTAACAGGACCTCAACCGTTAATTTCTTGATTGCTGAGTGCTGAGTGAAATGAAGAACCGAAGTCAATCACAACCGGAACTCCGCAATCAACAATTACAATCCCTCCATGCTCGGAACCGTGTTGTCCGGAACAGGGGCTGCGGTCGCCGCGGTCGCCGCGGGATATCAATCGATGGCGCCCACTGGTCAGTGGTACGGCCGCACGTTCACGGGCCTCGCCCGACGTACAAAAAAACTCGCACTGACCTTCGATGACGGCCCCAACGATGTGCACACGCTGCGTTTGCTGGAAGTTCTCACCCGGCACAACGTGCTCGCAACTTTTTTTCCGATTGGACGCTACGTCCAGCAGCGCCCGGAAATCGTTCGTCAGATCAGTCAACGCCGGTCACGTCGTCGGCAATCATACTTTCACGCATCCGCTGCTGATCTTCAAGGGCGCTGCTGAAATTCGCAGGGAACTTTCCGACTGCCGCTCTGCCCTGCGGGACGCCGATTGGCGAGCATTCCAATCTATCCAATCCGTTTCGCCCGCCGTTCGGCGGACGCCGTCCGGCGGTCCTGCACATCGCTCGTGAAATGGACCTTGAGCCGGTGATGTGGAATGTGACTGGCTACGACTGGAACGGGTCTCCGGCGCCGTGATCGAACGGAAGGTGGCAAAACAGATTCGCGGCGGCGACGTGATCCTGCTGCACGATGGCGGGCACAAACAGAATGGGTGCCGACCGCGGCCAGACCGTTCTGGCGACAGATCACCTGATCACGCGCTACAAGTCAGAAGGCTACGAGTTCGTCACCATTCCGCAGATGTTGGAAAGAAAAGCCGGACAAAGCACTTCGGGGGCAGTCGTAGGGCACAAATAGAGTTCCAGAACCATGTCGTGAGGGCACCGATGAAATACTTACTTCTGTTTTTCTTTTCCAGTGGGCTTTTGGTCGCGGCGCAGCCCAAGGCTCTTTTCTACATGACCGACAATCCCAACTCGGTGAAATCCTTCTCCGAGCATGCCGACAAAATCGATACCCTGGTGCCGGCCTGGTATTCCG
The DNA here is from genome assembly GCA_963788345.1 of uncultured Acidobacteriota bacterium. Taxonomy (GTDB): domain Bacteria; phylum Acidobacteriota; class Terriglobia; order Acidiferrales; family UBA7541; genus Palsa-295. The sequence continues at coordinate 4,327 of CAWBGW010000054.1, read as the reverse complement.
CAGATGGCAACGGACTGGTCTGGGGCGGCCCGAATCCCTTCGTGCTGAAGACGGCAGCGGAGCGCCACGTGCCGGTCATGCCCATCGTAGCCGCCATGGTTCAAATTGATCTGCATAAGCTGCTTACTACTCCGGCGGCGCGCGGCGCGTTCATCGCCTCGCTCCTCGGTGAATGCAAGAAATACGGATACAGCGGCTTCCAGATTGACTTCGAGAATGTGAATTGGACGGACCGCGATCTGCTTTCAAGCCTTGTCGCCGAAACTGCCGCGGCACTTCACAAGGAAGCTTTGCAACTCACGATTGCGACCGTGCCCAATGCCCCGGGCTTTCCGGGGAAGAGCGAGTTTTCGCACTGGCTCTATGCGAACTGGCGCGGGGCCTACGATTTGAAAGTTCTGGCGCAGTCGGCCGATCTGATTTGTCTGATGACTTACGACCAGAACACGCGCTGGACCGAGCCGGGCCCGGTGGCGGGCTATCCCTGGACAGAGCAGAACCTGGAATACGCTCTGCAATTCGTGCCCAAAGAAAAATTGTCGCTGGGCATTCCGCTCTACGGCTATCACTGGTTCGCCGGTGATCCGGGCAAGGACGAAAAGCCGAATCCGACCGCTGAATACATCGGACAACAGGACGTCGATCAATACCTTGCCGCCTATCACCCGCACTTGGAGTGGGACTCCGCCGATCGCGCAGCGTGGTTTTATTTCTACCGGGACGATACTCGCGAGTGGGTCTTCTACACCGACAAGCGCGGGTTTCAGGAGCGTCTAACTCTGGTGCGCGATCGCGGCCTGCAAGGTTTTTGTTCGTGGGTTCTCGGGACGGAGGATCCCGAGATATGGTCTCTGCTGCCGTCGCACAAGTGAAGGTCCGCCTCAGCCGCGCATCGCCGCAAACGCCCGCTTTCGCCGCCGCGACGGTCTGCTGAATATCCTGCTCCGTGTGTGCCGCGCTCAGAAATGCCGCTTCATACTGCGAGGGCGGCAGGTACACGCCATTGTCGAGCATGCTGCGGAAGAACTTCCCGAACAGCCTCCGTGTCCGACTTCGAGGCCGAATCCCAATCCGTCACCGGACCCTCGGTTGAAGAACCAGGTAAACATTGAACCCACGCGGTTGTGGCAGAGCGGGACGCCGGCTTCTTTCGCGGCCGCAGCCACGCCTTCCACCAACTCTTTGCTCAGCTTCTCCAGCTGCGGATAAATCTCGCCCTTGCGATCGCGCAACTGCTTCAGCATCGCGCAGCCTGCGGCCATTGCCAGCGGGTTCCCCGAAAGCGTTCCTGCCTGGTACATCGGCCCCAGGGGCGCCACCAGATCCATGATCGCTTTGGGGCCGCCGTATGCGCCCACCGGCAGTCCGCCGCCGATAATCTTTCCCATCGTCGTCAAGTCGGGGCGAATGTTATACAACTCCTGCGCTCCGCCGAAGGCTACGCGAAATCCGGTCATCACTTCGTCAAAAATCAGCACCGAGTGCTCGCGCTCAGTCAGCAGGCGCAGCCCGACCAGATAATCGTCAGCGGCGGGAACGCATCCCATGTTGCCGACCACTGGTTCCACAATCACGCAGGCAATCTGGTGCTTGAATTTGTGGAACGCGAGTTCGACCACGGAAAGATTATTGAAGGGCAACGCCAGCGTGAACTGGGTGAATTCTTCGGGCACGCCCGCCGATCCCGGAATACCCGAGCGTCGCTACGCCGGATCCAGCCTTTCACCAGCAGCGCATCCGCATGCCCGTGATAGCAGCCTTCAAATTTCACGATGTATTTGCGTTTTGTGTAAGCCCGCGCCAGCCGAATCGCCGACATGGTCGCTTCCGTCCCGGAACTGACGAAGCGGACTTTTTCCATGTGCGGAAACGCGCCCAGCACCAGTTCCGCCAGATCGGCCTCCGACGGCGTGGAAGCGCCAAAGCTGGTGCCGTTGCAGGCCGCGGCCACAATCGCATCGAGAACATTCGGCTCGGCGTGCCCCAGAATCAGTGGTCCCCAGGATCCGATGTAGTCGATCAATTCGTTTTCGTCGGCGTCCCAGACGTGCGATCCTTTGCCGCGTACGATAAATCGAGGATCTCCTCCGACTGAGCGGAATGCCCGCACTGGCGAATTCACGCCTCCCGGAATCATGCTCTCCGCTCGCAACTGCAGACGACGCGATTGCTCAGTCTTATGCGATGTAGTGGACGGCATCGAATCCTCTCGACACGGAGAAATGGAGAAATAAGATGTCAACCGATCGAACCCATGCAACCGACTACTATAGCAGCGCCCCGCAAACGGAGATTCATCCGATATTCATCGCTCTGTAATCTCTTTGCAACATCACGACAGTACATTGGAATCATCAAGTCGCCCTTCTAACCGGGAGGGTTTGAGGGACAGTCTCGGGGGCTCCGGGCTGTCCTTTTTGTTTTGGCTCGTCATTCCTGATTCTGTTGGCCGCGCAGGCCCACTGATTCCCTCCCCGACGCCATTAACCACAATTAACCCACCGTCGTATAATCATTCTCCATGATCACCGTCTCCAAGGAGGACTACCTCAAGTCGATCCTCGAAGCGGAAAGCGAGGGCGAAGAGGTCATCTCCGCGCGCCTGGCGGACTTGTTGAAGGTCTCGCCGCCGGCCGTGACCATGGCGCTGCGCCGCCTGAAAAAAGACGGCCTGGTGCGCGTCGGAGAGTCGCGGCGAGGTCCGCCTCACAGCGGCCGGCCGCAAGATAGCCCGCAAATTGACCCTGCGTCATCATCTGATCGAACGCATGCTCTCTGAACTCTTTGGCATGGAGTGGTGGAAGGTGCACGACGAGGCGGAGCGCCTGGAGCACGCCGTCTCTCCCGACTTCGAAGCCAAACTGCTGGCGAAACTGGGCTCGGGCGGCGCTTGTCCGCACGGAAATTTGAGTGAACTCGAAGGTCCCAGCCAGCCGCCGCCGCCGGGGACTGGTCCTGCTTGCCGACGCAGAAATCGACAACTACCTACGTCGTCAGCGGAATTTACGAGCGGGACCGCCGCCTGCTCGAGTTTTTGGAACACCGCGGTATTCGTCCCGGAGCCAAGTTGCGGCTTCTGGAGCGCAACTACGACCAAACCCTGACCCTCTCGACGGCTGCCGGCACTGTCTCTCTCGGGCCCGCCGCATCCGAGCGAGTCTGGCTCGATCGCCGCCCCTGCCCGCCAGAGACGCTAATCCACACACGACCGTTCGCTTCTCAGATAGTTAACTATAGTTCATCTCCTGTTATATACTTCCGCTAACCATCTGGGCGACCGCGTGCATGGACTCTCTGGGACCCTGCTGACCCCTGCTGAATGCCCGATGAATGACCGAGCCTAAGACAACGTCGAAGCTGCACGAGGAATTGCCGGCGCTCGACTCGGCTGCGTCCGTGGGCGTCGTCATTACCCACGAAGACATTGACCGTGCCCACGACCGCGAACGCGTCCTGACCACCCGCACGCAACGCGGCCCCTGGTCGCGCGCCAGACTGCTCTGGCTGCTGATTGGCCCCGGCATCCTCGTCATGCTGGGAGAAAACGATGGCCCCAGCATGCTGTCGTATGCCGCGACCGGGGCCCGCCTCGGCATCGGCTTCTTCCTTCCTTTCGTGGTCCTCACCTTCGTGATGGCCTGCGTCGTTCAGGAGATGACCGTCCGCCTGGGCGCGGCCACGCACCGCGGCCACGCCGAACTCATCTTCGACCGCTTCGGCCCGTTCTGGGGATGGTTCTCGATGATCGACCTCATGGTCGGCAACTTCCTCACTTTGGTCACGGAGTTCATCGCCATCCGCGCCGGCCTGGGATACTTCGGCGTTCCTCCCGCGGTTTCAGTTCTGGGCGCATGGCTGGTGCTGTTCGTAGCGCTGATGGCGCACCGCTACTGGACCTGGGAGCGCATCACTCTGGTCGCCGCCATGTTCAATCTGGTCTTCATCCCGGTGGCCCTGCTGAGCCATCCCCACTGGGGAGCGATCGGCAGCGCGTTGTTGACCTGGAAGCCGCTTCCCGGCGGGCTCACGCAAGAAACCGTGCTCATCCTGCTTTCCAATATCGGAGCTACGGTCACGCCCTGGATGCTGTTTTTCCAGCAGAGCGCGATTGCCGACAAGGGTCTGACCACGCCCGACATCCGGTTCGGACGCGTGGATACGATGCTGGGAGCGACTCTGGCGGCGCTGGCGGCGCTGGCCACGATCATCGCGACGGCTCCGCTGTTCGCCCACGGCATGTCTGTCGGCAATTTCGAAGCCGCCGAGTTTGCCCAGGCGCTACAGCCCTTCGTCGGTCATTGGGGCTCCGCGCTCTTCGCTCTCGGAA
>CAWBGW010000053.1:0-18201 GCA_963788345.1 uncultured Acidobacteriota bacterium | reverse complement strand
GACGCATTCGCTGAGTTTCGCCGGACGGGCTGATCCCTGCGACGGAATTGCCCTCGGCGGCCGACGCTCTGGCGGACCTGTTTCGCGAAGATTCGCTGCCGCTTCCAGTCGAACAGTCAGACAGAACTCCCTCGCGCGAGGTCCTTCCCGGTGCGACGCCGACGGACAAACGTTCCGAACCCAGTCCGCCCCTTGCAGTGCCTACTGAGGCGCAACCCGAAACAGTTGCCACAGACGAAACGTTTCCAGGCACCGAAGTCATCGCCATGGAGGAAAGTTTCTCCGATGAAATCGTAGCCGCAGCAATCGAGTCAGCTCAGCAAGCGGTGGACGAAGTTGCGCAGGCAGAAGTTTCGGCAATTGCTCATGGCCAGGACGTCTCCGCGCCTGGGGCCGTGCCGCTGATTCCCGTCGCTGCCAGCGACTGGGCCTTCGAAGAGCGCCTCGCGAGCCACAAAGAATGGGTGGAATCGCGCGGCGTGGTGGGGACCAAAGCCAATTTCGCAGGCACGAAACTGGAAGGGGCGGAACTGATCGGAGTGAATCTCCGCCACGCGGACTTGCAGGACTCAAACCTGAAGAGCGCGGACTTATTGCTCGCCGACCTCCGCGACACCTGCATGGTACGGACAAATTTGCAGGAAGCCTGCCTCGTCGGCGCAAATCTGGAAGGCGCGAACCTGGAAGGCGCCACGCTCGACACAGCCATGGGTCTGGTCCCGCGGCAACTTGCGGGAGCGAACCTGCACGAGGCATCCCTGCCGGAGCAAATCGCGGAGTTCGAGGCGCGCCCGGAATTCGAACGCACGTCGCAGATCGCGCGAGGCTTCTTCATGGCGACGATGGCCATGAGCGCGGTATCGTGCCTCGCGATCTGGAAAACGAGAGACATTCAACTGCTCTCCGACTTATCGATCATTCCTTTTTTGCATTCGCAGGCGGCCGCCGCTGCCCTGCCGACCGCGCAAATTTACCTGATCGCGCCCGTCGTCCTGTTCCTGACGTATCTCGTTTTCCATTTTCACTTGCAGCGCCTGTGGGACGCGGTGCTCGAGCTGCCGGGGATCTTCCCTAACGGCCGCGAACTCGGGCAAGATGGGCCACGCATCGTCACAGGGTTGCTGCGCGCGCACTTCCGCTGGATGAATCGCGAAGCCGCTTCCACGAGGATTATCGAACGCGCGGTTGCGCTCCTGCTCGCCTATTGGGTGGTTCCCGCAACGCTGGTGCTCTTCTGGGCGCGTTACCTCACCTTGCAGGACCTGCACGGGACGATGCTGCACGAAGTTCTGGTCGTCATCGCGACAGGTGTTGCCCTTTATTCGACTATGAAAATCGGCCGGCCGCAGGAACGGTGGTCGCTCGACACAAAGCACAAAAGGCAGTGGATTTCGAAGCTGCGCGAAGTGAACCCTCTCTCGATCGCGATTGCGTTCGGAGTTGTCTTGACGTTTCTCGCTGCAGGCACGATGAAGGGCGCTCCGCACGATAAACTCCGCGCCCCACAATTTGGTGAAAGCGACATACGCCGCTGGGCTCCCACTGTTTTCTGGTCGCTTGGCTACGATCCGTACGCGGACTTGACGGAGGCGTCGCTCTCAACGCGCCCCGCGAACTGGACGGGCAACGACGATCAGGTCGGATCCGTGCGAGGCGCGAGGCTGAACAATACGAGCTTCCGGTACGCGCAGGCTTACGGCGCGTTCCTGGCGAATGCGCACTTGTGGCGGGCGAATTTTCAGGGAGCATTTTTATCCGACGCGGATATGCGTGGCGCGGATTTGGGGCAGTCGACGTTGCGCTACGCCATCATGGATCGCGCTCGGCTGCGCGGCGCAAACCTCGATCGCAGCGATCTCGACGGCACAAATCTCGATCGCGCCGACTTTCGCGAATCGAACTTGTCGTATTGCTCCCTCGTCAATGCGGTCCTGATCGACGCGCAATTTCAAGGGGCCACGCTCTACGGGGCGAAGCTGACAAATGCGTCGATGGATCGCGCCAATCTGGAAAAAGCGGACGTTCGCTCCGCCTATCTCGACAACGCAAACCTCGAGCACGCGGACTTGCAACAGGCCTATTTCTGGTCGGCGAAGCTTCCGGGGGCAAATCTGCGAAACGCGCAACTCGAGTCCGCAATCTTCATTGACGCAAACCTGCGCGAGGCCGATCTTCGCGGCGCGCAACTGGCCGGAACGGTTCTCAACGGCACGGACTTGACCGGCGCAAATCTCGACGGCACCGATTTGCGCGGCGCTCTCGGCCTGACGCCGGCCCAGGTCTGCTCGGCCAAATCGCGCAACGGCGCAATTCTGGCGGACGCGCTAGCCACCCAGGTTCAAGCCACCTGCGGTGGCCCGCTCTTGGTTGCGCCCGCCGTGCCGCCAGCACAGCCACCGCCGCAAAGTCCCGTCCATAAGTAGTTCAAATCGCTACTGCGCAGCCTTTTCAGCGGGCTTCTCGAAGCGAGCATCGTCGACTGGAACGTTCGCCTGAATGTGTTCCCACTTGTAAATCGTCGGGCCGTCGCCGTGCGCCACGATGACGCTGAATGGCAGCTTCACGCCGCTGACATCCCGGTAGTCAGAATAGTTGGTCTCCTGAGGCAACGCGCCGAGAAAGCTCTCAATGCGCTCGGAAACGCGCAGGAGCAGTCCTGAGTCCTTGTCGAAGTAGAACCGCACCTGGCCTCCGCCGGCGCGGGACGCGATCACGCGATAGGCGTCGCGATCGCCAATCTTATCGATGCCGGCTACCTGCGCACGCGCGAAGTCCTGCTTCAAGTTCAGGCCAGGGATGATGGCCGCCCATAGCTTGGTGCGGACCAGTTCGTCACCCTCCACATCTTGCACGCCGTGACCTGGACGCTGCTGCCAACCCGTCGTCCCGTTGAAACCTTCGGCGACGTCGCCCGCCGGAGCGTGAAGGATCGCCATCGCTTTATTCGGGGCTTTGCGGAAGACCTCTACGGCCGCATTCATTCCGCGCGCCGGCGTTTCCGCGGTGCCCTTCTCGCTGAGCGTCGTGATTTTCTCAAGTGCGGCCGAGCCGCCTAGAGCTTCGGCGTATTTGGCGAGAATGTCGTCAATCGTAGGCATCGGGGCCGCCGAACCAGCTGCGTTGCCTGCGCTCGGAACAGCGGCGGGCGGACCCGCCGGGCCCGCGTTGGGCGGAGGCATGGCGCCGCCAGGACCAATCGCGGCGGCGACGGCCATGGCCGTCGGCGTGTTCGCCGCTTTCGACGCTCCGTGATGGCACGTATAGCAGGTGACTTCGCGGCGGCCGTTGAAATTGTCTTTGTTGATGGCAAGCATCATCGTCATCATCTTGCGAGCGGTGACCTTCTCGGGCTTGTCGTCGCTATCGAAGCTTTTCGGTTCGTGGCAAAAATCGCAGCTAACGCCGAGCGCGACCGTGATGTAGCGCATCGAGGGAACCAATTGGTCGGATGGAATATCCTTGAGGACCTGAACGTTCATGTAAGCGTCGCCCGCCGTGACTTTCTTTGCGGCTGCCTCTTGGGCCGGCTGCCCGGGATGCCCGGCGCCTGAGCGACCCGCTGCGCGCGGAGACGCCGGCGCGGGAGGATTTGCCGCTGGCGTGCGCGCGATCAGCCCCTCCGGTTTCCACAGTGGTCCCATTACGCAAATTGTGAATGCTCCAGCAAGCAGCGCTACGTTCCGCCACGAGTGCCCGATTTTCATGAGTCCAAGTCCATCCTCTCCAAAGTTTTCCCGCTGCTGCCAACTCGAACTGAATGATGCGCAATTTGCGCGTCCATCTGCAGGATCAAATCCGGCGAAAGATCCCGTATCGCCTGGGAAATTCCGCGCTTGTAAGCCTCACCTAGGCCTTTTTTTCCCGGTGATCAACCGCAACCGAGGATACAATCGCATGGCGGAGCGAATGGAATCACGCGTCCCGTCCGGAGAATCGTCATCCACCACGAGGACGCGCAGTTCGTGGGTGGGGATATTTTCCGACTCGCGGAAGATCAGCGGCAGAAGGTGAGGAAGGCTTTCAACCTCGTTATAGGCCGGAAGTACAATGCACGCAATCTTTCTTTCGGGGCTTGGAGTCACAAAGGCTTCCCGGCTTGGAGAATCGCTGAATTCACTAGCATCGTTTGACTCCCCAAAAAACTCTACCATTCGCGCTCGGCTGAAACAAGGAGCGCGAGACGGTCTGCTCCTATCGATCTTGACAGCGGCCGCTGTTTTGGTCAGCGGTTACCACTACGGGATTGAAGACATGGCCGTGTATCTGCCCGCCATCAAGAAGCTGCTCCACCCGGACCTCTATCCTTTCGACGCCAATTTCTTCCTGCTCTACATCCGCTTGACCCTTTTCCATCAAGCCGTGGCGGAGGTTGTCCGTTTGACACACCTGTCGCTCGAATGGGTCGCATTTCTCTGGCACGGCGCGAGCATTTTCTTGCTCCTGCTCGCAGCACTCCGGTTGACCCGGCGGTGCTTCAGGGAGGCGGTCGCCCACTGGACCGGAGTCATTCTGCTCGCCGTATTGCTTACCTTGCCGGTGGCGGGAACGGCGCTTTTCATTGTCGATCAGTACATGCATCCGCGGACGCTCGCGACTGCGTTTCTGCTCTTTGCACTGGTTGACGTCCTGGAATGGCGGCCGACCACGTTCCTTTGGCTTTGCCTCGCGGGATTGTGCCATCCGACGATGGCCTTGTATGGGACCTTTCACGTCGCAGTGCTCGGGTTGGCACGGCCCGTGCCGCAATTCGGCGTCCTTGTCCCTTCCATCCCGTTCGGTGTTCCAGCAAACCCCATCTGGCGACAGGTGATGTCCCATCGCGATTTTCAGTATCCGTTTCGATGGGCCTGGTATGAATGGCTCGGCGCTGTCGGACCCCTTATGTTCCTCGGCTACTTTGCGAAGCTCGCCCGCCGCGACGAACTCACGACCCTCGAGCGCGTCTGTAACCGGCTCGTTGTTTCCACCAGCCTCGGCATCGCCGGCGCCGTGATTCTGACACAAGGATTCCAAAACCAAACTTGGGCCCGGCTCGAGCCGATGCGAATCCTCCACGTCACCTACGTCGTGTTCGTGCTGTTTTCGGGAAGCTTGCTTGGCAAATATGTTCTTGGCGAAAAATGGCTTCGCTGGTGCGGATTGTTCCTTTCACTCTCGCTGACAATGTTCTACTTTCAGCTCCTGGAGTTTCCGTCGAGCCACCACATCGAATGGCCGGGGAAGCCATCGACGAATACGTGGGTGCAAGCATTTGCGTGGGCGAGTCATAACACGCCGCGAAGCGCTTTGTTCGCACTCGACCCGCAGTATATGAAGCGGCCGGGCCAGGACTTCTATGGGTTCCGCGGATTGGCCGAGCGCAGCGCGCTTGCGGATGATTCGAAGGACCCGTCGGTGGTAGAAGTCTTTCCGGATCTTGCCTGGCAGTGGAAGCTCGAAGTCGACGCCACCGCGAATTGGACGCATTTCACGCTGGCAGACTTTAAGCGCCTCAAGCATAACTATGGCGTGACTTGGGTTGTTCTTGAGCGACCGGCTGTTCCCGGGCTGGTCTGCCCATACTCCAGCTCGTCGATTGCCGTATGCGAAATCCCCTAGCTTCGAGGACGCGGATTGGAAGTGGTCGATTGTTCTTGGATATAGTTCGCCGTGAAACTGGAAGGATCTTGTAGGACCACGCGATCGATTTATCCGATGAAAACCTACGACGTGAATCACGCTCTCAAACCGCCCTGCGGACTCTTCACCCAAGCTGGCATGTTCGGAATTGTGGCGCTGGCGTGGCTCCTCATTTACGTCCCATCTCTCGAGCAGCCAGGATTGCTTGACGATGCGGACTCGATTCACGCCGAAGCCGCGCGCGAAATGGTCCTCAACCACAACTGGGTCACTCTGTACATCAACGGCATCCGTTATCTCGAAAAAGCGCCGCTGATGTACTGGACCGTCGCCGCGAGTTACAAGCTTTTTGGAGTCGGTGAATGGCAAACGCGGCTGCCGCTGGCGCTCGGTGTACTCGGCCTGGCATGGTGCGCGTTCATTTTCGGGCGCCGTTACTTCGGCGCCGAGGCTGGCTTCTATGCGGCGCTGATTCTCGTCACCGCGCCCGGGATTTTCGTCTACACGCGCTTCTTGATTCCAGACGTGCTCGTCGCGATGTGGCTCACGCTGGGCCTCTATCTCTTTCTGATCGCGTACGAGCAGGAACGCCCGTCGCGATGGCTCTGCTGGGGCATCGCCGTCACGATCGCGTTGAACGTGCTGACGAAGAGCCTGATCGGGCTCGCGTTCCCGGCGATGATCATTGGCGCTTTTCTGCTGGCGACGGGCAGCCTTCGCAAAATCCTGAAGTTTCACCTGTTTTCGAGCACTTTGGTTTTTCTTGCCGTTGCCGCGCCGTGGCACATTCTTGCCGCGATTCGGAGTCCGGCGCAGCCCACCGGACCCGAAAAAGGCTTCCTCTGGTTTTACTTCGTCAACGAACAGTTCTTGCGCTACTTGAACAAGCGCATTCCGTATGACTACGATAAGGTTCCGCTACTGCTTTTCTGGGCGCTCCTGCTCGCGTGGCTATTCCCGTGGTTCGTCTACTTGTTTCCCGCGCTGGGCGAGGTTCCGCGCCGCATTCGTTCGTGGCGCGAAGGCCTCGACGCGCGGGCGCGCGCGAATCTTTTCTGCGCGATCTGGGCCGCCGTGATCATGCTCTTCTTCAGTTTCTCCACGCGCCAGGAATACTATTCGCTGCCAGTGCTTCCGGCGCTGGCGCTGCTCACAGGCGGATGGCTACAGCGCGAACGCGAGTCCTCAGCGCTAAGCGGCGAACGCCGCGCCGGCCGAATCGCGTCGGCCGTGCTGCTCGTCATCGGCATCGCCGGATTTTCGGCAGCGATGGCGGTGCTCGCGAAAACGCATCCGTTTCCGCCGGGCACTGACATTGGCGCCGTCCTGACGCCGCATCCCGGCGCGTACAAACTCTCGCTCGGCCACATGGGCGACCTCACGCTCGAGTCATTCGGTCTGTTCCGCAGGCCGCTGTGGCTTGTCGGCATCGGTTTTCTCGTGGGCACAGGATTGAACTGGATTTTTCGCCGGCGCGGCTGGACCTTCGCAGGAAATCTCGCGTTGGCGGGAATGATGATCGTCGTGCTGTTTTGCGTTCACGACGGCCTGGTGATTTTCTCGCCGGAGCTTTCGTCGAAGCGCATCGCACTCGAGATTCAGCAGGCGTACCGGCCCGGCGACACAATCGTCATCAACGGCAAGTACGAATGGGGTTCGACGCTGAACTACTACACGGGGATCGAGCTGCACGTGCTGAACGGCCGCGACGGCAACCTCTGGTTCGGCTCGTTCTTCCCCGACGCGCCCCAGATCTTCGAGGACAACGCATCGTTCGCGCAGCTGTGGAATGGCCCAAATCGCGTTTTCTTGTTCAGTGAAGATTTTCTCGCCGACCAGGCGTTCACAAACATCGACCGTGGCAAAGTGTTCGTCTTCGCGCGCCAAGGCGGCAAAATCGTGCTTACGAATCGACCGTGATTGCGAAGCGGTGCAAAACCTTTTGCGGCGCGGCCTCGTTGTATTAGGATGAGCGGCCTATCCTGAGTCTGGAGGATCTCGTGATTTCACTCGCCGCGCAAAGGTGTGCCCTGGTCGCTCGCGTGTTCGGTGCTTTCAAGGTGACGATTGCGATTCTGTTCGCAGCCCTCTTGGTTCCCGTGGCGGGCGCGCAATCGATCTTGCCCGTCCAGTGGGAATCGCTGACATCCGGCGACTTCGTGAAAGCAATTCAGCAGTCGCAAGGCACCTGCATCCTTCCGTTCGGAATCCTCGAAAAGCACGGGCAGCAACTCCCGCTCGGCACAGACCTGCTCAACGTCCGCTACGTCGCGATCAACGCCGCACACAAGGAATTCGCGGTGGTTTTCCCTGAATATTATTTCGGTCAGATATTTGAGGCGCGGCACGAGCCAGGCACGATTGCGTACAGCGCAAGCCTCCAACTCGAATTGCTGCAGGCCACCACGGACGAGATGGCGCGGAACGGCTGCAAGAAAGTGATTATCGCGAACGGGCACGGCGGGAACGAGTACCTGCTCCCATACTTCGCGCAGTCCCAGCTTCAGACGGCCCATGATTACGTCGTGTACGTCTTTGGCTTGCCCGACCTCGACCGCGCCGGCCGCCCGGCTATGAAATCGCCGCATGACATGCACGCCGGCGAAGCCGAAACGTCGCACACCATGATTTCGGCCCCGGACACGGTTCATCTCGATCGCGCGAACACCGAGTCCGGCGCCGATCTGCATCGCTTGAATCTGCCGCGTTCGCTGTATACCGGCATCTGGTGGTACGCGCGTTTCCCGAATCACTACGCCGGCAACGCGGCCGCGGCCAACAAGGAACTGGGCGAATTCGACATGGAAACGTGGACCGACGAGCTCGTCACCGCGATTCGCGCGGTCAAAACCGACGCCGAAAGCCTGAAACTGCAAAACGAGTTCTTCGAGAAATCCACGCATCCCATCGACACGAAATAGCACGTGCAGCATTCGGCGTAAACGCACGGCCCATGGCACGCGTGGACGCGCGGCTCTTGCTCATTACGCCCGCTGAAATCTCACCGGACGGCGCGTGAGGATTTTGGTATCTTTGGACCGGAACAATGACCGAGCAAACCGAACGTCGTCACGAACTGCGTCACGATTGGACGCGCGAGGAAATTCGCAACTATCTATTCGCTCGCGCTGCCGGAGCTGATTTTTCAGGCGCAGGTCGTTCACCGCAAATTTCACGAGCCGCAGGAAGTGCAGCTCTGCCGGCTGCTCTCGATCAAGACAGGCGGCTGCCCGGAAGACTGCGCGTATTGCCCGCAGAGCGCGCATTACCAGACGGGCGTCGCGCGCAAGGACTTGCTCGATCCCGCGGAAGTTCTCGAAGCGGCCACGCAAGCGAAAACCGATGGCGCGACGCGCTTCTGCATGGGCGCGGCGTGGCGGCAGGTCCCGGAAGGCGCGGAATTCGAGCGCGTGCTCGAAATGGTCCGCTCGGTGGCCGCGCTCGACCTGGAAGTGTGCTGCACGCTCGGGATGCTCAACGAGCGCCAGGCCATGCGGCTCAAGGAAGCGGGCCTCACGGCGTACAACCACAACCTCGATACGTCGCCGGAGTTCTACGGCAACATCATCACGACGCGCGTCTACGAAGATCGCTTGCAGACGATCGCGCACGTGCGCCGCGCCGGCATCACGGTGTGCTGCGGCGGAATTCTCGGCATGGGCGAATCCGAGGAAGATCGCGTCGGCCTTTTGTGGCAGCTCGCGAACCTCGACCCGCACCCGGAGAGCGTTCCCATCAATATGCTGGTGCGCGCGCCGGGCACGCCGCTCGCGGACGCAGCCGAAATCGATTCGCTCGCGATGGTGCGGACGATCGCAACAGCGCGCATTCTGATGCCCGCGTCGATGGTTCGCCTGGCGGCCGGGCGCCGCTCGATGTCGCAGGAAGCGGTTACGCTCTGTTTCCTGGCGGGCGCCAACTCAATTTTCACGGGCGAAAAGCTTCTCACGACGCCGAATCCAGCAGCGGACGAGGACGCGGAATTGCTGAAGGCGCTCGGCATGAGGGCGATGCAAAGTGCCTGACGCCGCGCAAAGCCATATCGAAACGCGCGCCGCGCGGGAACTCGACCAGTTGCGCGATGAAGCGCAATTGCGCACCCTCGAAAATCTCAGCGGCATTGACCTCTCGCTCGAACGACTATCTCGGCCTCGCAACCGACCCGCGGCTGAAGCAAGCGGTCGTCGCCGCGGTGGCAAACGCGAAGGCCGTCGGTTCCACCGGTTCGCGGTTGCTTTCGGGCAACACGCCCGAGTGGGAAGAACTCGAATCCGAATTCGCCGACTTCGCGCAAACGGACGCAGCCTTGTATTTCGGCTCCGGCTATTCCGCCAACGTCGGCCTGCTGAGTTCGATCCTGAGGCCCGGCGACGTGGTTTTCTCCGACGCGTTCAATCACGCGAGTTTGATCGACGGCATCCGCCTCTCGCGCGCAACGAAAGTGATCTACCCGCACGCTGACATGCACTTTTTGGAGCGCGCGTTACGCGAGCACTCGCAAGGCGCGGGCGCGAAGGTGATCATCACGGAAAGCGTTTTCAGCATGGAGGGCGATATCGCCCCCATCAGTTCCCTGCTCCGGCTGGCTCGCGACCACGGCGCCGAATTGATCCTCGACGAAGCGCACGCGACGGGAGTGCTTGGCCCGCGAGGGCGCGGCCTCGCCGCCGAGCGCGGCGTCACGCGCGAAACTTTGGCGATCGTCCACACATGCGGAAAAGCGCTCGCCAGCGCGGGAGCGTTCGTTTGCTGCGGCGCGACTCTGAAGAATTACCTCGTGAACCGGGCGCGCACGTTCATTTTCAGCACCGCGATGCCGCCCTATTTCGCCGGCCAGATTCGCGCGGCGCTGGATCTCGCAATGCGATCGGATGCCGAGCGCGCCCACCTTCGCGAAATTGGCAACCTCTTGCGCGAGGAGCTTTCTGCCATGGGCCTCGGTTTCGGCGGCGAGCGCCACTCAGATCGTTCCCGTTTTTTGTGGCAGCAACGAATCTGCGCTGCACGTCGCGGCGCACCTGCAAGCGAACGGCTTCGCAGTCAAGGCCATTCGCCCCCCGACAGTTCCCGCCGGCACGGCGCGGGTCCGCATATCCCTGACGGCGAAGATCACGCGCGAAGACGTTCAGCGCCTCGCGCGAGCGTTGCGTGCCGCCTTCCAGTCATTGCCGCAATCGCAATCCGCAAGCGTTGTGCATGCCTAGCTTTTTTGTGACCGGCACTGACACCGGAATCGGCAAGACCGTTGCTTCTGCTTTACTCTGCGCCGCGCTGGACGCGAGTTACTGGAAGCCGATTCAAACCGGCTCGCGCGAGGGAACGGATCGCGCCACGGTGATGCGGCTCGCCGGTTTGCCGCGCGAGCGAACGATCCCCGAAACGTACTGCTTTGCTCCGCCCGTTTCGCCGCACCTGGCGGCGCGACGCGCGGGAACTCGCATTGAGCTCAAGAAAATCAAGTTGCCGAGGTTGCCGAGCACTGCAAACCTGATCGTCGAAGGCGCCGGCGGTGTGCTTGTCCCGGTAAACGACAGCCAGTTGATGACGCACGTCATGAAGCGCCTCAAGCTACCCGTTCTGCTCGTGGCGCGAAGCTCGCTCGGTACGATCAATCACACGACGCTGTCGCTCGCCGCGCTGCGAGCAGCGGGCCTGGAAGTGCGCGGCGTAATCATGGTCGGCAAGCCGAACGCGGAAAATCGAAAAGCGATCGAACATTACGGCAACATCGCAGTGGTGGGAGTGATTCCGGTTCTGCCGCGTATCAATCGGCGTACGCTGGTGCAGGCGTTTCGAAAGTATTTTGATCATCGCGCGTTCGCACAATGAGCCACCCACTCCGAATCTGGCATCCGTTCACTCAGGAAGCGCTCGACCCGCCGCCCATCCGCATCGCGAAAGCGGAAGGCGTTTACCTTTATACGGACGACGGGCGCCGCCTCATCGACGGCATTTCGTCGTGGTGGGTGAACCTGCACGGCCATGGCCACCCGGCAATCATGGCGGCCATCGCCGAGCAAACGTGCAGGCTCGACCACGTCCTGCTGGCGGGCTTTTCGCACGAACCGCTCGAAGAATTGTCCGTGGGCCTCCGCAGAGTCCTGCCGGCGCAACTCGAACACATATTTTTCTCGGACAATGGCTCAACCGCCGTCGAAGTCGCGCTGAAAATGTCAGTGCAGCACTGGCAAAACTTGGGCCAACCGAGAAAGCAATCCATCGTCGCGCTCGAGCACGCGTACCACGGCGACACGGCCGGCGCGATGTCGGTGAGCGCCGATTCGACCTTCACCGATCCCTTCCGCAGTATGCGATTTCCGGTCCACCGCGTGCATTCGGCCTATTGCTACCGCTGCCCCGTGGGGAAAATGCGCGCGACTTGCAACATCGAGTGCGCGGACCAACTCGAGCGGCTACTCGAAGAGAAGAGCGGCGAGATTGCCGCCGTCATCGTGGAACCTCTGCTGCAGGGCGCGGGCGGAATGATCGTTCACCCGGTGGAGTTCCTGCGGCGCGTGCGCAGAGTCTGCACGGAGCACAATGTGCTGCTGATCGCGGACGAAGTGCTCACGGGCTTCGGCCGCTGCGGAAAAATGTTCGCGTGCGAGCTGGCGAACGTGGTTCCCGACATCGTATGCCTGTCGAAAGGGCTAACGGGCGGCACGCTGCCGATGGGCGCCACCGTTTGTACCAGCGCGATTCACGACGCGTTCGTGAGCGACGGATCGAACGCGCACCTTCTTTCATGGCCACTCGTACACCGGGAACCCGATCGCAGCCGCCGCGGCCGTTGCAAGCCTCGCGATCTTCGAGCGCGAGCCTGTGTTCGAGCGAATCGAAATGATCTCGCGAATCCACGCGGAAAGACTCGCTGCGATCAAAGGTCATCCGGCGGTCGGCGACGTGCGAGCGATCGGGACCGTCGCCGTCATCGAACTGCGCGCCGACGATGCGGGCTACATGTCCGAGCCTGAAACCGAAGCTCTACGAGTTCTTTATCAACGCGGGAATTCTCTTGCGGCCGCTCGGGAACATTATTTATGTGTTGCCGCCCTACGCGATTTCAGCGGCCGATCTCAACTACGTCCACGATCGCATCGCGGAATCGCTGGATTTGTGCGTGGATGGATCGCTGCCTGCATAGATTGAGGATTTCGCGCAACACGACAAAGCTGTTGATTGTTCGCCTGAGGGCGTCCTACACTATTTGCTGCGACATCCTCCAGCGCGCCCGTAGCTCAGTTGGATAGAGCGTCTGCCTACGAAGCAGAAGGTCGGGTGTTCGAGCCACCCCGGGCGCACCATTCTAATCCCTGCCCACTGTGGGTTTGCGAGGCTTCTACGGGAGTGACCTGCACAGCGTTTTATAGCCCGAGCAGCCAACTAGCGAAAAACCCAGCCCAGCACGCTCGCACCATTCCCGCCCAAGTATATTTGGGAGATCGCAGCAGCCTCCATTTTCGCTGGGACGACGGATCTGGCTTTCAACCGAGTTGCTGGCCGGGACCAAACCGTTATCCTGCTACGCTGCGAATTGATTCCGTCGTGCTCGCCATTGCACGTCGGCTGCTGATAGGCGCGGTGGAGTTGCGCACGACAAACTCGGGTGCGACCGAAATCTCTGGAACGTACTCCACCTTTTCCTCGACTCGATCGAGCAGCGTACGCGCCGCGATCTCACCCATTTCTTGCAGGGGTTGTCTCACGGTCGTCAGGGACGGACTCAGGTAGGCGGCGTTCTGAATGTCATCGAAGCCGACAACCGATATATCGTCGGGCACGCGAAGGCCCGCTTCCTGAAAAGCGCAGATGGAACCAATGGCAGAAATGTCATTATAGGCAAATAGCGCGGTAAAAGATTGCTTACGCGCGAGCAATTGCTTGGCATACGGGTAACCCAGGTTCGGTGTGGGATCGGTCCCATCGAGCTGCACGATCAATTCTGCCGGCATGCAAAGGCCTAATTCTGCGGCGACTTCGCAGATCGCGTTCCAGCGGACACCCGAATCAGAGCTCGCCGTCGATCCCTTCATGAAGGCGATTCTTTCGTGGCCCAGATCGACGAGATGTTTCAACGCCAGCGAAGCGGCACGGCGATGATCCAAAACGATATTGGTGACGCGTCTGATGCCGCGATGGCCAGCGATAGCTACCGTCGGCAGAGGCGGCTCTTCAGTCAAGAAAGTGTCCACTGTGATAAAACCTTCGACTCCTCGTTGTAGAAGCATAGTCGAGTACGTCTCGAGCAGTTTCTTGTCGTGCCGGTGAGCTACTGTAAGAAAGAAAAAATTCTGCTGTCGAAGGTAACGTTCGATCCCGCTAATCACCAGAGAGCTGTATGCGTCGCCGATTTCCTCCGCGATAACTCCAATCGTATGGCTGCGCTTGACCTTCAGGGAACGCGCGAAAAAATTCGGCTGGTAGTTCAGCTCGCGCGCTGCCGCCAGGATGCGGTTTTTCGTATGCTGAGGCACCGATCGCGCGGCTGGAGAATCATTCAGAACGTGCGAAACGGTACTGGCTGTAAGCCGCACGCGTTCCGCCACGGCCCGCAGGGTCGCGGCAGGCTTCTCGCTCTTGCCTAATTTGTCTTTGCGACGTTTCATCCGGCAGCTTTCCGCGCCAGGTCTGCTCTGGATCTCGACGGCTCCTGACTGTTCCCGCGTCCGGGCGCAGCATTGTAGCTCAGAGAAGCAGCGACAAAACAAGCAAAGATGACCAGCTCGCAAATTTCTTTTAGAACATCGATGTTTTTCGCTTGACAACAAAGGCAAACTGCGGCTAAATCTCCCGCAACACCGGGTAGTGTAAAAGTACTAGCTGGGGAGCTAGTAAAATAGCGATGTTTCTTGCAGCTAAGGGTGGGGAATCGATGGCACAGACCGCGCGAGGGTCTTTTTTGGCCGATCGTGTTTCTCTTCGTCTCGGGGCAATCGCCTCACAATACGCTGAAATTATTGAACTTACGGTTACGGTCACGGCGTAGGACGACACAGGCTGCAGGCCCGGCGAACACCAGGCCTACACGGGTACGTTGCAGGAGACAGCCGTTTTCTGGATGGGATGGTCAATTTTGGGGTGGAGGGATCACATGAAGGGTTTACTTCGTTTTGCGTTCGCGTTTTGCCTTGTGGTTTGCCTGGCCAGGCCGGCCCTTTCTCAGAATCGGAGCACGGGTGAAATTCGCGGCAGCGTGACGGATGCGACGGGAGCCGTTCTGCCGGACGTAACCGTCACTCTGGTCAATGTCAATACCGGAGTGAAGACGGTGCTCACCACCAATGCCGACGGATTCTACGACTCCGTCTCCACGGTTAACGGAACGTACAACATCAGCTTCGAGAAGGCGGGTTTCAAGAAACTGGTGCGCGGGCAAGTTGTTCTGCAGGTGGACACGATAACCGAGAACGCTGTCTTGCAAGTTGGCGCGGTAACGGAAGAGGTGCACGTCAGCGCGGAAGGCGCGCCGCTCCTGGAGACCGAAACCGGTCAGCAGGCCACGACTTTGGACGCGAAAACCATGTCGGAGCTGCCCCAGTCCGGGGGTGGGATCACTGGCGCCGACTGGGCTGCTTTCAACGTTTATCTGCCGGGCGCTGGAGGCACTACAAACGGGCGGACCTCGCAGGCCGGGGGCGCTTGGAATGCCGGCGACGCGGCTTCCATCGACGGCAACCTGCCGAATTTCGGTAACTTCCTTCAGGACGGGGCCAGCACCCTGCTGCCGGCCAGCTACAACAACGACGATGAGATCTTCGAGACCGTCTCCGAAGTTCAAATCAACACCTCTTCCTTCTCGGCGCAATACGGCATGGGCGGAGTGGTATTCAACCAGATCAGCAAGAGTGGAAGCAACGGTTGGCACGGGTCCGGTTATGAGTTTTTGTCGAACGACTTTCTAAACGCCAACAACTACTTCAATAATCAAGCGCCTCCGTTGATGACAAACCCCCTGAACCCCACGGGCCCTGAAATTCCTAACCCAGGCCATGAAGTGCCGCGTTTGCGGTACGACCAGTTTGGTGGCTCCGTGGGCGGGCCAATCATCAAGAACAAGTTCTTTTTCTACTTCGACATAGACAGGATCGTCAACGACGGCACGAACAACGGCTACGTTACTGTTCCTACGGCCGCCATGGAGCAGGGCGATTTCACCGGCATGTACCCCATCTATGACCCGCTCACCACCACCGGGTCGGGTGCAACCCTTGCTCGCGCCTCTTTCGCCAGCGAATGCGGCGGCCTCAACATGATTCCGAACGGCACCAACTGCGGCGGCGCGCCCAGCCGGTTCGACCCCGTGTCGGCGGCCATTATGGCTTCTTCTAAGTATGGCTGGCCCACCGCACCGCAAGGGGTAGGAACATGCGCGGCCGCTCCGTACCAGAACGAGTGCACAAATAACCTCTACCTCGCGCAGGCCGCCCCTTCCCCGGTTCACCGCTATTTTGGGCGGTTGGACTACAACCTGAGCGAGAAGAACCGCCTCACGTTCTCAATTAGCCAGAAGGATAACCCCGGGACCGACTACGGCCTGTTCAAGTGCCCGCTGCTTTGCGGCAGCGGGGACGTGGACGGTTACAATACGCAGGTCACCGAAACGTGGACGATCAGTCCGACGGTGGTGAACGAAATTAGAATGGGTTATACCAAGCAAGGCAACTGGTTCCTTTCCCAGTCCATCGGGTTGAACCCCGCAACTGCGTTTGGTTTGCAGGGTACCGTTTTTAACCAATTCCCCATCATCGGCAGCAATAGCCCCTACGGTGGGTTCGGTGGCCCTGACGCCGTAAGCCAATTGGGGCCTGCCACCGACGCCATTTACATCGAGAACTCGTTTGACCCCTCCGACGTAGTCACGCTGATCAACGGCAAGCACATTCTGCATTTCGGCGTTGAGGTGTTGATCGCCGAGGGCAACACCACGGCCTGGGGAGCCAACACCGCCGGCAACTACCAGTTTACCGGACAATACACCGCAGGCGTAGCTGCTGGCGGAACTCTGAATACCTCAACCGCTGGCTCAGGCTTCGCGGATTTCCTGCTCGGAAATGTCCAGGCCTGGGCGGCGAGCAATCAGGGGCTGACGGGCATGCGGCTGAAGAGCCCGCAAGCCTTCGTTCAAGACGACTGGAAAGTCACGCCCAATCTCACCCTAAACCTCGGCTTGCGCTGGAAGGGGAACACGGGCATGAGCGAGGAACACAATCGCATTGGCGATTTCGACCAGAATCTCATCAATACCGTCGGCCCCTTCGCGGGCACCGCGGGCTCGCTATGGTTTGCCGGTCAGGATGGCAACCGAACGACCTTGCAGAAGCCGATTTGGGACATCTTCCTGCCTCGGGTGGGCTTTGCCTGGCAGATCAAGCCCGACACCGTCATCCGGGGTGGCGGAGGGATGTTCGCCTATAACTACAGCATGGATCTCTATGGTGGTGAGGGCGGCGGGCAAATGGGCTTCGGGGCTACCTTCCAGGGCAGCAACAGCGACCCTCTTGCTGCCGCCGGGGACACGGGCTGGATTCAGGGCACCCACAACGCTACCCCGCTCTATTTAAGCTCGAGCGCGGCAATGTGGGCCAACGCCGAGCCTTACGTTAAGGGCTCGACGAACCCGGCGTCCTATATCTCCAATCCCGTCTTTAGTCCGCCCTACGAGCCCTATGACATCAGGCCGGGAGAGATCTGGGAATGGAACCTCTCGGTCGAGCATCAATTCGCAAAAGACTTTGCGGTGTCGGCTGCTTACGTTGGCAGTCACGGAATGAATCTGCAATACATCACAGACCTCAACCAAATCACCAACCCGGCCCTTCTGAACTCAAACGACGTATCGGCTTGCAACGGGGCAACGCCCGCATCCATCGCTTTGAACCCCAGCACTTGCGAGCGTCCGTATCCGGCGTTTGGAGGACTTGGAGGCTCAAACTTCAACAGCATTTCCAACTACCATTCGTTGCAAATCTCCCTGACGAAGAAGTATTCCTACGGGCTGAGCTTCAATGTCAACTATGCTTGGACGCATATGCTGGATGACCAGGACTCGGCTGGATGGGGCAGCACCGCGGGGGAGCAGGATTGGCAAATCGGAAACAATCCCGGCTCTAACTACGGCAACTCGAACTTCGACATCCCGCAAGCGTTCAAAGGGACCGCGGTATACGAACTGCCGTTTGGCATCGGCAAGCCCTATATGAACAACAATGTTATCACTGACGCTGTGCTTGGCGGATGGCGCGTGTCGGGGACGTTTATCTACCAGGACGGCACTCCGTTCACGGTGTTGGACTATGGCGTAAACGACTATTCGCAGGCCGGCGTTGTGTTCGCCAACCCCATAGCAGGCGTCTCGCCCCATTCAGGCACCTGCCCCAATGGCGTCGCGGTAGGAACGATCAGCACTGCGCCTCCGTTCAATGGCGCCGATAGCTGCTGGTTTAACGCTAACGCTTTTGAGACCCCGGCCGTGCAGGGCAACGGGACGTTCGGGACTGGAGGCAGAAACACGCTCTTCGGGCCAAAACTGTCTGACATTAACCTGTCTGTGGCGAAGACTTGGCATTACAAGGAACGGCTTGG
>CAWBGW010000052.1:0-29672 GCA_963788345.1 uncultured Acidobacteriota bacterium | reverse complement strand
CGGTAATGCTCGCGATTGCCGCCCCGCTCGGAGCCTGATGCATTTGCTTCACCGCTTCGTCGTAGATGTGCCGCGCGATATTTTCCGCCGACGGGTTCAGCACGTCGAACGGCGGCACCTCATTCAGATATTTGTGGTCGAGCGAATGAATCACGGTATGAATCACCTGCTTCAAATGGACGAAATCGTACAACAGTCCCGTGGCATCGAGTTCGGCCCCAGACAATGTCACGCGCACCTTGTAGTTGTGCCCGTGCAGGTTCTCGCACTTGCCCTTGTAATTGCGCAGGTTATGGGCGGCGGCGAACGTTTCGTCGACGAAAACTTCGTACATGAGTATCCTTCGAGTCCCCTGGAGAGAGCTATGGCTGCCTCGCCGCGCTATTCCGGGTTTTCCATGAAGCGTGCTACTTCGGCGAGGTCTTGCGTGGTTGAATATTCCGGCAAGGACTCGAGAAAAATTCTACCATACTGCATGCGCTGTATGCGGTTGTCGAGAATCGCCAGAATCCCCCGGTCCGACTTCGATCGAATCAGCCGCCCGAACCCCTGCTTCAGCGCCAGCACGGCTTCCGGCACCTGATATTCGGCGAACGGATTGCGCCCATCCTCCTGCAACGCGCGCACGCGCGCCGCCACAATCGGATCGCTCGGCACCGCAAACGGCAGCTTATCGATGATCACGCACGAAAGCTGCGCGCCCGGCACATCCACCCCTTGCCAGAAACTGGCCGTGGCGAACAGAACCGCATTCGGAGTCGACCGGAACCGGTCGAGCAGCGTCGACCTCGGCGCCGTTCCCTGCAGCAGCAGCGGAAACCGCACGCGACCCGACACGCGCTCGAAAATATCCTTCATCTGCGCGTAGCTCGTGAACAGGCAGAAGGCGCGGCCTTGCGAGATTTCCAGCAATCGCGTGATCTCGTCCGCCGCGCCCGCCGAAAACGCGGGATTGCGGACGTCCGGCAGCGTTCGCGGAATATACAGCAGCGCCTGCTCCGTAAAATTGAACTCGTGCGGCAACACAACCTCCGCCGACGGCAGCACGCCGAGCCGCTGCTTCAAGTAATCGAACCGTCCCCCGACCGCGAGCGTCGCCGAAGTCAGCACCACCGTGTCGAAGCGCTCGAAGAGCTGTTCGCGCAGAATCGCGCTCACGTCAATCGGAGTCGCCGCCAGAAACACTCCCCGGCCGCGCCGCTCGTACCAGTAGACGTAGCTCTTCTCCTCGCTCTCCAGCAGAAACGCCAGTTCGCGCCGCACTTCCGCCGCCCGCCGCGCCAGCGTGACCACTTCCTCGGGCTTCGGCGAGAGCGCCGAAAGCTCTGCCTCGACGCGCTTCACTCCCGCCGCCAGTTCCTCGTAAGCTTCCCGGTTCCGCTCCAGAAACGATTTCCTCTCGGCGGGCTCGAATGGGAATCTCCCCTCGCGTTCCGGGAAACTCTCGAAGAAACTGCGCGAGCGCTCGCGCATGCGAGCCAGGTATTTCCGCAGCACCGACTCCCTCGATTTGCAGCGTCCGCAGCATGATTTCCGTGTCGCGCGCCAATTCTTCGAAGCGATAGCTCGAAATTTGCCGCCCGAAGTAGTCGCTCGCCACATCCTCGATCTCATGCGCTTCGTCGAACACCACCGCGGAATACTCCGGCAGGATCGAGCCGAAATCGTCCTGTCGTATCGCCAGGTCGGCGAAGAAAAGATGATGGTTCACGATGATCAAATCCGCTTCGTGCGCGCGCTGGTGCATCGCCGTGATGAAGCACGTCTGAAACTCCGCGCACTTTTGCCCCGTGCACAGATCGCTGCGCGCGTCGATCCGGTTCCACAGCTCGGAGTCGTCCGGCAGAAACGTCAGCTCGCTTCGGTCGCCCGTTTCCGTCAGTTTTTCCCAGTCGCGAATCTGCGCGAACCAGTCGATCTCGTCGATCCCTTTCAGCACCGGCTGGTCCCACCATCTGATGAACCTTCGCGCGGCACAGAAAATTCGCGCGGCCTTTCATCAACGCCACTTTCAAATTCGGCGCGAAATTCTTTTGCAGGAACGGCACATCCTTCTGGAAGAGCTGCTCCTGCAGCGACTTCGTCGCCGTCGAAATCACCACCTTGCGCCCCGCGCGAATCGCGGGAATCAGGTACGCCAGCGTCTTCCCGGTGCCGGTTCCGGCCTCGATCACCACTTGCTGATGCTTTTGGAACGCGTCGTCCACAATCTGCGCCATCTCGAGCTGCGACCGCCGGAACTCGTATCCCGGATGCCGCTGCTCGAGCATGCCGCCGGGACCGAAGATCCCTTCGATGCTGACCACTTCCTCGGATTTTGCCGTTGCAGCTTTTTTCGCCATAGCCAGGAACAGATGGTCCGCGCTTCGCGCCGCGCCAAAGCCCCAGCGCTAAAGTATCACAGCGGAAAGCCCCGAGCGATTCGCCCCGGCATCGCCGCGGGAAGCACCAGAAAACGTTTTCCGTGCTGATGTTGGCTCGGACACGTGATACCCTACCGCGCTTGAGCGGCCCCAACTCCGGGTTTTGAGGCGAATCGCAAACAATCCGCCGAGAGGATGATCGCGTGACCCAACTTGCTATGTTGTCCGCTCGTAGCTGGATCCCGTATCACCGGGATCGATTGGATCGTGATTGCCGGCTACTTCGGCATCCTAATCGCTGTCGCCACGTGGGTGATTCGCCGCCGCAAAGACAACGCCGCCGACTACTTCCTCGCCGGCCGCAACCTCGGCTGGTGGATCATCGGCGCGTCGATTTTCGCTTCCAACATCGGCTCCGAACACGTCGTCGGCCTCGCCGGCGCCGGCGCCACCAGCGGCGTCGCTCTGGCCCACTACGAACTCCACGCCTGGGCCCTGCTGGTTCTGGCGTGGGTTTTCGTGCCGTTCTACATGCGCTCGATGGTTTTCACCATGCCCGAATTCCTCGAGCGCCGCTTCAGCGCCAACTCGCGCTACGTCCTCTCGATCGTCTCGATCATCACGTTCATCGTCTCGAAGATCGCGGTCGGCATCTTTGCCGGAGGCGTTGTCTTCGGCACTCTTTTCCCGGAAATGCAGATCAACATCGGCAGCGTCCACATCGATAGTTTCTGGATCGGCTCCGTGCTGGTGATTGGTCTCACGGGCTTGTACACGTCGCTCGGCGGCATGCGCGCGGTCGCCTACAACGACGCCGTCCAGGTCGTCGTCCTGATCGTCGGCTCCGCCTGCCTCACGTTCTACGGCCTCGCGAAGCTCGGCGGCTGGCACGAACTCCGCTACTGGTGCGGCTCCGACATGTTCAACCTCTGGAAGCCGCTGATCCCCGCCGGCGTGCAAGGCACCTGGGCGCCCGTCATCCAGTCCGACGCCGCCGGCAACGTCGTCAAGCAGGCCTGGTATTTCAACGGCAATTTCCCGTGGCTCGGCATGCTCTTTTGCGCGCCGATCATCGGGCTGTGGTACTGGTGCACCGACCAATATATTGTCCAGCGCGCGCTCGGCGCTCCCAACCAGAAGGTGGCCCGCCGGGGCAGCATTTTCGCCGCCGTCCTCAAGCTCTCTCCCGTCTATCTATTCATCATTCCCGGACTGGTCTGCTACGCGCTGGCGAAGAGCGGCAAGGTCCCCGAACTAACCTCCATCATCGGGCCCAACGGCCACGCGATTCCCGCCGCCGCGCAGGGAGCCTTTCCCCTGATGGTCCAGTATCTGTTGCCGCCCGGACTGCGCGGCATCGTCGTCGCCGGCCTGCTCTCCGCCCTGATGGGCTCGCTCGCCGGCGTGTTCAACGCCTGCTCCACGCTCTTCACCGTCGACCTCTACGAGAAGTGGAAGCCCGGCTCGTCGCAGCACCAGCTCGTCCGCACCGGCCGCATCGCCACGGTCGTCATGGTCCTGATCGCTCTGGCGTGGATTCCCGTCATCAAGAACGCGCACGGCCTTTACGACTACCTGCAAGCCGTGCAAGGCTATTTGGCGCCGCCGATTTTCGTGGTGTTTTTCCTCGGCGTGTTCTTCAAGCGCATGAACGCGCAGGGCGCTCTCTGGGCGTTGATCGTTGGCTTCGTCCTGGGCATATTCCGCATGCTGGTCGATACGCCCGTCACGCTCGGCCTGTCCGGCTTTCAGCACGGATATCCCGAGGGCTCGTTCCTCTGGATCGTCAACAATATCTACTTCCAGTATTTCAGCGTCTTGATCACCATTGTGTCCGCGATCGTGATGGTCGGCGTCAGCTACGCCACATCCGCGCCGGACTACGTCAAGATCAAGAGCCTCGCCTTCGGCACCGAAACCGCCGAAGACAAAGCGGACACCGAAGCAAGCTGGGGATGGCGCGAAGTCGCCGCGTCCGCCTTCGTCCTCGTCTGCATCCTCGGCGCCTACCTCTACTTCCGCGGCTAGCGCCCGGGGTTAAGCTCTTGATTTTGGTTTGGACTTAAACGTAGCGCCGCGGTCTTGCCTGCGCCGTGCGAGCGCGGCATCTTCGCCTTTAGGGGGCGCTGTCATCCCGACCGAAGGCCCGAGCGGTTTTGCCTCTTCCACGCGCAGCGTGGCCGCGGGCCGCAGCGGGGGATCTCTCTTCCGCTTCTCTCGCGTATGCCCGCCGCTCCGTCACTTCCCAAACCCGCCACCGAACCCCTTCAGCAGCAGAATCACATCCAGCAGCGCCAGAATCGCAATTCCCAGCTCCACGACAAACGAACGCGCCTCGTTGAACTGGTCCGTCATGAAATCGTACAGTTCGCCGGCAGTGCGCAGCTTTTCGTCTACCAGGTTGCGGTACTCGTCCACGCCCATCCGCGTCGCCGCCAGCCGGTAAACGCGCGCGTAGTGAACGTCGCTCACGAATTTGATCGCATTGTCGATCCGCTCGGCCAGCTCCATTACATCCAAGCGAATCGTGTTGAACGGCTTCGCCTCCCGCGGAAATCTCCAGCGCGAAAACAGGATGTTCCGGCTTTTCTCCAGCGCGGCGTACACGTCGGAGAGCACCTGCGTCATCAGCCCGTCGTAATAACGGAATTCCAGGAGCTGCATTTTCGCGTATTCCAGGATTTGGCTCGTTGCCGCTGCATCGTCGGGCTGGTCGTAGACGAAAGCCGCGGCCGAACCGATCACCGTCAGGTCAGACTAGACGGATAGTAGGACGCGCTGGCGTGCAGGATTTCTTCCGTCGTCCTGTGCGCGAGCGGCGTGGACTCCCCGCGAACCAATTGCGCGATCTCCTGGCCATGCGCGGACAGCAATTCCTCGGCGCTCGTCCGCTCCGCTTTGGGATCATCCACGCTCTGCACGTTGATGATGAGGTAGTCCTCTTCCAGCCAGTCCTTCGTGGGTTTCACAACGGCGGGCATTACCTTTTCCAGATGACGCCGCAGCGTTTCGCGCGCTTGCGGCTCGATATCGGTAGGATCCACCCAGCGCGACGCATCGCGCAGTAGCGACTTCCAGTCGCATTCAAACGGCACATCCATTTGCACCACCACGGCCGCGAACGCGTAGTACTTGATCGTGCAGACCACCTGCTCGCCGGCCTGCAGTGTCACTTGCTCGCTGGGCTCCACGATCGGTGGTTGCTCGAAACGGATGTAGTCGGGTGTGCGACGCGGGAACTGTTCCTTGATCGTGCCGCCGCGCGGACCCAGCATCTCGCGCAGCTTCGCGAGGTCGATCGCCTCCGCCACGTCGTAAAGAAAAAGTATCCGGAATGACCCGCGCAGCACCATCCACGTCATTCTACGCGCGCGCTCGCCCCCACGTCGACGACCCGATCACGGTCTCCGGTTCGCAATATCGGCGCGGATCACGTTCAAATAATCGCGGGCCGTATCGAGGGCTTGCTCGGCATCTTGATGAGAGACGAATCCGGCGTCGTCGTAGAGGGCCAGACTCCTCTTCCGGCGAAGACGGTCAAACATCGTGATTAGGGTAGCGTTTTTCCTGTCGAGGCGCGTTCGCACAAACTCAATGATCGCAATGTGATGGCCCGGCTGGCTGCGAGCGCGAACGCCATGGCTGAACATGAACCCCAGGGACGCTTTCAACATCGCCTCGTACGCTTGCTGGAGCGACGCCTCCTCGTCAAAAGCGAGAATCTTGCGGGCGGACGCGAGTTTTTTCTCCGCGCTCTGCAGGAAACGCTCGATCTGTGCCCAATCCACCCTTTGCGATTTCAGTTTTTTCACACGCCACCCACCAGCGCGACCCGCTCATTGTGCCAGACGTTTTCGAGGAAGGCATCTTTGCGTTTCCTACGCGATTCGAACTCCTTCCGGCTCATGACCGTGTAGTTGATCTCACGCCCGAGTTGCCGTTCGAGTTTCTCGACTGCTTGCGCTAAGAGATCGCCCTTCGGACTGCCGATCACGAGGACGTCAATGTCGCTCGCGGCGTCCTGCTGATTCGCTGCGACGGAACCATAGAGAAACGCCTCTTCAATTCCCAAGATCTTTTTGAGGGATTCTGCAATCAGTGGTGCAGCCCCTACCGTCTTCGCAACGATCCCACGGACTTCCGCGAAGAGGGGATACTCGCGGTTGAGTTCAAAATACTTCTGGCGGCCGTTCACTTCCGACCGAAACAGTCCCTCGCTCTCCAAACGCCCGAGCTCCTTCGACAGGTTAGACGGATCGATGCTCAGCCGCTCCGCCAGGTCTCGCAAATGGCGCCGGGCGGAAGGATTCGTGAAGTAATAAGCCAGCAGCCGTTGTCGCGCTTTTGAACGTAGATCCAGCATATGGTATGAATCTACCACAAATGTGGTAACAGATGACAGCCGGACCGAACAGGTGTCCCATGCCCCATTCTCGAGCGCCGTCCCGACAGGGTCACCGCTGACTCCGTGATCCGCGTCTACAGTTGCCTCACGGATGACAACCGCTGGGTGGAACCTTCCTCGCGAGTCGAATTCTCCGTATCTAAAACCGCTCCGCAGCCGCAACAGCCGCCCGTTTCCAACGGGTGCAAACGGTCCTCTTCGAGACGCAGAAGGAGGAAATCGAATCCCGACACCGGGATTAGAAACGAACGTAAGTGACTGAGAACATGGACCAGAGGCCATGTCTAATCGGCAAAAATCGGCCCGCAAAAGATTATGTTTATGAAGCGGACTACGTGACGGACCAGCCCCAAATCGTCATGCCGAGCAGCAGGAAGAGGACGCCGAGGCCGACGACGCTCAGCACTTTGCCCTGGCCGAGCAGCGAGTCGCGCGTCTCAGCCTCGACGCACACCAGCGAGATCACCACCACCACGACGCCCCACGCCAGAGCCAGAGGCATACCAGGGTGGCTCCGAATCACGCTGAAAAAATGCTCGGACGGCTGCCCCGCCGGAACCCACGCGGGAATAAGCGGCGTCACTCCCGCCACCAGCGAGAACGTCAGAAGCTTGCGAGTGAGCCAGCCGCGGACCTTGGGCCTTCGCGAGCCGGTCAGCACGAGGAAGTCCCACACCAAAAGCCCGATCGCGAGCGGCACCCAGCCGTACAGCGCAACTTTGTCGTCCAGCCAGAACCACATTCGAAACATCAATTGCGGCGTGGTGGCCGTCCACATGGCGCGGCAGCAGGAACCACGCCACCAGCGAATTGCAGGCGAAAGCCAGCATCAGCGTGGTCAGGCCGATCAGCTGGAGCCAATGCCGCGTGGCGGCGGCGCCGCAGCGCGTGCAAATCGACTGCCTCGGCAAGAAATTGAGTCCACACCGCTCGCAGAACATCTTTTGTCTCCCAGGAAGACCCGCCGAGATGCTTTCCTGAAAGCGTACGCGAAACGCGCGCGCAGGAATCTACTGGCCGTTGGTCTAGTTTTCGCTCAGGCGGATTCGAGCGGAGGCGAAAACAGGGAGAACCCGACCAGGGAGAAACCAAGGAGGGGTGCTAGCTTCCGATGTTGGCGTCGAGGCCGGCAGCGAGCGCGTGTTCGATCAGAGCCATCAACTCGGCGCTGGCTTCGGGGTTCGTCATTCCCCGGGTGAGAATCACGACGACAAACGGATGCGGGCCGTACTCGATCATCGCTTGCTGGCCGATTCCGGCGAGGCGAACCGATTGCGCGGCGCGGGGATCCGACGGCATTCCCGCAGTCGGGGGCTGCTGCAAGCCCGCTCGAGCCAGCATGCCCACCATTTCCTTGCTGGCGTCGTCGCCCGCATCCTGGCCCTTCGCAAGCGTCCAGAGCAATTCGAGCATGGCGCGAGTCGTCGTGGCGTTGTCGGGACGTTTGTCGTTCGGTCGATCGGGTTCGATCGCGTGAATCACTTCGATGCCGTTGGCATGGAGCGACTCGATTCGCTGGCGGACACGGTCGAGGCCGAGTCTTTCGATCAGCAAGTCCGCGGCGAGGCTGCTGTTGCGGGCCACCATGTGCTCGCACAGATCCTGAAGGCTGACCGGCTTGCCAAGCGATTTGTACAGGTCCTGGTCGGGATCGGTCTTGGGATCGAGGTGATACACGGCGCCATCGATCACACTGTGAAAGGTGTTGCGCACCACCACCGTATCCGTGAGACGCACCTCGCCCGCTTGAGCCTCGGTATACAGCTCGATCATCACCGGAATCTGGATGACGGCGGGCGCGGCAGGGAACGTCTCGTCAGCTTTGATGAAAAGCTGCTGCGCGCCGTCGAGGGAGCGGAAGGCCACCGAAACGTCCGCGTGGGCCTGCTGAATCAACTGTTCCACCTGGGCGCGGGCCGGGCTGTTTTCGCTCGGCGGGACGCGCGGACCCTTCGCAGACGCCGGAATCGCGCACGCCAGCGCGAAACCAATCAAACACAACCAATGCTCGTGCAGCCGGCAGGTCATGGTCCCTGCATTCTACGATATTTCGAGCCGCCTAGGTCGCGAGTGCTGAAGTGCCTTCAAGGGCCAGATGATGCCACTTCGCGCGCGATGGCTTCGCCCACCTCGCGCGTCCCGGCCTTGCCGCCGATGTCGGGAGTGCGCGGGCCATGCGCGGCGAGGACCGATTCAATCGCGCGCTCAACGGCGTTGGCCGCAGCGGCCTCTCCGAGGTGCCGCAGCATCATCGCGCCTGACCATATCTGGCCAATTGGATTGGCGATCCCTCGGCCTGCGATATCCGGCGCAGAGCCGTGGACCGGCTCGAACATGGAAGGGAACTCGCGCTCAGGATTGATGTTCGCGGACGGCGCGATTCCGATCGAGCCGACTACAGCCGGGCCCAGGTCGGAAAGGATGTCACCGAAGAGATTTGAGGCGACTACGACGTCGAACCAATCGGGATGCGTCACGAAATGAGCCGAGAGAATATCGATGTGAAACTGGTCGGCGCGCACATCGCGATATTCCGCCTCCATGGCGGCGAACCGTTCGTCCCAGAAAGGCATCGTGTGAATGATACCGTTC
Organism: uncultured Acidobacteriota bacterium; assembly: GCA_963788345.1. GTDB lineage: Bacteria > Acidobacteriota > Terriglobia > Acidiferrales > UBA7541 > Palsa-295. The sequence continues at coordinate 20,312 of CAWBGW010000052.1, read as the reverse complement.
GATTTGGTGGCGGAGGTTACGTGCTTGCGGCGCGTCCGGGCGAGTTCGAATGCGTGGCGCAAAATGCGGTCGCAGCCGCGCTTGGTGAAAATCGTCTCCTGAAGCGCGAATTCTTCTTCCGTGCCGCGAAAGACGCGCCCTCCCATCTCGGAGTATTCGCCTTCGTTGTTCTCGCGCACGATGCAGAAATCAATTTGTTTCGGCGGGTAACCTTTGAGTGGAGACTCGATGCCCGGCAGCATCCGCACAGGCCGCAAGTTGACGTACTGTTGGAAATGACGCCGGATGGGAATCAGGAGTCCCCACAACGAGACGTGATCCGGAACGCGCGGATGCCCGACGGCTCCCAGAAAGATTGCGTCGAACTTGCGAAGCTGTTCGAGCCCGTCGGCAGGCATCATGCGGCCGCTGACGAGATACGTGTCGCAGCTCCAGTCGAATTCGCTCCAGGTGAAGCCGAAGCCAAATCGCTTGCCTGCAGACTCAAGTGCCCGTATGCCCTCCGGGACGACTTCTCTGCCGATGCCGTCGCCGGCGATGACCGCGATTTTGTACTGTTTCGGAGTGGCTGCGTTCGCTTTGTGCAAGGCGACAGTATCTCATCAGAGCCCTTTGACGGCTTTGACTTCTACTGGTTCTCCTGCGAAGACGGTTGGTGCGCCAGCTTCCTGAGCGGCCTTGTTGTAATCGGCGACGTCTGTTTTCAGCAGATCGTTGAATTTCTTCAGTTGCTCGTCCAATTTCGCGTAGAGTTCCTTCGCTTTTTCGAGTGCGAGTGGATTGGGCATTTGCCCGTAGCCGCCGCCGCCCCCGCCCTGAAAGCCTGCCCGGCTCACCTGGCTCTGGAGTCGCGCCAGCGCATGGATGTCGTCTTCGGAAACATCGTGCTGCAGGTCGGGATCGATGAAGACGTCTTTGACGGCGGAAAGTTTCTTCGAAAGATCCCTGCCACGCCCGACGATCGGCTTGTACTTCGCCTTTTGCGCGTCGTCGTTTCCGCTCTGAACGATCGCGGCAAAATCGCTGATCTCTTTCTGGATGTCGTCAATGCGATTCAGCATTTCGTTCATGGCGCTCACTTCGCTGCGTGCCTGAAGTCCCGTGTCGGTTTGCGCGCGAAAAACCGCGGGGTCGACCTTAAGATTCGGATCGGGCACGACGGTTGCGCTCTGCGATTCGGTTTGGCCGTTCACAGTGACGGAAATCTTGTACGTCCCTGGCACCACCATCGGCCCCCGATTCGGATTGAAGAATTCGTTTTCGGTCGGCGGCGCAGCAGACTTGAGTTGCGTGGGGCCTTCATGGCGCATGGTCCAGACGAACCTGTTCACTCCTGCCTCGGAAGGTCCGTATTCGGTGGTTACCGGGTTCCCCTGCTCGTCCGTAACCATGATTTTGACCGGGGTCTGGCGCACTCTCTTTTGTTCCGGCGAGACTTTCAGTTCGGCCTTCAGGTAGTAGTCAATCAAAACGCCATCGGGAGCATTGGGCGCGGAATATCCTTTGGTCTGGCCTTCGTCGCTCCGCCAACGATGAAGCATTGTGCCGTCGGAAGCGCGTGAACAAGTGGAACGCGCTCGCTTCAATCTCGGGCGTCAGTTCCTCGAGCGGGCGGATATCGTCGAACACAAAGACGCCGCGCCCGTGCGTGGCCACCACCAGATCGTGCCGGCCCTTGACGAAGGTAAGGTCCCAGACCGGAACCGTGGGGAAGTTCGACTTTATCGGCTTCCAGTGGTCCCCGCGATCTGTCGAATAATAGAGTCCCGTGTCAGTTCCGGCGACCAAGAAGCCGCGCTGGTTCGGATCTTCGCGCACGACGTGAACCGGCGAATCGTCGGGCAATCCGCCCACGATTTTCTGCCAACTCGCGCCGTAGTCGCTGGTTCGATAGGCGTATGCATGACGGTTGTCGAGCATATGCGCGTCGTAAATGACGTACGCCGTGCCGGCGTCGAAAGGCGAGACGCCAACTTGATAGACGCGAGCCCATTCCGGTGCGCCGGAGATGTGCGACGTCACATTTGTCCACGTTTTTCCGGCGTCGCGCGTCACCTGGACGTAACCGTCGTCCGTGCCGACCCAGATCACATTCGAATCGGTTGGCGCGAGCGTGATGGACATGACCGTGCCGTACGTCTCGGCGCCGCTTATATCGTGATTCACAGGACCGCCGGAAATTTCTTGCTTGCTCTTATCGTTGCGGGTGAGGTCGCTGCTAATGGGCGACCACGTTTTTCCGGCGTCGGTGGACTTAAATACGACGTTGCCGCCGAGATACACTTCGTTCGCGTCAGTGGGCGAAACTGCAATCGGCGAGGTCCAGTTGAACCGGTACTTCAAGTCCGAAGGTTTCTGTTCTTCGACGCCATCGAGATACGGCCGAATCGATTGGCTGATGTGCGTTTTCAAATCGAGCCGGCCGATCGAGCCATTCTGCGAATCGCTGTAGACGATGTCCGGATCGCTCGGCGCCGGGAACCGAATATTCGCCGTCGCCGCCCGTGGTCGTATACCAAGCGCCGTTGCCCACATTGTTGTGGCTCAAATCAGAAGATGGCCCGCACCAGGCGCTGTTGTCCTGAAGGCCGCCACACATGTTGTAAGGAGTGCGGCTGTCGGCGGCGACTTGATAGAACTGTTCAATCGGCAGGCGGTCGAGGAACTCCCAAGTCTTCGATCCATCGAACGAAAGGAAAACGCCGCCGTCCGTGCCCTGAATGATGCGGTTCGTATCTTTCGGGTCGATCCAGATGACGTGATGGTCGGAATGCACGCCGCGGTCCGCGACGCGTGCGGTCTTGCCTCCGTCGTCGGATTCCAGCAAATTGAACGACATGAAGAAAAGCTTGTTTTCGTTTTCAGGCGAAACGGCCATCTTCGAGAAGTAGAACGCGCGCACATCCAGAGCGCGGTTGTTGGTCACGCTCGTCCAGGTGTCGCCCATGTCCGTGGATTGCCAGAGCATGCCCTGCTTCGCGCCGATCAGAGCATAGATATGACCGGGGTTCGTCGGCGCAACCGCGACTGCGATGCGTCCGAGCGGAGGTTCCGGCAATCCCTTGGTCAGTTTCTCCCATGTTTCGCCGCCGTCCGTCGAACGGTACAGGCCGGTATTCGGGCCGCCGTCGGTGAGCGTCCACGGATAACGGCGAAACTCCCACATTCCCGCAAAAATCACCTTTGGGTTACCCGCGTCGAGCGCAAGATCGGAAACGCCCGTCGAATCGCTTACGAACAGAACTTTCTTCCAGTTCTTTCCACCGTCTGTGGTTTTGAACACGCCGCGGTCCGCGTTCGGTCCCCACGTATGGCCCATTGCGCCGACGAACACCGTGTTTGGATCGCCGGGATCGACTTCTATGGCCGAAATCTGCTGTGTGTCCGCGAGCCCCATGAATTTCCAGGAATGTCCGGCATCGGAGGAGAAATAGACTCCGCGACCGTCGATCACGTCGTTGCGGACGTTGCCTTCACCCGTGCCAACCCAAACGAAATTGGGATTCGACGGCGCGAGAGCGATTGCCCCGATGGAGGCCGTTGCTTCGTGTTCGAAGATCGGCTTCCAGGTGAATCCGCCGTCAATCGACTTGAACACGCCTCCGGCTGCGGCGCCGACGTAATAGACGTTTGGATTGCCGGGAATCCCGACGACGGCAGTAACTCGGCCACCCGCCGCCGCAGGGCCGAGGTTTCGGAATTTCAAGTTCGCCAGGACGTCTGGTGTTTTCTTGTCCGCGGTCGTGTCGTCTGCCGCGCGAAGCTCCGCTGCGACGAAAAACGAAAAGCCCAACACTGCAAATGCCACAAGAAGAATACGAAACTTCGTCATCGCGCGCCCCCCTCACGAGAGTTATATGCTGGACCGAAAATCAAGTTGACTCGCCTTATTGCAAAACCTGGACGACCACTCCCGAGTTTTGTCCGTGGCCGCGGTAGATTCGCTGAGTGGCCTTCTGGAAATCCTCGGGTTTCGCGTCGGGAATGTTTTCGAATTTTTGCGGATTGCGATCCACCAAGGGGAACCATGAGCTTTGCACCTGCACCATGATGCGATGTCCGCGAAGGAACGTGTGATAGACATCGGGCATCGTGAAATCCACTTGTTCGATTTTCCCAGGAACGAACGGCTCCGGTTTCTCGAAGCTTTTCCGGAACTTGCCACGCATGGGCTCGCCACGCACGAGCTGCTGGTAACCGGCCATTGTGACGTGCGGGGCGCCGACGTCGTTTCCGGGAATTTCGACTTTCTGCGACGGGTCCACGTAGTCAGCCGGGTAGACGTCGATCAGTTTCACGTCGAAGTCGGAGTCGGTGCCCGTGGTGGAAACGAAGAGACGCGGAGAAATCGGGCCCGCGATCGTGACGTCATGATCGAGCGGCGAAGTCTGGTACACCAGTACGTCGGGCCGCGTGGAAGCGAATCGCTGGTCGGAGTCCATGTATTCCTGAGGAACGTCCGTTGTGGCGTAGCCGACGAAGGGAACCGGACGGTTCGGATCGCTCACATATTCATCGTAGTTCCGCGAATCTTCCGGCTTGCCGGGCGGATCGAACGACAATCCGCCGTTCTCACGCAAGTAGAGCGTGCGGCTCTCCGTGTTCTTTGGAGGCCAGGCCGGATACTTGTGCCAATTATTCGCTCCTGTCTCGAAGACATAAGCTTCGGGCAATTGCGGGTCGGGACCGTCCTTCAAATATTTCTCGAAGAACGGAAACAGGATTTCAGTTCGGAACAACTCGCCGGTATTGGAGCCGAAGGTCACGTTGCCAAGGCGGCTTCCGTCGTACCGCGCCCAGCCTCCGTGCACCCACGGCCCCACAACGAGAGCATTGAAGATGCCCGGATCATTCTGTTTGATCGCGGCGTAGACCTTGAATGGCCCGGCGAGATCTTCCGCGTCGAACCAGCCGCCCACCGTGAGCACCGCGCAATGAATATTCTTCAGATGGGGCTCCAGGTTGCGAACCTTCCAGTAGTCGTCGTAGGTGTCGTGAGCGACCTGGTCATCCCACAGCGGATTGGAGCCCTTGAAATAACGTGGTTCCGCGTTGGAGAGCGGTCCCATGTTCAAATAGAACTGGTAGCCGTCCTTGGTGCCGTAATCAAATCGTTCAGAATTCTTTGGAGGCGGAGCTGGCTGCGCCTGCGGCTTGAAGAAGACGTAGAACCCGAAATTCGCCGCCAGCATGAAGCCGCCCCCATGGTAGGCATCGTCCCCCATAAACAGGTCGGTCATGGGCGCTTCCGGCGAAGCTGCTTTGATCGCCGGATGCGAATCGATGATGCTGGCCGAGGTATAGAAGCCCGGGTAGGAAATCCCGACAATGCCTACGTTCCCGTTGTTATTTGGAACGTTTTTGAGCAGCCAATCGATCGTGTCGTGGGTATCGCTGCTTTCGTCCGTATCCTGATTCGATTTTTTCTTGTCGATATGAGGGGTCATCTCGACGAACGTCCCTTCGGACATGTAGCGGCCCCTTACGTCCTGGTAGACAAAGATGTAGCCTGCCTTCTCGAATTCAATCGACGGGCCGAGATTGCGGCGATATTGGTCGAGGCCGTACGGGGCCACGCTATAGGGCGTTCGCGTCATGAGAAAGGGATAAGGTCGCGAAGCGTCTTTTGGAACGTAAACGGATGTAAACAGACGCTTTCCGTCCCGCATGGGGATTTGGTACTCAAATTTCGTGTAATACTCGCGCACGTTAAATTCCTGCGGATTCTGAGAATGCAGGGTCCGAACAAGCACCGACAGTCCTGCCATCGAGACGATCGCCAGTACGATCACCGAAACAACTCGTCGCATGATCTCTCCCCTGTGCGTGACGAACTGAATCAGGGCGCAAACTACACTTCGAGGCTCGGGAGCGTCAAGCACTAGTCCACAGCTTTCTCAGCCAAGATGGAAACTCTGGCCACAACGAGACAAAGTATGCAGGCTTTCTCTTATCCCTCTAATAGGTAACGCTTTAGCATCAACCCGGGCTTTTTCCGTTGTTTGGCTTCTAGCGACTCGATACGTTCATTAGCACAGACAACTGCTTGCAAAAGCAAGCAGGCGGGTGTTTCAGGCTTGGCCGTCGGGCCATACTTACAAGTGCAAAACTACCCGGTGGAAGACGAGGTTGTAACCGCGGCTAGGCAGCCGAGGCTTGGGATGAATCAGACGATTTCAAACTACACTTTCGAGTCGTTGGTGGCGCCGTCGTTCCTTTCTCCGACATTCACAGCTGACTTCCCAATCGCACTTTCCGGTTCGCCACACCACGTCGGAGGCAACATTTGAATATTCTAATCTTTTCGCGTCGCACGCTGGGCGTTTTGGGAGCATGCTTCGTGGCTCTCCTGGGTGCGCCGCTGTCTGGCCGCCGAGCGCAATTATCGCAGGGACCTGCGCCGGAGTTTCGGGACTGGACCACGAGGCATGTCGTTTACCCTCGAGTGGGCGCCATGGAAGCGATGGAGTCTGCCGCGCAAGACCCTCGGGCCATGCTTATGTGGGCCAGGGCGCAGCGCGATTTCAGCCGATTGTGGGATGCTGAGCGACGTCGTCCGCGAGCCGCCATTTCGACGACGGCCGCTTACCCGGCCTGAGATACCTCCGTTCGAAAAGGATTGGAGCATCAATCTGGGGACGGGTGGCACAGCGCCGTCTATGTCTCCGGCAAAATTCACGTTCGACACCACTGCAGCGCCGAGCTGCCGAACGACTTCGTAGTCTTCCCGGTGAATGCGCTGGGATCCGCTACGCAGCCCAACATCGTGGCTTTCGACAACCTCTACAGCGGTACGGCCGGTGGCAACGGGATTTGCAACCGCGCCGCGACCGCCGAGGACACTGGGACTTCGGCCACCGTGTTGTGGTCGTACAACGTAGAGGGGATCGCGGGTGGCAGCGCGGTCACAACTTCGCCGGTGCTTTCCTATGATCCTTTGACGCCAGCCAATTCCGGGACGAAAGTTGCGTTCGTTGAATCGGCAGCTGCAGGGCAGATCAAAACAGCGGCGGTGACGGCGGGGCACGCCGGCACGGGGTATGTAGTGGGTGATGCTGGGACGATTTCGGGCGGCACAGGGCTTTCGGCTACCTATCAGGTGGTCACGGTTACCGGTGGGGCGGTCACGTCATTTACCATCACCTACGCTGGAACCGGATATGCGGTGGTCGCCGGGGCAGCCACTTTAGCGACAAGCGGAGCCGGAACCGGTTTTGAGGTCAACATCACCGCCGTCACGTCGGTGAACGCGGCGCACTTCCATGTGCTGGCCTGGGGTACGGGGACGCTGAACGGCGAGAATGCCCTCGAATCTCCAGAGTGTGTTTTTGCCGGCGACAATCAGCACTTTCTCCGCGACGACGCCCGCCGCCGGCAGCGGAACCGCCACAGATCTGGCATTCGGTAGCGGTCCTGACACTCTATCGTCGCCCTTTATCGACTACGTTCGCGACGTGGCTTACGTGGGAAATGACGCCGGAGTTCTCTATCGATTCAAAAACGTCTTTTGCACGAGCGTCAATCCGAACTGCGCGTCGAAACCGGTGCCAAGCTTGGACGCAAGCTGGGGAACGGGAGGCGCGGTAACGATCGGAGGCACTTGCATCGGAAAATTGACCGGACCCGTTCTCGATTTCGTTACGCTGAACGTATTCGTCGGATGCGCGGACGGGAAGCTATACCGGATAACCCAAGCTGGGGCGGTTAGTTCGATTGCCGTCGGGAACGGCACAAAGTACGGTGGAATTGTGGATCCGCCGATCATTGATGGCGTCAATGGTTTCGTGTATGCGGTGAGCGGCTCGAATGGCACCAACGCGGTTCTTGTGCAGGCCACGACCAGCTTCAGTTCAACAGTCACGGCAACCCTGGGCGGGGCCGGATTCCATAACGTTCATGCCCCCGCTTTCAATGACCCTTATTACTCGAGCGCGACCACAACCACCTGGCTAGTGTATGCGGCCGCCTTCGATGCTACGGCCGCGAATTTGGAGCTGTATGGCATAACTTTCAACGTCGCCGGAACGATGACTGCCGGAGCGCCAGCCCACACATTCGCCCTCGGCAACCGCGTTGGGGAATACTGCCCGCTTACAGAGTTCAAGAACGGAGCAACCGACTGGTTGTTTCTGAGCGTCGCTGTTGTTCCGCCGGACATCGGCCAGCTGAACATCAACGCGTTTCCCGCCACCGTCACCACGACGAGCTTTGGAAATGGGACCAGCGGGATGGTGGTTGACAACGCCAGCGCTTCGCTCCAGGCATCCAGTTTCTATTTCACCACCATAAGCGCCAACAACGCCGTGAAATTGACCCAGGCAGGCCTGGATTGAGCAACGAGCATAACGGCCGGACCATGGAGCCGGAGAAGGCGCCGGTGCAAAACGGCAAGCGCAAGAAACCGTACCAGAAGCCTTCGTTCGAGCACGAGAAGGTGTTCGAGACGATGGCGCTGGCGTGCGGCAAATTGCACCCGACTCAGGCCCAGTGCCGATTCAATAGAAAGAACTCATAAAGAGCCGTGGAACAAGCAGCCCGAAGCCGACAAGCCATCCAGCTGGAACTGGCGACAGAGGTTCTGCGCGCGTCCGGCGAGCTTCGGTTTATCGCGAGCGGCGCGAGCATGGTCCCTGCGATTTTTCCCGGCGACATTCTCATCGTTCGCAATCAACCCATCGAGGGCGCGCGTTGCGGAGACGTTGCGCTTTGGTCGCGCGAAGGGCGCTTCTATGCCCACCGCGTCGTACGCACCGCGAAAGCGGACGAGCGAGCCGCGATCGTTACCCGCGGAGATGCGCTGAATCAGGATGATCCGCCCGTGGGGAGCGACGAATTTCTCGGCCATGTTTGCGGGGTCGTACGGCGAGGAAAGCACGTCGATCTTGGGGCATCGCCGAGCCTCGGCGCGCTCGTATTGCGGTTCCTGGTGCGGCGCTCCGATGGCGTAACGAAGTGTCTGCTCCGATATAGCTCATTGCGATGGCGGCTGACCGGGAATGAGATTGCGTCGCCGCCAAGCAATCAGCCTGAACTACAGGAGTGCCTGTGAATCGCGTCGCGCTTGCTCGACCGGAAGACGCACGACTTTCGGAAAACGCGCAGGGAGTGACGGTGGAGATCGGCGGAATCCCGATTTCGCTGAAGGGCGGCGATTCCGATTTTTGCGGCTTGATCGAACGCCGCTACGCCGGATTCGTCAATCCCGGCGCAAGGCCCGAATTCGAATTCGAGTTCGATCTCGATCCGCCCACGGAGCCGTCCGAGGAAGATGCGCGCGTTTTCAAGAAGGGGTTTGTGTGGTTTTTTCAGCGCGGAGACTTCCGGGCGGCCTGGGACGTGCGTTCGCGGCGCGGCTGGGTGCGCCAATCACCCAACCCCTATTCGCTGGATTCCGTGCTGCGCATCGCGCACTCGCTGGTTCTGGCGGATGAGGGTGGTTTCCTGCTTCACGCGGCAAGCGCGATTCGGAACGGGCGCGCATTCTTGTTTTCGGGCGTTTCCGGCGCCGGCAAGACCACGATGGCGCGTCTCGCCCCGCCGGACGCGAATCTGCTTACCGACGAGATTTCCTACTTACGACCCTACGAAAGCGGTTACCGCGCCTACGGGACTCCGTTTGCCGGCGAGCTGGCCCGCGCCGGGGAGAATCTCTCCGCACCGGTGGACACGCTCTATTTTCTGGTACAGGGCCGGGAAAACCGCGTCGAGCCCATCACGCAGAGCGACGCGGTGCGCGCGCTGATGCGCCACATTCTTTTCTTCGCGGACGACAGGGAACTGGTGCGCAGCGTTTTCGATGCGGCGCTGCGATTCGTCTCAAGCGTGAACGTGGCCAAACTCGTTTTCACGCCGGATGCTCGCGCATGGGAGCTGGTGCGATGAGCGAAAAGTACATCGCGAGAAGCCGCACAGTTGCGGCGCGCCTTCTGGGCGGCGAAATGATCATCATGTCCGCCACCGACTCGACGCTTTTCAGCTTGAGCGACGTCGCCACGGCGATCTGGCAATCGGCGGACGGGCGAACGCCGCTGTCCGAAATCGTCAGAGACCGAGTGTGCGCCGAGTTCGACGTTCAGCCGGATGCCGCCTACCAGGATGCGGAAGCTTTTGCGGAGAAGCTCGCGAGCCACGGAGTTCTCCGCGTTTCCGATCGGCCCATCGTCGAAGACGAGGCGGGCGCGCTGGTGCATCCATGAGCTTGATGGAGCGGCTCAATCAAAGGGCGCTCGGGCTGGCGGTTCCTCTGAGCGTCCATCTTGATGTGACCTATCGCTGCAACGAGCGTTGCGAACATTGCTACCTGGAACATGACGACCGCGGCGAGATGACCACGGCGGAAATCCACAGCTTGCTCGGCCAGCTTCAGGAAGCCGGCGTATTTTTCCTTACCCTCAGCGGTGGCGAGCCGCTCGTGCGCCGCGATTGCTTCGAGATTATCGAGTACGCCCGGTCGCTGCAGTTCAACGTAAAACTGAAGACGAACGCGGTGCTGATCCGCGCAAAGGAAGCTCGCCGGCTGAAAGCTCTGGGCGTCGAGCAGGTTCAAATCAGCGTCTACTCTCATCGGGCCGAAGTGCACGACGCAGTGACGAAACTGCCGGGTTCGCTGCGCCGAACCCTGGAAGGAATCCGGTTGCTGAGAGCGCAAGGGCTCAAGGTGTCCGTCGCGAATGTGCTTATGAACTCGAATTCGGGCGACAGCGAAGGTGTTCGCGCACTCGCCGGCGAAGTGGGCGCGCACTACACGCTCGATCCCACGATCACACCGATGATGGACGGCGGAACCGATGTGCTGAAGTATCGCGTCCCGCCCAGCGAGTTGGCGGCTGTTTTTCACAACTCCGCCCTGGTGGGCAATGTGGAAGAGTTCTGCGCGCTGCCGCAAGGGGTTGACGACGACATCCTCGAAGGTCTTCCGTGCAGCGCTGGTCACACGGCCTGTTACGTCTCGCCCTATGGAGAGCTATATCCTTGCGTGCAGTTTCCGCTCTCTTGCGGCAACGTTCGAAGTCAGCGGTTCCTGGACATTTGGCAACATTCGCCGCAATTGCGCGAAGTGCGCTCGATTCGGGCGAAAGACCTCGACACCTGCTCCGCGTGCTCGCATCTAGGCACGTGCACGCGTTGCCCCGGACTTGCTTACATGGAAGGCAACATGCGCGGGCCCTCCGTCGCCGACTGCGAGAAGTCGTTCATGCGCACGGGCATTCCCTCTGCAGGAATGATGGCTTCCGCGTCAGTGCCGCGTCCAGCCGCGCTGCGGTCCCTGATCCAGATTCAGCTTCCCGCGTAGGTTCTACTCAAGAGCCGTTTCTCGCTGTGTTACTCACTGAGCCTTCACGAGCGGCATCTCCACGAGGTGTTCGCTCAAGAACCACATTTGCAGTTCGTTGGTGCGGAGGATTTGACTTACAAGCAAGTCGTTGGTTCCGTCGTCGCCCAGTTCGGACGCGCGTTGAGCGAATTTCCTGACATCGGAAATGATCGTCTGATGAGCGTCGATGAGGCGTGAAATTTGAACGGGAACTTCCTCGCGGCCCTTGGGAGGCCGCTCAATGCGAGTGGTCTCGGCGACGTCGGCCGCCATCGCGATGCTGATGCCGCCCAGCAGCTGGATTCTCTCTGCGATGGCATCCACCAACTCGACCTGCTCGTCGAAATGTTTGTCGAACAGAAGATGGAGTTGGTAGAAGGTCGGCCCGGCAACCTGCCAATGCGATTTCTTGTACAGGTCACGGAGGGTCATTGTGTCGGCGAGCGTTTGATTGAGTTGTTCCGTCATCTCCAGGCGCACCGGCTCCAGAAGATCGAGCGGCAGCATGGGTGTGACTGTGCCGTAGCGCTGAATCTCGGGGGCGCGCTGGTGAGTGCGCGGCTGAGCCGTCACCGGGGATTTTGCAGGCTGCGCCGCAGTACCGGAGTTCTTGGCCATCATGTTTCTCCTTGTGGTTTTGGCTTTCGACGCCTTCAGGGCTTCGATACAGGGATTGATGCAAATCAGGCGCCTTTGGGTTCATCTCGGCCTTCCGCGTAGCCAACTGGCGAGTGCCGACACAAAAGTGCAATCAGAGCCGATGCCGCGAAGCGGCGCGTAATATGAAAAGTGCTTCTTGGGTGAGTTCCATCCCGGCTGCCTGCAGGTTCCTTAGTAATTGTCGAGCGGCCAGGTGGATTTGGATTTGCCGGGTGAGTGCATGCGGGCCTGGCCGCTGCGACAATGCGAGCATTCTAGCTAAGGCGGCTTCGATTCCGGTTCGTCGAAATTTCGATGCACCGTATCGACGTTCTGGATTTCAAAAGGTGTACTCCAATCTCCAGAATGGCTATCGGCATCCGAAGATTTCTCCGCGCCGAAACTCCTTTGCTGTATGCTTCCGCCGCAACAAATCTAAAGCCGGAACTGATTCCGGTGGTCAAATCTGCTGGGGGAGATCGTGAAGGATGAGAAGCGGGACCACGAGCTCGGCATGGACCGCAGCATCAGCAGACGCGATTTCCTGAATGGCTTTGGCATAACCGTTGGCTCTTCGCTTCTAGCATCCAATTCCGACTGGTTTGAGGCTTCTGGATCCCCGCACGCACCTTTCGAAGCTGAGAAGAATCCCGACTACTATCCACCGTCGCTAACGGGCATGCGCGGCAGCACCGACGCCGTGATGAGGGTGGGCCATTCGCTGCGCGACGGAAAGAAATGGAGCGCTCCCAAAGCCGATGCGGCCGCCTACGATCTGATCGTCGTGGGCGGAGGCATCAGTGGTCTTTCGGCGGCGTATTTCTTTCGAAAAGTGGCCGGCCCGAAGGCCAAAATTCTCATACTCGAAAACCACGACGATTTCGGAGGGCACGCGCGCCGCAACGAATTCCAAACGCCGAGCCGCACGCTCATCGGCTACGGCGGAACCCAATCGATTGCCGGACCGAAAGGCTACAGCAAGGAATCGATGGAGCTGCTCCGCGAGCTTGGAATCGACATCCACCGCTTCTACAAATACTTCGACCGGACCTTCGACAGTTCGATGGGCCTGACGCACGGCGTCTTCTTCGATAAAGAGACGTTCGGGACGGATCGCCTCGTAGCGGGCCGGGGGAAAGTCCCGTGGCCGCAATTCTTCGCGCAGACACCGCTTTCCGAGGCCGCAAAAAAAGATCTCATGCGTCTCTACACCGCCAAGGTCGGACTATCTTCCAAGTCTTTCAACTTGGGACAGGAAAGTTCTGCTGTCGAAAACCAGCTACAAGGATTACCTGCTGAAATACGTCAAGGTACATCCGGACGCGCTTCCATTCTTGCAGAAAGAGACGTACGGGCTCTACGGCGTGGGAATAGATGCCGTTCCGGCGGGCGACCTGGCTGGACTTGGTTATGCGGGATTTCAAGGAATGAATCTTTCGGGTCCGCCTGGGCCGGGATTGGGCGTGGAAGTGACGAAGCAAGCGCTCGACGAGCCGTACATCTTCCATTTTCCGGACGGCAACGCTTCTATCGCGCGTTTGCTGGTCCGCTCGCTGATTCCAGCGAGCGTTCCGGGTCACACTATGGAGGACATCGTCACGGCAAAGCTGGGTTACGCTCGACTTGACGCCACAACTTCTCCGATTCGTCTGCGGCTCAACAGCACCGTAATCCATGCGAGCAACGTTGGCGACCCGGCAGCCGCGAAGGAAGTCGAAGTGGTTTACGTGCGTGGAGGCGAGGCGCATTCTGTTCGCGGCTCGGCGTGCGTCCTTGCCTGCTGGAACATGGTGATTCCGTACATGTGCCCCGAATTGCCGCAGAAGCAGAGGGAAGCGCTCGCGTACGGCGTGAAGGTTCCGCTGGTCTACACGAACGTGATGATTCGCAACTGGCAATCGTTCAAACAGCTTGGCGTCTCCAACGTGGCATGTCCCGGAGCGTATTTCGATTCTGTGGCGCTCGACTATCCGGTCAGCATGGGCGAATACCATTTTCCCGCCAATTCCGATGAGCCGTGCCTGCTGCATCTCGAGCGCGTTCCGTGCCAGCCGGGACTTCCCGCGCGCGACCAGCAAATTGCCGGACGGCAGGAGCTGCTCACCACGACGTTTGCGACGTTCGAGCGCAACATCCGGACGCAGTTGGGCGGAATTCTTTCGCCGGCCGGATTCGACCCGGCGAGCGATATTCAAGCGATCACTGTGAATCGCTGGCCGCACGGGTACGCTTACGAATACAATTCGCTCTACGATCCGGATTGGCCGCCCGACCAGCAGCCCTGCGTCGTTGGCCGGCAGCCGTTTGGCCGCATCTCGATCGCGAATTCAGATGCCGAAGCGCGCGCTTACACGGACGCGGCAATCGACCAGGCGTATCGCGCCGTGGCGGAGGTTTCGCGCGGCATGGTTGCGCCGACAGGCGGCGCGGGAAAAACGAAATGAAAATCACGGACGCTAAAGTCATCGTCTGCTGTCCGGGCCGAAATTTCGTCACCGTGAAGATCACTACCGAGGACGGAATCTACGGCCTGGGTGACGCGACGCTCAACGGCAGAGAGCTGGCCGTTGCGAGCTACCTTTCCGATCACGTCCTGCCGCTACTGATTGGACGCGACGCACGCCGCATCGAGGACACCTGGCAATATCTCTACAAAGGCGCTTACTGGCGGCGGGGCCCGGTGACAATGGCCGCGATTGGCGCGGTGGATGCGGCGCTGTGGGACATCAAGGCCAAGAGCCTCAACGTGCCGCTGTATCAGCTTCTGGGCGGCGCTTCGCGCGATTCCGTTCTTGTATACGGCGCACGCGAGCGGGAAGGACATCGAAGAGACGGTTCGCGCAGTCCGCCACTACCTGGACCTAGGTTACAAAGCGATCCGCGCGCAATCCGGCGTTCCCGGACTTGCGAGCACCTACGGCGTGGGCCGCGGCGACATGTATTACGAGCCCGCGGAAAAGAATGCGCCGAAAGAGAATGCGTGGTCGACCGAACGATACCTTGAATCTGTGCCGCCACTGTTTGATCGCCTCCGCCGCGAATTCGGCTCCGAGATTCATTTTCTTCACGACGCGCATCATCGCCTTACGCCGATCGAGGCGGCGCGGCTCGGCAAGAGCCTGGAGCCGCACCATCTCTTCTGGCTTGAAGATCCCACCCCGGCCGAATTGCAGGAGAGCTTCCGCATCATCCGGCAGCACACCACGACGCCGCTGGCGGTGGGCGAAATGTTCAACACGATTTACGATTGCCAGCTCCTGATCGAGGAGCAGCTCATCGACTACATTCGAACCGCCGTGGTTCACGCCGGCGGCATTTCTCATCCTCGAAAAATCGCGGCGCTCGCGGAAATCTATCATGTGAAGACCGGCTGTCATGGCGCAACCGATCTCAGCCCCGTGTGCCTGGCCGCTGCGCTGCACTTCGATTTGAGCGTGCACAATTTCGGAATACAGGAATACATGCGGCACACCGACGACACGGACAAGGTCTTTCCGCACGCGTACTATTTCGAAAACGGATCGATGCATCCCGGCGATCGTCCGGGCCTGGGCGTCTACATCGACGAAAAACTTGCCGCGGACTATCCCTACCAGCGTGCTTACCTGCCGATCAACCGCAAACTCGATGGAACGATGCACAGTTGGTAGTGGGAACAGTCTGCGCGGCAGGAGCTATTCGATTTCGCCGCGAACCAGGTCGTTGAATGTTTGCCGCTTGCGGATGACGCGGAATTTCTTGCCCTCGACCAGCACTTCGGCGGGCCGAAGCCGCGCGTTGTAATTCGAAGATTGCACGAATCCGTACGCTCCCGCAGCCCACACCACCAGCAAATCGCCTGACTTCACCGGGGGGAGCGGCCAGTCGCGCGCGAGGAAGTCTCCCGATTCGCAAACGGGTCCCACCACATCCACGCGCTGCATCGGGGCTGATCGGTTCGCATCGCGCGACGCCTTCGTCACCGCGTGCGACGCGTCATAGAGAGCGGGGCGAATCAAGTCGTTCATCGCAGCGTCCACGATCACGAAGCGCTTGCGGCGATTTTCTTTAACGTAGAGGACGCGTGTCAGTAATACGCCGGCGGGGCCAATCAGGCTGCGCCCCGGCTCAAGCAAGAGCCGGCATCCGGAGCGCCGGACGATGAAAGACGGCAACGGGATGCTGCATTTGGCTCGGCTTATTGCGGACCTCGGAGCACGACCTACGTTTGTCCTGCTGCACGGCAATGCGCAAAAGCGGCGCAGATCACTTATGACGAAGCCGCGACCATGGACTGGTTCGACCGCAGTCGAGCCGTGTTCACCCGCGATCTAGTCGCGGCGAAGGCCGGGCTGGGCGATCCCTCGCGGGTACCGATCTTCGTTGTCGGCATGCCGCGATCGGGAACCACGCTGGTCGAGCAAATTCTCGCCAGCCATCCCGACGTACACGGCGCCGGCGAACTCAAGACCTTGGACGACATCGTCAGCACTGTGCATCAGGCCGGACGGATCACCCGTTCCGTACCCTGATTTCGTCGCATCGGTCGACGACGGGGTGCTCAGCACGATCGGGGCAATCTATGTTGCCGAGGTTCGAAAGCTCGCGCCGCAATGTCAAGCACGTCACCGACAAGATGCCGCAGAACTTCTTCTTCGCGGGGCTCATCCACCTCGCCTTGCCGAATGCGCGCATCATCCACACCGTCCGCGATCCGGTCGATACCTGCATTTCGTGCTTCTCGACGCTATTCGCCGCCGAGCAGAACTACACCTACGATCTCGCCGAGCTCGGCCGCGATCATCGCCACTATCAGGCGCTGATGGCGCATTGGCACAGTGTTCTGCCGAAAGGCCGCATCCTCGACGTGCGCTACGAGGACGTTGTCAACGATTTGGAAACAGCAAGCGCGACGCATCCTCGCGCACTGTGGCCTCGATTGGGATCCGCATTGCCTCGAATTCCATCGACCGATCGGCCGGTGCGCACCGCCAGCGCTATGCAGGTGCGCCAGCCGATCTATAAGAGCGCGATCGGCCGCTGGCGTGTCTACGAACCATATCTGGGGCCTCTGCTCGCCGAGCTGAACACAAGGAGTCCAATGCGGGAGTTGACGAAAATCGAGCTCGCCATGAATATGCCGTATGCGTAGCTCCTTCCTCCGAGCGGCTCGAGAATCTCGCGGGACTCACCGCGGCCCGTAAAAGTATAACTTAGCCGCGGCCCGTAAAAAATCTGGCTTGCCGCGGCTTTCTCTGAGACGAACCCACTGGCGTATTCGAATGCAAGTTAGCATCACGCCATGGAGGGAGTATAGCCAAGTGTCAGGAATTTTTTTCATGTTTAACAGCGGTTGTCTTCGTCATGAGCTGCAGCGTTTAGTCGAAGTCGACGCTCCCAGCGATTACGCGAACAAATCCTACTCCCACCAGATTTCACTGTGAACCGAAAAACAACGTACGAAAGAAGGCACAGTCAGCATGATACCCCGTGGTATTCTGGGAACACGATGCAGGATCTGAAAGCGAAGGTAATCCGTGGCGGTCTCGCGAGACTCTGTGCTCAAGGGGCGAGTTTTATCCTGAGGGTAGGCTCTCTCATGATATTGGCACGGCTCCTGAGCCCAAAAGACTTTGGATTAGTGGGTATGGTCACTGCCTTCACTGGAGTCCTGAGCGTTGTTTCGAGATTTCGGACTTGGGTCTGCCGCTATTCAGCATACGACCGTTACCGAGGAGCAGAATTCGACACTATTTTGGATCAACATGTTACTCGGAGCGGTACTTGGCCTAATAACGCTAGCAATGGCACCGGCTATTGCCGCGTTTTACCACGAGCCTCAGCTCTTTGGGGTAACGGCTGTTTTGGGAGTGGGATTTCTTTTCAGGCGCTGCGGGAGCACAACACTCGGTACTTCTTATGCGTCAGATGCGTTTCACCGCCCTAGCAGTGATTAACGTCGTCTCGTTGGCCGTTGGTATTGCAATTGCCATTTATGGGGCCAAAGCTGGCTACGGATATTGGGCCCTTGTATCAATGTCGATCACTCCTTCAATCATCGCCACTATCGGTCTCTGGCTGACCACAGGCTGGGTGCCGGGGATGCCGCGCAAGCGGGCTGGAATTCGTAGTATGATGCGCTTTGGCGGCAGCCTCACTTTGATTAACCTCTTAGTTTATGCCGCCTACAATGCTGACAAGGTTATGATAGGCCGCTTCTGGGGAGCCGACGCAATTGGAATTTACGGAAGAGCGTATCAGATAATAAACATTCCGACAGATAATCTGAATTCGCTGCAGTTGGCGAAGTAGCGTTTTCGGCATTATCCAGACTTCAGGATGATCCTGTTCGTTTCAGGAGCTACTTCTTGAAGGGCTTCTCCCTGGTTCTGGGACTGACGCTTCCCATTACGATCGCCTGCGCTCTTTTTGCGGACGATATAGTCTTCGTTCTTTTGGGGCCAAAGTGGAAAGATGCGGCCACGATTGTCCGCTTACTGGCTCCGACGATCGCGATTTTTGCGATAATCAATCCTTTGGGATGGCTGGTCTTTTCGCTTGGACTGGTAGGGACGGGGTTGAAGGTCGCTCCTGTGTTGGCGACGATCATGATTGCGGGTTACGCTGTGGCATTGCCTTATGGACCTAAAGGGGTCGCATTCGCCTACTCGGCGGTGCTTACGTTATGGCTTATTCCACATATTTGGGTGTGCGTGCACGGTACGATGATTTCCGTCCGCGACATTCTGGTGGCGGTAAGTCGGCCGCTGGCCTCAGG
Organism: uncultured Acidobacteriota bacterium; assembly: GCA_963788345.1. Taxonomy (GTDB): domain Bacteria; phylum Acidobacteriota; class Terriglobia; order Acidiferrales; family UBA7541; genus Palsa-295. Next base: position 1,602 of record CAWBGW010000052.1, on the reverse strand, counting down.
CATCTTGGCCGGAGGGGTAGCCTTTGGAGTACGAATAATTTGCGGCCAATTTCTTTCTCCTTTGCCTCGGCTCGTTTTGGAAAGCGGCGTACTTGTCACTGCGTTCTTCGGAGTGCTCTTGTTTGCCGCTGGACAGAAATCACTGTATCTTGATCTTCTTGCTGGATTGAGGAGACCTTCATCAGCTGCATAGAAGATCGGTCTCGCCATTAGAGCGGACGTGAAATGCAGACTTGCCTGAAATGAAATATTGGCCGCTATGCGAAGTCCGGTGGTGTCCTCGACAGCTTCCACCGTTACGTGTGGTCAGTCATACGCCCGTGGCTTCACCGAGAGGTCGCATTAGGCAAGGCGCGGCTCAGAACGCGTAAGAAGCTGATGGTGAAACGATTTTCGGATTTTTTGGCTGGTTTGAGATTGTAAGGCCTTTGGGAGCAATCTTTAATGCGGCAGAAGATTCTTAATTTTGTCTAGCCGCCGGTGGAAAGTGTGCCGAGGCTTATCCGTTTTCGGCAAAAATGGGGTCTTGGTGCAATTTAACTTCGGGTATCCTCCCAATAGCTCGTCGGAACCCTCGCCGGCGAGAACCATCTTAACCGTAAGGAGGCCATTTTTGATACCAGCGGTGGCAGTAAGCGTTTCCGCCATCCAAGGCCAAGCGAGCTGAGGACTGAGGGACTATCAGGATGAAAAACTGCGAGGCAGGCCGAGTAAAAGTTCAGGTCGGCCTACACCAGCGCCATTTAGCGACTGTCTTCGAATTGATGCGTAGCAACGTCAAGCTCTCTTAGGCTTGCTATTGCTCGACCGTTGAATGCGCCAACACCTAGCAATTCAAATTTACCTCAAGGTTCACTCCGAGCAACCCCGACTCCATTGTGCGAAGCACTCGATTACGCTAAATATAGTATGATAGCTGCCACCGATCGGATTAACGACGATGACGGTGCTCTTCCCCGATCGTGAAGCGCTCGGCGTCAGTCCATGAGCGCCGAACCAGTTCCGTTTCTCAAAATCGACAACTTTCTTGAGCCCGCCTTTGCTAACGAGATACCTGCAGCATACCCTTCGTTCGAAGTTGCAACTACGCAAGGCAGAAGTTTTAGAGCCGTTAATGAGCGTAGGAAGGTCCAAGTCACCGATGCAAGTATTTTCCAGAGCCGGTCGCGCGATTAAACGCACTTCTCGCGTCTCCGACATACCCTTGCCGATCTCTCCTATGTAACCGGTATTCCGAAATTGCTCGCGGACGAGCAACTTGTCGGCGGCGGAATGCACCTGACAGGGCCAGGAGGGCGGCTAAACGTGCACGTCGACTTCAATTTCATAAAGGACCGTAAGCTATACCGACGTTGAACCTGCTGCTATACCTTAACCCTATCTGGGAGGAATCCTGGGGCGGGTATTCCAGCTCTGGGATAAGGACGTGAAGAACTGCCGAAATGCGTTCACTCCTAAGCCAAACCGTTGCATCATTTTCGAAACAAGCGACGTCAGCTTTCACGGTGTTGTCCCCGTAACAACCGAAGCGCCCTATCCACGCATCTCCTTTGCGACCTATTACTACCTGGTGGAGCACGCCTAATTGGGATGGCAAAGTCC
>CAWBGW010000051.1:0-14872 GCA_963788345.1 uncultured Acidobacteriota bacterium | reverse complement strand
GCTCATCGAGCACCCCGGCGAGGTCGTAACTCGCGAGGAACTTCGCAGAAAACTCTGGTCCGCGGGCACTTTCGTGGATTTCGACCACGGGCTCAACAAAGCCATCAACAAAATCCGTGAGGCCCTCGGCGATTCTGCCGAGAGTCCCCGTTTTGTGGAAACGGTTGCCCGCCGCGGTTACCGCTTCCTCGCGGAGGTCAAAGTCGCCGAAGCAGCACCGGTTCGCAGCCCGGAACTCGCGACTCAGCCTCAACCCGCGACAGAAGCTCCGGATCGCCCGGATCTCCCGGCAAAGTCGCAAAGGTCAGAATCTTTCGCCGTCACTTGCGTGGAAGATATCGGTGTTCGTCCTGCTCCTGCTGGTGGCGTCTCTCGCTGCCTGGAAGCTTCATTCCTGGGAGCGCCCGTCCCCGGTCATTCGTTCCCTGGTCGTCCTTCCTTTGGAAAACCTCTCGAACGATGCATCTCAGGACTACTTCGCCGATGGCATGACCGACGAGTTGATTACGGACCTCGGCCAGATCAGCCAGTTGCGCGTAATCTCGCGGACCTCAGCGATGACGTACAAACACGCGCGCAAACCGCTGCCCGAGATCGCGCGTGAACTCAACGTGGACGCTGTCGTGGAAGGCACCGTGCTTCCGTTCCGGCGACCGGGTCCGCATCACGGCGCAATTGATCGAAGCCCCTGCCGACAAGCACTTGTGGTCCCACAGCTACGAGGGCGAATTGCAGGATACCTTGACCCTACAGAACGAGGTGGCTAGCGCGATTGCTGATCAAATTCGGATCAGTTTGAAACCACAGGAACAAGCTGCGCTCAAAAACGCAGCGGTTGTTAACCCGGAAGCTTACGTGTCGTTTCTCAAGGGACGCTACTTCTGGAACAAGCGAACGGCGGACAGCCTGAGGGTTGCCCTGGCTTATTTCAATCAAGCAATCGAAGAGGACCCGAAATACGCCCAAGCTTATTCCGGGTTAGCCGACACTTATGCTCTGTTGGGAGACTGGCAGTATGCGGTGATGCCTCCCAACGAGGCACTCCCAAAAGCGAAGGCCGCGGCGATTAAGGCTCTGGAACTGGACAGCGCGCTCGGCGAAGCCCACAACTCGCTTGCATTCTGCCTCGATGGTTTTGACTGGGATTTTGACTCTGCCGGGAAGGAATTTCGGCGGGCCATCGAGCTGAACCCGGGTTACGCAACCGCTCACCATTGGTATGCCTGGCATTTAAGTCTGTTGGGCCAGTATGACGAGGCTATCGCAGAAATGAGGAAAGCGGAAAACCTGGATCCGCTATCTCTCGTCATTAACGCCGACTTGGCAGAGCTTCTTGCCCTCGCGCACTCTTATGACGAATCGATACGACAGAGCCGCAAGACAATCGAAATGGATCCGAATTTTGCTTTTGCACATAATCATCTCGGCCAGGCATACCTCCAAGAACACATGAACCATGAAGCTGTCGCAGAACTGCAAAAAGCGGTCCAGCTTTCCGGGGGCAGCCCCACATGCATAGCTAATCTTGCTCGCGCCTACGTCGCATCAGGCATGAGGAGCGAAGCGTTAAAGTTGCTGAGCGATCTGAAGAAGCGCTCGAGCCCTGGTTCTTCGCATGCTTCGGAGATTGCTGTGATCTACGCTTCGCTCGGGGAAACGGATCAGGCCATGAATTGGCTCGAAAAAGGCTACGAAGAGCGATTTAACCCGGGCGTCCTGCTGCGGCCGGGCTTCGATCCTCTCCGCTCGGACCCGCGGTTTGCGGACCTTGTGCGCCGAATCGGCCTTCCCTGGTTGAGTCAGAGAATTTGACGTTCGGAATTACGCGTTCGGAGCGAGTTTCTGCCTCATGCTCTCGGGTGCCTCGCGAGGAACGGCACAATGATAGACAGGATAGACTTCCAAAGGCGGGTCGGCGATAATTCTGGGCGCGAGCGAGCTACTGCCGCTCCGGAGGGAATCGAATGAGTTTGACGCCTAACACACCCAGCCCCGAAGATTCGCACAGTGGGATGCAATACGCGGAACCATCGGCCCTGCCTCGCTGGGTACTTGCGCTGTTCGTCGTAGCATTTTTGTTCGTGGGCTATCTCCTCTACGCAAATTATTCGTCGGGCCAGGCCTTGCACCAGGGCCTCGACGCCGCCGACAAGAAAACGCAGGCGCTCGCCACTGAGGTGGACAAAGCGAATTCGCGAATCGCCGACCTCAAAGGCCAACTCGACGTGACGTCGCAGAAACTGAATCTGTCGGAAGACGAGCTGGCGCACGCGCGCAGCCTGGCGCAGACGATTCGCAAACAGCAGCAACAAAGTGACGCGCAGCTTCGCCAGGAAATCGGCCAGGTTCAGCAGGACACTTCGACCAAGTTCGGCGAAGTGTCGACGGACCTGAATGCGACCAAGACCGATCTCTCTTCCACCAAAGCCGATCTCGAAGCCACGAAAGGCAAGCTGCAGAGCACGATTGGCGACCTCGGCGTCCAGAGCGGCTTGATCGCGCGAAATCATGACGAAGTGGAAGAACTCAAGCGCCTCGGCGACCGCGACATCTACGAATTTTCGTTGGGAAAAACGAAAGGCCCGCAGCACGTGGGTCCGATTCAGATCCAACTGCGCAAGACCGATCCGAAGAAATACAAGTACACCCTCAACGTAGTGGCGGACGACAAGTCGATCGAGAAGAAGGACAGGACCGTCGGAGAACCGATCCAGTTCTACGTTCACGGCGCGCGCGCTCCTTACGAAATCATCGTGTTCGATGTTACCAAGGATCAGGCGAAGGGCTACCTCAGCACGCCGAAGTCGGCGAATGCCGCTCCGCCGGCCACGCCCGCTGCCGCGCCAGGGAACCAATGATGGCGGCTGGCCTCTGAGACGCCGATCATTTCGAAACTCACCGCGATTCAAATCGCGCTGCGTGCGTTATTTTTTGTTGCGATCGCGGTGGTTACTTTCCTCAATCCCTCCGTTGTGTCGCGGCGCGGCGCGCAAGATTCCACGGCGGCGCAGGCGCAGCACCCTCTCGAAGCCAAGACGGAACTCGTGAAGCTGGACGTAAGCGTCCTCGACAAGGAGGGCAAGTTCGTCGGAGGCCTCGAGCAGAAGAGCTTTCGAGTGCTCGACAACGGCGCCGAGCGCCCGATCATCTTCTTCGCGCCCGTGGAGGCGCCCGCGAGAGTCGTCGTGATGATCGAGACGAGCCCTGCCGTCTACATGATCAAGGACGAGCACATGGCGGCGTCGTACGCGCTGGTCAACGGCTTGGCCGACGACGATCAGGTAGCGCTGGTGACGTACTCGGACTTGCCGAAGGAGCTCCTGCCGTTTACCTCCGATAGGGCCGCGCTGCAGAACGCGCTCGGCGGCAATCAATACATGATCGGCATGGCGGCGCTGAATCTCTACGACTCGATATCGGCGGTGGTGGAGGGCGTCGCGCCGGCGCCGGGGAAGAAGGCCATCGTTTTGCTCAGCACGGGGCTCGATTCGTCAGGGCCCGAGCACTTCGACGCGTTGGTGCAAAGGCTGCGCACGCAAGATGTGGTGATTTTTGCCGTCGGCCTCGGGGGATCGCTGAAAGACAATCCCCCGCCAGTCTCGAAAGCCGAGAAGAAGGCGGCGGCGAAAGCCAAACGCGATGCCGCTGCCGCGGGTCCGACTATGCTCGAAGAGGCCAGAGCCGCTCTCTTCTCGCTGGCGACGATGACCGGTGGGCGCGCATATTTCCCGGCGTCGCGCGACGACTTCGCGCTGGCCTATCAGGAAATTGCGTCGGCGCTGCGGCACCAGTACGTGCTGGGGATCGCTCCGCAACACGATGGACAATTGCACAAGCTGAGCGTGACCGTGCCCGATGCCGCTGCCGCATCGCATAAGTCAAAAGGCCGGACGGAATACAGCATCTCCGCGCGCGACGGATATATCGCGCCCAATCCATGAATCAACTCCTCGAGTCATTTTAGGGCGCGCACAACCAAAGCCGCGCCGCTCGCGTCTCTTGCACCGTGTGGTCGGCTGGACGCTTAGATCGCATCGATCACATCGGGCGGCGAGGTCTGGTGAGCTGGAATCGGCGGAGGATGATTCTGGGGCTTGCGCTGGCAGCGCTGTGTCTTCAGCTTTCTGCGGGGCTTGGTGCCGAGCTTACGGCCCAGAACCAAGCGAAAGCTCCGGCCACTGCAACACCGCCGCCCGCTGCGCCGCCGGCGAATCGTCCGCGATTCGACTTTGGCGGCAACGCAGCCGCGATTCCCGCCACCTTCATTCAGAACGTGGCGTTTTTCCCGATCGGCCTGAACCGGAGCAAACCGTCACTCTTCGCGGTGGACACCAGCGCGAGCGTAACGTCGATCGATCCAGGCCGTGCCGCCGAGATTGGGATCACCCCGAACCAAGGCTATTGGCTGGTTTTCCTGGGAGGGGCCATTCCTTTTGCGTCTGTTCCCGCCGCTGCGCGAGACGACTTCGCCGGGGAAATCGGACGCCCCTATGAGGGAACGCTCGGCGTGGATTTTCTGTCGGCCGTGGTGGCGGAACTCGATTTCGGGCGCGAGACTGCACGCATCTTCGACCCATCGGTGTACAAGTACGGCGGCAAGGGAACCGTTTTTCCTCTGCGGCTTTCGAATGGGATGCCGGTGATTCGCGCGAAGTTTGTTTCGCCCCGCAGGAAGGAAGTGGAAGCCGATTTCGCTGTGGATACGTCGATCCTTGCGGGAATCGTGATATCGGACAAATTTGCGGGAGCGCGTAAGTTGGCTTCATCGCACGGCAAGCCGACGAAGGGCTACGATCCTCAGTTGGCGGGCGGAGAAGACGTCTCGCTGTTTCGCCTGGGTAATTTTCAGATTGGCCGTTCCATCGCGCCGGACATCGTGGCAGAGTTTTCCCGCTCGAAGCTGGCTGACGCCGGCGATCCCAAGCTGGCAGGCGTGATTGGCGGCGCCATGCTCCGCCGGTTCAGCGTCGTTCTCGACTACCCGCACCAGCAAATCATCTTCGAAATGAATTCTCATTTCAAAGATTACGACGAAGAGGATAAGAGCGGCATCGCCATCGTCGCAAAAGGGCCGGGGCTGAAGACATTCGAAATCGTGAACGTCGTGCCCGGGACGCCGGGCGCCGAAGCGGGAATTCAGAAGGGGGACGTCATCGCGGGCGTCGATGACGAGGCTGCCGCCGATATGACGCTCGGCTCCGTCCGGAATCTCTTCCGCCAGGTGGGCCATACGTACAAACTCCTCATCCAGCGCGGCGACCAAACAAAGCAGGTTTCAGTCCAGATGCGCCGGCTGCTGTAGCCGATACGAGCGTTGTTAACGGTCTGCCTCGCGCCAGCGTCTTACCTTGGACGGGACGCAAGAGAATGGAAGCTCGCCTTGACGGCAACCTGCTGATCCGAGAAGCTCCGGTGCCGGAAGATTTGACCGTGGAGAACACCTCCGAGGACGCCCAGCTGGTGGCAGCAGCGCGCGATGGCGATCGCGGCGCTTTTGGCAAGCTCTACGAACGCCACGCTCGCATGGTGCATGGTGTGCTTCTCGCGCATGTGCCGTTCGCCGAAGTGGACGATCTGGTTCACGACGTTTTCCTTGTCGCGCTGCGCAAGCTCGGCTCCCTTCGCGAGCCGGCAGCGTTTGCAGGCTGGCTGATCGCTATCGCACGGAACCGCGCAACTGATTTCCATCGCAGGCCCCACGCGTCGGAAGAGCTTCCCGCGGAAATTGGCAGCAGCGATCCCAAAGAGTATGAAGCCCGCGCCGCGCTGGAGGCCATCCGCTCGTTGCCTCAGGCATACCGCGAGACCTTGGTTCTTCGACTCGTCGAAGGGATGAAGGGGCCCGAAATCGCAGCGCGCACAGGTCTCACGCCAGCCTCGGTGCGCGTGAACCTTCACCGCGGCATGAAGCAGCTCCGCGAGAAATTAGGAAGGGAACGACCATGAATGACGATTACCTCTGGGACGGGTCCGGAAGTCCCGACCCGGAAGTGGAGAGGATCGAGAATCTTCTGGTGCGCTTCCGCGGAAGCCAGCGGACGCTGGAATTTCCCGAAGTCGTCCGCGAGCGGCGGCTGGCGCCCGCACAAAAGATCGCGTGGGTGCTTTCGATGGCAGCGGCGATTTTGTTGGCTGCATGCTGCAGCGTGGTACGCGCGCGGGTGGCTCCGCCCTGACTCTTGGACCGTTTCCGAGATCGTCGGCTCACCGCAACTTAACGGACACGTGCTGGGCCAGAACGGCCACTGGAGGCCAGGCGGCCTGCTCGAAACCGACACGACGTCGCGCGCAGAACTCCAGATGCGCGGAATGGGCCAAATCGAGATCGAGCCCAATTCTCAGGTCGCGCTGCTCGAAGCAAGCCCGGACAAGCAGCAGTTCCGGCTGGAGCGCGGAGAGATTCGCGCCGTTGTAATTGCGCCACCGTACGTTTTTCTGGTTCACACGCCCACCGCCTACGCGATGGACATGGGTTGCGCTTACACGCTGCACGTCGATGATGACGGCACGAGCCTTTTGCGCGTCACCGTCGGCTGGGTCGACCTGCAACACGGCTGGCGGCAATCGCTGGTGCCCGAAGGCGCCGCGGCGGAATCTCGTCCGGAGATCGGCCCCGGCGCGCCTTACTATGAAGATGCTTCCGAGCGTTTTCGGCAGGCGCTCGAGATCGTGAATTTCGATGAGTCGTCCGCGAAAGCTCGGTCCGCCGCTTTGACCACGGTGCTTAGCGAAGCTCGCAAGCGCGATGCTTTCACGTTGTTGAACCTGTTCAAGCGCGTGGACGCGGAGGACCGAGGCCGCGTCTACGACCGGCTTGCGTCGCTGGTTCCTCCTCCTCCCGGCGTGACGCGCGAAGATGCGGTTAACGACGACTCCGCGAAGCTCGGCCCTTGGTGGGAGCTGCTTGGCATCGGGCACGCGAAGAAGGGCTTCAAGGCGCCACCTCGCGTTGAGGAGTAGCTCCAGCCGGCTCACTTAAAGGGCACAAGTCCGCGTTGCCGTTAACACTCCGCAAGTCCCCGCCGTCTTTCAATCGAAAGAGGTGCCACCATGCTTCCAAAGAAATCTCGAAATCTGATTCAGGTTTTCATTGTTGCGTTGCTATCCGTTGCTCTCGCGCCACAGCGGTTGTGGTCCTCGCCGTTCCTATACCGAGTGAGCAAGACTTACACGACCCTCGAGTTCACGGTCACGAAGTGGATGGTCTTCAAAGAGCAAGGGCTCTTCCAGGATTTTCAGGGCCAGCTGAGCTACGATCCACAGCATCCCGAGAAATCACGGGTGGAAGTGACCGTGCAGGCATCGAGCATCGACACGCGAGAGCCAACGCGGGATAAGGTATTGCGATCGGACGACTTTTTCGACGTCGAGAAATATCCGACACTTTCGTTCCAGAGCACCAGCGCGGTGGCGAAATCGCCGGACGCGCTCGAAGTGACCGGCGACCTGACAATCCACGGTGTCACGCATCGCATCACGATTCCCGTGAAGGTTCTTGGCGTACAGGAGATGCCGAACATTGGCAGTTTCGTGGGATTCGAAACAAACTTCACGATCGATCGCAGAGACTACGGCGTGCTCGGCAGCCGCTGGAGCGGCGGAAAGCTTGCGATCGACAACACCGTGTACATCCACCTGATTCTGGGGGGAGTGAAGGGTTAAGGCTGACCGGGCGGCTGCTAGTCGAACTTGTGCATGGTCGTGGCCATGTGGTGGAGGCGATCATCCACCTTCGCGAAGATGCTGCCTGGTTCGAACTTGCCTGATGAATCTCGCTTGCCGGCGCTAACTCCGGTGAGGATTTCGATTCCTTGCTCGATGGTGGAAACCGGGTAAATGTGGAATCGGTCGTTCGCGACGGCCTCAATCACTTCGTCGCGCAGCATCAAGTCTTCCACATTCTCGGCGGGTATCAGAACGCCTTGTTGTCCCGTAAGCCCTTTGATCCGGCAAACGTCGTAGAAGCCTTCGATTTTCTGGTTGACGCCGCCGATCGGCTGAACGTCACCTTGCTGGCTGACGGAGCCGGTCACTGCGAGGTCTTGCCGGATGGGACAATCGGAAAGCGCGGAAAGCAGCGCGTAAATCTCCGTAGAGCTCGCGCTGTCTCCATCCACTCCGGAATACGACTGCTCGAAACAAAGGCTCGCAGCCAGCGAAAGTGGTTTGTCCTGCGAAAAAGTACGCCGCAGGAATCCCGAAATGATCTGCACGCCCTTGTCGTGGAACCGGCCGCTCAAGTTCGCTTCGCGCTCGATGTTGATGATGCCCACTTTTCCCAGCGCTACCGACGCGGTGATGCGAACCGGCTTGCCGAATGCGTAGCCACCTATTTCGAGGACGCTTAGTCCATTCACCTGCCCGACGCGTTCCCCTTCCGTGTCGATGAAGACGATATTCTGTTCGATCATCTCGCGGATTTTCGTTTCGAGCAGATTGTGCCTTTCGATCTTGGCGTCGTGCGCCGCCCGCACGTGTTCGGCCGTCACGATTTCGTTCCCGTTGTTCCGCGCGGCGTACGAGGATTCCCGCGCAAGATCGGCCAGGTCGAAGAAGCGCGTCGTGATTTTTCCGCGGCGGCCGGCGTGACGCACGCCGTGTTCGAGAATGGCAGCGACGGCGGTTCGATCGAAGTGGAGCAGCTTTTCGTCGTCAACGAGCTTTCGCAGGCGTCCCGAGTACTGCCGGAGGACTTCGTCGCTCCACTTCATTTCCTCGTCAAACTCGACGCGAACCTTGAAAATCTTCTTGAAATCGTCCTCGAAGTCGTAGAGAAGCTCGTACATCTCACGGTCGCCGATCAGGATGATTTTGGCGTGAACGTCGATCGGCTCCGGTTTCAGCGCGGCCGAACCAAACGGGAAAAACACGTCCACGGGCTGAATCTCGAGCTTTCCGTGATTGAGCGTCCTCTTGAGCGTCCGCCACACACCGGTCTCAGTGAGCGCGTCCAGCGCGTACATCACCAGAAAGCCGCCGTCGGCGCGAAGCATCGAGCCGCCGCGTAAATCCATGAAGTCCGAATTCCAGCCGCCCCGCGCGTCATAGCTGCGATGGATCGTCCCGAAGACGTTTGCGTACGTTGGAATCGTCTCGAAGATCACCGGGCATTTTTCGCTTTCGCCGTGCGCGAGGATCACATTCACCCCGTAGACGCGAAACGGATCGCGTTCGGAGCGTTCCTGGCGCGGCCCCCCGCCGCCTTCCGAAGGCGGCTGGTCGTCTTCTCCTTCGCGCTCTTTGAAGGGATCCAGATTATCGAGAATGTGGTGGCGAACTTCCTCGAGATATTCGGAAATCTGGGCGCTCGGGTATTTTTCCTTAAGCTCCTCGATCACGCCGTCGACGAGCACGGAAGCGGCTTCCTGCTCAAGATAGCTCATCTCGCTGGCAAGCTCGCGCGATAGCGAGAGTGTCTTGCGGTAGACGACCGTGAATTCCTGCCGGAACTGATCGTACTTGCGCTCGAGTTCCTCGGCGGCCGTGTTCTCGAGTTTCCCTTCCTGCACCATTTTCGGGATCTCTTCGATCGGGACCATCTGCCCGTCGAGAACCGGGAAAATTTCGGGCAGGGCGACCGCGCCCACTTGCATGCGGCCCAGGGCGAACTGCTCGCGCGCGATTCGCCGCGTGAAATCATCCATCAATTCCTTTTCGCGCAGCGTGAAGCGCTCGACGATCCGCGTTTTCTGGCGCTGGAATGGCTCACCTTCGAAAACCTGAGGTATGCGGCGGCGCAGAAAATCGATCCCGGATTCCACTTCCTTCTTGAAGGCGTTTGCCTGGCCTCGCGGCAGCGTAAGCAGGCGCGGCCTGTCGGCATTCTTGAAGTTGTTGACGTAACACCGATCGGGGGCCGGCTCGCACTGCGGCCGCAGTTCCTCGATCATCCGGACGATCATGCCTCCGCGGCTCGTGCCGGAAAGTCCGCAGACAAACAGGTTGTAGCCGGATGCGGTGAGCTCGACCCCCATGCGCAGGGCGCGCAAAGCGCGCTCCTGTCCCAGGTCGCCGCTAACCGGTTCGATGGCCGCGGTGGTTTCAAACGGAATTTGCGCCGGATCGCAGCGCCACCGAAGCTTTTCCGGCGGCAACGTCTCATGTTTTGGGCTTGAATTCTTCGGCATGACGCGGTTCTTCGCCATCGAAGCGCGCTACTCTAGCACGCCCCCGTTCTTCTTCCCACCCGCTTTGGAGGCGTTGTTTCTATGGGGCGAACCGGGTGCGTACACGTCGAGCATGCTCCCGGCCATCGCGACCACAATCGGACCCAGCACCGCGCCCAGCATCCCGAAAACGGCGATTCCTCCCAGCACGCTAATGAAAACCACCAGCCCGCTCATCTGTGTGCGTCCACCGATCAGCAGGGGCCGAATGATATTGTCCACAGCGCTCACGATCACGACGCAAAAGATCAGCAGGAAAATTCCTCGTCCGACGTGCCCGCCGGCCATCAAACTTATGGAAATCGGCACCCAGATCAGAGCGGAGCCAACCACCGGCACGAGAGAGAAGAATCCCATCATCACGCCCCAAAAAATTGGCGCTTGAATTCCTGTCATCCAGAACGCGAGTCCGCCCAACAATCCGTGAGCCATTGCCGCGACGAGACTCGACGTCACGCTGGCGAAAATGACGTCACGGATTTGCTGAATCATGCCGTCGCGGTGGTCTTTCTCGAAGGGGAGCAGTTCGCGAAGGCGCGCGACGAGCGAATCGCCGTCACGAAATAGATAGAACATCGCCAGGATGGTGACGCTGAGATGGAAGAAAAATTCGGCCGTATGCCGCAGCAAAGTCCCCAGGCGCTCCGCCACATACGACCCGGCCCGATCGGCGTAGTTGTGCACGAGGTCTGAGAAATCCGGCGGTATCACGCTTGGGAAGCGCTCCTGCAGCCGCGTCCAGAGGTTGCCGACCCAAGTGTAGTGCCCCGCTTGCACTCCGAGCTGGACGGACTGGACCGCGCCGACCGCCTGACGGACGAACTCGGCCATTACGAGGATCGTCGGGACGATCAGGACCAGCGTCACGCCGACCGTGGTGGCGAGAGCCGCGCCCGTGCTTCCCCATCGCTTCGCAAGCCTTTCGTAGACCGCGTAGGTGACCACGACCAAGATCGCAGCCCACGCGAGCGCGACGAGGAACGGAGCAAAGACAAGGTAAACAAGGTAGGCCAGCAGCGCGAGGATGCCGTAGAAAAGCGCGGTGCCTATCTTCTTTTGCGAGCTGGATTCGGTGGCCAACCGTTCTCACTTTCTTGGTTGTAGAGGTTGCCGTAGAGACAGATAGTGGCAATCCGCGCCTTTGTCAACCATAACGGTCCGGAGCAGAGTGTTATAATCGACTTACGCTCGAACCGGGCATCGGAAATGGTTGATTTGGCTTGCCAACACAAACGCACTCAGCTGATCGCGAAGGATGACGACTCGCAGTACGTGGAATGTCTCGACTGCGGCGAAATCCTGGAAGCCGGCGAGATCAAAGCCGATGAGACCGCGGAAGGCCCTAGGTTTGGCGAATCTCTCTCCGACGCCTGACGCCTTCGCCTGAAACCACTAGAACGCCCTCTCGAAAAGACTCGCGCTCGCCTGCCGAATGTGGGCGTACAATGCGCGCAACGTGAATCTGTTCGCCGGGGAGGTAGCCGTGTGCAAATATCCCGTCGTTTTGGGGGTCGTTTTGTCGGCCGTGCTTCTGGCTGCATTCTGCGCGTCCGCGCAAGATACCGAGAAACCTGCCCAAGCAAGCGCTCCTGCCGAATACAAAATTCCGCCGGAGGCGATCAAGCAAGTCAACCCCGTGAAACCGACTCCCGAGTCACTGGCGCGCGGCAAGAAGTCCTACAATCTCGATTGCGCGATGTGCCACGGCGCGGATGGCGGCGGCAAAGGCGATCTCGCCTCTGACATGAAGGCGCCCTTGCTTGATTACCGCGACCCGAAAGCGCTGAAGGACAAGACGGACGGCGAACTTGCCTACGTGATCAAGAACGGCAAGGGCGAAATGCCGGCCGAAGGCGACCGAGCACAGGGCGATCGACTCTGGGACCTCGTGAACTACGTTCGGTCACTGGCCAAGAAGGAACCCGCGCGAAAGCCAAGGATCAGAATCCTTAGCGGATGGCAAGCTTCTCAATGATGCGGCCGACGTCCGAGGCGGAAACGTCGTAGAGAGAGTGCTCGTCCTCTTGCTCGAGGCGTTCGCGGAGATACTCGGCGGCGATGTAGCTGGCTTCCCGGTCCGACAAGTCGCGTCCGGAGCGCGACCGAAACGCGACGAATCCCGGATGCGCGAGACCGAGGATTACGCCTTTCCCATCGACGTAGAATTTGCAATCCATCGTGTCGGCATGGCGTGTGGCGATTCCATTCCAACAATGGGAAAAACGGCATTTGTAGACGTAATCGGTGACTTTCGACGGGACGTCGAACGCGCCGATGAAATCGCTCATCGCGCCCGCATTCGGAATCGTGGGAGTCTTTGCGGTTGCCATTGTTCCCGTTAGTGTCGCGCGCCCACGGACGCAGGCACCGTTGCTTGATGGTAACTCTGAATGGCGGCGGCCACTCCTGAGCCTGCCGGCACGCGGTGGCCCTGGTCGAGCAGCACCTTTTCCAGCGCGGCGAGCAGAAGCAGGACGTTCTGTTTCTGGCTCGAATAACCCATCAAGCCAATCCGCCAAATTTGCCCCTTCGTCGGACCGATTCCGCCGGCGATTTCGATGTTGAACTCGTCGAGAAGCTGATTGCGAACCTTGCGGTCGTCCGCGCCCGCCGGGATTTTCACGGCGGTCACCGTGACGAGCCGGTCTGCTGGATTCGCGACGAAGAGTTCGAGGCCCATTGCCTCGATGCCGGCGATCAACGCCTGCTGATTGTACGAGTGACGTTCCCAGCGCGCTTCAAGACCTTCTTCGAGTACAAGCCGCAACGCCTCTCGCATTCCGTAGATGAGTGGAATCGGGGGCGTGTGGTGGTACGTGCGCTCCTTCCCCCAATAGTCCATCGCGGGAGTCAAATCGAAATACCAGCTTTGAACGGGTTTCTTGCGCGCGCGAATCACGTCTTCGACGCGTGAGTTTACGGTGATCGGAGCCATTCCCGGCGGCGCGCTGAGCGCTTTCTGCGAGCCGCTGAAGCAGATATCGAGTCGTTCGCGATCAACGTCGAGGGGAATCCCGGCGAGCGTCGCCACGGCGTCAACCACAAGCAGTGCGCCCAGTTCGTCCGCCACTTTGCGGTACGGTTCAGGATGCTGCACGACTCCCGTGGAAGTTTCTCCGTGCGTGAGGCCGATGAACTTGATCTTTCGTCCTTTGGCCGCGCGCCGAACGTCCTCGGGGTCAACTGTGCGCCCCAGAGGCGCCGTCACGCGAATGACCTTTGCCGGAGTCCGATCCGCAATCACAGCCATGCGCTCGGAAAACATTCCGTTCGAGCAGACAATGCACTCGTCGCCTTCTTCGGTCACATTGAAGACGGAGGCTTCGATTCCGCCCGAGCCCGAGGCCGAAATGGGATATGTGATGCGATTCTTGGTCTGAAAAACGCGGCGAAGCAGCGTTTGCAAATCGCTCATCATTTCCAGAAACCACGGATCCAGGTGGCCCACCAGCGGAGCCGCCATCGCGCGGTAGACGCGCGAATCCATCGAGGACGGCCCAGGAGTCAACATCACCCTTGCGGGAGGGACGAGTTCGCCGATCGCCTCGCTCATCTTCGTATTCCTCTTATTTCTGGCTGCGGACGGAATCGCGCAGAGCCACATTGAGTACTGGCCGCCGCACCACAGCATTATAGAGCTTGCGGGTTCGAACGCCACTACTCTCCCCGAGTTTCGAGCTGCGCGTGAACCCACCAAAATGGCCGCAGGCTCGGGGCGCTGGCGCAGCGAAATGAGGTCGAATGGATGCCCGCGCCGGCGACTTCCGAATGGCGCGAAAGAGTAATCAGGTGTTGGCCGTTTCGCAACTGTTTCGTCGCCGTGTTGAAAGGGCTATACCCCTATGCTAAATTTCAAAATTGGCCTGAATTTTGATTGTGACGGCCACTCTCTACTGTGACTGAGAAGCCCAAAATTTCGCGCGTCGAAGTGTACTGGCACACGGTGAAGTACCGCACCGTGGCCCTGTACTTTATTGTGATCACGACGATCATGCTCACCACCACGTATCTCGTCTTTCCCGAAGTGTCCGCGAGCGTGATGAAACATCTCTCCGACGCTGTGGGACCGCGCGAAAGCGGAGTGGCGGCGCCGACATCGGCGCGGCAGGCCCGCTTCGTGAATCTGGACGGCAGAGTTCAAGTGAAGAAAGAAAACTCGGTGCAATGGACCAGCGCCGACTATCAAATCACGCTGGACAAAGGGGACCTGATCCAAACCGGGACGGACGGCGTGGCTCGCATCGCGTTCGCCGACGGGACGACGTACACTGTGAAGGGCGACACGCTCGTCACTGTGGAAGAGAACATCGTCGCGCAGGATCGAGCGTCTCAGGTCGCCGTGCACATCAGTTCAGGCCAGGTGGACCTTGCAACCGGGAAGTGGGAAGTCCCCGGCTCGTCGGCGCAGGTGTCTTTTGAAAACGCAGTCGCGTCGCTGCGCGAAAACAGCCACGCAGCTGTGAACAGCGATCCGGCGACCAACGAGCAGCAAATCACGGTTTCCACCGGCAGCGCTGAATTGCAGCGCGGCAACGAGCACGTCGACATCGGACAACACGAACGCGTCTCGTTCCCGACGGGCGGCCAAATCACCAAGACAGACGTCCTGGCCCCCCCCGAACTGGTGGAGCCCTCGAACCTGGCGCCAATAACCGTCGTCGATCCGAAACACGACCCGGTTCATTTTTCCTGGAAGCCCGTGGCGA
>CAWBGW010000050.1:0-28275 GCA_963788345.1 uncultured Acidobacteriota bacterium | reverse complement strand
CAGTTGCCGCCGTCGCGGCTCCCCGATAGCGAAGGTCCTGCGCTTGACCTCCACACTCCGGAACCCGCCGATCCTCCCGGCCGCTTGCGCTGACGCGTCGTCGGTCTACCGAAGAGTTTCGAACCCTTTCCGCATGGTTTTTGCGTAAACGCGCGCCTATAATCACGTTCAGTTCTCTGGGACACAAAAAAAGGAGGAAGCATGAAGCGAAGCGTCATGGCACTCGCTGGCTCGCTCTTGCTGCTGCTCGCGGGACACTTTCCCGCTGCGGCGCAGGACGACGCCATGGCCACGACGACCTTGAAGGTGGGCGATGTCGCGCCGGATTTCAGCTTGCCGAGCGATCAGTCGAAGACGGTAAAACTGAGCGACTATCGGGGAAAGAAGACTGTAATCCTCGCCTTCTACGTCCTGGCTTTCACAGGTGGTTGAACGAAAGAGCTACAGGCCTATCAGGCTGATCTGGCCAAACTCGAAGCAAACGACACCGAAGTCTTCGGAATCAGTATCGACAGTCCCCCCGCCAACGGAGCGTTCGCAAAGCAAATCAGCGTTACGTTCCCACTCCTAAGCGACATGAACCACAAGGTTCTCACTGCCTACGGGATTCTCAAGAAGTATCCCATGGGCGGAGATGACTACGAATGGGCGCGCCGCACAACATTCGTCATCGACAAAGACGGGAAAATTCAGCACATCGAATTCGACGCCAGCGCTGTGAATCCCAACAAAGCCGTCGACGTGTGCCTGAAACTCCACGACAAAGCCACGCCGTAGCAAGCAATCCGTGCAGAACAGAACATCGGGGCGGGAGCGATCCCGCCCTTTTTCCTTTTCTGGTCGAACCCAGCCTGCCGCTAAAGCGCGGAGGCCGCGTAGACGTTCATCGGCAGACGATGGTAAGCTTCCGGCCTCAAACTTCCACGCGAGGCAGGCGCGGTATTTCGAAGGCGAAGCCCCCGCGCCCCTCCAGGATGACATCCGATGGAGCCCGATCCGAAGAGCGCACGCGATGCGGTCGCCGGCTTGCGTGCCCTCGCGCAGCCGGTGGCCGCGCCGCTCACTCGCGCGGCGATCTTCCTGGTCGTCGCTCTGAATCCCGGCGTCGAGAGCCGCGCGACCGTTCGGTCGTTCTGCGGAGACCTCGCGGCCCTGTTGCGCGCGGTCGGAATTTCGCGACCTGGAAGGGGACCTGTCCTGCGTCATGGGATTTGGCTCCGACGCGTGGGACCGTCTCTTTGGACCGCCGCGGCCGGCGGAGCTTCATCCCTTTCGCGAGATTCGTGCCGGAGTCGCGCCACGCCGTCTCCACGCCGGGCGACGTGTTCTTCCACATCCGCGCCAAGCGCATGGATTTATGCTTCGAGCTCGCGACGCAAATCATGGCGCGCATCGAAGATGCCGTCACGCCGGTGGATGAAGTGCACGGTTTCCGCTTCTTCGACGACCGCGACCTCATCGGTTTCGTCGATGGGACGGAAAATCCGAGAGGCGACGCCGTGCTCGAGGCCGTGCTCATCGGCGAAGAGGACGCCGCGTTCGCCGGCGGCAGCTACGTCATCGTGCAGAAGTATCTCCACGATCTGGAAGGATGGAATGCGCTGTCCACGGAAGCGCAGGAACGAATCATCGGCCGCACGAAGCTCTCCGACATCGAACTCGACGATTCCGTCAAGCCAACCTCAGCGCACAACGCGCTCACGACGATCGTCGAGAACGGAAAAGAAATTAAGATCCTGCGCGACAACATGCCCTTCGGCCGGCCCGCGCACGGTGAATTTGGCACCTATTTCATCGGCTACAGCCGTTCGCCCCGCACCACCGAGCAGATGATCGAAAACATGTTCGTCGGCCGTCCGCCCGGCAATTACGACCGGCTGCTCGACTTCAGCCGCGCCGTCACCGGCAGCCTGTTCTTCGTTCCGTCCGCGACGTTTCTGGACGGACGTGGCCGAAGACCAGCCTCGGACGCGGTGTCGTCTGCTGCGCCAGCCGCCGCGTGTCGAAACTTCTGCATCCAGTCAATCGCAGAGCGATGGTTCGCTCGGTATCGGTTCCCTCAAAGGAGACACCTCACATGAATAATCTGCATCGCGAGCTCGCCCCCATTTCCGATGCGGCATGGGCTCAGATCGAAGAGGAAACTTCGCGCACGTTCAAGCGCTACCTGGCCGGGCGCCGCGTCGTCGACGTGCACCCGCCGGCGGGCACCGCTCTCTCCGCCGTCGGTACCGGCCACCTCCAGACGATCGCGGCTCCGAGGGACGGCATCCTCGCCAGGCAGCGCGAGGTGAAGGCGCTGGTCGAGCTGCGTGTTCCGTTCGAGCTCGATCGCCACTGATCGACGACGTCGAGCGTGGCGCGAACGACTCCGACTGGCAGCCGGCGAAGGACGCCGCGCGCCAGATCGCCTTTGCCGAGGACTGCGCCGTGTTCGAAGGCTATGCCGCTGCCGGCATCGTGGGCGTCCGTCAGGGAACCAGCAATCCGAAGATGACGCTTCCTGCCGACGTGCGCGAGTACCCGCGAGCCATAGCCCAGGGCTTGAGTCAGTTGCGGCTCGTCGGCGTCAACGGCCCCTACTCGGTGCTGCTCGGCGCCGACGCCTACACCGCACTCGCCGAGACCAGCGACCATGGATACCCCGTGCTCGAGCACGTGAAGCGGCTCGTCAAGGATAAAATCATCTGGGCGCCCGCCATCGCCGGCGCTTTCGTGCTGACCACTCGCGGCGGCGATTTCGACCTTCACATCGGCCAGGACGTCTCCATCGGCTATCTCAGCCACACCGACACCGCCGTCCGGCTGTACTTGCAGGAGACGTTTACCTTCCTGTATCTCACCGCCGAGGCCGCCGTCGCACTGGCTCCTCATGGGAAAGCGCAGAAGAAATGATGCGCGGACGTCCCGCGCTCGCGCGAAGTCTCTGCCGTCAAACGCGACTACGCTCGCAACGACGCGGGGGTGAGATCTGCTCGCCGGGCATTTGATAACCGTCAACCTGCGTGAGGTGCTACCTAGCGGGAGACATTGCGGCGGTTGAAGATCAATACGAAGATTCCGACGAAGAGGCTGAGGGTAGGAAACAACAAAACCAGAATGCCGTGGCGCAAAGCTTCGCGGCCCTGCGCTCCCGATGCGGCGGCGTTCTGGTAACACATTGCGCAACCCTGCGCGGCCGCGTGAGGCGCGCAAACGGCGAATAGCGCAACGCAGACCGCCAACATCGCAGCCGCTCGAAATACCAAGCTAAACGTCGCCTTCAATTCGGGTCTCTCCTACAACTCATTGGTCGCATATGCAGCAGCCGGACGCTGTCCGGGAAAAACATAAGCAGCATCATGCAGATGCAGAATACCGTAGCCGGCACCAGCAGCAGAAAGAGCCCGAGCCGCTCGAAGCGCAGGTGCATGAAGTACGAGACGATCAGCGCCGCCTTGATCAGCGACAGGCCCACCAGGATCGTTAGCATCAGGGCCGGAGCGAGTCTCAAATATGCGAGGAAGACTTCCACCCCGGTGAGCGCCAACAGCCACACCCACACGGTGACGAACATCTTCTTGCTTCCCACATCGTGACCTTCCGCGGCTGCCGCATGCGAAGTCATCGGCGCTCCTTATCCTTTCAGACTGACGGACATCAAGTACACCAGCGGGAAAATAAACATCCAAACCAGGTCAACGAAGTGCCAGTAGAGGCCGCTCACTTCCACGTGGTCGGCATTGTATTTGCCCTTGCCGAATCCTCGCGCGATGATCGCCAAATACACGGCGCCGATCGTGACGTGAAGCATGTGCAGCCCCGTAAGGCCGAAGAACGTTCCGCCGAAGAGCGGAGCACCCCAGGGATTCGACCACGGCGTGACGTGCTCCACGGTGATGAGCGTGTACCACTCCGTCGCGTGAATGGCGACGAACGCGAGGCCGAAGAGAATGGTCCACCAAAGCATCTTGACCGCTTTCTTACGCTCGCCCCTTTGCGCCGCGGACACGCCAAAGACCATCGTCAAACTGGAGCTCAGCAGGATCACCGTCATCAGCGTGGACTTGGCGATGGCAGGCCAAATTTCAAACGGCCGTGGCCAATCCGGATTCGCCAGGCGCACATATGCATAGCTGACGAGCAACGCCGAAAAGTGAGGGAGTCCGACACGATGAACAGCCACATCCCCAGCTTCTTCGAGTTGATCGCGAAGGGAGATGCGCCGCCCGACCACGGCGACTCAACTATGCCTTCGAATTCGGGTTCACTCACGTTTCACCGTCCCAAAATGAGGAGTAAGAACAGGAACACCCAGAGTCCATCCATGAAATGCCAGTACATCGCGACGACTTCCGTGGCCGTGCTCGCGCGTCAGGCGGTGCGTCGGCCGGACCAACACCGAGAGCAGCGCCAGGATGCCACCGAGAAGATGCAGCCCGTGCGCGGCCGTGAAAACGTAGAAGAAGCTGCTGCTCGGATTCGTCGCGCACGAACACGCCCGCAGCGCCCAGTTGCCTCCACGCGATAACCTGCCCGACCAAAAAGAAAATGCCCAGGATCGTCGTGACGCCCCACCAGTGGCGAAATCCGGGCTGATCGTCGGCGCGGAAGAGCTTTCGCGAACGAGCGATCGTGACGCTGCTCGCGACGAGGATCAGAGTGTTCAGCCACAGAATCGCGTGGGAACACCGGCAGCGGCACCCAGCCGCTGTTCGGCATTCCCTTGCGGACGATGTAGGCGCTGACGAGCGCCATGAAGAACATCAGGATGCCGCCGAGCGCCGATCGTCATCCCGGTGACGTACGTGCGCTGAGGAACGCGAGCCGCGCCGGAAGGTTCGCTCCCTTCCCCGCCACCGTACCGCGCCGTTCCCGCCGGACGAACCTCCGCCCGTTCCACCGCGATCGCTGCTGGATCAGCTCGACATCCTGTGTGGCGGTGGCGGGCATGGATCGGCTCCTATTTCGTCCGCGCCACTTCGGCGGCTCGATATTCTGAGGAATGAAATCCTCCTCCGTACTCCGGGAACGCTGAATTCGTACGGGCCGCGATAGACGCTGGGATAATGCCCGCCGAAATTATCGAGCGGCGGCGGGGAGTCCGTGTCCCATTCGAGGGTCGTGGCGTTCCAGGGATTCTTCGCGGCCTTGGCGCCGTGCTTCAAACTCCAGAAAAAATTAAACAAAAAGAAAAGCTGCGCGGCCGCCGTGACGAACGCGGCCCAGGTGATGAAATTGTGCACGGGTTGCAGGGGCTTCAGAAAATCCACCGCCGTGTAGTCCGCGTACCGCCGGATCCCGCCCGCGATTCCCAGCCAATGCATCGGCATGAAGATCAGATACGCGCCGATAAACGTAAACCAGAAATGGATCTTGCCGAGCGGCTCGTTCATCATGCGGCCGAACATCTTCGGGAACCAGAAGTACGTCGCGGCGAAGATGCCGAAGATCGCGGCGACGCCCATCACCAGGTGGAAGTGCGCGACGACGTAGTACGTGGCGTGGAAGCAGATTGTCGACGGCCGGCTGCGCGAGGAAGAGTCCCGAAAGGCCGCCGCTCACGAACAAGCGACACGAAGCCGAGCGCGAACAGCATCGGCGTCTTGAAATGAATCTTCCCGTTCCAGAGCGTGTCCGAGCCAGTTGAAGGTCTTGATCGCGGACGGCACGCCGATGGACATCGTCAGCACGGAAAACGCGAAGCCCGAATAGGGGCTCATGCCGCTGACGAACATGTGGTGTCCCCAGACCATGAAGCCGAGGAAACCGATCGCGCAGATGGCGCCAGCCATCGCGCGATATCCGAACACCGGCTTGCGCGAGAACGTCGAGAGGACGTGCGAAGCCACGCCCATGCCCGGCAGAATCGCGATGTAAACCTCCGGGTGGCCGAAGAACCAGAACAAGTGCTGCCAGAGAAGCGGCGAGCCTCCGCTGTGGGGCTGCAACTGGTCGTTGACCACCGTGCCGGCCGGAATGAAGAAGCTCGTGCCCGCCGATCGATCGAGCAGCAGCAGAACTCCGCCGGCGAGCAGCACGCCGAACGCGAGCAAGCCGAGAATCGCGGTGACGAACCAGCCCCACACCGTCAGCGGCATGCGGAACAAGCTCATGCCGGGCGCGCGCATGTCGATTGTGGTGGCGATGAAGTTCAGCGCTCCAAGCAGCGAAGCCAGGCAGAACAGCGAGATGCTGATGATCCAGCAGGTCTGGCCCCAGCCTTCGCCGGGCCCCGTCACTTCGCCGAGCCCGCTCAAAGGCGCGTAGCCGGTCCAACCGCTGATCGGCGCGCCGCCCGGAACCACAAATGCAGCGAGAATCGCGACGAAGGCGAGGAACGTCACCCAAAACGAAAGCATGTTGAGGTGCGGAAAAGCCATGTCAGGCGCGCCAATTTGAATCGGCAGAAAATAGTTTCCGAAGCCGCCCTGCGGCGCCGTCGTGAGGACGAAGAACACCATGATGGTGCCGTGCATCGTCAGCACCGCCGCATACTGCTCCGGCGTCATCATGCCGCCGTTGCAAGAACGGAATGTGCGCGCTCGGCCACGCCAGGTGGAAACGCATGATCACGGAAAGAATCACTCCGATGACCACGGCCGTCATGGCCAGGAGGATGTACTGGATGCCGATCACTTTATGATCGGTGCTGAAGATGTACTTGCTGACAAAGCCCGTCGGCGCGTGGGGCACGACGTGGGCGTGCGAACTCATGCATGGCCTCCTGGAGATTTGGATCGACTTCACTGGCCGGCCGCCGGCTGTTCTTGCTGCTTCAGGAAATTCTCGTAGTCGGATTCGGAAACGACGTCGAGGAACGTCCGCATCCGGTAATGCGCCAAGCCGCACAATTGCGTGCAAACCACTTCGTAGCGCCCGATCTTGTTCGCGGTGAAGTGCATCGGGATGACCATGCCCGGCACGGCGTCCTGCTGCAAGCGCAGCTCGCGAACGTAGAAATTGTGAATCACATCCTGCGAGCGAAGAAGCAGCTCCACTTCGTGATCGACGGGAACCGTCAGCGTGGGAACCACGATGTCGTCTTTGCCCGCGGGATCGTTCGGATCGAGGCCCAGCGGATTGCCGGTGGACGCGCTGATCAGCTTCGGGTCGAGCTTGCCGAATTTGCCGTCGGGACCTGCGTAGCGAAAATTGAAGACGAACTGGTTCTCGGTTACTTCCACCTGGATCGCGTTCGGCGCGGCCTGCGCGAATCGCATTTCCGCCCACGCCTTGTAGCCCATCAGGCCCAACCCGACGAACAGGATAACCGTCGCCGTGGTCCAGACGACCTCCATCGTGTTGTTGCCATGCGTGTATTTGGCGCGCTGGCCGCGGTCGCGAAAGCGAAATATCGCGTACGCCAAGCCCAGCTGCGACAGGATGAACACCGTGCCGGTGACGAGCAGCGTGAGGTCGTACTGATGATCGATCTCATTGCCCACCGACGTGATCGAGGCCGGCGCTTCCCATAGCCGCGACACGAAAATGTAGACCGTGACGACAACGAGCGTGACGATCAGGAGTGACAACAGCCCTGCGGTTGCGGCGGACCCACGATCGGACCTCTTCCCGAACCTGTTCCTGGACTTCCCAAGTCGCATTCGCTTTTGCTCCCTTGCCCCCCAACGGCAAAAAGCGTGAATGGAACCTATAAGAAAGACGCATCATATAGAAGCGGAGAGGAATTTCAAGGCCGAAGATTAGAGTAGGAACGTCGATGCGTCGAGCGAGTTACTCGTAACGCAGTGACACCATTGGGTCCACGCGCGAAGCACGTCGCGCGGGAATGTACGTGGCAAACCACGAAACCATACTTAGCAGCGCCGCAACCGAGATGAACACGATCGGGTCCCAGGTCTTTACTCCATAGATCAGCCCCGCCATAAACCGCGTGAGGCCGAGCGCGGCCGCAACGCCGATGACGACTCCGATCGCCGCCAACCGCATTCCCTGAAACACGACCATTTTGCGCACCTTCTCCGGGCTTGCGCCCAAAGCCATGCGGATGCCGATTTCCTGAGTCCGCTGCTGAACCGAATACGCCATCAGGCCGTAGATGCCGATCGCCGCCAGAAGCAGCGCGACTCCCGCGAAAATCGAGAGCAGCGTGGTATTGAAGTCGCTTCGCGCAGTGGATTGTCCCACGACTTGATCCATCGTGCGGATATGCGCCACCGGAAGTCCGCCGGTGGCGACGCGAAGTTCGCGCTGCAGGTCCGCGCTCAAGAGAACGGCGCAACCTTCGTGCGAATCACCCAATTGATGGGAAGCACGCGGCTCTCGAGCGTAGTGATGCCGTCGAGGATCTGCGACTCCGGCAAAAACATCATGGGCGTCGGATCGCTGTCGAGGCCGGAATCGCGCGTGTCGCCGACGATGCCGATGATCTGGCGCGGCGGCTCTTCGAATTCCGGACCCAGGCCGTGCCCGATAGTGATCCGCGCTCCGACGGCGTCGCCCTTCGGCCAATACTTCTTGGCCATCGCTTCGGTGATCACAACGACGCGATCGGATCCTGCGTCGTCGCGTTCGGTGAACGTGCGGCCGCGCAGCAGCGGAATCCGAAACACCTGAAAGTACTGCGACGAGACGTTGCGCCACTGCACATCGCCGTTGTAAGGCCCGTCGGTGGGTGGTTGCCCTTCGATTGTGAACGGCATATCGATGCCTTGTGTAAGCGGCAAGCAGCAAGTGCTCGCAATGGAATCGACTCCTGGCAACGCGCCAACACGCCGCTCTACCTCCCGCACAGCCTGAGCGACCCCGGCGGTGTTCTCGAATCGCGTGCCCGAAAGCGACATCTCCATCGTCAGAACATTGTGCGCATCGAAGCCGGGCTTCACGGATCGCAGCGTCGCAAAAGTACGAATCAGCAGCGCGGCGCCCACAAGCAGAATCAGCGCCAGCGCCATCTCCGTAACCACAAGAATCGAGCGCGCCTTGTTCTGGCGGAAGCCGCTGCCGGTGCGCGAGCTGCCTTCCTTGAGCGTCACGCTCAGGTCGGTGCGCGATGCGCTGAAAGCAGGTATCAGGCCGAACAGGATGCCGGTGAGCAGCGCGACTCCCAGGGTAAACGCAAGCACGCGCCAGTCGAGCGACACTGCCGAACCGTGCTCGCCGAGCCGCGGAATATCGACGGGATTGATCGCCAGCAAAGCGCGCACTCCGAAGCAACCCAGCACGAGCCCAAGAACGCCTCCCACAAGAGCCAGCAGCACGCTTTCCGTGAGCAACTGATAGATGATGCGGCGTCTCCCCGCTCCGAGCGCGGAGCGAATCGCAATCTCGCGCTTGCGCAGGGTCGCGCGAGCGAGCAGCAAGTTGGCCACGTTGGCGCACGCGATGAGCAGCACGAAGCCGACTGCGCCCAGCAGAATCAGCAGCGCACCGCGAACGTCCCTCACCACTGTGTCCCTCAAGGGGATCGCCGTGGCGGTTTCGTGCGGGTCCATCAGCGGACCCGGAAATTTTCTGCGGAACTCTTCCGCGGAAAGTTTCATTGCCGCCTTGGCCTGGTCGAGCGTGACGCCCGGGCGCATTCGGGCCGCGCACAGCAGGTAATGTCCCTGATTAGTGCTATTGGGGTCTGCCTGAAGCGGTAACCAGATGTCAGCGACAGGGTCCGTCTTGAAAGTGGGACCGAGCACGCCGATCACTTCGTAGGGGTCGCCAGACACCGCGATCGTTTTGCCAACGATTGCCGGGTCGGCTCCATATTGGCTGCGCCAGAGCCCGTTGCTGATGACAACCACATGCGGGCCGCCGGGACGATCTTCGTCCAGCGTGTACGTGCGGCCCATCGCGACCGGCGCGCCGAACACCGCGAAGTAGTCCGCCGAAGCGTGAATTCCCTTCACCTGCCGAGGACGGTCTCCACCGGTGAGGTTAATGCCAGGGCCGGCGAAGTCGTATGCGGCGATGGCCTGAAATAGCTTTGTTTGCTCGCGCCACACCATGAATTTCGGAATGGAAACGGAGTTGCCGTCTCCATCCGGAAAATGGCGCATGAGCGCGACGAGCCGGTCCGGCTGCGGGTACGAGAGCGGCTGCAGCAGCACCGTGTCGACCACCGAAAAGATCGCCGTATTCGCGCCTATGCCCAGCGCGAGCGCAGCGATCGCTGTAGCGGCGAACGCAGGACTCCGCCACAGCACGCGCACCGCGTGCTTCAGGTCACCGATCAAATTCTCGACAAAGTTTCCGTTGGCCATGGCGAGCGGCTCCTTACAATCAGCATCCGTCCGAGGCGGCGGATAAACCCCTGAATCCCTGGACGGACTCGGTTCGCTTGTTATAAAAGGTATACGGCGGGCCAAGGGAAAAGGTTCCGGCCAAGATAGGAACTGCGGGAAGCAGCAGAGGACAAAAGGAGGAGAGCAAAGTGGGAGGCTTGATCCCGTTAACCGATGCGTCCCGCCGCCCGGCACATTTCCCCATCGTCACGCTTGGCCTCATCCTCACAAATTTCTTCGTTTTCTTCCTTGAACTGCGCGGTGGTGACGCGTTCGTTCTGCAGTGGTCGGCGATCCCCGCGAACATCATTGCCGGCCATCATTGGATCACTATCCTCACGGCCATGTTCATGCACGGCAGTTGGTCGCACATTCTGGGCAACATGATTTTCTTGTGGGCCTTTGGCCCCGAGATGGAAGATGCGATGAATCCGTTGAAGTACCTGGTGTTCTACCTTGCCGGCGGATTCGTGGCCATGCTCGCCCAGATCGCCATGAGCCCCAGTTCCACGGTCCCCAACCTGGGTGCGAGCGGCGCGATCGCCGCCGTGATGGGCGGCTTCCTGGTGACCTATCCCCGCGACGAGATCAAGTCGATCCTGATCATTTT
Organism: uncultured Acidobacteriota bacterium; assembly: GCA_963788345.1. Classification (GTDB taxonomy): domain Bacteria; phylum Acidobacteriota; class Terriglobia; order Acidiferrales; family UBA7541; genus Palsa-295. Next base: position 17,448 of record CAWBGW010000050.1, on the reverse strand, counting down.
CATTTTTGTGCGTATTACGATGATTCCGGCGGCGCTTCTGATTGGGTTCTGGTTTCTCATTCAGCTCTTCAACGTCGGGTCAGTGGCGGCGGTCCAGAGCGGCGGGGTAGCGTACATGGCTCACATTGGTGGCACTATTTTTGGTGCCCTCACCGCGCGCCTTTTCGAAAGCTCCCGGCAGCCCGCCGACTAGGGCGCGCAACGCCGCGATGCATTTGACAAACGAAATCGCCAGCGCTTACGATAAGAATCCACGCGGTCGTGGCGGAACTGGCAGACGCACCAGCTTGAGGGGCTGGCGGTAGCAATACCGTGGTGGTTCGAATCCACTCGACCGCACCATTACTCTCGACTCACCGAAACAATCTCGAAAACCAAGACTAGAGCACGCGAATCGAATCGCGTGCTATTTGTGTGGTGGATTCTGCGGAGGCGGTTGCGGCTGCACCGGGATTTGCACGGGCGGCGTCGCGGGCTTTGCGCGGGGGCTGCTTGGAAGCGGGCTGCGACGTTTCCTCGAGGACCGAGCCGGTGCTCATCTCGCTGGGGCCGCGCTTCACCGACAGCGTGAGCGACGTCATCATGAACACGATGGCGCACCACGTGGTGGCGCGCGAAAGAAAGGTGGCAGCGCCGCGCGGGCCGAAAGCCGTCTGACTGCCCGCGCCGCCGAACGCGCCCGCCAAATCCGCGGCATTGCCGCTCTGCAGCATGATGACGATGATGAGCACAAAGCACACCATCACGTGCAGCGTCACCAGCACATACGGCACGCGCCAGCCGACCCAAATTAAGCCGACCGCGACGGCGAACGACAGTCCCCATTTTGCCCAGAATGGCATCTGATCCTTACCTCAAAAATTCACAATCGCCGCGAACGACTTCGCATCCAGGCTCGCCCCGCCTACAAGCGCACCATCAATCTCCACTTGCGCCATCAACGCCCGTATATTGTCGGGTTTGACGCTGCCGCCGTAGAGGATTCGAAGTGCGGAGGCCCGCTCGTGCGTGAACCGCGCCGCCGCCAGCTCTCGAAGATAGCGGTGAGAATCCGCCGCCATTTCCGGGGTGGCTGTGCGCCCGGTCCCGATCGCCCACACCGGTTCGTAAGCTAGAAGAATACGCGAGAAGTCCTCGCCGGTCAACGCGGCCACGGCGCCTTCGAACTGGCGTTTCAGGCACGCCTGCATGTGGTTGCATTCGCGCTCGGAAAGCGTTTCGCCCACGCAAACGATGGGCGTCAGGTCCGCCGCCAGCGCGGCTTTCGTCTTGCGGTTCACGGATTCATCCGTCTCGCAGTAGTACTGGCGGCGCTCGGAGTGCCCGATGATCACGCCGCGGCAGCCCGCATCCACCAGCATGCGCGTCGAGATCTCGCCGGTGAACGCGCCTTCGCGTTCCCAGTGCATATTCTGCGCTGCGATGGCAATCGCGCTGCCGCGCGTCGTTTCCACGGCCACATCAATCGCCGTGAACGGCGGCGCCACCACAATTTCGCAGTGATGCGAGCCCCCGACCAGCGGCTTGAACGCCTCGAAGAACGCGCGCGTCTCGCCGCGCGTTTTGTACATCTTCCAGTTCCCCGCGATCACCGGCCTGCGCAATCACCCCTCCTTCAGGGAATCAATATGACTCAACGAACTTGGAAGATTACCACAGGCGGCGAATCGTTACTTGCGGCGAGGACGGTGAGGACGATAGCGCAGCGCTGACAGCGAGCGCCTTGCCATAGCGCAGGGTGCCTATCGAGCTTGAATGTGGGAGCCAGGGATCTTGTCAGCAGACGCCGACGGCCTTTCGAGCCTCCGCGGCGGCGGGTACGGATTGGGCTGGCTTCGCGGCGTCGCCGAACGGGCAGTGAGGCGAAAGCCAGCCCAGCTTCCGTCCGATGATTTCCTGCGAGTACTTCGCCATGTAGTGAACAATCGTCTCGACGCGGATTTTTATGCTGCCGCTCGGCTTGGTGGAGTCGAGATCCCCAAACTTGAAAAACAGCGTTCCGGTGGCCTCCACGATTTTCTGGGTCGGCGTGTACGTCGGCTGATCCATGCCGCATTCATAGCTCGATAGCCGCACCACGCAAGTGACCCACGGGCACCGCGCCGCAAACTTCGCGCCCCACATGATCTCGTTCGTGTTGCTGCTATAGGACGAGGTCCATACGTCAATGATATCGAACGGACTCTTGATCACGTTGGCACGCACGTCTGCTTCGAACAACCAGTTCATCAAGTCTTCGTCGTCCGGCAGGTATTGCAGCCACAGAACCGGGTAGCCGTGCGTCTGCAATTCGGCCTCGATTTCGTGGCCGATGCCGGTGTCCATGTGATAGGGCCGGGCGAGCACAAGGATGCAGGGTTTCTGATTCTTCGCGCACCAGGTCGAGAATGTCGCGGCTATGTTGCCGCGCTTTTGAGGTGAAATTGTCGAGCGCTTGAAATCCCGCCTGGACGGCCCGCCCCGTCTCTTCCAAGTCCAGATCAAAAATGTCTTTCAGGCCGGAGTAGAGCTGCTCCGTAACCATGTGGCGATCGCCGAGGCTGACGAACGGAGACGCGTAAACGATCCCATTCTCGGCAAACACGTCCTGCTCTTTCATGAAGCCGGCCTTGATGTTTTCCGGGCCCGCCATCACTCGCGTACAGGTCACGGTGTCCACCACATGCCCGTGCAGAATCGAGGGCAGCGAGTGGATCATCGGGCTGAGCAGAATGTTGATCTTTTTCTTCTGCCCGAAAATCAATTCGCCGTAATGACCGCTGATGCATTTCACCGGATAGCAGCAATCCACCGTCCCGCGGCCTTTTCCGAATTCGCGCCCCTGCTCTTCGGAGGTGTCCGAACTGAAGATGATATTCTCCGACGCGATGCCCAGCGCCTTCAGGAAGCCCACCCAGAACTGATGGGTCGTCCAGATATTCAGCACTTTGGGGATTCCGACGCGAACCTGCGAGCGATCTTTAGGTGGAGGCGCGGCGGAACGCTTCTTTGCGAACCATGTCGGCAACATTCGGATAGGCATCTCTGGTCCTCTCCATCTCCGTCTTGATCACTTTCATTTCGTTCAGGTCTTCCACCAGGCCTTTGGGGCACGAATTGTTCACAATCACGCGCTCCCAGCCCGTTCCCAGCGGAACCTTGCTCCACTCGCGCCCTTTCCCTCCGTCCAGCTCCACGTCGATGAAACTGCGCTGGCAATTCACCGGGCACCAATGGCAGACCGTTTCCACCGAAGTCGCCGTCTTGTAAGACAGCCGCTCGATGGCGTCGAATCCCCGAAAACTGGTTCGTCCGCCCTTTTCCAGCCATTCCTGCGCGACGAGCGCGGCCCCGATGGCTCCGGCTTCGCCGGAGTAGGGATGCACGACGACTTCGGCTTCCGGAATTTTCGAGACGATGAAATCCACCTGCGTTTTCACCACGGCAAGATTCTTGTGCGTTCCGCCTTGCAGGATGTACTTTCGGCCCACCTGCTTGAGGTTGTTCAAGCCGCCCGCATAAATCCACACGTTGAGCGGAAGAATGGCGCAAAGGGCGGCCAGAATCTCATCCGCCTGCCATCCTTTGCGCTGCTGATTCACGATGTCGCTTTGGAGGAAAACGCCGCACCCCATCGACAATTGCGGCATGGCCTCGGCGAGAAACGCGCGGTCCGCCATCTCGTTCATCGGAATGTCGAAGCGTTCCGCCACCCCCTGCAGAAATGCTCCGTTTCCGGAAGAACACTGGGAGTTGAGGCGAAAATCGGTTACCGCGCCATTGTTGAGGATCATGATCTTGACGTCGACGCCGCCGACATCGCAGATGCAGTCCGCGTCCGGGAAAAAGTGCAGACCGGCGCTGGCATGCGCAATCGTCTCCACCACTGGACAATCGGCTCCCAGGATGCCTTTCAGCAAATCCTTGCCGTAGCCCGTAATCGCGAGGCCCACGATCTCGCCTTCGCCAATGGCCTCGCGCACCTGACGGAACAGCACTTTGGCGTCCTCGATGGGATTTCCGCGGCTCAGCGCGTAGCAGGAGTAGAGCAGTTCTTTTTCGGGCGACAGACACACGGCTTTCGCCGTCGTCGATCCAAAATCACACCCCACCAGCACGCGCCCTAGCTTTCCGATCTTTTTCGTTGGCTCTGCTGCGGCCGTGGAATGGTGTCCGTTTCCATTGCCATTGCCGTTCGCGTGGCCGTTCCCATTTGCATGGCCGTTCCCGTTGCTTTTTCCGTTTCCATTCCCGTTTCCGCCGGCGTAGCGCGCCTTGAAAGACTCAAGTTCCTGGGGATCCTTCCAGAGGCCCCCGCGGCCAGCTTTTTTCTTCTCTTCGTGCTGACCCTCGTCGATCCACCATTCCAGCTTCTCGATCCCCTGGTACACGCCCGAGGATTGTGGTTCGCCTCTGCCCACCTCGACGCATCCTTGCGCGGCATAGTAGAGCGCATCGTCGGGAACAAGGATCATGGACGCCGGATCTTTGTCTTTTGCGATCTCCACTTTGCGTTCTTTCCACACCTTCATCAGGTGGTGCCGCCAGGCTTCCTGAAGGCCGGTGAAGAAAAGATTGGGGCCGCCGAGGAGAAGAATTTCCGGAATCGGCGTGTTCCCGCGAGTCAGCGTCGCCAGATTCTGATAGACCACCGCCTCGAACAGCGAGGCGATGATCTCCTCGACGGGCACTCCCGCTTTGAGCAGCGTGTTGGCGTCGGCTTCCGCGAAGATGCCGCACTTGCTGCTCACCTTGTGCAGGGTGTATCCCGTGTAGCGCATTTTCGAGAGCTTCTCGGGTGGGATTTCCAGCTTGCGCGCCGTCTTTTCGATGAACGTGCCCGTGCCGCCCGAACACGCCGCCTGCATCAATACCTGCTTGCTTTTGTTGGTGTCGGCGCCGTTGAAGAAAATCGTCTTCATGTCTTCGCCGCCGATTTCGCTCACGAAGCGCACGGCCGGATGAAGTTTTTCGACGGCAGCCGCCACCGCCACCACTTCCTGGATCGTCTTTGCCCCGACAAAAGGAGCGATCAGCCCAGAACCCGACCCGGTAAAGAAAATGCGGTCCTTCTGCGGCGTGAGTTTGAATTCCGTTTCCAGGCGTGTAAGAAAATCCAGAACCTTTTCCGCCTGTTTCGTGTTGTGGCGTTCGTAGGCCTGCGCGAGCAGCTGGCCGTCTTCGGAGACGAGGACGAATTTGCAGGTCGTGCTGCCAACGTCGATCCCGCAAGTCTTGCCCGGGCCTGCCGCGGCGACGCCCGAACGGACCGGAGCAGGCCTTGCCGAGACGGTTGCGGAGACGGTGCCTGCCAGCGGCTGAATTTGTACAAATTGCTCAGTGGCCATAAGGGATTAGCCTCTCTTACTTCTCAGATTTGGCCTGCCACGATCGCGACGGTCAGGCCCGAGCCAACCCCCGGTCATTCGCCAAATGCAGCACGTAATTCGCAGCCACTCCCGCGCAGCCGCGGTGAGGCACGCGATACGTGGCCCGCCGGAGTTCCGGATGACGCGCTTCGTACTTCCGGATGCGCCTCCACCGTCAGACCGGTCTTCTTCAGCGCGCCTTCGTACTCCGCCTTCGCGCGTTTCTTCGCCTCGGTGAGGATCATCTGGCAGCGTGAAAGCGCGTGAACTTCCGAGTCGCCCTTCACTTCGATTGGGGCGTAGAGCAAATCGGGATATTTGCCGAGCACGTTTGCCATCGAGCCGACCGACATCGTGTTCGGCATGCACGAATATGGCGAAAGCTCGCACGTCATGTGCGCTTTCTTGTGGTGATAGGTGTGCAGCGCCTTGCCGATCAACATGTGTCCTTCGCCGCCGCGCAACTCAAAGTGATAGAAGGGCGCCGCCAGGCTTCGCAGCTCCTCCTGGTCAGGCAGCTCGTAGGGGAGATTGCCGAGCGCCTTCCGAAACCGGTTGTAGGTTGCGCGATAGATGCGTTCGGCCGCGTGCAACGCCAGTTCCTCCATACGCGGGTGCTTGCTTGCGGAGTTCCGGCGCTCGAGCTTGCGGATCGTCGGATGCAAAAGGTAATGCAGCCACACGGCCACCGGCGGCGGAACCACTTCGCCATCCTCCTGCTCCAGCCAGCGCTTGATGTTGTAGTTGCCTTCGCCTTCGTGCGTCTGCAGCCAGAACTCACCCGTGATTTTCACCTTCGTTTTCACGCGCAGATGATCCACTTCGATCGTTTCCCACTTCTTGCGAACTTCGCGGAGCGCCCGCGTGAAGTAATTGCTCATCAGGTGCCAGGCCAGTGTGCCGAGCTTTTTTCCGTGGTCGGGGCGGTGGCGAAACGCGTCGTACAAATGCTCCACGCTTTCTTTGAGCACGCGGTCCGTCTGTCCCGGATTCACCTCGTACGGCCGGGTCATGTATTCCAGGTCCATCAACTGATCCGCGCACAAAATCGCCCAGATCAAGCCGAGACTCATGGGTAGGTTGATCTCGAGGCCGCCACCGTCGGAAGAATCCTGGTTCAATTCGTCCTGCGCGAGAAGGAAGAGGCGAAAATCGCGCAGGCCGAGTCCATCCAGCGCCATGGCATACGACTCGTGATACTGGCCGAACCGGCATGGGCCGCAGGCGCCTGCCGTGAGAAAGACAAACTTGTCATTCACTTCCTCTTTGCCCTGCTCGGCGACTTTTTGCTTGAGAAGATTTACCAGGCTTCCGGTGGTGAAGATGGTGGGGCAGCAGGCGCCCACGTCGATCAATTCCTTGCCGGCATCCAGATCTTCGCGAGTAATGTTGGGCAGCGGCTCTGCCTTGTAGTTCAAGTTGTGGAGGGCGCCTTGGATCAACCGCTCATGCTTCCAGGTCAGGCCGCCGTAAAGGACTGTTACTTTGTCGCGCTCTTCCCTCTTGAACGGCCGGGGCTTGTACGCTTTGTAATGATTGACCGGGTTCGACGAGCCGATGCTAACCAACTGCGGCGTTGCCATGATGTTTCCTCCTCGCTTGAGCCAGCCTTCCTCGAACGTTAGTCTCCCGAGCCCTCGGCATCGAAAGCCATCGGCGATGCCAACACACCTGATTCCGCCCTCCAGTGGCGCGCCAGCGCCGGGTGGCGCAGACCATTCCGGCGAATGCACTGGATCACCACGAGAAATAATGCCGCCCCCACCAGTTGCGCTGCGATCGGTATATGAAAAGCCGTGATGAGGTCATAGCGGTCCGCGATTTTCCCGATGATGAGCGGCGCCAGGGCCATCGAACACAGATTTACGAAAAGGTTGTAGAAACCCAACGCTGCCGCGTGGCCGTGTGGCGGAACGAGATCGTGAATCGTGGCGGTAAGAGGACCGTGATACCAGCTCAGGAAGAACGCACCCAAACCGAAGAGGAGAACAAATTGCAGTTTGCTCGTGGTACGCAGGGCAAAGAAAATCGCCGGTGCAGCGAGGACGAATCCCACCGGGATGACGGCCGCGCGTCCCCAGCTCCGCACTTTCGCCAAACGGTCGGAGAGGTAAGCGCCGGTGGCGATCCCGCAAGTTCCGCCCACCACGATGGCTAGCGCGATGGCCGTGCCTGCTTGCCGCGCGCTAAAGCCCTTGTAGTCCTGCACCAGCTCCGGACCCCAAGCGACGTACGCGTAACCCGCAAAGCTGCAGAACCATCCGCTCACCATCAGAGCGATGAACGCGGGCACGTGTAAAAGTTCGCGTATCGGCATGTACTCCCGCGACGACGACACGGGCGTTCTGGGCAAGCGCAAAGCGCTAAGACCCAAAATCACCCCCGGGATGCCTACGACGAAAAAGGCTGGGCGCCAGCCGAATGATTGCACTATCATCCCGCCCAACGCAAGCCCCACAGCACCGCCGATAAACATCCCAATATCGAAGGTTCCTTGAACGCGTGCTCGGATCTCCCCGGGGAACGAAGCGCTGATCACGGCTGCTCCAGCGGGGTTGTAAGCTGCCTCTCCCACTCCCACCAAACCTCTCGCCGCAAGAAGCGATCGAAACGAGCCAGCCAGGCCACTGAAGAATGTGGCAGCGCTCCAAAAAAGGACGGCCGCGCTGATCACGGCCCGTTTGGAGACGCGGTCCGCCAGCATCCCCAGAGGAAAACTTGTCAGCGAAAGCACCACCGTGAAAGCCGCTGCCAGGTAGCCGAGTTGACCGAACGAAAGGCCGAAGTCGCGACGTATGGCCGGGAACAACGAGAATATGATTTGCCGGTCAACGTAATTCACAAAGTTGACCCACATCAAAATCAGTATCACTCGTCGTTGTATGGAGCTGAAATCTCTGAATCTCATCCGGCCCTCTTAGAGTGCGCTCGATACCATCGCAATTCCGCCGCAACTACCGGGCTGGCCTCGCGACCACTCGTAAATACGATTTCTGGCGGAAGTTCACAAGCGACAAGGTCTGACAATCCGCGACAAACCCTTATAAAAAGGGGGTTTTCGCCCTTTGTCGCTTGCGGGCCGCCGGCACGCAGACTAGCGTGGTCCCAGTGAGAGCGAGACCCCAAATGACTCGACAACGTTTCGCGATCGAACTGCCTTTGGGATTGAGCTCAGGTTCGAAGGAATCCGTGGGGACGATGAATTGAATCCGCGCACAAGTGATTTATTCTCGGGACAATCGAATCACCCCAGGCTGGGCGCGTTCGTGTTGTTACTCGCCCTCGCAGTCGCGACGAGCGGCTGCTCCGTTAAGAAAATTGCGATCAATAAGCTGGGCGATTCCCTCGCGAGTGGCGGAACAACCTTTGCTTCCGACGATGATCCCGATCTGGTGGGAGAGGCGCTGCCCTTCAGTCTGAAACTAATGGAAAGCCTTCTGGCGGAAAGCCCGCAGCACCGCGGGCTCCTGTTAGCGGCATCGAGCGGCTTCACGCAGTACGCCTTTGTTTACGTGCAGCAGCCCGCCGAGGAAATCGAGGATCAAGATCTGGCAAAGGCTGATTTCTTGCGCATGCGTGCCCGGCATCTTTATCTGCGCGCGCGCAACTACGGACTCCGCGACCTGGAAATCAAACACCGGGGCTTTGAAAGCGAACTCCGCCGAGATCCCAAGCCTGCTGTGCGCAAGATGGGACCAAAGGACGTGCCCCTGCTCTACTGGACCGCGGTTTCGTGGGGCGCTGCCATCTCCATCTCGAAAGACGATCCGGAGATGATCGCCGATCAGCCCATCGTCGAAGCACTGATTGACCGGGCACTCGAACTCGATCCCGATTACGAATTCGGGGCCATCCACAATTTTCTGATTACCTACGAATCCGTCCGCAGAACGGCGAGCGGAGACTTCGCTCCGAGGTCCCGTAAGCACTTCGAACGCGCCGTCGAACTCACTTCGGGCCAAAGCGCCTCACCCTACGTGGCCCTGGCCGAGACCGTTTCGGTGAGCAAACAGGACCATGAAGAATTCGAATCGTTGCTGAAAAGCGCCCTGGCCGTAAATCCAGACGCACGGCCCGAGTGGCGGCTCATCAACATCATCATGCAGCGCCGGGCGCGTTGGCTGCTCTCCCGCGAAAACGAGTTATTTGTGAAATAGAGGAGGTGCCATATGCAAATCTCGATGGACGGCAAATATAGAACGGTCGCGAGGACCATTATCGCAGCCGTGCTGCTGGCGATGGGGCTCCCTTCGCATAGCTCGGCGCAGACGCGGATTCGGCTCGCAACTTTGATTCCTTCCGGAACTTCGTACCATCACAGCCTTCAGGAGATGGGCGCCAAGTGGAAGGAGTCGTCGAACGGCGCTCTCGCACTGACGATTTACGCGGACGGCACGATGGGAAGTGAAGCCGACGTCGTCCGCCGAATGCGCATAGGACAGCTCCAGGCCGCGCTAATCACCGTGGCAGGACTCTCGGAGATTGATCCTTCGGTGGGCGCGTTGCAGAAGATGCCGTTGGTGTACCGCTCGCTCGACGAAGTTGCCTATGTCCGGAACAAGATGGCGCCGGAACTCGATCGCCGCTTCGCGGATAAAGGATTCGTCGTGCTCTTCTGGACGGATGCCGGCTGGGTAAGATTTTTTTCCAGGCAGCCGGGGATCCTGCCGGAAGATTTCAAGAAGATGAAGATCTTCGTAACCGCGGGCGATAACACCCAGGCGGAACTCTTGAAGGCCGCCGGATACAATCCGGTGCTGCTGGAATGGTCCGACGCGCTGACAAGCTTGCAAACGGGGATGGTCGACGCTGTCCAGACGGTGCCTCTCCACGCGCTATCGAACCAGTTTTACCTCTCCACCCACCACATGCTGGAGTTGAACTGGATCCCGCTCGTGGGCGCCTTGATCATCACGAAGAAGACCTGGGATTCGCTTTCGCCGGCCGAGCACGAAGCCATGATGAAAGCGGCCGCGGACTGCGGTCAGGAGTTCCAGGCCCTCAACCGCAAGGAAACCCAGGAATCGCTCGAAGCCATGGAGAAGCGCGGTCTGCAGGTTCATCCCGTCAGCGCGCAAGCGGAAGAGGAGTGGCGGCGGTTCTCCGAGAATCTCTATCCGAAGATTCGCGGCACCATCGTTCCAGCCGACACGTTCGACCAGGTGGTGGAGATCCTCCGTGAGTATCGCGCCACACAAGGAGCATCCGGAAAGTGATAGCGACGAGTGAGGTTGCCGCTTCCGCCGACCAATTCGACCGCGCTCGCCCGGATTCCGTATCCCGGAAGACGCTGGCTGAAGACGGCGGAGAATGCCGTGGTCTCCGTGGCCCTGTTCGTCATGGTCCTGATTCCGCTGGCGGAGAGTTTTCTTCGACGCACCTTTCATGTGGGCATCCCTGCTTCCACCGCCATCGTCCAGCACATGGTGCTCGTGGTGGGGATGCTGGGGGGCGCTATTGCGGCTCGCGAAGGAAGGCTGCTCTCGCTCTCAACACTCGGAGAAACCGCCGTCCGCGGGCCCTTGAAGAATGTCTTGCGAATTTTCACGAGCAGCGTATCGGCTACGATCACAGCGTTCCTGTGCCTGGCATCATGGCAATTTGTGCTCACCGAGCGTGAAGCGGGAGAAATCCTCGTGTACGGCATCCCTCTATGGGTGGTCGAGTTGGTTCTGCCCATCGGGTTTGCAGTGATCGCGATCCGGATTCTCCTTCACACGTCAGACAAGTGGGGTCCGCGGACATTGGCGGCTCTCTCTGCCGTTTTGCTCGTGGAACTCGTGGTGGTCCGGCCGGGAGGCATCCACCTCTCCGGTGTGATTGCGCTGCTCATTCTTCTGGTCGTTTCGATGCTCGGCGTGCCCGCTTTTGTGACGCTGGGCGGCGCCGCGCTGATTTTGTTTTGGGGCGTGGACCAGCCGATTGCGGCGATTCCCGTTGCTCATTATTCCTTGGTGACGAATCCGTCTCTTCCGACGCTGCCGCTCTTCACGCTCGCCGGTTATTTTCTCGCCGAGGGCGGCGCGCCCAAACGTTTGGTGCGGCTTTTCTACGCCCTCTTCGGACAATTCCGCGGCGGACCCGCGATCGTAACCGTCGTGGTTTGCGCCCTCTTCACCTCTTTCACAGGGGCTTCAGGCGTAACGATTCTTGCGCTCGGTGGCTTGCTGATGCCGGTATTAACCGGCGCCCGCTATTCGGAGAAGGACGCTCTCGGCCTGCTGACAGGATCGGGCTCTCTCGGATTGCTGCTTCCTCCGTGCCTGCCTCTCATCGTCTATGCCATCGTGGCGAAAGTTCCCATTGGAAAGATGTTTCTTGGCGGAATCATTCCGGCCCTGGTCATGATGGCGGCAACGGCTATTTGGGGCATCCGGCGAGGGTCAGCAAGCGGCGCCATGGTGCGAAAATTCGAATGGCAAGAGGCAAGGATTGCTTTGTGGGACGCCAAGTGGGAACTCGCCATGCCCATCGTGGCCTCTGTGGCGCTGTTCAGCGGACTCGCCACCCCCGTTGAGGCGGCCGCGGTCACCGCGTTCTATGCATTCCTCATCGCGGCGGTGATCCATCGCGACTTGCGCATCTTCCGCGACCTGCCGAGAGTGATGGCCGAGTGCGGATTGCTCATCGGAGGCGTCCTCCTCATTCTAGGCGTGTCGCTCGGTTTCACGAATTACCTCGTCGACGCAGAGATTCCCGCCCGCGCCGTGGCGTGGACGACGCACACCATTCATTCCCCATTTCTGTTCCTGCTTCTCCTGAACGTGTTTCTTCTGGTCGTCGGCTGTCTGATGGAAATCTATCCTGCCATCGTCGTTGAAGTTCCCTTGCTGGTTCCATTGGGTGCCGCGTTCGGGATCGATCCCGTGCGGCTTGGGATCATCTTCCTCGCAAACATGGAACTCGGTTATTTGACTCCGCCCGTCGGCTTGAATCTCCTGATGTCCTCCTACCGCTTTAAGAAGCCGGTGCCGGAGGTTCTGCGTTCCGTTTTGCCCGTCGTAATGGTCATGGCTCTGGGAGTCCTCCTAATCACCTACATTCCGGCATTGACCACCGCGCTTCCACGATTGTTTGGCCGCTGAACGAAACACGCCTGCGGAGCTGATAGTCCTCAGGCTTCTCTTCCGACCCGTGTGTTGGAACAGGCAGTGCTTTCACGCGACGACTTTGACGCCGCCTGGCCTATTGCACGGAAGGGTTCCTTATGGTGAGCATTTGCTTGACTTGCTCCCAAGGAGCTGAGATACGTTGATTGTATTCATTCCTGTTTCCTCCCCCCTTCCAGAAAGAGTTTTGAACCATGGACGCAAGCACGTCTGCGCTCAAAAGTACTCCTCATTGAGAACGATCCGGCCACTGCCAATTTGATTCGAGCCGCCCTCGCGAAAATGGATACAACTGGTTGGGAAGGTGACTTGTATCGCAGCATCCTTCCATTCGATATGGAATGGGTTCGCCAAGTTCCCGAAGGCCTTGAACGCCTGGAAAAAAAGGACATCGCAGCGGTCCTGCTCGACTTGCGCCTGCCTGATGGCCACGGCATTGAGACGTTCGACAAGGTGCAGGCGGCCGCGCCCAGCATTCCGATACTCATTCTGGCCGACAACGCTACGGAAGAGGTAGCCAGGCACGCCGTATCAAAGGGCGCACAGGATTATCTGCCGCCTGACCACCTGGACAGCTATTCTCTGGCGCGCGCACTCCGTAGCGCCATCGAGCGCAAAGCCGTCGAGGATGCACTCTATACGGAAAGGGAACGCGCGATCGTCACGCTCAACTCGATTGGCGATGCTGTTCTCTCCACGGACGTCTCCGGCAACATAACCTATCTCAATGCCGTTGCTGAAAAGATGACCGGCTGGCTGTGCACAGAGGCCGTTGGCGAACCCCTCGCCAAAGTCTTCCGAATCATTGATGGCGTCACGCGACAGACGAGCCGCGACCCCATGGAAATGGCCGTCGAGCAGAATCGGACCGTGGGGCTGACGGTGAACTGCATCCTCATTCGACGCGACGGCGCTGAATTCCCCATTGAAGCATTCCGCCGCGCCCATACACGATCGGGCAGGCCGGATTGCGGGGGCGGTGATTGTCTTTCACGATGTGAGCGTCGCACGCGCGCTGTCGGGTCAAATGACGTACGCCGCGCAGCACGATCCTCTTACGGGTTTGCCGAATCGCATTCTGCTGAGCGATCGGGTTTCTCAGTCGATTGCATTGGCTCGGCGGCAGAACAGAACGATTGCCTTGATGTTTCTGGATCTGGATAACTTCAAATACGTCAATGACTCGCTGGGTCACGCGGTTGGCGACCAGCTTCTTGAGTCCGTTTCCAAGCGATTGGTGGCCGGCGTGCGCGCCTCGGACACAGTGAGCCGCCAGGGCGGCGACGAATTCGTGATTCTGCTTTCGGAGATCGCTCATCCCGGAGACGTGGCCAAAAGCGCGAGGAAATTGCTTCTTTCCCTCAGCGCCGCCCACACCTTGGTCGGGCGGGAGTTGCACATCGATGGCAGCATCGGCATCAGCGTTTTTCCCGAAGACGGAGAAGATGCTGAAACGCTTATCAAAAACGCGGATACGGCAATGTACACCGCCAAACAAGGCGGACGAAATAATTTCCAGTTCTTCACGGCGGAAATGAACCGGAAGGCGGTGGAGCGGCAGTCTCTGGAAGGCGGCCTGCGCAGCGCTCTTGCGGGAGATGAATTCGTTTTGCACTACCAACCGACCATAAATCTCGAAAGCGGTGAAATAACGGGAGTCGAAGCGTTGATACGCTGGCAGCACCCCGAGCGAGGACTCATGCCTCCCGGTCAGTTCGTGCCCATTGCCGTGGATTGCGGCCTGATTATCCCGATCGGCCGCTGGGTGATGCGCGAAGCGTGCAGTCAAGCGCGAGCTTGGCAGAAGGCGGGGCTTCCCCGATTGATCATTTCCGTCAACGTTTCCGCTTCCGAGTTTCGTGACAAGGGTTTTGTCGCAGGCGTCCGGACGATCCTCTCGGAAACGGGCTTGGAAGCACGCTACCTCGAACTCGAACTAACCGAAGGGGTCCTTATGGATGAAGCCGCCCCAACGGCAGCCGTGCTTCAAGAGCTCAAGACGATGGGGGTCCATCTTGCCGTCGATGACTTTGGCACGGGCTATTCGAGCTTGAGCTACCTTCGGCAGTTTCCGGTGGATGTGCTGAAAATTGACCAGTCGTTTGTGCACCAGATCACTGCCGATGTCGACGACTCTTCCATCGTAGGCGCCATCATCAACATGGGCAGGAGCATGAAGCACCTCGTGATTGCCGAGGGCATCGAAACCGAGGGGCAACGAAATTTTCTGCAGAGTCAGCATTGCGCGGAAGGACAAGGCTACCTGTTTAGCCGTCCCGTGGCGGCGGCACAATTTGCTCACCTGCTTGAGGTTGGCCTAAGAGGAACGGTGGTGCACTGAAGTTCGAGGCTCGTTGCAACCCTGCCGACACCGGCTACGCTGCGCGCTCATTTGCGCTTGGAATATCCGAGGCCTCACAGTTTCAATAAGTCCCGCGTTAAGCGGTCTTATCCATGAGAGCTTGAAATCGGGGGCTGCTGCGCAAAGAGTCCAGGTCCGAGTCATTCTTTGCCCACCGCTTGTACCACATAGCGTGGGTCATGGCCTTTTCGAGACAGTCGATGGCCTCCTCGGTCTTGCCTTGCAGCGCGTAGGTGCAGGCAACGTTATAGAGAATCCCGCAGTCCTCAGGGTCGATGGCAAGAGCGCGTCGGCGCCATTCCAGGCTTCGCGACCGCTCGCCCAACCGGCAGAGCGCATGGCGCCCAAATAGAGAGCGCGCGCGTCATCCGGGTGAAGTTCCAGATGTTTCTCGGCCCGCTGCCAGCCGCGGCGGTAGGTTTCCTCCGCTTCCGTCTTGCGGCCCATTCCAAAATAGACCATGGCCAACAACTGCGGGGCCTGATAGTCCTCCGGCTTCACCTCGGAAGCCTGTTGGAACAGGCGCGCGGCATCTTCCGGCTTTCCCTGTTGGACGCAAGCTCGCGCGTAGAAGTAGTAGGCCTCGAAGAGTCTCGGGTCCAATCGAATGGCCGTCTGGAATTCGATCTCGGCCTCGTCATATCGCTTGCTCAGTGAGATTGCGAGTCCCCGTGATACGTGCGCCTCCGCCAATCCCGGGTCGAGGAGCAAGGCCTTCCGGCTGGCATCGTCCGCCGCCTGCAGATTGGCCTCGTTGGCCTCCCAGTACATGTAGAGATACGAATGGCAATCGGCCACACCTGCATAGGCGCGCGCATAGCCCGGGTCGATGTCGATCGCCCGAGTAAACATCTGCCGGGCAAAGTCATATCCTCGGCGCCGAAACTGATAGAAGAATTGCCGTCCGCGCAAGTAATAGTCGTAGGCCTTCACGTCGGACGTCGGCGCCTTGGCGATGGCCTCTTTTTCGCTATCGGTGAGTATCACCTTCAACGCGGCGGCAATGCTTTGCGCAATTTCATCCTGGATAGCAAACACGTCTGCCATCTGACGGTCGTAGCGCTCCGCCCAAACCGATGCCGCGTCCGCGTCTCCACCAATTGCGC
Source organism: uncultured Acidobacteriota bacterium (assembly GCA_963788345.1). Lineage (GTDB taxonomy): Bacteria > Acidobacteriota > Terriglobia > Acidiferrales > UBA7541 > Palsa-295. The sequence goes on along the minus strand of CAWBGW010000050.1, from coordinate 1,523 downwards.
GGTGATCCGCAGATCGGTTTCCGGCGCGGCGCAGGCTGCCGCTCAACACGTAGGCGGCGTCGAGCTCCTGCCCGACGTGAGGCGCGGTCACCGGTTTGTCGCGGTAGCCAGCATCTCCGCCCGAGGAAACACTTGCAGCCTGCGATCTTGGACAACTCGGTGATGATGTCCTCGGTCATTCCGTCACGGAAGTACTCATCCTCCTTCGCTCGCTGAGATTCTCGAAGTACAGCACCGCGACCGACTTTTCCGCCGCCCGTTGTTGCCGCGGCGGTGCGGCCGGAATCCGACTCGCGCTTCAATTGCTGCAGATCGGTGCGCAACTTGGCGGCGTCCGTAGCGCTGAGTCGGATCTTTCTCGAACAGCTTGTTGAGTATCTTCTCCAGTCGCGTCGATCTTCGGATTCAGCCGCACGGGCGCCACTGGGGCGCGATTCAGAATCGAATCGAAGATCACCGCCGACGTGCTCCCCGAAAACGGCAGCCGTCCAGTGCCCATTTCGTACAGCACCGCGCCCAGGGAAAACAGATCGCTGCGCGCGTCCACTTCTTCGCCGCGAGCCTGCTCCGGCGACATGTAAACCACCGTGCCCAGGCGGTGACCCGGGCTGGTGAGAATTCGGGAGACGCAATCCCCGTGGTCGTCCGAGGAAACTCCAACGGCGTCGCCGAGTGCCGTCTTTTCGCGCCATCTTGGCGAACCCGAAATCGAGCACCTTGGCTGTCCCGCTGTGGGTGATGAAGATGTTGGCGGGCTTGATGTCGCGGTGAATAATGCCTTTCGCATGCGCCGCGACCAGCGCGTCGGCGATCTGAATGCCGAGGTCGATGATTTCCTCGATCTCCATCGGGCGACCGTCGATGCGATGCTTAAGGGTCTGGCCCTCGAAACTCCATCACGATGAACGGGCGGCCTTCGTGCTCGTCAATGTCGTAGATCGTGCAGATATTCGGATGATTCAACGCGGAAGCTGCCCGTGCCTCCCGCTGGAAACGTTCGAGTGCCTGATGGTCCGCGGGCCACATCTTCCGGAAGGAATTTCAGGGCGACGTGCGATGCAGCCGGGTGTCCTCGGCCTTATAGACGATGCCCATACCCCCGCCGCCGAGCTTTTCTAAGACGCGGTAGTGGGAAAAGGTCTGGCCAACCATGGAGGCCAGGATCCTCTGCGAATATCAACGCGAATGCGAACGCGCATGCTATCTTCCGGCGCGGAACAAGTCAACGAGCGCCGTAAAGTGTACCGCGTTATTCCCCTTGCCTGAGCCCGCAACCATTCCCTTCGCGAAGAAAGCGAATGCCTTCGCACGCACTCCCGCCACGCGCCCCTGACACGCACTTCGGGACGCCTGAAAACTTACCTGTTGCTTTCCCAAAGGAAGTGTGCCATCTTCCTGTTGGAAACCCAAATGGCGGTGCTATGAAACAGAAAACGGACGTCCTGCAAGGCACATTGGCGCTGATGGTCCTCAAGACTCTCGACGTCCTGGGATCGCTTCACGGCTATGGAATCGCGCGACGC
>CAWBGW010000049.1:0-15241 GCA_963788345.1 uncultured Acidobacteriota bacterium | reverse complement strand
TGGCGATCACCTTGCTGGTTTTCGCCGCCTTGCTATTATACCAGCGCCGGCAGTGCTCGTCGTGGCGCCGGGAGAAATTGCCTGCTTCAACAAACGCCCAGCGCAGATACGCGTTGCCGCATTTCTGGTTGTTGTCGGCCTTCTGTTTGCCGTTGCTCAAATGTTTGGCGTCCACCATCCGGCAATAGCTGGCGAAATCGCCGTCGGTCTTGAACCGTTTGATCGTCCCGACTTCCACGGTACTGTCATTCCCAATGTGTCGATCTGGAGCTGCCACAAGCTTGTCAAACATTGGTATTTCCCGCGCGCCGGCCAGGACCGGATTCTCGATTTTTCCCACGCTCTTGTCCAGCGAGCGCATCGGCCTGGCCTGCACGCTGGCAATGAGTTGGTTGGCAGGATGCGTGTAAAGCTTGGCCGCCTCCTGCGGTTCCATCTTCTTGACATCCCGCAGGTCCAGCGGCTGGCCGGTCGTGCGCGCGTGGAGGCTCTTGAACTCAACAGCGCCGTGCGCTGATGCACCAGGAGCGTGCGGCGGCGCAACAGGTCGCGCACCGGACGCAACTGCGGATCGGACACGTGGGCCTTGGGAAGGATCTTCAGCCGCTGAAGTTCGGCAAGGTGATACGCGTCGTCCATGTCGTCCGCGTGGTCGTAGGCCGCTGGAAATGCAATTTTTGCGGGATTGGCCAGATCGATCGGATAGCCTTGGTAGCTTCACGGGAATCTCAAAACCGCGCCTAACTCCACATTTTCTGCAGGTTAACGGTCTAAGTAGTTTCCACAATAGAAATCATCAACAAATTGTGCTACCGTCAGTCGTTTTCTTCTAAGGAGCCAGAGGAGGAGCACTCGACATGGCCGCCCAAAGCCAACACAGCGCATGGCAGCGACCCATCGAGCGAAGACTCACCGCAGGTCGCCCGCGCCGCGCAAATCGAGAGCGCCCATCGCGCGACCGCCACTCGCGTAAGTGCCAAATTTGCAGCCATCCCCGGCGACAGGACATCGAACACGATTTCCTCCGCTGGCTCAGTCCAGACCGCATCGCCGCGCAATACGGCCTCGCCGATCATTCCACGGTTTATCGCCACGTCCATGCCACCGGGCTCTTCAAGCGCCGCAGCGAAAGTATCCATCTCGCTCTCGACAGCATCATCGAACAGGGCAACGCCGTCGTGAACGTAAGCGCCCATTCCATCCTGCAAGCCGTCAAGTTCTCAGCCATCCTCGACGGCAAATGGGTCGAGCCGCCCAGAAATCACGTCGTCGACACACGAAGAACCGAGTCCCCTAATCGCCAAATTCCGGTATTAGACCCCTCACAACTCTCTGAAAACAAAGGTGCCGTCTGATTCTAATCGCCAAAAACCCCACCCCTTCATTTTTCGCGCATTCGGCCGTCCATCGTAGTGGGTGGGGGTCAGTGCGGCACTGTCGAACGGCGCGAGGCGCCGAAGAGGCGCGTCTTTGATTTCTTTGGCGATCCAGATGGGGCCTACGAGGAAATAGATCACGCCCTGGAAGAAGGCGGGTTTGTTGCCCTCGATGCGATGGCCGGCGAAGAGAAGAATCCATCCGGCGAGGAAGAGAGCCAGGCCGATGCGCCACCAGGCGAAAATCGAGAGAACGATTCCCGCGAGGATGATCGGGATTCCGATGCCGTGCATCACCTTGTTCCAGGGATTGGTGTGCTCGTGGTCGTATTGCGCCATGTATTTTTCGAATGAGGGCATTGGTGGCCTCCTGAATGGGCCTTATATACGCTGTCCGAGGGATGGAAGCAAGGAGGAGGAGAGCAAGGAACCAGCCCTAGGTGGCTCGCCGGACAATCTTGGGAACGTGCTGAGTCAGCAACTGCTCGAAGCTCTGCTGTTGTTCGGCGCTCTGAAAGACTCGCTTCGGAATCACGGTGAACTGGCGTGAGCCGTAGTAGAGCACGTAGGAATGCGGATCAACCAGTGCCCGCGAATACAGGCTCCACTCAAGCTGTGAGTCGATGTGCGCGGTGCGGAAATGAATTCCTTCCTGCGAAAAGGTGAGCGAGTAGTCGTCTCGGAACTTCGGCTCGCGACGGAAAGCGAGGGGCGGAATCACAACGAAAGCCGCGAGGAGGATAAGAACGAGAGCCGCCGCGGCTACCACGCAAAATACGCTAAACCAATGGTGGTCCGGTGAACGCCAAGAATAAGCTCCAAGAAGCGCAAGCACCACGGCGGCAACGATATCGAATCGAACTCGCAGGCGCGAGGCATAGTGCGCACGGAGCGCCCGGACGTAATCGGTTTCCGAGTAACGGAACGAAAGATTGACAGTTTCAGTCACGGAACACGCTCAAGCTGGTTGGATGGCCTTTGTATACGCTGTCCGAGGGGCGGAAGCAAGGAAGCGATCTGAGGGAAGTCCTACTGCGAGCGGAAAGAGAGTGTCGCGCCTACGGCGCTGAAGATTCGGCAAGGTGCTGATGCGCGCCCCAGGGGCCGGACAATGAAATTAACGCGGGTGCAACACGGGTGTAACGTAGCAGCAATTTGGTTTGCTAGGATGGCGCAGCTACTTTTTCGACTGCGCGGAACGCTGGCACAAAGGAAACCATCATGCTGCCTCCTAAACTGATTATGGTCCCAATCGACTTTAGCGAACATTCGCATGCGGCGCTGGATGTGGCCTCGGAAATGGCCTCGCGTCTGGGCGCGGAGTTGCTGCTGGTCTACGTGGTACCGGCCATACCGGACCTGCCCGACAGCGTGTCGATGTTCAAGGAGGGGGAATATGACAAGAGTGTGGACGACGCGGGCGCGAAGCAGCTAACAGAGCTCGCTGCCACGCTTGCGCCCAAGAAGATAAAGGTGCGGACGGAAGTGGGAATCGCGAATGACGTCGGCATGGAGCTGGTACGCATTGCCGAGCACGACCACGTGGATCTGGTGATTATAGCCACGCACGGCATGACCGGCTGGCGCGAGATCAGGTTCGGCTCGGTAGCCAAAAAAGTGGTGGAAGAGACGGATTGCCCCGTCCTGGTGCTGCGCGCCAAAGCAGCGAAGGATGCGGACGCCAAGGATAAGGCGGCATCCTCGGCCGCCTAACGCTAGCTGATCTTCATCAAAAATCACCCGCAGGCCCGTTTCATCGTCTCGTGGTGTGAGTTGCGATGGTGGAACTGAATAAGGGAATCGTATTTCGATGATTCGGAAGTGGCATGATTTAATGCGGTCATGTTCAAATCGAACGCCAAACCGAGGGACCTGATCCCGCAGCTGGACGCGCTAGCCGCCACGGCAACGTCTGCCGAGGGGCTGATGAACGAGATAGTGTCGCTGCTGCATAAAAGCCTGCTGAAATACAACTGGGTGGGCTTTTATATGATGAAGAAGGAGGAGAAGGAAACGGTGCTGATTCTCGGGCCGTTCAAGGGCTCGATGACGCCGCACACGCGTATACCGTTGCACCAAGGGATTTGCGGCGCGGCAGCGTCCACTGGCAAAACGGTGGTGGTGGATGATGTGAGCACCGATTCGCGTTATCTCGCGTGCTCGGTGGAAACCAAATCCGAGATCGTGGTGCCGGTGTTCGTGCGCGGAGAAGTGATGGGCGAACTCGACATCGATAGCCACTTCCTGGCGGCCTTTGCGGGTTCGGAGGATCGCGAGCTGTGCGAACATGCTGCGACAATCCTGGGCCGATGGATGGAGATTCACTCGTAGTCCGGCATCGAGAGGGGATGAGGGGCACGGGCGAGAAGGACTGAACCTTTTAACCACAAATAAACACAGATAAAACACAGACAACCACAGATAGATGCAGGGATATCCAGTGCTGGCCGGGTCGCATGTACGCTGCGGCCAGCACCGGATGCGTTGAGTGGTTTTCGACGAACGCTGCTTTGCGCGAGCGCCACTACTTGATTTTCTTCGCGATGAGCTCCTCGCCTCGCATACGAAGAAGATAGTGCGACACTTTTCCGGACGCGCCCCTCTCGAAGATAACCAGCGCTTCGTCGCCGTCGCCATCCTCGAAAAAGGTCGTTTCGTTCAGGGCCAGCAGCTCGACTGGCTTGTCGTCGCCAGTCTCCTGTGACATCAGCTTTCCGCCGGTTACGGAGATGGTATCCACGAAGCCCGGACCATATTCGTATTGCCCGGCGTATTGGGCAAAGACAGCCGGATTCACTTTGACGGCCTGCCTCTTCAGGGGTTCCGGCATCTCGACGTGGGCGATGAGCACCCATCCGCTGTCTTTTTTTGTATAGGTGTCCACCACCACGAGCCTGTACGTCAGGGACTGCTCGCCGTAGGTTTCCTTTTCGGTCTGGTGATAGACAGCGACGGCCGTCTGGCCGAAGCTCGTCACCTTGGGGCTATCGTGTTCGACCGTTCTCTTGTAACCGACCGTGGGGCGATCCTCAGCGATTTGCTGCGACCCCGTGTGGATGTTGTCTGGCTCCGCGAACACCGCCGAAGGATCGATAAACGCGCTGTAGGCTTTCCGGTCAAAGCTCCCCCAGGCGGCATGGCGATTGTTGATCTGCTCCGCGATCTCGCGCGTCGTCTGATCGTCTGAGCCGTTACTTCCGGACTGTGAGCCTTGCGACTGCGAAGTGAAAATTCCCGCAAACAGAGCCAACGCAACCACTCCCGCCAAAAACAGGTTCTTTTTCATGGATGTTTTCCTCTTTGTTTTCCCGGGAGCCGGGTAAACCATGCATTCCCGCGAGTTCCCGTGATAGATTCGGCAGCACAGCAGGCCCGTTTTCCGAGCCCATGTGTTGCCGTGCCTGCATCCTGCGGGGAGTGCTGGTTCAATGTCCTTCGGAGGCGGTTCAATTCTTTTTAGGAGTCTTGTCAGGATTCTCAGGATGAGCGTATGACGGAGCAAACAAAGCGCTTCTGCGACTTTGGTCCCTTCCAGGTGGACCGGCAGAAACGCTTGCTTCTGCAGGGCTCTGAGACGCTGGCCCTGCCTCCTAAAGCGCTGGACGTGCTGTTCTTCTTGATCGACAACCGCGGCCGGGTCATCGAGAAGGCGGAATTCATGCAGGCGATCTGGCCGGACAGTTTCGTGGAAGAGGGGAACCTAAGCCAGAACATCTTTCTGCTACGCAAAACGCTCGGGGAAGGCCAGGACGGACAGCGCTACATTCTTACTGTTCCCAGCGTGGGATATCGGTTTGTCCCCGAAGTGGCCGAGCACGACGAGTCCACCGCGGCTGGACCACGTGTGGTGACCCAATCGTCCAAGGTAGGTCATGCCTCGGCACTTCCACCCCGGCGTTCCGCTGCTCTCGGGATCGCCCTGTATGCAACGGCGCTCGCGGCGGCACTAGTAGGCGTGTTCGCTCTTTTCTATTGGCAACACAAAGGTGTGCCGCAAGCCGTTCGGGAAACGCAACTCACGACGAATGCCTCAGAAGCGTCGTTGACGGCCGCGGCCATTTCGCCCGACGGGAAATATCTTGCGTTTGCCGATGAGCACGGTCTGTATGTGCGGCAGACCGAGAGCGGCGAGACTCACTCGCTGTCCGTCGAGGCTGCTGCGAAAATTTACCGCCTCTCGTGGTTCCCGGATGGGAGCAAAATCCTCGCCGCCGGCGTCACTCAGGAAACTTCGGTTCCCAGTGTGTGGTCCATTTCGCTGCTGGGCGGGGACCGCCGGAAATTGCGCGAGGACGTGGAGGAGGCGGTCCCTTCACCGGATGGCTCCAAGATCCTCTTCACGACGAAACTGGAGTCGGAAATATGGGTGATGGGCTCAAACGGAGAGGAACCCGTGAAAATTCTGAGCGGTGCCGCTCAGGACGCATTCGGTGGTCTCGCCTGGTTTCCCGATAACAGGCGAATTCTGCTTATTAGAACCCCGGTCGTGGGTCCGAATAGCGTGGAATCTGTGGAATTGGATGGCGCCCGGCCGGCTATTGTAGTCTCTGCGCACAATCTGGTGGTTTCGGCGTTTTTCGACGACGGACGATTGCTCTATGGAGTTTGGAAACAGGCTGGCAGCGACGCTGTAATCAATCTCTGGGAAGTCCCTGTGGACCTGAAGACCGGGCGGGCCGCCGGAAGTACTCACACGGTGACGGAATGGAAGAACGCCAGCGTTTCCAACCTGAGCGTCACTTCGGATGGAAAGCGCGTGGTTTTTCTGAAAGGCAATCCGCAAGGCGATGTGTATGTGGGAAACCTGGAGCAGAACGGCAAAGCGCTCACCGAACCGCGCAGGCTGACCCTTAACGACCGTGACGACGAACCTTCCGACTGGACACCCGACAGCAAGGCCGTCCTCTTTTATTCAAATCGGAATGGGACCTACGACATCTTTCGGCAGTCCCTTGACGATACTTCCGCTCAGGCTCTCGTCGAAAGCAAGCGAAATAAGACTACGCCGAGAATGAGTCACGACGGTAAGTGGATCCTCTACTACGATCCATCCACGCCAATCGAGAGATGGAACGCAAGGGTCGGTGTCACCCGCGTTCCCCTTGCGGGTGGCCCCAGTGAAACCGTGATGGAGGAGCAGGGACTATATGTATTTCACTGCACACGACCTCCCGCCGATCGTTGCATAGCGGGAGTGATGCATCGGAAAGAGCTGATCATCTATGCGCTCGATGTGATCAAGGGCAAAGGGCCAGAGCTTGTCCACATTCCGGTGGATACGGATGTGGAATTGCCTCATTTGGATTTGGCGCCGGATGGCAAGAGCATCGCCTTCGTGTCCTTAAACACGCTTCCGGGGCGGATCCGGTTGATATCGCTGCTGGATGGCTCGCAGCGAGAGGTTGAGGTGAAAGGCTGGAACTCGCTCAATCACATCAATTGGGCGGCCGATGGAAAAGGCTTCTACGTGTCGAGCGAGATGGCAGTGGCCACTACGCTGCTGTATGTGGACCTCAATGGCGATGCTACGATTCTGGTCCGCCAGCCGGGCCTTTTTACCGAGACTTGGGGCATTCCTTCCCCTGACGGGAAACACCTGGCCATCATGAAATACAATTACGGCAACAACGCATGGATGCTGGAAGGCTTTTGATTTCATGCGATGAGGAGCCAGCGTCAGCGGGATTCTTGAAACGCCGTCCGGACACTTGGACGGAAGAGATAAAAGAGCAGCGCGCCGGCGATTGCGAGACCGGCGACACCTCGAACGACGTGGCCTTCAAGTGCGCTGGCGCCATCTCCGAGAAGCTGGATTGCGATGATCGCGACGGCGAGGCGCCAGCCCCACGCGCGGCGCTGGAACCAACCGACTCCCGCGATCACTAGGGCTGCGCTCAGCGCCAGGAATGGAATCCCGATTAGCCGGCCAAATGTCCGAAGTGTCTTGTAGGCGTCCGAGTTGAGAACCCACGCGCGATCGAGGCGTGAGCCCGGCCAGAGCAGTGTGGTTCCCGCGAAAGCGGCCATCGCGGCGCCGAAGAACAGGAAAATGCCGACGGCTGTGATTCCTCGAGACTGCCGTCGCCCGAGGGTGTCTGGCTTCCGAGGGCACCCGGTGCATGCTCCGACCATTAATCAAGCGGGCTTCGCCTGGGGCTGAGCCTGGATTTGGGTGATGATGCGCTTCGAGGTAGACCTTCTCGTTTTTCACGTCTTCGATTTGCTGCGGGCCGGAGGTTTCGCGTTCGATGGTGATTGCGCCGGTGTAGCCGAAATTGTGGAGCTTCGTGAATACTTGCACGAAGTCGACGCGGCCGGTGCCGATCAGGACTTCCTCGCCGAGTTGCATTGGATCCGTCGGGAACTTTCCATCCTTTGCGTGAACGCTTTTCACGTGCGGCCCAATGATGTCCGCCGCGTCCACGGGATTCGCTTTTCCGTACAAAATCAGATTCGCTGTGTCGAAACCGATGCCGAGATTCGGCTGGTTCACATCCTTCAGCGCGCGCGAGAGAGTGGTGGGAGTTTCCTGTCCGGTCTCCATCAGGAAATCCTGGCCGTTGGTGGCGCAGTATTGCGCGACTTCGCGGATCGCGAGGACTGCTTCATCGTAAAGCGGGTCCCGCGGATTTTCGGGAATGAAGCCGCAGTGCGTTTGGACGCGAGGGATGCCGAGCATTTTCGCGAAGTCGGAGGTTTGCTTCAGCGCGTCGATGCGGGCGGCGCGAGTTTCGCGGGGCACGAGGCCGATCGTCGAGGGCCCGTCGAGAAAGTCCCACACGAGGCGGCCGGGACCGACGACTTCGGCGCTCGTGGCGACGACGCCGTACTTCTGGAGCAGGCCGTTCAATTCCTGCGCGAGTCAAGGGAGTGAATTGTCCGATGTAGCCGTCGAGCGAGAGGAAACAGTTCGACAGTCCCAGATCTTTTACGCGCGAGATGGCGGCCTCCGCGCCGCTGGCCGGCTGAATCATCAGGCCGACGGCCATCGGCTTCAGGCTGCCGAGCGCGTCGGCCGGAACGCGATGGTCGCCGCGCCCGTGGACATTTTCGAGACTGCCGAAGGCTTTGGTGTGAATGATTGCTGCGCCCATTGCGGCGCCCAGGAATTCTCTTCTGCGCATGCGGACCTCCGGGCTGCGTTGGTTTCGACGGGAAGACTAACAGAGACTCGGCGACTCAACCAGCGATCTACTTACTTCACCCGATGGCGCGCGGTGGGTACTTGTTGTAACGTGGAAGCGGAATCGTCTTAGCGGGAATTACGCGCCGAAAACGGAGTGCTATGCGCCGGATTGGCATGCGCAAAGTGGCCATTTGGTTCGCAGTTGCGGCGCTCGCTGGCGTGAGCGTGCTTTTGATCCTTCTGTACGGCGCGGGGCCTGCATTGCGCGCCGCAGCTCGGCGACGCACGGAAGCCTATCTCAAAACCAACTTCAACAGCGCTGTTGAGCTGGGCGAGTTCCAGGCGTCGGTGTTTCCGCGCGTGCACGTGGCCGTGGATCGAGTGGTGCTGCACTACGAAGGACGAACGGATATTCCGCCGCTAATTCAGATCGGCCGCATCACGCTCGACGCGGGATTCCTCGGCATTCTGCGCCGGCATCCCGTGATTCGCAGCGTTCGCCTCGACGGACTGCAGATTCACATTCCGCCGCATCAACAAGGCGAGCAGCCGATCCTTCATGGCACCGAAGAGGACCTAGCGAGCAAATATCCGGTGACGATCGAGGAGATGCACGCGGACGACGCCGTACTGGCGATTCTGCCGCACGATCCGGCCAAGGCGCCGCGCGAATTCGTGCTTCATTCTCTGGAGCTGCATTCGGTGGACTTCGCGCGTCCCGCGAACTTCCACGCGATCCTGACGAACCCGGTACCGAAGGGCGAGATCGATACGAGCGGGACTTTCGGACCGTGGAACGCGGACGATCCAAGCGTGAGTCCGCTAGACGGCCCCTACACGTTCGAGAACGCCGACCTGGGAACGATCAAGGGACTGAGCGGGATTCTTTCTTCGACGGGAACGTTCAAGGGGCCGCTGGACTATCTCACGGTCGAAGGAGAGACGAACACGCCGGACTTCAGCCTTCGGACGAGCCGTCATCCGCTGCTGCTGCACACGGATTTTTCGGCGATTGTCGACGGCACGAACGGCAACACGATTCTGAACAGCGTCGTAGCGCGGTTCCTGCACTCGACTCTCGACGTAAAGGGTGAAGTGGCGGACAAGACGCCCCTGAGGGGCCGAACAATTTCGCTCGACGCCGTTACGAGCCATGCGCGCGTGGAGGACCTGCTGCACCTGGCGGTGGACTCGCAAGAACCGCTGATGACGGGGGACGCCAAGCTTCGAACGCATATCGAGATCGGAGAGGGCGACGAGGATCTAATCGAGCGGATGACGCTGAGCGGGATGTTTGAAATGGCCGACACGCGTTTTGCCAGCGCTCAAACGACACAGAGAATCGAGACGCTGAGCATGAAGGGTCAGGGCAAGCCGGCGGAGCAGCCTGATGGCGATCCAGTGTCAGAGTTGAAAGGAAGATTCAACGTTCAAAAAGGAGTGGTCACGTTTACGCGGTTGAGCTTCGGCGTCACCGGCGCATTGATCTCACTGAAAGGTACGTACAATCTCGATAGTCAGGAACTGGATTTTCTCGGCAAGGTGCGCTTGCAGGCGAAGTTGTCACAGACGACGACGGGCATGAAATCGTTTTTCCTCAAGGCCGTCGATCCGTTTTTCAGGGGCAAGGATGGCGGGACGGAACTACCCATCAGAATCACGGGCACGAAGGACAAGCCGGCGTTCGGGCTCGATCTTCACGATAAATTGAATCGGGAATAGACGGCCGGATTGGCGAGGCTCGCGGGGCACGGATTCGGCCACGCTCAGCGTGAATGCCGTTCCCCTGCGGAAAAATCCCGCTCTGAAGTCCCGCTACAAGTCGCGGCGGCCTTCCATTGCTTTTAGCATGGTCACTTCGTCGGCGTATTCGAGGTCGGAACCGACGGGGATGCCCATCGCGATGCGCGATACGCGAACGCCGAGCGGCTTGATGAGCTTCGACAGATAGACGGCGGTGGCTTCGCCTTCGGCGGTGGGACTGGTGGCGACGATGAGTTCTTCGGTAGTTCCTGGCTTTAGCCGTTCGATGAGGCTCTTGATTTTCAACTGATCCGGACCGATGCCTTGCAACGGTGACAGCGCGCCGCCGAGAACATGGTAGAGACCGTTGAACTGCCGAGTTTTCTCGACGGCCTGGATATTGGTTGCGTCTTCCACGACGCAGATCAGGCGCTTATCTCGCGTGGAACTCCTGCAGAAGAGGCACGGATCCTCGTCGGTGATGTTGTTGCAGATCGAGCATTCGCGGATTTTTTCCTTGGCGTCGCGAATCGCGTCGGAGAGAGCGAAAGCCTGGTCGCGGTCCGCGCGAAGCAAATAGAAGGCGAGGCGCTGCGCGGTTTTCTGCCCGATGCCGGGCAAGTGCTTTAGTTCGTCGATCAGACGCGTTATAGATGGCGCGAAATCAGGCATGTAGTGAGCCTAGCAGGAAAGGAGCAAAGCCGAAAGACGAAGACCTTTTGGAACCACAGATGAACACAGATGGAGGAAAGTTCAAAACCTGAAACCGAAAACCGAAAAATCGGATTTACCGCTGAGACGCAGAGGGCGCTCGAGAAAATCTAGAATACAGACAGAGGCAGAGCGAAACCCTTGAACGACAGATGAACTACAGATAAACACTGATAAAGACAGATGAGAAAAAGAAGAGACGGAAAGATCAAAGGCTGAACAATCGAAGAGGAAAAATGAAGAAGGGAAGATGGAAAAGCCGGCGAAGGCCGCAACTCCTCAGAAGAGACCGGGAATCTTCATGCCCATGATGCCGGGCAAACCGCCGGTGAGATCCTTCACCTGTTTGGAAAGCTCTTCGTCGACGCGGCGCGCGGCTTCGTTCACCGCGGCCAGAATCAGTTCCTGCAGCATTTCCTGATCCTTGCCCTTGAAGATGTCCGGCTCGACGCGCACTTCGAGGAGCTGCTTCTGGCCGTTCATCTTCACGGAGACCATGCCGCCGCCGGCACTCGCCTCGACCACAATTCCGTCGATCTGCTTTTCGAGCTTCTCCTGCACCGAACGGAACTGCGACAGCATTTGCTGGAGCGCTTTTACTTCCATTAGCTATTCCTCGCCCGGGCGCTTGACCTTCGAAATCTGGCCGCCGAATCTTTCCAGCATCGCCCTAACGATAGGATCTTCCTCGAATCGAGCGCGCAATTCAGAACCGAGATTCGCTGGCGCTCGACCAGCCTCAAGTTTAACACAGACGCGCAGCGGCTGGCCTACCACTTGGTTCAAGACTGTGCGCAATCGCTCCATCGGGTCGCGCGCTTGCAACATTTCGGCGAGAGCGCGGCTTTCCGTGGGGAAAAACAGACGAAGCTCGCCGCCTTCAATTTCCCAGCGCGTGGCGTGTTCGACCATCGACCACAAAAATTTCTGCCCCTGCAGCGCGTTCTTGATCGCGTCCACTTGCGCGGACGCGAGCCCGTTGGCCGGATCTTCCGCGGAGCGGGCGACGATTCGAGGAGGAGATGCGGGAATCGGCGTGGGCGTTGCCGCTCGCGCGGGCGCGAGATTCGATTCGGGCGTTCCGGTTCGCGAAGGCGGCGCGGACGCTGGAGCAGCATTCGGATTTGAGCGTGCTGGCGCAGGCAGCGCCGGAGGCGGCCGCTGCGGACATGATGCGCGGCGGAGTTCCGGGAGGATCGGGAGCCGGCCGCGAAGCGGGAGCGCGTCCGCCACCATGCAAGTCCGAGAGAATCGTTTCGAGCGGCGCCAGGCGTTGCGCGTTGACGAGCTTCAGCAGGGCCAATTCGAGATGCAGGCGCGGATCGGGATTGCGCCGCAGTTCGTCCTCCGCGGCGAGCAGAATATTGAAAAACCGCGTGAGATCTTCTTCGCCGAATTTTGCGGCCTGTTCCGCGAGGCGGGGCCGCTCGTCAGGCGGAGCCGCGACCAAATCGGAATCGGCGCCGCAGACGCGAGCGACCAGCAAATTGCGAAAGTGGCGAATCGCCTCGCGGCAGAAATGCCGGAGGTTCTGTCCGTCGCCGATCAGGCGATGGACCAGCCCCAGGGCGCGCTCGGCGGACTGAGCCTCGATCGCTTCGACGAGTTCGTCGAGGACGCTTTCGGCGACCACGCCGAGAAGTTCGCGAACCTGCGCATCGGTGATGTCGTCGCCGGAATAGGCGATGGCTTGTTCGAGAAGCGAGAGCCCGTCGCGCAAGCTGCCTTCCGCGGCGCGCGCGAGAACGGCCACGGCTCCGGAATCGATCTTCAGGTTTTCGGCCTTCGTGATGCGCTCGATTTCGCCGGCGATTTCCTTGAAGGTGAGCGAGCGGAATTGAAAGAGCTGCGCGCGCGACTTGATCGTTTCGACGAGATCTTCGGAGCGCGTGGTGGCGAGAATGAAAATGACGCGCTCGGGCGGCTCTTCGAGAGTCTTCAGCAGGGCGTTCGAGGCTTCGTCGGTCAGCTGATGCGCTTCGTCGAGGATCACGACTTTGTAGCGGCTCGACGGCGGGCGCGTAGCGCACCATCTCGCGAAGCTCGCGAATCTGGTCGATGCCGCGATTCGAGGCCGCGTCGATTTCAAGGACGTCGAGCGAAGTTCCGGCGGAAATTTCGCGGCAGGAATCGCAGGTGTTGTCGGGCTCGGCGGTGGGGCCCTTCACGCAATTCAGGGCTTTGGCGAGGATGCGGGCCGTGGTCGTCTTGCCGACGCCGCGAACGCCCGAAAAAATGTACGCGTGCGCGACGCGATTCGATTGGATCGCGTTCGCCAGCGTTCGCGTGACGTGCTCCTGCCCGACGATTTCCTTGAACGTTTGCGGGCGATATTTTCGGGCGATGACTTTATAGGTCATGAGAGGCCGTGATTCGTGACTCGTGATTCGTGACTCGTGACTCGTGATTCCGTCGTATCGTCGCGCTCATTTTGCGTCACTCCGCGCCATCCGCCAATTCGCCGAACACGAGAATGTATCCGTTGGGGTCGCGTACTTCGAACTCCCAATTGCCATAAGATTGCTTGACCAGTTCCAGATGAATCGGCACATCGTGCCGAACGGCTTCGTAGAACTCCCGGACGCCTCGCATTCGGATGTACGCGTCCCAAGCGCCGCCCGGCCTGGAAATTTCCGGCTTCTGGTAGCCCTCCGTTCGCAACAACATGATTTCGACGCCGTCGCGTTGGAGGCTGGCGTAAACATACGGCTTGTTCTTGGGAAACGGACTGACCGCGAACCCGAGATGCTTTTCATACCACTCCGCGGTGGCTGCCGACGTCGTCGACGAGAAACGTCGGGGCCGCCGAAAGAAAACTTGGATTTGCTGCTGCTTTCGAAGTCTCAGCGCTCGCGCCCATTCTTCGCTTCCACCTCGCGCGTAGGTATGGAACTTCGGGTACTCCGCGGCACACGAAGCTGACCCGTTACCGTTGCTCCCTTCCGGGCCTGGCGGGGTTCACGGGGAATCGTTGCACAGAGCCCGAAGTTCCACCGATGGCAGTCGCGGCGAAAAAGTTTCTCTCGCGCGCCCGCTTCGCGAGTCTAGCACAGGTGGTGACTGGTGATTAGTGATTGGTGAGCGGTGACCTTGTGCGATCCGTGACCCGCGATTCGTGAGCGCGCGGTTGGCACCTTCAGCACCAGGGGTCGGTCTGCTTCGGTCGGGGCGCCAGCGAGCGGTTAGACTTAAACGAGAGAATTGTGGAGGCCAAACACCGCTCCGAGGGCAAGCGTTAGCCACTCGATCCGCCGTTCAACTGCCTCGTAGTACGCTTCGGAGGGGGCCATCGCTTCAGTCCTGCCGGGAAGCGCGGCGGATCATCTCGGCGATTCCTGCGGCCACTCCGGTCGCGCTTAGGAGGATCGTGAAAATGCGGCCAGTATGGACGCGAGAGTCGATCAGATAGCCGAGCCCCCCGCCGGCAAGGACCCCTGCCACCGGAATCACAGGCAATTCGAGAGCAAGAGCCAGTTGGCGAACGAATCCGGCGGGCCGTTTACGCGGCGTGGGAGACGAAGGCGGACTTGGCTCGTCAGCGGCCACTGAATCCCAGCGGGATGAAGATCGAATAGGTCGCCAGCTGCACGAAGGGCTCGGGGAAAATACCCGCGGCCACGGTGACGAACGTCAGCACGGCGAAGGCCACTTTCTGCCCGATGGTGATGACCGGCAGCGGCGCGTTGCCCGGCTCGTACAGGTAGGCGTGCATCACGATGCGGAAGTAGTAGTACAGCGCCGGGACGATGTACAGCGCGCCGAAAATCGCCAGATTGGTGTGACCGGTCTCGATCAGCGCCTGCAGGATGAAGTATTTCCCGACAAAGCCGGCCAGCGGCGGAATCCCCGCAAGCGACAGCATGAAGATCAGCAGCACCAGCGCGGACATGGGGCTGCGCTTGTACAGGCCATTCAGATCGTCCAGCTCGTCACCGATGATTCCCTGCCGCTGCAGCACGATGAGCACCGCAAACGCGCCGATGGTCATGAACGCGTACGCGAAAAGATAGAAGGCGATGCCCTTCATGCCGGTCAGGAAGCCGATCGGGCTGGAGGCAGCCGCCACGATTCCCAGCAGGATGTATCCGACGTGCGAGATCGAGGAGTATGCCAACATGCGCTTCACGTTGGTCTGGGTGATGGCCGCGAGGTTTCCCACCGTCAAGCGAAGCGATCGCCACCCAGGCAATCAGCATCTCCCAGTCGACTCGCACCGGCCAGAACACGGTGAGCAGCAGGCGCAGCAGAAGAGCGAAGCTGGCGGTTTTCGAAGCAACGCTGATAT